>JBMHDV010000023.1:0-212500 GCA_049889215.1 Candidatus Marinamargulisbacteria bacterium
GTTTGCAAGAATAATTCCCATTAAAACAACCGTTAAAATACCAGAATCTTGCTGAACAATATTGGACCCAATAAATGCAACAAAAACAATCAGCAGTGTAAATAATTCTTGTAAAAAGTCCGGCACCCAATTTCGTTTAAAGAACAAAATAATTGCGCCAGAAAATAACAACCCTAAAAAGGTAGATACGGCCATGATTTTAATCAACAACAACAAGGTCAACTTCAATACATGGTCAGACGATATAAAAACGGACTGATAGACCAATACGATTAAAAAAGTACCTATTGGCGCAATTAATATCCCTTCCCAACGTATTAAGGAAGAAATTTTAGGACTCACTTTAATATGTCGTAATAATGGAATAATCACCGTTGGGCCGGTAATAACCATTAAGGCAGAAAACATAATCGATAACTCTGAGGATACACCCAAAATATAGTGCGTTGCTAAGTACATTAACGTGATGGTGATAATTGGCGCAATTAATACCAAACGAAATAGCGATGATCCAATGTTTTTTAAATCGCGGATTCGAAGATTCAAACCACCCTCAAAAACAATCACACTTACTAATAACGATACTAGCGGATATAAAATATCCCCGAAAACAGCGTCCGTATCCAATACAGAAAACACAGGGCCAACTAAAAAGCCCAGTAGTAATAAAACAATAATTGATGGTAACCGTGTCCGCCAAGCGATCCACTGGCCAAGAATACCAAGAACGGGAACCAATGCTAATGAAATAAGTAACTGATCCATAATTATTTAAACGTTACGTTGAAGTCCATGACTTGCAACTTCCCTGAATTACTTTTTAAACCGGGCGTATATCCCAGTTCCTTTACAGCCGCTAATGTTTCTTGAATGGTCTCTTGTGACTTATTATAAACAACTTTCATTTCACCTGATTCTAAATCCAATGCCACCGATTGGACACCAGGCAATGCCTTTACTGCAGTTTCAACCTTAACACGGCAACTATCGCAATACATTCCAGCAACATTAAATTTTCTCTCAACAGTGTCTGCAACAGTAGTTGGCGCAGATTGAGTCTTTTTTTGATTTAAAACATTTGGATTATGAAATAAAATGTCTTGATAATAATATACTCCAAATAACGTCATTAAAATAAAACCAGCCGCATAAACGACTTTCATATCTTTAAACATAATGGGAATCCTCCTAATTAAAGATTAACAAAAATAGCACTATTATCAAACCAATTATGGTAAAAATGGCACCTCATTTATTCTCGATCATTTTCACAAAAATATTACTACCCATTAAATAAATTTCGGTTAATAAAAAAAAATCAATGTTTTATTAATAAAAAGCTTGATTTATTTAGCTTCACTTTTTAATATTAACCTTAGTCACTCCCCTGTAGCTCAGTGGCAGAGCAAGCGGCTGTTAACCGCTGGGTCGTAAGTTCGAATCTTACCGGGGGAGCCAAATTTAAAGTTACTTTAAATTTTAAATTCGGATCTGCTACCCTCATCGCTATCTCCAAAATGATTTGACGCTTATGATATTACTTCCTGCCTGCGTTAACTGTTCGTTCCAGTCCTCATTTATGTGCATAAACTGCGGGCTTCACTTCTCACTTGCCTTGTCAGCAACAAATCTCATCTCACCTCCTATCATTTTCACTTTCTTATTTAAATCATTTAATCATTGTCTAATACAAATACTATTTCGAGTCAAAACGCTTCTATTCGGACCACTATCTTGCTATAGTTGCATTAATGCTAGCCATTCTAAAAACCACATTAAAAAATCAAAGCATCCCAAAGGCCTTAACTCATTCAAAACGATTTAAATCAACAGACGAACACATATTTCAAGCAATGGCATCACTAAAAGATTCAGCGACAGATATGATCAACTTCTGCGTCAACCATCCATCAACCACACTGAGTGCTGTTGGAGCAGTATCTGCAACGGCCGTCTATCATCAATATCTTACTGCAGCTCATTACCGAAACGAAGCGATGAGCTTTCGCCGAGATGCTCAAAAGTTATTGGCACAAACCCAACAGAATGGCATTCCGCCAATTCATTGGGCGGCACTTAATAACGACCTTACTCGCTTGGACAGTCTTTCGCACTTGCGTCCAGATGTCATCCACCAAGAATTTCATGGCAAAACACCACTCCACTTAGCGGCATCTTACGGTCACAATCAATTTGTAAGCGAACTTTTAAATCGAGGCGCCTCACCCGCTGTATTTGACCAGAACAACGAATCTCCATTGGTTCGAGCAACCATCCATGGGCATAAAAAAACCGTAAAAATATTATTGGAACGTGATCCTACCAATCGTAGCGACCAACCCAACATAACTGGAACCTCTCCCCTACTCATTGCTGTATTTTCAGGTCGTGCGCAAATTTCACAACAACTCGTTAGGGCCAACTATTCCGTTGAACCTAATAACGATGGGGTTGATCCAGTCACCGCTGCATTTTACCGCTGGCGAGAAAGTGAATATGGATTTAAAGACACCTATGACGCATTGCAAAAAAAATACCCTGAACTAAAGCCAAAATTTTCTCAACTTTGCGAAGCCGTTCATCTAAAGCACTACCATAAGGTATCAACACTCCTGTCAAATAATCACTCACCACTTTCTAGTTTAAACGGAATAAGCCCGCTTAGCATCGCAGCAAAAGAAGGTGACTTAACATTAATTCAAACCATGGCGCCATTTGTGAACCAAACTCATCTTCAAAATGCATCTAATAACAAACTATCTTTATTGCACTTGGTGGCTGCAAATCACGAAAACAGTGAGTTAATCTCATATCTTATTCATCAACTTCTTATCCCCGTCAACACTCAATCTCGCTCAAAAACAACCCCACTGGCAAGTGCTGCAAGAATGAATTACACAAAAAATGTCATTCATTTATTAGCTGAAGGTGCCGACCCAAACATTCCTGATATGTATGGACAAGTGCCACTACACTGGGCTGCTCGCCACAATAACACAACCATGGCGATTGCATTATTAAAGAAAGGCGCGCTAACAAATATTCGGCATTCGGAATTTTCGACACCCATCCAAACAGCAATAACACATCAATCATTTAAAATGATGGATGTATTTGACGACTGGAAAAGTTACAAACAAAGCCCACCGCAATTAAATCAGCGATTCGAGTAACGAATCAAACCATTATTATCCATTAGAACCACGAATGGCCTCCTAGTGAAAACCATTGAATAATGATATTATTACCACAATGACACCGTTAAGAGACAATATCATACCAGCAAGCTTAATTACCTTAAGTTCAATTGCACTTACTTTTGCACTATATTCAATGAAAACGATTTTGGTGCCATTTGTTTTTTCAATTTTTCTTTACTTTATCATCGCACCAATCATACGTTGGATGATGCGAAAACTACGCCTGCCTAGAATTATTGCTCTTTTATTCACATTCTCTATTTTGTCAGCCATTTTTACTGGTTTAACATTGTTACTTGGTATATCGGTTGGCCGACTTATCCGAAGTGGTCGATTGTATTACGAAAAGTTATTTGTATTAGTGGACGAAATTAGTAATTCACCAATTTTAGAGCGGTTTAATATTGAACTCGATTTTTCCATCATTGAACAATTTTTAACAAGTTTACCCATCCTCGATTGGATCAGCTATCTATCAGGCAGTGTGGTTGGCATTATCAGCAATATTGTTCTTGTTTTAATTTTTCTACTGTTTATTGCCATCGGCGAAAAATCAGAAACAGCACGACAAATTATTGACGATGAAGTGGAATCAAAGATCACGCGTTATATTGCAACCAAATTTTTCACATCATTCCTAACAGCATTAATCTCTTTTATTATACTCATAAGCTTTAAAGTAGAGGTTGCGCTATTACTTGCAACTCTCACCTTCTTTTTAAACTTCATCCCAAACATAGGGTCAATATTTGCAATCGTAGCGGCTATCCCTATGGTCTTCTTACAATTTGGATTTGGCTTATCGTTAATTTTAATTCTATCACTATTAATGGCAACACAATTCATCATCGGCAATATATTAGATCCAAAACTATTGGGTGAAAACCTCGGCCTTCATCCAGTTGTTATCCTATTATCATTATTATTCTGGGGATACATCTGGGGAGTTGCCGGCATGTTTTTGGCCGTACCAATGTCAGCGATTATCAAGATATTGGTCAATCGCTCCGAAATCGCTCACATCTTTCTTAAAACATTCGAAAAAGACATCTAAATTCGTAATAACAAGTTATTCAGTAGATATTTCAAAAAAGTCTTGGAATAATATTGTTCCATTAAGGTATAGTTCTGCTCACCCCAACGGGTATCATCATTAAGGTGACGATTAATTTGTATAACGTCATCTTGATTCATTTCATCTGATATATTCACCATTTTACAACCTAGATCACTGAGCTCCAACCAATCAATTTGAGATTCTGTGCAAAATAACAGGTCACATTTATTTTGAATCGCCTTATGTATGGGCTGGCCAAAACTAACACCTAAATCAAGGGATATCGTTCCCTTGGACAACCGAAATAGATCATCCAACGAATATGAATCATTTCCCAATACTTCATCTTCTGATAGTAATACCAAGCGATCTTTAAGGCCTTTATCCGTTATAATTTGATTCAAATACTCATGATAATCACCATAATCACGGTGCTTTCGAACAATACTAACTATTTTAAATGAATCATCATTTATTTTCTCTAATAAAGAAATTAACTGGTCATGTTTGGATGATGGCAATAAATCAGAAAAGTGAACCAATACCTTATCCGTTCGAAAGATTTGAAACCCATCACTCAATGACAGCATTTGCAAGTCCGATGAATTAGACGCTGCCTGTGGATCCATAACGTAAGGAATAATAATTGAATCAACATTGCACTTTTCTTTCAAATACGACTTAATAATTCGATTACAAGAAATATGAAATGTATCTTTCATATCAATCGGAAAACACGCCAAGAGTACCTGCTTAATAAACGAATTTTGCGTAAACTTATTTACGTTACCACGATAAAAAGCGTCATGGTGCTTAATTATTTTTTTGCACTCATAGTTTTGAAAAAACAGATACGTTGCATAAGACACAGGTAAATTTGATGGAATTGAAAAATAATTTTCGACCACTATCACATCCAAGGCATTGGTGGTTGCCCAATTATCCAAAATCCCCTGAATTCGGATGGCCTGGGTTTTAAACGCCTGAATCTCTTGCTCGTTTTCATCCGTGTACTGAAACATCTGAGAAGCAAACTCAATGTTAAAATCACTCTCATGGTGTAAATCACTCATCACAGTCATCTGTTTCATCATTTGCTTAGAACGACCCGTAATAATATGAATTGAATGCCCCAAGGCAACCATAATGGCATACCACTTTTGAAACTCAATGGATAACGATGTATAACCACCTATCTCGGGAATAATAATTCCAATGTTCATAGGGTTGTTATCGATCGAATTAAAAAATTATAAAACTAAAAAATCAAATATGTGTTAATTTTTTTGATGGCATCATATGAGTGCAATGGCCCAAAGCATTTTCAGCTGACTCCATTAAACTTTCCGATAATGTTGGGTGTGGATGAATGGACTCTGCCAAATCAACAACCGTCATTCCTGACTGCACTACCATCACAGCTTCGGAAATTAAGTCACCGGCATGATCACCAACAATGCCAACACCAAGCACTCGCCCTGTCGCAGGATCAGAAACAACTTTAGTTAAGCCTTCCGTGCGGTTTAATGTTAAGGCACGACCACTGGCTGTCCAAGGAAACTTACTTACATCAACAGTAATACCATCCGCTTTCGCTTCTTTTTCAGTTAAACCAACCCAAGCAATTTCCGGATCTGTAAAAACAACCGCTGGAATCACAAACTCTGCCAATGGCAACGTTGGATTACCTAAAATGGTTTCCGCTGCAATTTTGGCTTCTTTTGTCGCTTTGTGTGCCAATTGAATTCCGCCAGCCACATCACCAATCGCATAGATATTTGGAACAGCTGTTTGGCATTGATCATTAATCTTAATGCAGCCTCGCTCATCCAATTGAATGTCCGTGTTATCTAACGCTAGATCATCTGAGTTGGGTAGTCGACCAACACTCACCAATACCTTATCGTATTGCTTTTTAATGGTTTTATTGTCTGGGGTTTCCATTTCAACTTCAATTTTCTTCCCCTTCGTGGCCATCTTCTTTACTTTATGGGATAGCATCATTTCATCCATTTTTTTGGACACGTATTTTTGAAACACTTTAACTAAGTCGGAGTCAGCACCAGCTAGAATTTCAGGTAACGCTTCTACAACCGATACCTTGGATCCCAAGCTTGCATACACACTGCCCAGTTCCATGCCAATGTATCCGCCACCAACAACCAATAACACATTTGGAATATCCTCAATATCCAAGGCTTCCGTTGATGTCATGATTCGAGGATTGCCTAAATCCATCACACCCGGCACCATTGGACGAGAACCCGTCGCAATAATTAAGTTATCGAAGGTATAAAAGGTTTGAGTATCCCCTGTTTCAACGCGTAATGTAGCAGCATCATCAAACACCGCACGGCCTTGAATCACATCCACTTTTCGCGCTTTTGCTAAACCAGCAACACCAGAACGCAACTTTTCAACAACACTGTTTTTCCATTCACGCATGGTATCTAAATCAATCTTTGGCTTCGAAAACGTTAGGCCTTGATCTTTGCCTTTGGCTGTTTTATCGATGGTGCCCGCAATATTTAATAATGCCTTTGATGGAATGCAGCCACGATTTAAACAAACCCCACCCAAGTCCTCTTTCTCGATTAAAGTAACGGAATGACCATGATCTGCCAGGTAAAATGCAGCAGCATAACCGCCAGGGCCAGATCCAATAACAATACTTTGACGATGTTCTTTATTCATATTATTTCACCCACTTCTTATCAAACGATTCAATATTGGTTGTTAACGATTGGACAAATCGTGCACCATCGGCACCATCAATCACACGATGATCATACGATAATGCAATTGGCATCTCTAATGAATTCGTTAAAGACTTATCTTTATCGTTATAGGTCACCTTTGTCAAGGCACGACCTGTGCCTAAAATGGCCACTTCTGGTGAGTTTACAATTGGCGTAAAGTGGGACGCACCCAAACCGCCCAAATTGGATAACGTAAATGTAGCACCTTGAATGTCTTCAACAGCCAATGCTTTATTGCGTGCTTTTTCAGCCAAGGCATCCAATTCTTTGGCAATCGCTTGCAATGACTTTTTATTTACATCACGGATCACTGGAACAACCAACCCTGCTGGCGTATCAACCGCTACACCCAAGTGAATGTAATCCTTTAGAATCAGTTCATTATCGACCAAACTCGAATTAAAGAGTTCGTATTCAGCCAATGTTTGAGCAATTGCTTTAAGTATAAATACAGTAACACTTAATTTAACTTCTGATTTTTTTAGTTTAGCGTTTAACTCTTTACGCAATGCCATAATGCCATCAATGTTTATATCAGCAAACTGTGTCACATGAGGGATCTCCGTCCACGCATTGGACAAATGATCAGATATCTTTTGACGTAACGATGTAATTTTTTCCTTACGAATTGGTCCAAACTTTGAAAAATCAACGGCGGGTTTTGCTGGGGCCTTCTTAACAGTTTCTGTTGCACCAGCTTCTGCTGTCGCAGCAAATGCCGTGGCCTGAATATACGCCACATATTGTTTAACATCATCCCAAGTAATACGACCACCATTGCCAGTCCCTGAAATTCGCGTCAGATCCAAGCCAGATAGCATAGCAAATTGTTTAATCGATGGCGTAGTAACCACCGAACTCATATCGCCAGCAATATTATAGTTGGCTGCTGGTGTCGGTGCTGGAGCAGCCACAACTGGTGCAACTGCAACGGGCGCAGCCGGTGCTGGAGTTGCCGTTACTGGTTGAGCTGGGGCTGGCGCTGCCGGAGCGGTGCCATTGGCACCATCCAACTGAACAACCACCATACCTTCTTTTACAACATCACCTTCATTAACTAAAATAGAAGCAACCTTACCAGCGGATGTTGAAGGAACCGGCGCTGTCGCCTTATCCGTTTCCAACTCCAATAAGGTCTGGTCCAGTGAAACTTCATCACCGGGCTTAATTAAAATCGATACAACATTAGCGGCGTCAATGCCGTCCCCTAAAAATGGTATTTTTATATCCATATGTTTTTACTCCTCATGATACAAACGGATTTGCCTTATTTTTATCAATGCCCAACGCATCGTAAATCGTTTTAAACTGCTTTTGATCCAAATCACCCTGACGGTGCAACTGCGTAATGGCTGCCAACACAATCATGGGCTCATCCACTTCAAAGAATGTACGTAAGTTTTCGCGAGTATCGCTACGGCCAAAGCCATCGGTACCCAAGGATAGTAACCCACCAGGAACCCATGGTGCAATCTGATCCGCCACCATCTTCATGTTATCGGACACTGCAACAAAAGGGCCTGTCGCCGACGCTAAGGTATCTTGCAAAAATGAGTTCTTCACTTTTTTGGTTGGGTTAATCAATCGTTCACGCTCAACCGCTAAGGTTTCTTCACGTAAGCGCTTGTAGTTGGTCACACACCAAATGGTGGACCCAATACCCAAGGATTCTAGTTTAAGCTGTGCTTTAACGGCTTCATTCACCAACGATCCACTTGCTAAAATATTTACATGATGTTGGTCACCTTTAACTGTCTTAAATGCATACATGCCCTTTAATATGCCTTCTTCAGCGCCGTTGGGCATTGCTGGCATGGCGTAGTTTTCGTTACCCAAGGTCAAATAATAATAAATGGCTTCATCGTCATGAAACATGCGCTTAATACCATCATTAATAATAGTAACAATTTCGTAACCAAACGCCGTATCGTACGCTTGTATGGTTGGAATTGAACTGCAAAGTAACAAGCTATGCCCATCTTGATGCTGCAAGCCTTCGCCATTTAATGTTGTACGACCCGATGTTCCGCCACATAAAAAGCCACGGGTTCTCATATCTGCCGCTAGCCACGCCAAGTCGCCAATACGCTGAAACCCAAACATCGAATAATAGATGTAAAATGGAATCATCACTTGGCCATGGGTCGAATAACTGGTCCCTGCCGCAATAAACGATGACATTGCACCCGCCTCATTAATCCCTTCTTCTAAAATCTGGCCATTTTTCTCTTCTCGGTAATACAATAGCGATGCGCTATCCACAGGTTCATACAATTGCCCAAATGGAGCATATATCCCATATTGACGAAACAAGGCTTCCATACCAAATGTACGGGCCTCATCAGGAATAATCGGAACAATCCGCTGACCAAAATCTTTATTACGAAGTAAATCAGTTAAATACCGAACAAATGCCATGGTGGTTGATAACTGACGACCATCGGATCCAGCCAAATGCTTATCGATATTGCTTGGCAATGGGATTGATTGAATTTGTTCTTTTCGTTCAGGTAAGAATCCTTTTAATTGGTTACGGCAATTTAATAAGTATTTTGCCGCATCAGAACTGGATTCAGGACGGAAAAATGGAGTTTCTACAATTTCTTCGTCATTAATAGGTACATTTAAACGATCCCTAAATTCACGCAGCTCTTTTTCGTTCATCTTTTTTTGTTGGTGAGAGATATTTTTACCTTCACCAGCTTCACCCAAGCCATATCCTTTAACTGTTTTTGCTAAAATAACGGTTGGCTGTCCTTTATGATGAAACGCTTTGTGATACGCAGCATACACCTTTTTAGGGTCATGCCCACCACGTTTTAATGACTTAATTTGTTTATCCGTTAAATTGGCCGCCAAATCTTTAAGTTCAGGGTATTTTCCAAAAAAGTGCTTCCGAACATAGGCCCCAGATTCTACGGAGTACTTCTGAAACTCACCATCCACAACTTCGTCAAATCGCTTTAATAACGATGACTGTGCATTGGAATACACCAATGGATCCCAATTGGAGCCCCACAATACCTTAATTGCATTCCAGCCAGCACCTAAAAACACCGACTCCAATTCTTGCACTATTTGGCCGTTTCCTCGAACCGGACCATCCAAACGTTGCAAGTTACAATTCACTACAAAAATAAGGTCCTCTAATTTTTCACGTGCAGCAATGGATAATGCGCCCAATGTTTCAGGCTCATCCACTTCACCATCACCCACAAAACACCAGGTTTTAGGAATATGATCAATAATGCCACGTGCATGCAAATATTTATTAAAACGAGCCGTATAAATGGCCATAATCGGTCCCAACCCCATAGATACGGTTGGAAACTGCCAAAAATCTTTCATCAAATATGGGTGTGGATATGACGATAACCCACCATCAGCCGCTAGTTCTTGCCTAAAGTTATGTAGCTTATTTGCATCCAAACGATTTTCTAAATACGCACGAGCATAAATACCTGGGGACGCATGCCCTTGAAAAAAGATTTGATCACCTTTAAATTCACCATCATTGCCTCGAAAGAAATGATTAAAGCCGACTTCGTATAGTACAGCCGATGATGCAAAGGTAGAAATGTGGCCACCCAAACCATCGTGGTTTCGGTTGGCTGTAACCACCATGGCCATGGCGTTCCACTGCACAAAACTACGAATTTTAGTTTCAAGGTCGATATCACCTGGATAATCAGGCTCATCCTCAGGTGAAATTGTGTTTTTATAGGGAGTGTTGATGCGACGCTGACTGGGTTGCCCCGATAATTCGCCCAACCGCCGTTGCATGGATTGAATCAACGCTTGCGCATCGTCAAAACCAGCATTCGAAAACACATAATCCAACGAATCAAAACAACGTTGCTCTTCAACATTTTTAACTACTTTTTGTTGCTTCTTAGACATGTACTTGATTATACCGATAAACCCTGCAAAACTCTACCTCAAACTTGCAATTCATAAAAATTCCTACAAATTGGTTGAAAGCCCAAAACGAATCTCATTCGAAATCAATGCCGCTGAATACGAATGACCCATGGTGTAATTTAAACTTGCCACCCCCATTGTAAGCCGCAATTGTGGTAACGCTTGATAATAGCCATCAATGTAGAATCCAATACCATTACTTGGTAACAATTGGGCGTCAAAATCACTAGCCAACACATGGTTCAATTGAACGCCAAAACCGTACCCCATGCGTGGGGACACCTGGCGAATACCACCAATTTTTAGCACAAGCTCATCCAATACAATGCGACCGTTGTTTTGTGTTACTTGATAATAAAACGATAATTGCAACGCTTTATGATTTTGGTATGGGTAATCATTAACTATCCCGACACCAAATGTTGTGGCCTGGTTTGGCACAGATGGGTTCCCTGGCATGCCCATTGATAATTGGCCAATGCCCGTATGTAAGGATGCCGAAAATATGACATTCCCAAACAGCATTATCATCATTAATATGGTTTTGATCATCGTCAACCTCCAGTCATTATCGACCGGTTGACGCCCACAATTTCAGCTTATTTTGGGGTTAATTCCAATATCACAATTTCGTTACTGGACCCAATGCGAATACGAGGGCCCCAGCAACCAGCACCTGAGCTTACATAACAATTGGAATCCAAATGCCGATACAGCCCATAATAAAACTTAAATTGCAGCTGCACCAACCAATGAAACGGCATCATTTGCCCCGCATGCGTATGCCCAGACAAGGCCAAATCAACCGAGCCCGCCACCATTGGCCACAGTTGCGGTTTATGCACCATCAAAATGGAATAGGCATCCCCCAAAGGCAAGCCATCCAATGTTGCCAATTGGGTCGCCGGAGCTTGGGCATCGCTTAGCCCGACCAATTGCAACTCCCCCAAACGGCGAACGTCGTTGTAAATCACATCAACACCAATATCGGCCAACTGCGCGATTTTTGCTTGCGCATCTTTTAAGTAATATTCATGATTGCCAGTCACAAAAAAAACAGGAACAGGACTATGTTTAAATTGAGTGATTTGATGGATATCAATGCCACTATTATCAATAAGATCACCGCCAATTAAAATTGCAGTCACATCCTGCTCTTTAATTTCAGCCATGATTCGATCCAAATAAGATACCGGTTGGGACCCAATATGAACATCACTAATAAAGGCCAGACGATGAGATGTTGTGAGTTTGTTGGATGCCAAGTGCAATGGCACCAAGCGAATTTGGCGACCCTGCCACGCACCATACGCCAATAAAGTTATCAATACCACTGGCATCAACACCGTAACCGGCACAACCATAAACTGTTCAAGAATCACAAACACAAGCGATACCAGCCCCCCATAAAAGCCAGCGGCCATGCCAAAAAACACAAACCACTTAAGCGGACGAAACGTAATTTTTGTTTGCAAATACAATTGAATGCACACCGCCACAGCAACCACACCAGCCAAAATTTTCCCGTAACCAACATGAACATTTAGGTGAGTAACGTAATAAACCAAAGGCAAGACATACAGCAGCGCTGCCATACCGAGCGTTACCAGAAAAAAAACAAACTGCCGAAGCCATATTCTAGCCATGGTTAAATTATGGCAAAAAAAAATGCAATACACACATAAAAATGTTTAATCTTAGCAAAATAAGGGAACGTATTACTGAGGATTACCTCACTGAGAGACCGTTATGCAAAAAAGTAACCCAACAACAAATTATACGATTCGCCACACAATGCCTGTGGCCGGTAAGGAAATGCAATCATGAAATTTGGACTTAATAGAACCACTACATTTCAAAATTTAACGGGGGTACAAAAAAAAAGTACAAGGACAGCTCAAAAAACACTATCCAATCAACAAAGAGGAGAATTAAAAAAAGCTATGAATGCATTAGCTAAATTAGTAAAAAAAGATGGTGATGGTGATTTTGGAAGGCAATGCTCTAATCTAAGTAACTTGATTAGCGGAATTAACACTGGAGGGGGAGAAACGTTTAGTACGGAAGAAAAACAAGCACTGCAAAAAGACTTAATGAATTTGGTAGGCAAGGAAAAAAGAGATAAAAGCAACCCAGAAGAATTAAAAAAATTCATGCAAATAGAAAAAGCAATTAATGATGGATTCAGTACGGTAAAAGATGCTAGTGGTAACGTTTCATCTGGAGATAACAACAAATTTAAAGGTATTGGAAAAGAGGCTGCAGGAATCAGAGCAAGTGGCAATAAAAAATTTAACCCAAAACAAAAAACACATAACGCAAGAGGCCGTCACACAAAGGTTAGGCTTTTAAGACAAGAAAAGAAAAGCGCAATAATGGCAGTTTGCATGAGTGTATGCAAATGGGCAAGTGGTAATTCATAATGAATCAATCAACGAATATCGATATCAATCAATTACAGGCCAAGGAACGGGCAATATCAAGCCAAACAACCCAAGCATCTTCACACGGCGGTACCCAATTACTAAACGCGACAGCTGACGGACAAGCCACCAGCAAAGAAGTCCAGGCCATTATTAACGAGATTCTTTCGACGTTCGAAGAATCACCCCCCATCGAATTTACAAGCGTTAATGACGCTCCCATGAACTTCAAATTGCGATTATCAAAAAGTAGCATCCAACTTTTATTAAAAAAAGACGGCAAACAATTAAATTATCAGTTTGCAATTCAAACAACAGTATTTAAAGTCAATGGCAAAGAGGCCGACGCTTCGAAGGTCAATGATTTTCTAAAACGACTCAGCAAAATATTTGGCTTAATTGGTGACAATAAGGCCACATATAGTGCCATTGAAAATGTTTAATCTTTTCAAAAACTGGGAATTACATATCGAATCTTATTAACTAAGAAGTAGAAAAATGAAAAATAACAACATAAACATTGCCAAACTTCAGGCCAACGAAAACCGTAAAACCCAAAAAACAGGGCTTCAAAAGCCGGCCAACAAATCCCAATCTGGAGCACCAACGAAGGATCAAACCACATTAACCGTTACACAAATAAAACAAATTCAACAGCATTACACGAGCATAATAAAGCCGAACATGGAAAGCTATACAGTTAGCAATAAAGGAAAGGTTGCTGAAAATAAACATTACGTTTGTCATGTGAATAGAAAAACAATCACATTAACATTACAACACCCCCAAAAGAAGGTTATCGAGTACACATTTAGCAATGGCACCCTTAAAGTGAACGGTAAGCAAAAAAAAGCAAATGCCGTAACTAAGTTGATTGGACTCATCCAAACCATTGGTAAGGATATCACCAATAAAACGGCCATTGTTTACCAAAAGGACAAAGCGGAGTAACTTACCCAATCAATAAAACCATCCAACAATTAAGTAAATTTGAAGTTTATCCTAAACAAAAGATGGGAATAAATAAATATGAACGTTAGAAACAATCCATTTTCTGGAATTAGTCATTCAAATTCAAGAGGCCCTCAATTTGAAAACCCATTTGGTCAACGAGCAAATAACACATTTGCAAGTGGAGTTAATCAAGCATTTTCAAGTAATTGTTTTAAAGTTACTACTCCAGATGATAATAATTCTCAATGGGGAACCTTTGGAGGAGAACAAGTTTTGATAGAGATTGATCATAGCTCCGAACAGAGTCAGAATATTGTAGATGAGGGAGGTTTCGGATTTGTAAATAACGACGATGAGATCATCGGCGGGTTTGGATCAGAAGACAACAGGTTTCCTTAAAAAACATGGAAATAACACAAAGTATTACTATTGCAAAACGGTTAGCAGAAGACGCTTTAAATAATAAAGAATGTAAATGCAAAGAAGATTTTGAAGAGTATGTAACAAAATCCCAATCAAAATCAAAATTGATACAAATATAATTGATCAAACAAAAGAATATTTTAATGAAAAAAATAAGCAAAACTTAAAATTAAGATTTTAAAGAGCTAATTTCGTAGATTAAAAATAAAGCGAATGTATTTCAAAAAGCAGTTGAAATACAACCAATTAAACGATTGCACCCCATGTTTAAAACAATCAAAAACTGGGAATTACATATCGAATCTTAATAACCAAGAAGTAGAAAAATGCAAAATAATAACCAAAACAACATAAACATTGCCAAACTTCAGGCCAACGAAAACCGTAAAACCCAAAAAACAGGGCTTCAAAAGCCGGCCAACAAATCCCAATCTGGAGCACCAACGAAGGATCGAACCACATTAACCGTTTCACAAATAAAACAAATTCAACAGCATTACACGAGCATAATAAAGCCGAACATGGAAAGCTATACAGTTAGCAATAAAGGAAAGGTTGCTGAAAATAAACATTACGTTTGTCATGTTAATAGAAAAACAATCACATTAACATTACAACACCCCCAAAAAAAGGTAATCGAGTACACATTTAGCAATGGTACCCTTAAAGTGAACGGTAACGTGAAGAGCGCAAAGGCTGTTGCAGAACTTATAAAGTTAATTCAGCATATTGGCGGCGATATAGCCAAAAAAAAAGCAGTAGTCTACGAGAAAGAACGCGAAGGATAATTAGTGTTTAGATTAGCGAGATCTCTTCTGTGCATGAGCGCTTTCTTTTTTGCTTGCCCAATCATTAGCTATATAACGAAAGTTATCATCTGAGGTTTGATTAGCTAGAATCTTAGTAACATTGTTTTTAATATCTCTCCTGTCCATAGAATCAACATTCCGTTGTAAATATCCTAGAGCTTTAACCGTACATTTTGATGAGCAATTACCAGCAGCTTGACCTTTAAAATAATATTTCTGTTTGTTTTTTTCTTCATTAATTCTTTGGTGTCCTTTAAATGGCTCCATTCTTGCTGCTTTATGGCCAGCTGGTAAATATGACCCGCCAAAAGAGTTTTCTTGAATAACCTTTTCAACGTGGGCTACATCTGGATACAATAAGTCGTTAAGTAAAGTTTGGGAGTCCTTCCCTTTTGGCACCCTAAAAGACTGTGGATATTGAGAAGTTCCTGAAGAATCAATTTGGGTAAATATATAATGGCCAGTTTCTGTACCATTTTTATCAAATTCCTTTTCTAAAACAACAGCCATCGAATGTCCACCTCTTCCATAGGGAATAATGATTTCATTAGCCTTTGAATCTTCAAAGCTTGTAAATACCTTTTTAGCAGAACCATGTGATTGAAGTTCATGAATAATTCTTCTTGATTCAGAAACATTGGTATCAAGTTTTGTAAGCTGAAAATCATTTTGATCCATCATTGGAATTGTCATTTGATAAGCTTCAGTGATCATCTGAAAAGCATTGATTTGTTGTGACCGATACATTCCATCAGAGCCGCCCTCTTCAATCTCTCTAGCCCCTTTTGTTGAAAAATAAGCTTGTTCACCCGAAAAAGAAATTTCGTTTGATGTAAGTTGACCTACAACATATTTATTGAATTTTTCTTGTTCTGGATTCAAAACTCGACTCTCTGAATGGCTGGAATAACGAGATTCATCATATTGACGATGCACCTTAGATGCCAGGAGTGTATTATCTTTTGATTTGTCAATGTCATCATCACCGTAATTTTTAACAACATCATCACCATCTTCTTCTTCAACAATAAAATCATCACCATCTTCAACTACAACATCATCATCACGGATAATTTCACGATTAGCTTGAGCTGATTCTTCATATTGTGCTTCAAGATCTATTGCCTCAGTATCATTGTTAGTTTCACTAACAGATACATCCGAAAATGGATCCATCATTAGAACTCTAATTTGTTGTTCACTCCATCCTCTAGCCATTAATTCTGAGATGCTATTTTGCATGATTTTTTTATGATCAACAGTTGTATCTTGTTCCTCAATTTCAACCCCTGCATTATCATTATTGTTTAAATTAGAACCAAAATCTGGATAACCACCAAATCTAGCTTGAACGTCTTTTTCAAAACTTGTATTGGCTACTTTATCATCATGTGTACTAAAGCCAGACACCACCTGAACTTGTGACAAACTACCTTCCTCATAACTGCTGTTAGTTGCTTTTGAAGCTTCTAATTCTAAAGCCTCTTTCCTTGACTCATATGTTGAACTTGTCTGATTTGATGCCTTATAGTAGTCAGATTTTATTTCTTCATTAACAGAATTAACATCACTTTCTGCACCATAATCTACACTAAACCTAATCGCATCGGAGCGTGAACATAAATATTCCAAATGATTGAGGTCTGTGCACGCCTCGATTTCTTTTTGAAGCCCATTGAGTTCTTGTGTATATTCAGTGACTCTTTTTTCAGAAGGAGTCATTAGAGCTTCAACGTTGCTCTGCCAAGCTTGGCGAACTGGTGGTTGCGAATAACTATTGGAAAATGTATTACTCCCAATCCAAGTTTGCATAGTTGATTGATTGTTTTTTTCCTCAAACTCAAAGTTAGATAATGCACCATCAAGATATGCTGCTTGAAACTGGTCATTTTCTTTTGCTTTACTTAAGGAGGAGCGAACAGAGTCTGGTAGTTTTCTGCTTAGTAGCTCACTAATCTTATCCATCGTATCAAGCGCACTAGGGTTTTCTTTAAGCTCTGTAAGCAATTCATGGGTACCCTTATTAGAATACGTGCTGGGTTCAGCAGTACTGGAGTTATTAGCTTGCATTTGTGCACGTAAACTATCTATTTTTGACTGCATTGATTCTAAACTACCATATTGGAAAGGAGTTAATGTTAAATTCTGAGAAACCTCAGTTGATCTCCTTGATCCTGCTTGACTCCCATATAAAATTTCTTGAGTAGGGCCTTGAGTTCTAGGTGATTGTCCAAATTTCTTTACAGAAGAATTTGAAATATTACTAAAGCCTCCATTCATAATAAATGTTATCCTCCCCCAATAGAGTTAATCTACTTTAATCATACCCAATTTCGTGCTTGATTAAACATAAAGAATCCATTTTTAAAAAAATGTTGCAGACACAACAAAGGTATTGATCGCAAACAATTTAGCAAATACAGCTATTCAAGAAGGGGTTGAAGATGAAAAGGGTTTTGCGAAATTTTTATTAGATAATAATTATTTACCTGCAGTCGATGACATGCTCAAGCAAGTGTTTGATAAATTTAATAAGAAGTTAAATGAGAAGTTAAAGCGTCAATCCAACTAAACAATTGCACCCCATGTTTAAAACAATCAAAAACTGGGAATAGATAATCGAACTATAATAAGTAAAGGTTAGCAAATGCAAAAAAGTAAACCAACGAATGTAAATATTAATCAACTGCAATCCAACGAGCAGCGGGTATCCACCAAGGCAGGGGCAACTGCTCAGCACAGTGGGGTGCGGTTATTGGCAGCTGCACAAAACGGGCAACAAGCCGTCACCGAGTTAAAGAAAATTATTAAGGAACTACTCAATGGGTTTGAAACACAACACACGCTGGAGTTTTATAACAAACCATCCACACCCTTCATATTTGTGATGCGTATTTCGATGAAGGGCATCGAATTGCATATAGAAAAAGAAACAAAAAAAAGAAAATACCAATTTAATACAACAACCACCCTATTTAAAATAGATGGAAAAGAAGCCGATATTACTCATCTAAAACTGTTTTTTGAACGCGTTGGACAGGTGCTTGAAATGGTCGGAAACAACCAAGCCACCTATGTGGAGTTGGCATGAGAACAAGAGGTGCAGGAGGTGAACAGAGAAGAACTAATCTTAATTCTTTTGAGAACCGTTTAAGCAATCAAATAAAGGCCAAGAAAGCGGCCAAGACTCCAGTTGGATCAAGTAGAGACAATTCACAAAAACTCAGCAACAAACATCAACAAGCAGTAAAGGGAAGTTCTATGAGTTTTAAAGAAGTATTTAATTTTCTTTGGGATTCAAATTGAATATGAACTTCGATTAATAGACCCCATTCCCAACAATATAGTGCGAAATCACAATTTCAGTTAACTGAAAATTTATTATACGATATATACCATGACCATGTTACACCACCACACACAGGGAGACCCCAGTGCAACGCCCATCATCTTAATTCATGGGTTGTTTGGTGATGGCCAAAACTTACTTGGCTTAGCAAAAGGGCTCACGGACTATTTTGTTATTATGCCAGACTGCCGTAACCACGGGCAAAGCTTTCACCATAGCAATATGAGCTACCCAACAATGGCCAACGACATCATCAACCTGATGAATAACTACCAATGCTCAACCCCCATTGTTATCGGTCATTCCATGGGCGGAAAAATTGCCATGGCATTGGCCTTACAACACCCGAATATAATTCAAAAGCTCGTGATAATGGACATTGCCCCCAAACAGTACCCGCCCCACCATCTGAGCATTATTCAGGCCCTACAACAATTAGATTTGGCCAGCTTCACATCCAAAACAGAGGCCATCACAGCACTGGCACCCAGCATCCCAAACGCAGGATTGCGTCAGTTTTTAGCAAAGAACATTGCCAGAGTCGATGGTCAACTTTGCTGGAAAATCAACTTACCGGCCATTGCTGATCAATACAACATCATTTCAGGCTTCCCAGTACAAAGTAACAATTGCCAAATATCAACGTTGTTTATCCGAGGAACACAATCAAATTACATAGAGAAAAATGACGAAAGCAATATCCAAAAGCTATTTCCAAAGTCTACGTTTATTGATATTGAGGCTTCACATTGGGTACACGCAGAAAAACCAGACCAAACAATATCAACAATCAAACACTTCCTTAAAATTACAGACTAAAGTAATAAAAACACAATCTCAACAAAACCCCACGAATGGAATCGTGGAAATTAAACCCATATAAAAAAACTTAATAATACATTTATCGTTTAAATCGATAACGACTTAAGAAAAGGTTGAATTTATGAATAAAATTGAAATAAATACAGTTTGTAAAATCTTAAATGATACGTATCAGTTGATAGCTAAAGATACAAAAGAGACCAGGTTCATATTGAATTATAAAAATAAAATCGGACTTTTATTGGTTGAAGGGGCAGCACTTATTGATCAACAAAATAAATTATCCATAGAAATAGATATTAAAAAAAAAACAATTAAACACATAAATCAAAAATTGGATTTGAACCTAAGTGAAATCCAAAATTGCAACAATTTAATATCAACTGTTCTTAATGGTATTTCAAAAAGACAAACAACAATAACACCCCTAAAGGAAAAATTATAGATGAGCGTTGGAGGAGTTAGTAATGGTCCAAATTTCCATGTAAATAAAAACAGAAAACCCAAACAATTGTTAAAACGAATTTGGAAACTTGCCAGTAAATGCTTTAACAGACGTTTAAAAGCTTGTGAAAAGACAGAAATATCATTATCAATTCAGCTAAGCCGACAAACCGAAAAAGAAATAAGTTCAATCGTGCACAAACCCTTATTATTACAGGACCAACCCTTCCCTAAAGAGCAGTGGGTTAACGATATAACTTCTAGAGAAATCTCAATAAAACAAACCCAAACAGATACATTATTACCCGTATCAAAAATAGGTCCACGATTATTTAAAATAGGAGAAGAAGAATTACAGTTTGATAAAAATAGTAAATACACATCTGCTTTTGGTCAAACAGGAAAAATTAGGGGCCCTATAGAAACTAAGGCCTTCGGAAAAGTCGTAATTAAGCGAGTGAGAATTAATGAAACACAAGACAGAACTTTAGGAGTTCAAATCAGTGGTGACAAAGTATCCAGCGCTGAAGATTGGAAGCAAGAAGTTGAAATGCACAAAGACCTCCAAGAAGCACTTGGTAAAAATATTGTTCAACTTTATGGTGTTTCAAATCAAAATGAGTATAAAGGTAAAGATTCAGTAACCAGAGAATATATGGTCTTAGAACACCTTGAAAAAACTTTTAAAACAAAAATCAGTGAGCTTGATGGAAATAAAAAAAATGACAAATATCTAGAATTAATTAATTTAATTGAGGATATGCATTCAAAAGGATTTGCACACGGCGATCTACACCCTAAAAATATAATGGTTAGAGAGGATAATGCACTTGTATTAATTGATTTTGGAAAAACTGCTAAAGAAGGAGATGTAAAATTTTCTGACACAAAACTTAGAGATAAACGTTTTTTAAAAGAAATGCTACCGTTTAAATTAATTTCTTTAATTGATTTATATAGATCTGGTAATGCTTTAAATAAACCCGTTAGCAAATTATTATTTGACACTCTTGAACCAAAAGAAAAAGAAATAATTCTTAAGTTTTCACCAAGTTTAAGCAAAAGTGAAGAAAGTATTGTTAGCAAAGATTTTCCTAGATTAGAGCAATGGGGTGCTATGCTCACTGATTCAGGCTTTAATGAGAAATACGACACCTTTCTAAGTAACTTCAATACAATCATTAGCGATGAGGAAAATGGTGTAAAAGTGACTGAAGGTGATAAAGATTATTGTTTTTCTTTAATAAAAGATGATGATGATGTAAACGAATATGTAAAAGTTTACGTAAAACAGAAACTAGGTTATAACAAAAACACTAACGCAGAAATTCACCCATGATAATTTTTGAAGTTCAAGGCACTCGTTAAAGGAGTTACCTTACGGTAATGACGAGGACGCTAACGCAGAAATTCACCCATGATAATTTTTGAAGTTCAAGGCATGTGTTGGAGGCATTACCCTTTGGTAATAACAAAAACACTAACGCAGAAATTCAAAAATTATTGTATACCGTAGTTTAACATCGCTTCAGCAACCTTTACAAAGCCTGCGATATTCGCACCATCAACATAATTTGGAACCCCAGAACCATCTTTGGTTGAGTATTCTAAACACTGGGTATGAATGCTTTGCATGATGCCACGTAAACGATCTTCCAAGTCAGACCGATCCCAAGAGATGCGCATGCTGTTTTGGGTCATTTCCAAACCTGACACTGCAACACCACCGGCATTGGCCGCTTTTGCAGGACCAAACAAGACACCATTGGCAATCATATACTTAACAGCATCAGGTGTGGATGGCATATTTGCACCTTCACCAACTGCAAGACAACCGTTAGCAACCAATGCTTTTGCATCGTCTAACAACAACTCATTTTGAGTGGCTGATGGAAATGCAACATCACATTTAATACCCCAAGGGCGTTGGCCTTCTTGATACTCACAACCGAACTTTTCAGCATACTCTTTAATTCGACCACGTCGAACATTTTTCAAATCCTTAACAAATTCTAATTTTTCCAATGTTATTCCAGCTGGATCATATACCGTACCCGCGGAATCGGATAAAGATACAACTTTACCACCCAACTGCAATACCTTTTCTGTTGTGTACTGAGCAACGTTACCAGAACCTGAAACAGTACAAACTTTTCCTTCAAGTGAGTTGCCTTGCGCTTTTAACATTTCATCAACAAAAAACACACAACCATAGCCTGTGGCTTCTTTACGAATCAAGCTTCCGCCATATTCCAATGACTTACCGGTTAAAACACCTGTAAAGCGATTGGTTAAGCGCTTATGCTGACCAAATAAATAGCCAATTTCACGTGCGCCAACACCAATATCACCAGCAGGAACATCCGTGTCCTTACCAATGTGACGAATTAGTTCTGTCATAAATGCTTGGCAAAATCGCATAACTTCATTATCCGACTTACCTTTTGGATCAAAATCAGATCCACCTTTTGCTGCCCCCATCGGCAATGTGGTTAAACTATTTTTGAAAACTTGTTCGAACCCTAAAAACTTAAATGTGTCTAAGCTTACTGACGGGTGAAACCTTAAGCCACCTTTATATGGGCCAATAGCATTACTAAATTGAACTCTAAAGCCACGATTGATTTGAATCTCGCCTTTATCGTCTTCCCAACAGACACGAAAAATAATGATACGATCAGGCTCAATAATGCGTTCTAAAATCTTAGCATTCTTATATTTCGGGTTCTTTTCAATAAACGGATAAACAGACTCCACAACTTCATAAACAGCTTGATGAAAATCACTCTGCGAGGGATTTTTTTGTTTTACAGCCTCCATGAATGCATCAATTGAATTTAGTTCAGTGGTAATCATAGGTTGTCTCCAATTTATAAATGATTTTTGAATTTTAGCACAAGCCAGACCATTCGCAAATCATTTTTTATACACTTTACCCATCCTACTCAAGTCAACCACAAAATAATCGATAAAATTAGCATGAAGAAGCGGTTAATAGCAGCCATTGGGTTTTTATTTCTAACATTTTTTGTTGCCACCATTGGCTACAAGGTACTCATTGGTCCAGAAGCCACTTATTTTGATTGCTTTTATATGACCATCATCACCCTATCCACTGTGGGGTATGGAGAAACCATTGATCTAACAGGAAATACACCTGCAAGGGTCTTTACCATTGTCCTCATCTTGGTCGGGATGAGTAACTTAATCTTTGTATTAACTGCCATCACATCTTCAATTATTGATGGGCAACTCAATCGCTATTTAAGGAGGCGTCGTATGAAAAAAACCATAGGAAATTTGGACGAGCATTTAATTGTTTGTGGCGCCGGAAATACCGGTCATCACATCATTCAAGAACTCTACAACACCAAAAAAGATTTTGTTGTTATTGAGGAAAATGAAGAAGTATTTGAGGACTTACAAAACAAGTTTTTAGACATTATCTGCATTCACGGCGATGCAACAAAAGATGAAACATTGGAAATGGCCGGTGTTGATAAAGCCAAAGCCATTGCAGCTGTACTTCCATACGATAAAGATAACTTATTCCTAACGATTACCGCCAAACAACTGAATCCAAAAATTCGCATCATTTCAAAAATTATGAACTTAGAAAATAAACGAAAACTTATTCGTGCTGGAGCAAGCTCCATTGTTCCTCCGCAATTTATCGGAGCATTACGCTTGGTAAGTGAAATGGTTCGGCCAAAAGTCGTCGGTTTTTTAGATAACATGTTAAGAGACAAAAAAAATCTTCGAATCGAAGAAATTAAAGTTCCAAAAAATTCCTGGACCATTGGCAAATCATTGGCCGACCTTGATTTAAGAACCAAAGTTGGTCTGCAAATCATTGCCTTCCAAGATCCAATTTCGCAAGGTTACAACTACGCACCTCAAAGCACTGACATTGTTCAAGAAAACATGACCCTTATTACTATGGGTGAACCTGAACAAATCATAAAACTGGAAACATTCATAAAATAATTGACTTACGGCCGCCATGCCTTGTTATTTAAAGACTTGTTAAAATCTGATTAATCATTAAACTAATAATGGTGTCCAACAAAAAAAGTTATATTATTCTTTTTATTATTGTAGCAACTGAGCTTATTGGGTTTGGCCTTATCATCCCTATTCTGCCCCAAATCAGTCAGAACTATACTTCATCTGGCCCACTACTAGGTTTATTATTAGCCAGTTATTCCATTGCCCAATTTTTTGCAGCCCCCTTTTTAGGACAATTATCGGATAAGTATGGCCGTAAAACTATTTTGGTTCTCAGTAAATGCGGGACTGTCATCTCTTACATTGTTCTCGCGCTTGCTAATTCATACACATTAATTTTAATTTCTCGACTACTGGACGGCTTTACCGGGGGTAACATTGCTGTGGCACGCGCCTACTTAGCCGATATTACAGCTGAAGAGCATCGCTCGAAAGCCATGGCCATTATTGGGGTTGCCTTTGGCACAGGCTTTATTTTTGGTCCAGCCATTGGTGGATTTTGCTATGCCTATGCCCCAGGGTTTGGCTTAGCTGGAATGATCGGTGCTGGCTTATCGTTTGCCTCACTAATCATCACCCTCGTCGGATTGCCAGCCAATAAAATCATCACCCCTACAAAAGAAAAGACGCGCTTAAGTGCTATTAAAAACTTACCAAAGGAACATCAAATCTTATTGGGATTATCATTCATTGGGATGGTGGTATTCGCAAGCTTTGAAACCAGTTTTTCGGTTTTTACAGAAGCCAAGTTCAATTTAAATGCGCATCAAAATAGTCAGCTTTTTTTACTCATCGGAATCATAGCTTTTTTTGTTCAAGGGAGCTTTACCCGGTTTAGTATTCAACCCATCCATAAAGCCATCTCTATTGCATTTTTTAGCATCGGAGTGGCATTGATTGCAGCAAGCTCATTCACAACCATGGCATTGGCACTAGCTCCTTTAGTGTTACTTATATTTGGTATCGCAATTTTAAATACCCATATACCTGCAGAATTATCAAAAGAAACTCAACATAAAGGGCTGATATTGGGAATTTACGAAAGTATTAATAGCATTGCTCGAATTGTTGGCCCACTGTTAATTTTTACAACCTTGTATTCCAACATATTATGGAGTTATGCCATCTTAGGGGGTGGGATTATTGCAATCGGGGTACTGGCACGCATATTTCCCCATCAATCAAAGACACGAGCATCACTTTAATAAATGCATCTGCGGTGATACACTTCAGTCATGAAAACATTTACAGACCGCCACATTGGAATCACACCTGAATCTGAAGCAATTATGCTTTCCGAACTTGGATATAAATCATTGGATGATTTATGCAATCATGCACTTGCTAAAAACATTGAGTATCACTTACCCAAATCAAATGGCATGACCGAGGCTGAATTTGAGTCTCACATCAATGCACTTGGCGAACAAAACACACCAACATTATCACTAATTGGGCAAGGATTTTATCCAAACTATTGCCCAGCCGTTATTCGACGAAACATTCTCGAAAACCCAAGTTGGTACACCCAATACACCCCCTACCAAGCCGAAATTTCTCAAGGTCGTTTGGAGGCATTATTTAACTTCCAAACCGTCATCACTGAATTAACGGGCCTGCCAATTGCGAATGCATCACTGTTGGACGAAGGAAACGCCTGCTCAGAGGCAATTTTTATGGCATACCGTCACCACCGTGAAAAACGATCCGTGGTTTTGGTTTGCAGTAGTATTGATGCGCATAATGTCGCTGTCATAAAAAGTCGATTTAAATATTTAAATATTACCATCCAACATGGCGACATTAGCGTAGCGGACATAAACGAAAATGTCTGTGCACTAATCACTAAACAATTCAAACAAGATGGGAGTCTAAATGTTCAAGCGGCTGATTTGTTCACTGCAGCTTCCAAACATAATGTCATTGGAATATTAAATAGTGATCTTTTAGCACTCACCTTGTTTCAGTCTGCCGGTGAATTGGGGGCCAACATATGTGTTGGTTCGGGCCAACGGTTGGGAATCCCAATGGGTTATGGTGGTCCAGCTGCAGCATTTATTGCGTGCAATGAGGAATTTACACGATTGGTGCCAGGACGAATCATTGGTCTATCTAAAGATAAGCACGGCAACCCGGCATATCGCATGGCGCTTCAAACCCGCGAGCAACACATTCGACGTGAAAAAGCCACATCAAACATTTGTACTGCACAATCATTACTTGCCATTATGAACTCATTCTTTGCGATTTATCATGGTCCAAGCGGGTTAACTGCAATAGCGCAACATATTCGTGAATGCACAAATCGATTAAGCGCCGCGTTTACAGCCAATGGGTTTACTGTCGTAACCACTACCCCATTCGACACCATTCAAATTCAAACCACATCAGCTGAAAAATTCACATCAATTGCACAAAACGATACCATTGAATGGTATTCAAACGATTCAAGCATCAACATCAGCTTAAACCAAACCACAACCGAAGAAGACCTTGCTCGAATTTGTGCAGTATTTGGTTTTGAACTAGACTCAACCAATGCAGATCAGACACCAATTCCAGCCGAACTGCAACGTCAAAGCACATTTTTATCACAAGCCGTATTTCACGACCACTATTCTGAAACAAAATGCCTACGTTACATTAAATCTTTAGAACAAAAAGATTTATCCTTGGCAAACTCCATGATTCCATTGGGATCCTGCACCATGAAGCTGAATGCCACCATTGAACTATTAAGCTTATCCAATCCAAACTTTGCCAATATTCATCCAAAATCTGATGCATCCTTTACCAAAGGCTATGCAACAATTTTAGCTGACTTGGAGCAATCTCTTGCCCTATACACAGGGTTTGATGCAACATGCTTGCAACCCAACTCTGGCGCGCAAGGTGAGTTTGCAGGTTTAATGTGCATTCGTGATTATTTTGAAAGCACTGGCGAGCATCAACGTAACATAGCCTTCATCCCGACATCAGCGCATGGAACAAACCCTGCTAGCGCATCGCTATGTGGGTTAACCATCGTACCAATCAAGTGTTTAGATAACGGCGAAATATGCATGGATGATTTAACTGCAAAATGCGAAAAGCATAAATCAAACCTTGCCGTATTAATGATTACCTATCCATCAACGTTTGGGGTATTTGACGACGACATCAAACACATTTGCCAACTCATACACGATGCTGGTGGGCAAGTCTATATGGATGGCGCCAATATGAATGCACAAGTTGGACTCACATCCCCCGCAACCATCGGGGCAGACGTTTGCCACTTAAACCTTCATAAAACATTTTGCATCCCACATGGTGGCGGTGGTCCAGGCGTAGGTCCGATATGTGTTCGATCGCATCTAGCTCCGTTTTTACCATCAAAAAACCCAAATATGGCCATTGCCAATACTACATATGGATCAGCGAGTATTTGCCTTATTTCTTACGCTTACATTAAGTTAATGGGCAATTTAGAACTTAAACGCGCATCTCAAGTCGCAATACTAAACGCAAACTACATTGCTAAACGTTTAAATGATCATTACACCGTACTTTACACAAATAAAAACAATTGTGTCGCACATGAGTTAATCATTGACTGTAAAGCGTTTAAGAAGACAGCCAAGGTAACCGTAGAAGATATTGCAAAACGATTAATGGATTACGGCTTTCATGCCCCAACCATGTCTTGGCCGGTACCAGATTCATTGATGATAGAACCGACAGAAAGCGAAGGAAAAGATGAGATCGATATCTTTTGTGACGCATTAATTGCAATTAAAACAGAAATTGACGCCATTGCAGATGGAACACTTCCTGTAGAGGAAAGCCCGTTACGAAACGCGCCTCATTCCCAAGCTGATATTGAACAACCATGGCAGTACAATTATTCGCAAAAAGACGCTTTTTTTCCAAACAAATTAAATCGAAACAAATTTTGGCCAACTGTGAATCGAATCGATAATGCCTTTGGTGATCGAAATTTAATTTGTTCTTGCCAAATCGTCATGGATGATACTACTGTTAAAACTAATGAAGTTAATGCTTAAAGAAGATAACGAAACTGAAATTGAAAATAGTGAAGACGCACTTTCCAATGATGAAATTGCCTGCAAGTTTTGCAAAGCTCCGATCAATTTAACAGAAATGCGCCAGCTCCCTAAAAAATTAATAATCGAAAAACATGGGCTTTGTTGGACAGGACTTGAAAAAGTATTTTTAATCATTCATAAAGTGCAATGCCAATCCTGCAAAAAAAAATACAGCCACAAATCATTCAAGTCTGAATTTATTTATAAATAGCATTTTTATTGATTTTAGACTAAGAATTTGTTAAATTTTTAATTAATGTCCCCCCCAAAAATTTTAATCATTGATGATGATGAAACCATATATTTTTCTTTTAAGACGTTTTTAAATGCAGACATTTATCACCTTGATTATTCGAGAAATGGTAAAGAAGGTTTAGAACACTTAACCAACAGCAAACCAGATGTCATTATTGCCGATTACAAAATGCCAGAAATGACGGGGCTTGAATTTTTAAAAGCAGCCAAAATTATTGCGCCTAACGTACCTATAATTATGATTAGTGCACATAGTGAAAGTAACCTTCAAAAAACATTTAAACAAGAAGGGGCCTTTGCTTTTCAGGAAAAGCCTTTTGACATTGAAGAGATGTTATCGACAATCACCCTGGCGATTAAAAAAGAAAACCAAAGCTCTACATCAACAACAGAATCCACCTTTATTGGATCATCTCATCAAATCAACGACTTATTTACAAAGCTCGATAAAATTAAAACCACTGACATCACCATTTTATTACAAGGAGAAAGTGGAACGGGTAAAGACCTTATCGCAACCAAAATTCATGAATCTAGCAATGTAAAAAATGGTCCGTTTATTAGTTTGAATTGTGCAGCCATTCCAGAAAATTTAATTGAATCCGAATTATTTGGGTATGAAAAGGGTGCATTTACAGGAGCAGAAGAAAAAAAACTAGGCAAATTTGAATTAGCTGAGAATGGAACATTATTTTTAGATGAAATCGGTGAGCTTCCACATACTGTACAAGCAAAACTTCTCCGTGTATTACAAAACAGAAATTTTGAACGAATTGGAGGCACACTATCAATTTCATCAAATGCAAGAATTATCGCTGCTACAAACCAGAATCTGCACCAAATGATCAATGAGGGAAAATTTCGAGAAGATTTATATTATCGACTCTCTAACTTCCCATTAGAAATTCCACCACTTCGTGACCGATGTGACGATATTGTTGCCATTGCATCATATTTATTTGAAAGGTTTAGCAACGAGTTTAATAAACCACTAAAGTCACTTTCTGAATGTGGGGAACATGCATTTAAATCTTATGCTTGGCCTGGAAATGTAAGAGAAATGCAAAATGTGATCTCTAGAATTGTTCTTTTAGAGTCAGCCTTAACCATAAATGAGAAAATCATTCACCAATATTTACCTAAGGATGAGATCATTTCCATCAACTCACCCGATGAATTAGGATTTATTGCAAACTACACAGAAAAAGAACTACTAAAAATACATGCAAATGAAACATTTAAACTTTGCAACTTCAACAAATCTGAAACAGCAAAAAAGCTTGGTATTAACTATCGAACGCTTGTAAAACGGTTAAGCGACTAGAATACCAACGGATATTCTTTAAAACGATGAGCACCACCAAAAACAATACCATCATAGTGCCTCGAATTTAGTGCTTCAATAACACTATTCAATATAGTTACCCATTCGTTTCGCCAATAATAAATATAAAATTCATTGGTTTTTAGGGGCATGTTTCCAGGAATCCAATTCGGACGCTCATCATTCCAAGCAGTCTGCCAATAATAGTCATTTGTTTTTAATGCCATGGAAATATCAATATAGGCATAGACCAATCGCTTAGAGTTCGCATTCCCATGTTTTGATTTAAGGCGCGCTACATCGGCAGCTGAATGCATTGTTGACCAACTCGCAGATGTAAATGGGCTCATTACAATTAAATCATAGTTGGTTGCCTCTAAACTTGAAATAACACCTGAAACAGGTGTATCAATCAACACAAAGTTATTTAAATCTGTTGAGTCAATATTTGTTATGCTTGTATTGGCATCTTCCAAACGAATATCATGCATTTGTGAAAAATCAGATGGGTTTGTATCCAATCTCGTTAAACCAACAATTCCAAGTTCATCATACTTCGTAATTGAGTTCGCTGCATTACCACTACCTTTAGTGCAATAATCAACTGCAAATACGCGTTTTGCTTCTTTAAGTTTTCCGATAAGTGTCTCATTTAATGTTTTTACAGCCGCATCCTGAGGGGCATCTTGGGGCAATTTAAAATTTAAGGAATCAACAATAACCCCATCCATATTACGAACTAAATCAGAATCAATAATCGTCCATTCATTTGAAAAATCAAAAAATAACTCTAGCAGCTGAGATGAAAAAAGAACATCAGAATTTGAATTCATCTCTTTGGTTTTTGTCATTAATGATAACAATAATTGCTGCATCCCCTCTTTATAAGTTAATGTTCTGATCGTATAGTCCTTAAAACGAGTGGGTGGTGTATTTAAAGCATCTTCTCTATAAAATACCGAATAATAATAGGTTGTATTTTGCGTTAATGTAGGCTCATCATTCGTAATCTTATAATCAAGAAATGAGGCATTCAACGTTGGTGTGAAAAATACTGTACTACCATCATAATGCGTCAATGGAACCTCAACACTATCTCTTTGAACCTGAATCTGCTCAATTCGTTCAGGGTTGATCAAATTAAAAGAAAACTTAACTGTATCAACAGAAACATCAATGGATTGAACAGCAAGTGGTACTGTTGCAGTATCATCAGATGACTCTTTTTCGATGTAATCATTGGCACAACCCATCATCAAAATTAAAATAAGTAAACAAAACTTTTTGGACATTCCATTTACGTATTCCCACTTTTGGGTAATTTCTAACATGAAATTGTTACAAAAAACAAAAAAATGGGTATATACCTATTGATGACACATAAATTTAATATTGATAACCTACTGAATGATCAACGGATCGTAAAAGCAAAGGAACTGATTAATGAAACCATACAAGAATATCAATCCATGTTTTTTAAAGCCAAACCACCAACAATTATTGACAATGAAAATGAATTAAAAAAAGCAGCAAAATTACGTGGTGGAAAATTATTCTTTCCTTACATAAGTTCAGGATTAGGCAAAGGTTCAAAAGTATTATTAACTGACGGCAGCATAAAACTTGACTTTATTAACGGTATTGGCGCCCACTTTGGGCATAGTTTAGATGTATTAAGAAATGCAAGCATTGATGCCGCCATTGAAGATACCATCATGCAAGGAAATTTACAGCAAAATCAACGCTCATTTAAATTAATGAAGTTATTATTGCAACAATCAAAAATGGATCATTGCATCTTAACCTCATCCGGGGCAATGGCAAATGAAAATGGATTAAAATTACTGTTTCATCATTCACCAGGGAAAAATAGAATTTTAGCCTTTGAACAATGCTTTATGGGGCGTAGCATCACATTAGCTCAAATTACAGATAAAGCCATGTATCGCAAGGGGCTACCCAGCAATATTCATGTGGACTACATTCCATTTTATGATTCTTCATCACCCAAACAAAGTACTCAAAAGACGTTAAATGAAATTCATAAACTTTTAAAAAGATACCCAAATCAATATGCCGGGATTTGTATGGAGCTTATTCAAGGTGAGGGCGGATACAATATTGGCAGTGAAACATTTTTTAAATCAATCATCAATATCATGAAAAACGAACAAATACCGATTCTAATCGATGAAGTTCAAACTTTTGGACGAACGTCCGAACTCTTTTCTGCGCATCACTTTAATATAATTAACGATGTCGACATTATTACCATAGGAAAACTCTCACAAACATGTGCAACAATTTACAGGAAACAACTCAAACCAGAACCTGGAATTATTAGTCAAACATACACATCCTCAACCAGTGCAATTGAATGCGGGTATCAGATTATCAATTACTTAATTACCAACCAGCATTTTGGTAAAAAGGGAAAGAACATTGTTTTAGGGAATTACTTTAATACGATGTTAAAAAAGATTGCAAAAAAGAAACCAAGTAAAATATCTGGCCCATATGGGATTGGTGGAATGCTTGCATTTACACCTTATAAAGGAGACCCCACAAAAGTTAGACAATTACTAATGAATTTATTTGATAACGGGTTAATGGGATTTACAACTGGCTCAATGCCACAACGTATTCGATTTTTGTTACCGCTAGGCGCAGTTACTAAACATGATATTGAAGAAGCTGTCCAAATCATCGAAAAATCGATCAAATAAAAAGTCTATTTTCATCTAGAAAGCATCAAAATTGATCGATAATGGTATCGATGAATGCAAGTGTACCTTTCCGACTTCGAATAATAAATTCAAACGATGCTGATGGGGTTTACCAGTTAACCAAAGAAGCTAAAAGTGGGCTATCTAACCTACCAAAAACAAAAAAAAGCACCCATGAATTAATTGAAAAAGCCAACTCAAGTTTTAAACAAACAGATGACGTTAATAATAGATTTATATTTGTATTAGAGGATCAAAACCATCAAATTGTCGGATTATCTGGTATTAAACAACGAACCGGTGTCAGCCGTCCTTACTATTCGTACGTTTTACATAAGAACGCCACATACCCATTTCTAGAGTTCGTACAAGAACGCCTTGGCCCATCAGAGCTGGGAAGTTTATTTCTAGCGCCTCATGCTCGTGGTATAGGAATCGGGCGGCTACTATCATTGGGACGATTCTTATTTATTCATGGGGCAAAAAAACAATTCACATCAAGCATAATTGCTGAAATGAGAGGTTTTTTATTCAACAATAATGTATCCCCAATTTGGAATGTATTGGGGAAAAAATTTATTAACAAAACATTTCATCAAGCCGATCAAAAATCCGTATCAGACCCAACATTCATTGAAAAATACTTTCCAAAGCACCCCATCTATTTAAATTTATTACCAATAGAAAGTCACCAATATCTAAATCAAGTTCATCCAAATACATTACCAGCAAAAAAACTGCTCGAAAAAGAAGGTTTTAAAACAACCAACCAAGTTGATATTTTTGATGGCGGCCCAAAATTAAGCTGTTTAACAGAGCAAATACGCACTGTAAAAAATGCCAAGCAAATAATGATAAAAGATCTAGAGAAAGATCGTTCAGATACACTATTGATTTCTACAGCTAGTAACCAAAACTTCAGAGCAATTAAAGCCGAGCCAACAACAACAATAAATGAAATCCAACTGGCCTTAGATATTCAGTCTAGGGATAAAGTACTCACTGTAAAGGAGTCCTCATGATACAAACAACAAATCCAAATTCTGGAAGAAAAGAATCATTCAAACCAACCACTAAAAAAGAATTGGAAACTAACATTCAGGCGTTAAGTGCTCACCCAAGTTGGTCCAAAATGACACTAAGAAAACGATTGGGCTACTTAAAAAAATTCAATCGATACCTCCAACTAGAAAAAACAGATATTGCCATGACATTATCCAATGAAATTGGTAAGCCACTTTGGGAAAGCCATAGCGAAATTATAGCAACTCTAGCAAAATTAGATAGTACTATAATGGCATTGCAATATCGGACAAAATATCCTGAAATTATAAGCGGTTCAAAACAAATTCAAACTGAAGTAAAACCAATTGGATTAATTGGGGTCATTGGCCCATTCAATTTCCCTATTCATATTCCAAATGGGCAAATTATGCCTGCACTTATTACTGGAAATACCGTGATTGTAAAATCAAGTGAATATGCAGTAAAAACCACTCGGTGCATTGAAGCCATTTGGAAAAAGGTATTTAACGATATCCAGTCCCCTATTGCTTTTTGCTATGGGAATGCAACTATTGGAGAAGCCATTGTCAAACATAAAAAAACAAAGGCAATATTTTTTACAGGCAGCACCAATGTCGGCCGAGCTATTGAAACTGAATGCATAAAAACCAACACTCTTTGTGCATTAGAAATGGGTGGCAACAACGCACTGGTTGTTGATACTTACAATCAACACATTGTCGATCATATTATTCATTCATCTTTAATTACAAGTGGTCAGCGATGCAGTTGTGCCAGGCGAATTATCATCAACAAAGATCATCATGAATTAATTCCAGAATTAATTGATCGCATTAAATCACTAACCATTTCATCATTACCGGCCACTAAAGACCCATTCATGGGACCAATTGTTTTGCCAGAAATAAAAAACAAACTATTAACGCAATCATTCAAACAATCAGAAACACTTCTTAAATCAAGTAACTTAGGGCCAGGCGGACTAATTTCTCCTCGTATTGAAATTACAGACCAAGCCCCAGACATTGAGTATTTCGGACCATTATTTTTTATTGAGTTAAGTAATAGTTTTGAGGATGCAATAATACGTGCAAACAAAACAAATTATGGTCTGACTTGTAGTGTATACACATCATCGAAAAAAAAGTTTAATACGGCTTTAAACGAAATTCAATGCGGGGTAATCAACTGGAACACGCCAACCACAGGAGCCAGTGGTCAGGCACCATTTGGAGGACTCAAAGATAGTGGCAACCATCGTCCTGCAGGGTTTAATATGATCGATCATTGCATTACTCCAGTAGCAACGAGTCTACAAAAAAAAGCACCACCATTGAAGTATCCAGGAGGGCAATAATATGCTTGAGCAAGTATTTATTGATTGCATGCCTGGACCAACCAATCATTTCGGGGGGCATTCACATGGAAACCTTGCTTCAATGGCCTCAAAAGGTAACCAGAGCAATCCTAAAAAGGCTGCACTAGAATGGCTAAATAAAGTAACAAGTGTTGCAAATCTAGGCGCCGTACAACTGATATTACCACCCCACCCGCGCCCACTTGTTAAGCACCAAAACAATTGCAATTGGCAACAACTAACATCCGCATTCATTTGGATGGCAAATGCGGGTCATTTTATTCCATCATCCGATACGTATCATTCAAGGCATCAATTCATTCCAGCAAATATGAACCAAACCCGACATCGACGACATGAGCATTACTTTAATCGTTTTTGGATAAAAAAATTACTTAATCATACACCAACAACAATTCAATCAAAGCTTAAAAATGACGATGAAGGTGCAGCGAATACAATCCGATTATGGGGAAAAGATGCAGCATTAAACTTATTCATTTACGGACACAAATCTACGACATTTCCATCACGACAATCGAAAGACAGTATAAATGAACTGATTCACAAAGCCGGTATTAAAAATGCAATCCAATTAGAACAAACAAAAGAAGCCATTGATCATGGAGTATTCCATAATGATGTTATTTCATTTGGTTTTCACAATCAGTTAATTTGTCATGAACATTCATTTATTGATCAAAAACATCAATTAAAGTGTATTTCAGATACATATTTTAAATTGAATCGGTCCATGTTAAATATTACTGAAATCTCAACCAAAGACCTGAGCCTACAGGACTGCATTGACAGCTACCTATTTAACTCTCAAGTCATAATTAAAAAAAATAAAACTATATTATTATGCCCAATTGATGTTAAAAAAAACAAATCCAGTCTAATAATCGTTAATTCATGGTTAAAAAAAGGGCTTTTTAACGAAATTAAATTTTCTAATATCCAATCTAGTTTAATGAATGGAGGCGGCCCAGCTTGTTTACGCCTATGTATTTATTTGGATCCAACCGAACTTAATGCAATTCCAAAACAGTTCTATCTCACTAATGAATTAATATCTAAACTAAACAAAATCATTAACCAAATATACCCTGAAACGATTTGTCTTCAGGATATTCAAACCAATCCAAAACAATATCGAGAAATTACTCAAAGCATTTGTCAATTATTTGCATGAGGCCTCATCATATAAATGAGATTTGCTATAATAGAATTGCATGTTAATCACTACGTTAAATAACCGGGTCAATAAAACCATTCAACTATCTGAATCATTAAATCTAACCAATCATGAAGAACAACAGTTAACAATGCAGCTGGTGAAAGATTTAAAGAAACTACTAAAAATAATCATCACTAAAAGTGAAAAAGATCGCTTTAAAAACAAATTAAAAATGATTAAGTCTGACGAAACACTAAAACAACTCCGTCGGCATCTAATGTCAGCAAAGACATCTCAATACTTCCCATTTTTAAGTCTATCATCTAATTTAAGACTTCAACTATCACCAAAAAGTAAGGCAACCAAAGAAAGCATTTTCAATGAACTAGATAAAACCATTGGGAATGCAACAAAACAACTAAACCAGGACAACGACCTATTAATTATCGAAGATGAGGAAAGTCTATCCGATGAAACAACATTTTTTGAAAAAGTTTCAAAAGAATGTAGCAATCAAAAATGTCCCAACATTAGTTTAAAAGCTAGCCTATTCATTAATAAAAATGAATTAAACAGAACTCCTTTTGTAGATTTTAATGGAAAACTAATTATCGATATATCAACCTCTAGTGAATTCAGATTCGCTTTAGAAATAATAAAAAAAAGAGCCCAACTTAATGCACCCAAAATAACTGGGCTTTCATTAAACATTTTAGAACGAAATAGTCTTAAATACATTGATCATTTGTGCAACACTCTATCTGAAACTGAAAAAAGGTTCTGCTTAATTCGAATTAAAAAAGGGCATCATGTCTATGCAGGTTCAAAAACAATTAAACAAAATCAGCTAATAAAAATAAATACATTTTATAAATGGGCCGTTTTTACAACCTTTAATTTAATTCGAAAACATAGAATTAAAGTTATTATAAATTGCAATAATCTCTTTGATATCGCTTGGTTGCTTATTCAACGTGCGCAATTAAATATCGAATCTCAGATAAAATTTGAAGTAAACATCACAAAATTCCCAAATATTTCTAAAATAATTTATTTATTCAGCAATGAGAACACCAAATCAAAATCAATTATAATCAATGATAACATTAATATTAAATTAAAAATTGTACTTAAAAAACTCATTCAACAAGCCGTCATATACCGGTGGTATAAATCGAGTGAACTTTGTACTAAAACACTATTCATCAAATCACATAAACGTTTTTTCATTTATTTAAAGCACAATTTTCTTAAAACATATTTACATAAAATCACGATTGATGAATAGAAATTGGTTTTGATAGAATGAATCTATGTCATTGTTAACATTTTGGGGCGTGCAAGGATCATGCCCAGGAAATATATTCAAAGATCACTTGGGTGATAACACATCATGCATCAGTATTGAAGATAATAAACGATTATTTATTTTTGATGCGGGATCAGGCATACGATATTTATCCCAACAGCTAAATCCAGCAGATTATGAAGAAATATATCTACTAATTACACATTCCCATTGGGACCATATTCAAGGTTTTCCATTTTTTGGATTTTTACATTCAAATTCTAAAATAACAATTTACAGTCATAATCAACAACACATTGATGCTATGATCGAGCAAATCAATGGAGTCAATTTCCCATTGCATTATAGAGACTTAGCAGCAAATATTGTTACAACAACGAATATTACTGACATTAACACTGCTGCAAATGTATCCATTACAACGGTTGCAACCAATCATCATGGAGATTGCATTGGTTATCGATTTAAAAATGATGAAGCAGACGTTTGTTATATTCCAGACAACCAACTTCACAATACAACCGTGACCAACTTTGATGAATTCTGTAAATTTGTTAAAGGAACGCATTATTTAATTCACGATTCACAATATACTGAAAACGACATGCCTCATAAAGAAAACTGGGGACACAGCACAGTTAAAGATACATGTCGGCTAGCCACTGAGAGTCAAAGCAATCATCTTATTTTATTCCATCATGATCCAGATCGAAGCAAATCATCTATTCTAGCGATCGAAAAAACATGCAATGAAAGACACTCATTCCCAGTTACAGCAGCATATGAAGGTCTTAAACTTAATTTACTGGGCAATTAACACCCAGTAAATCGTGGATCGTCTCCCCCTAATTTATTATCGGTCACTAACCTAAAATATTAAGAAAAAAATACGAAATACTTTACAATCACTCAAACTGCAATTAATATTTACTCATGGCTAAGAAAAAAGGAATTCGACGACACATTGTTTTAAAGAGTACAGAATCAGGACATGCTTATCATTCAGAAAAAAGCTCAAGAAATACACCTGATCGTATTGAAATAAAAAAATTCGATCCATTACTTAAAAAACACGTTGTTTATAAAGAAGAAAAATAAATGTTTTAAACGTTTCTTTTAAGGGCATACCTCTAATGGAGGAATTATGCTTATTAAAAAAAACAAAACAAAATCTTTACCATTTAATTTAGCTCTTAACCGATCGTTTAGTAAATCATATTTAAAACTTAAAAAAAGTGATATTAAATTATGTTTACAAGCCATGCATCAACTGAATGAATATATTCGTTATTGTGTTTTTGAAGATTATAGATTCACGAATAAAGATAAGCTAAAAAAATATTGCCGCTTATTACTACGATTTGAAAATTCTGACCACAGTAGTTTAATAAAATGCTGCAAAAGCCAGTGTTTAACGTTGATCTCTGATGCAAAAAAAATTAAATCAACCCTACAGGTTGTGGATTTAAGTCTCTGTTTAAAAGAATCAAAAAATCCAATAATTAAAAATGAATCCGAAGAGTTACTGACTTGGGCATTGGGTACCACTATTAGAGGGGTATCCGTTTAATCATCTTTACTTGATTGGTAATTATCAGTAATATTGATAATTATGACAAACAAAGTTTCTATTTTAATGGGATCAAAATCAGATCTCGACATTATGAAAAAAGCCGCTGAGATGTTAGCGCAATTTGGTATTGATTATGATATCAAAGTTTTATCTGCTCATCGTACCCCACACGAAACCATTCAGTACGTTGAAACATCAGACAGTGATGTATTTATTGCTGGGGCAGGTGGTGCTGCTCACTTACCAGGTGTTGTTGCAGGAATTACCTCAAAACCAGTAATTGGAGTTCCTGTAAATGCAAGCATTTCAATTGCAGGAATTGATTCATTACTTTCAATTGTTCAGATGCCTCCAGGTGTTCCTGTAGCAAGCGTTGGTGTAGATGCTGCAAAAAATGCAGGTATTTTAGCTGCTCAAATGATTGCAATTTCTAACGAAAGCGTTAGAGAGCGTGTTGTGGCATTTAAAAAAGAACAGCACGATGCTGTTCTTGCCAGCAATGATGCACTCGTTTAGTAACGAATACGATCAATTTAAAAAAGACCCGTTAGTCACACCAAACAGTGAAACTAACGTATTATTACACACATGCTGCGCGCCTTGTTGTGGTGAAGTTATTCAGGCAATGAAGGCGTCCGGCATAAATCTAACTTTATTCTTTTATAATCCAAACATCCACCCACTAAAGGAATACGAATATCGAAAACTAGAAAACATTAAGTATGCTGAAAAAAATGATATTGCCTTTATTGATGCAGATTACGATACCGATAATTGGTTTGACCGAATAAAAGGGTTAGAAAATGAACCAGAGCGCGGGGAACGATGCACTAAATGCTTTGACATGCGATTTGAACGAACTGCTTTATATGCGAAAGAAAATGGGTTTTCTATTTTTACAAGCAGTTTAGGAATATCTCGGTGGAAAGATTTCAATCAAATAAATAGTTGTGGAGAACGCGCAGCAAAAAGACACCCTGGTCTCACATATTGGACTTACAACTGGCGTAAACGTGGGGGCTCTGAACGGATGTACAAAATTTCCAAAGAAGAATCCTTTTATAAACAAGAATATTGTGGATGCATCTACTCCTTACGAGACACAAACGCATGGCGTAAAAAAACAGACCGTAAGCCCATTCATTTTGGTAAAGAATATTATTCTGAAAGTTAACCGAAAATAATTGAAAAACTAATTTTTTCGTTTTGGCGCATCTTTGCCTTTTGCACGTTCAACAATCGAGCGCTTCCCGCGTTTTTTACGGCGAAAAATTTCTAATACAATTTCAGCCTCATTATTAGCGACCTTAAAAAACGAAAATGTTTCAAAGATCTTAATTTCCGAAAAATGATCTTTTTGTATGTTTGTTTCTGAATGTAAGAAATCAATTAATAATGTATCAGTGATTCCATCAGCCTTACCTATCGCGATAAAAAGGCGTTCACCGTCACCATCTTCATTACCATCTGAAATATTTGCTTTGTCTGACTTTGACTTTTTTGATTTTTGTTTAAACTCGTCTTTATAAAATTGAGGATCAAAGGATTGGTTAATACCATGAGTTAAAAAATAAGTAATCAAAGCTTTTGGGTCAAACTTTTCAACCAATTCATCTGTAACATTTAAAACGGATTGATGTTCATTAGTATAATCAAATTCATTTAATGAATTTATCAGGTGCTCTGTTTTTAATTTAATCATATCGTCTGGTTCTAAGAATTGTTTATGTTCGATAGTTGATTTAGTTACCCGCTTAATAAAAGCAATTTTTTTAAACTCATTTGATGAAATTAACGTTAATACCTCAGCGACTTTAAATGACGATTCAAGACGAATAATTCGTTGAATATAAGAGTCTGGATCTTGCGGAATAACTGAGAAAACAATCACATCAATGTTAGGAAAACCATCAATTTGAGCTGGGATGTCGGTTAATAGTAATATATTGGATGCTCCATCAGTAAAAGAAATCAACGCCTTTTCACGAGCAGAAGGAGATAGATCGCCATGATAACTTGCAACACGATAGTTTAATAAGAGTAGCTTTTCAGCAGTATGATCTACATCTTTTTTTGTGCGACAAAAGACAATAATAGATTTTCCATAATGAATATCCAATAAACGACACAACCCCTTAAAACGATCGTGTGAATGGACTTCATAGTAAAATTGTGGTGACTCTATGGATGTCACCAAAGGATTTGTCGACATTAATAGAAAGTTTACAAAATGCAATGCATCCATGCAAGAAAAAAACGCTTTTCAAATCGTCAATAATTTCGGATAATTTAAAAAAATAAATTTTGAGGTTAATTATGAGTCGTATTTTAATAATTGGGGCAGGTGCAGCTGGACGTGTTGTCACGAAAAAATGTTTAATGAATCCAACTACATTTACGGATGTCCATGTCGCCTCCAGAACATATAAACGCTGCGAAGAGCTTCAGCAAGAATGCAATCATGAAATTAATATTCATGAGCTGGACGCAGATAATGTTAATGATACGATTTCATTAATTAAAAAAATTAAGCCTGAGTTAGTTATTAACATGGCACTCCCCTATCAAGATCTTCCAATTATGGATGCTTGCTTAGCAACAAATACAAACTATATGGATACTGCCAACTACGAGCCTAAGGATGAAGCAAAATTTTGTTACAAATGGCAATGGGATTACCATGATCGGTTTAAAGAAAAAAACATTATGGCATTGCTTGGTTCAGGATTTGATCCAGGTGTAACCAATGTATTTATTAAATATGCAGCAGATCAACTTTTTGACGAAATTACAAACATCGATATTATCGATTGCAATGCCGGGGATCATGGGCACCCATTTGCTACTAATTTTAACCCTGAAATTAATATTAGAGAAATCACACAAAATGGAAAATATGCAGAAAATGGTGAATGGATTGAGGTCCCCCCAATGTCAATCTCTAAAACCATCAACTTCCCAGATGTTGGAAATAAAAAAGCGTACCTGTTGTATCATGAGGAGCTTGAATCGTTGATCAAACATTTTCCAACCATAAAAAAAATTCGGTTTTGGATGACATTTTCTGACCAATATTTAACTTATTTAGACGTATTACAAAATGTTGGAATGACAGCAATAAAACCAATTCAGTTTAAAGGCCAGTCCATTGTTCCATTGGAGTTTTTAAAGGAACTCCTGCCCAATCCCGCCGAACTAAGTACAAACTATAGTGGAAAAACATGCATTGGATGCATCATTACAGGCATAAAAAATAATAAAGAAATAACAAAACTAATTTATAATGTTTGTCATCACCAAGATTGCCATAACGAAGTGCAAGCACAAGCCGTATCCTACACAACAGGTGTACCGGCTATGATTGGAGCAAAAATGATACTATCCAATCAATGGCAAGGAAAAGGAGTATTTAATATGGAAGAATTTGATGCAACTCCTTTTATGGATGAGCTGAATCAACAAGGATTACCTTGGAAAATCATTGATTATGAACCTTTACTGGACAAATAATTTAGATCGCATCCCTACACCTTGCTATTTAATAGATAAACAAAAATTAAACGCAAATATTAGTTGTATTGAAACAATTAGAAACAAAACCAACTGCAAAATTATTTTAGCATTAAAAGGGTTTGCTACACATGCAACATTCCCAATGATTGCCAATGGTTTGGATGGTGTAACAGCCAGCTCAATTTATGAGGCTCGTTTGGGACGAGAGTCGTTTAAAAAAGGCCTCCACATACATTCCGTCGCCATGAGTGAAGAAGAGTGTGACATCTACAACCAAATGGCAGACCATATAACATTTAATTCTTATCAACAATTCACATTATTTCGAAATAAATGCAACAATATCAAACCAAGCCTTGGACTACGTATTAATCCAGGCACAGGAAAAGCACCTTCAGATATTTATAATCCTTGCAGCAAAAATTCTCGACTAGGGATCCCGCTCAACACATTCAATGATGAATGGGTTCACGACATTGAAGGGTTGCATTTTCATGCGCTTTGCGAAGAAGGGGTAGATGCTCTTGATAAGGTACTCACTAAAGTTGAAAAAAGATTTGAGCATATACTCAACCAACTTTCCTGGGTGAATTGGGGCGGTGGTCACCTATTAACCGATAAAAATTATGATACAAACAGATTGATTGATAGAATTAACAGCTGGCAAAAAAAATATAACATAACCGTTATATTGGAACCTGGGGAAGCAATTGGCCGACACTGCGGATACTATGTCGGGACTGTTTTGGACATTATAAGTAATAATGAATCAACAGCGATTTGTGACATTTCAATCACAGCACATATGCCTGATGTACTTGAATACCCCTATCGACCTGAAATTCACTTAGCTGGCAACAAAAATGAAGACAAATACAACTATTTCATCGGAGGAAACACATGTTTAGCGGGAGATGTGATTGGCCCTTATAGCTTTAAAAATAAACTTTCCGTTGGCGATAAACTTATATTTATGGATATGGGGCATTACACAATCGTAAAAACATCAAATTTTAATGGTGTAAAACAACCGGCTATTGGTATGATAAACGAATCACAAGAGATACAAATCATATCGAATTCAGACTATTTTAACTTTAAGGAGCGGTTATCATAATGAAAAAACTTAAACTAGCAGAGCTATTGGTAACCCGTGGATTTATTCCATCCATTGATGATGCAGAGCGTTATGTAATGGCTGGAAAAGTGTTGATCGATGATAAAGTAATTGTTCAGCCTGGCACATTATGTGATTACAATAGCGCGATAAGAATCAAAGAAAAAAAGTCAGAATTCGTTTCACGCGGCGGCGATAAACTGAATGAATTTCTTAAAGATGTTGATATAATAATTGAAAACAAATGTGCACTTGATATTGGAATATCTACAGGTGGTTTTACTGATGTATTATTAAAAAATAACGTCATGCATGTCATGGGAATTGATGTTGGCTATGGTATTCTTGATTATAAACTTCGTCGACAACAAAACTTATCGTTATTAGAACGTACAAACGCACGTGAAGTAACTGAGAAAGAAATCAATGACAAATTAGAAAAACATCACCTTAAAATTAAAGATTTTGATTTGGTTGTTATGGATGTATCATTTATTAGTGTTTTTAAAATATTACCAAACTTACAAAAATTATTACCCAAGAATAGCCTCTATATTATTTTGGTAAAACCACAATTTGAAGCCGATAAAACCATGGTTGGATTTGGCGGAATTATTTCAAATCCCGATCATTTAAAACAAGTTCTTCATAATGTAGAACAACAATTTGATGAGCATGGATTTGATATCATTAATCAAGCTCCATCAAAAGTAAAAGGAACCAAAGGAAACCAAGAATATTTTTACATGGTTAAACCAGCAACCCAGCCATAAGTTGCAGCAACTGTGCACCTATAGACGCATCATATTGAGCGGTTGATTTACCTGATACTTCAACCAATTCAGCTCCAATAATAGGGTGTGACTGATAAAGTACCTCAAAAAGATAAGAAACTTGATTGTAACTTAATCCACCAGCAACTGGCGTACCAGTATTCGGACATAAATGAGGCATTAAGCCATCAACATCAAAGCTAACAAACACAGGTCCATTTAAAGATTGAACAATATCAATGACAATATCATGCCATGATTCACCTCGAAACATTCGCCGATGCATATCCGAATCAAAAAATGGTATAAATGACGTCTTTTGATGGTTTTGAAATTCAATTTCAACGAGATCATAATCACGAATACCAACTTGCACAATTCTAGACACATTAGATAAAGACGAATAATGAGTCATTACGGATGCATGAGAATATACATACCCAAAATACGCCTGGCGACAATCCATATGAGCATCAATTTGCAATATTGAAAATGGTTGGTCCAGTTCATTCAAAGCACGTAAATAGCCAACCCCTACCCCATGCTCACCACCACATAAAATAAATGGTGAGTTATTACGAATTAACCTGGCAGACTCATTATAGACGATGTTATGCAAGTCTTCACAAGCAGCATTAATATTGAAAAGATTTTTTTTGTCATTTGGTCGTAAAGGGCGATCATGATTTAACAAATCAATGATTTGCCTGGATGGATCTTCGAACTGACGTTGAAGCCGTGTAATATCAGGCAAAATTGGTAAAAACTCAAGCTGAGGGGAAACCGCTTTAAATGGGTGGCTAACATCCATTTGATGAGCAACCATGGCTATTTGCTCTGGCGCATTGGCTGTTCCAGGACTAAACGTAGTGGTGCAATCCCATGGGACAGAATAAATATGGACAGGCTTATTATGCATCGCTTAAGTTTAATAGAATTTTTACCGGTCGACCATATCAGAAATTTTGCAATTAATTAGATCCTTATACCATGCATGCATAGCGACTGTGCTTTCAAAAGATGGATATCGCTCAGTAGTTTTCAAATTTTCTTTTTGACGATTAAATGCTGCTGTAAAACCAGGTTTATTGCCTTTCAAAAACAGTATTAAGTTATTAAACAAGGCCAAATCCTCTTGGTTTTCTTTATCTATATTGCTGAACATTAGAGGCAATATAAGTAAAAAGATATCATTAAGGGTATCTAAACCAATCTTATCCCCGTCTTCTAAATAACGGTTGAATAACGGGCTATATGTAGAAATAGTTTTAAACATTTAAACTCCAAATTGCTAGGATTTTAACGAATATTAATTAACAAACTCTCATAAAAGCAAGTACTTTCATATATTTTTGGTACTATAAATGTATGAATGACGATTTAAAACATCATGTTTGTTTTAACCAAGGCACCGAACCGCCATTTACAGGAAAGTATGTTGATCATAAAGAGGTTGGCACTTATACCTGTACGATGTGCAACACCCCCCTATTCAAATCAAACACAAAATTTGACTCAGGCACTGGTTGGCCAAGTTTTTACGATGCGATTACTAATAATATTGGCAGCAAAACAGACATTAGCCACGGGATGACACGAACCGAAGTGCACTGTAATAATTGTAAAGCGCATTTGGGCCATGTTTTCCCAGATGGCCCTCCCCCAACGGGTCAGCGGTTTTGCATTAATTCAATTTCGTTGAACTTTTTAAAAAACGATTAAAATAATACCAAACAACTGTTAAACTAGTAACATACGTTTAAGACACAGGAGATAACAATGGAATTTTTTATTGATAGCGCAGATATTGAGGACATTAAAAAAGCAAGCGAAATGGGCTTGGTTGATGGTGTAACCACCAATCCTACACTTATAAAAAAAGCCGGCCGTGATCATAAACAAACCATCCAAGAAATCTCTAGTTTAATTGATGGGCCAATTTCAGTTGAAACCTTGGGTGAAACCGCTGAAGAAATGTTAGCTGAGGCAAAAGAATATGTGACTTGGGGAAATAACATTGTTATTAAAGTCGTAATGACACCTGAAGGAATGAAAGCCGTTAAGGAGTTAAGCCAACAAAACATCAAAACAAACGTTACACTTATATTTTCTCCATTACAGGCACTAATCGCAGCAAAAGCTGGTGCAACTTATGTTAGCCCGTTTTTGGGCCGCTTGGATGATATTGGTCACGATGGCTTAACTATTATTGATCAAATCCGAACCATTTATGACAACTATGGATACACAACAAAAATTCTTGCGGCAAGCATTCGTCACCCGATGCATGTTTTAGATGCAGCGCAAATTGGCGCTGATGTATCGACGGTACCAGCAAGCACGTTAATGAAATTATTTGATCACCCGTTAACTCAAAATGGTATTGCAGCTTTTAATAAAGATGCTAAGGCTTGGGCAACGGTTTCTTAAGTTTCTTTAAATTTGGCACTTGCTGGATTTGAACTTTATAAGCATCACTCATATTTGGAAAATAATATTTAAAAATATCATCCGTATAAATTAATGCAAATATTAATCCCAGAATGATCGCTGGGGCAAATGCAATGTATGAATTTTTATTTCGACGTTTGATTAACATTAAATAAACACCAACAACCCCACCAATAACAAAACTAAAATACAACATAATACTGGTTACCTTCCACCCCCAAAACATTCCAATTGCAAATGACAATTTAATATCTCCAGCACCAAACGGCTGTGCTTGACCAAATAATTGAGCCACGATTCCAATAACCAAAAAAACAAGGAGCACCAAAACAAAACCTTTTACACCATTTAAAAATGTATTGTTAAAAAATGAATAGAGAATACCCAGAAAGAACAATCCAAATGATAATTCGTTTGGTATGATTTGGTGTTCCATATCTGTAAAAAGAATAATAATAAGCACCGAAAAAACAACAAAGTGTAAAAAAACATTTAAGGTTGTAATTTTCTTAAAAAACAAAATATACATTACAACTGTTAAACATAAAACAGTGAAATGACGGCATTTTTGAATAAACGGACGGTCGCGGAATGATTGTTTAAACCAAACTTGAAATGGATAATAAAATATTGATAAAAAGCGCTTCAACGTAAAGTGTTTTTTTAATCGAACATATCGATCATCCAAAGGTAATTCTGTTATTAATGTATTTATAAAATACACATGAATAAAAATAAAATAGCATATAAGTCCGATTTGGATTGTCCCCATATCTATATTGTCGATAAGATTTGAATTAAGATTACTATTTTTTCAATTGAATTTTTAATCAAGGTTAAATTACATACTACCGATAATACTATTGGATCCAAATGAAACTACTAAATAAACCGTTTATATTTTTTTGGTTTTTAAGTCTAACCTTTTTATTTGAAGGCGCAATCGCTCAAACAAAAATGGAGCTAAAAAAACCTAAACTACCCGAAAAAAAAGAAGAAAACAAACCTGTTTTTGAATTACTTAATTTAAGTACACCACCGGTACAAAAAAGCAGTAATTCTACACGATGGGGAAATAACCCGTTTTTTCAACAACAACCTGAACTAGAAAAACCCAAAGAAGTTGAAAAGAAACCAGAACCTCAAGGCTTGGTCCTTTTTGAGTATAAAGTATCTGCAATATGGAAAATAGAAAATGAGTATAAAGCACTTATTTCTGGCCATATTGTAAAAGCTGGTGACAAGTTAAATGAAATTAAAATTACAAAAATCACACCTCAATCAATCACTGTTCAACGAAAAAACAAGCAAAAGACGTTTAAGATAGGGATATTATTTTATGATTTCCAAATATAAATTAATCATATATCTATTGTTTTTAGTCACAACGCCTTGTCTGGGAGGACCAGAAATTACATTAGAACGTCCAAAAGATGATTCAATGACCGTTTATAAACCAACCGTAATGTTTAAAGGGGTTGTTAAAGAAGGAAGCAGCTTAACCATCAATGGGTTAACCATTCCACTAAACATTAATGGTCAATTTGAATATGAAATGAAATTAAACTCAAAAAATGGAAATAATTATTTTTTAATTGAAGCATCAAATGGTGCAGAAACGGTTCAAGTGAATAGAACCATTTTTTATGATGAAAGAAATAATGACGAAAAAAAATCTGAAACTCCTCGTGAAAAAGTTCTTAATCAGCCAAAAACCATGGAGCGAATTATTAAAGAAAAAAAACAAGCATCATATTCAAAAGAATTATCAAAAATAGATGCAATCGATTCTTTGCGACGCTATATAGGAAAAAATACACGTGGATCATACGCATTTTCTGAAATCAAATTAAATGATTTCATCAATATTTTTGCAAAAGAGCATCAAGTGAACATTATTAACAATGTTGACGTTGAAAAAACAATTACGGTGGAATTAAATGATATGCATCCAGCAGATGTATTTGACACACTCATCAACTATTGGGGGTGCCATTGGATTATGAAGGATCAAATTATTCGAATTGTTGAACAAGCGCCAGTTCGAGTATTTAAATTAAACTATTTAAAAGGAAGTGAATTTATCTCACTTGTTTCAAACATTAGTGATAACATGACGTTTCAAACCAATCCCATTGATAACTCGATTATTGCTCAAGGCCCAGCCGCAGATTTAGACCATATTGAAACACTTATGCAACAGCTCGATATTAAACCAAAACAAGTCTTAATAGAGGCAACAATTATAGAAACAAACTTTGATATTTCAACCATTATTGGAACAAAACCATCTAGCATTCAACGAAGCACAGGTAACAGTTCAAGCCCATTTAGCTTTCAGTCATTGGGATATCAGTTTTCGCTTAGTGTTTTTGAAAACAATTCAAATGTTAACATTCTTGCAAACCCACAAATACTCGTAACAAACCACAAAGAAGCTACCATAAATACAGGGAATCAAACCGGCTATACGACCACAACTGTCACAGAAACTAGCACGATCGAAAATATGAACTTCTTATCAACTGGAATTAGCTTAAAAATCACACCCCACATCTCAAATACCGGGGAAATATTAATGGATTTAAGTCCCAGCATATCTGAAGGACAAATAAACAATAACAAGCCAATCAGTTCAGAGACATCGACACAAACTCAAGTCATCATTAAAGACGGCGAAACCATTGTTATTGGTGGATTAATTCAAAAGAAAAAAACCAAGGTCAAATCAAAAATCCCATTTTTCTCAGATGTTCCAATTTTAAGCCTATTCTTATCTCAAGAAGAAGTCGCAGAAAAAAAGACAGAGTTATCAGTATTAATTACGCCACATATTATTGAAGACAGCAAAAATGCTGAGAAGGATGAATCAAAATGAAAAAAAATGATTACGTAGATTTAAAAAACTTTGCTATTGACCCAAATGTTCTATCAGAAATCAAACTTGAAACAATAGAAAAAAACAATATCATTCCAATTAAAAAAGATAAAAACACATTGTATGTCGCTACAAGTGCACCAGAAGATTTTGAACTCGAAAGCATGCTCGAAAATGAGTGTGGCATCAATGTCACATTGGTTGAAAGCAGTGATAATGATATCAAAGCAGCCATATTATCACGCTTAAAAGTTAATACCATTTTTGGATCGTTAGCGGAGCCAGATTACGCAGATTATGTATCCGTTCATACCGTCGCTGAACGTCGAGAAATTGACCCAAATGTTTTATCAAACTTGCCGAGCATTCCAAAGATACCGGATTTGGTTGACCTTATTTTATTTCATGGAATATCTCACCTGGCTTCAGACATCCACATCGATCCAGGACCAGAATCACTTTTTATCAGAATGAGAATTGATGGTGTACTTCATATATTTCAACAACTTCCATTAACATTCATGTCACCATTAATTTCGACAATAAAAGTGTATTCAGGTATGGATATTGCCGAAACAAGAGTCCCTCAAGACGGTCAAATATCAGTCACAATTGTTGAACAAAACAATGATATAGAAAACCCACCAATGATTGATATTCGTGTTGGCTCAGTTGCAACCATTTATGGAGAAAAATTAACCTTAAGGATCCTTGATAGCAATAAGATGGACTTAAAACTAAGTAATCTTGGGTTTAACAATGAACAACTAAATTCATTAGAAGATATTATTCAATACCCACAAGGAATGTTACTTGTAACTGGACCAACGGGTTCTGGTAAAACCACCACCCTATTCTCAATCTTAAATCAAATCAAGGGGTTAGCAAATAATATTGTAACGATTGAAGACCCGGTAGAGTATCGAATGTCATGGCTAAACCAGGTTGAAGTAAACAATAAAATTGGTGTCACCTTTGCGAAAGCATGCCGATCATTTTTACGGTTAGATCCAGATGTTATACTAGTTGGTGAGATTCGTGACCAGGAAACCGCACAAATAGCGGTGCAAAATGCATTGGTTGGAACATTACTATTATCAACCATTCACTCAAACTCAGCCATTGGAACTGTTCAACGTTTAGTAAGCCTTGGATTGCCTAAGTTTTGGATCAGTGCGACACTAACCGCAGTGTTAGGGCAACGACTTGCTCGAAAAATTTGTCCCAATTGTAAAACAACACATAAGCCAAGCCAACAAATGATAAAACGACTAAAGTTGACAAAAACAAAGAAATTTTACATTGGGAAAGGGTGTGAACTTTGCTTAAACACAGGCTATAGCGGACGAACTGTAATTAGTGAACTCTTTGTAATAAATGATAAAGTTCGTCAAGCAATTGAGGCTGGAGTTCCGGAATATGAACTTCGCCAAATTGCAGAAAAAAATGGATTTAAAGACTTTCAATACGATGCTAAAGAAAAGATAAGTAATGGAATAACAAGTATCGAAGAAGTATTTCGAGTATTAAAAATTCAGTGAAAAAAGTAAGAGCAATATCAATTCTTGAAATTCTTATTGTAATCGCAATAGTAACATCAGTTGTTATTGTAACGGCTCCAACATTTACTCGATTTTTACGAGGACCACTATTACGTTATGAAGCACAATCAGTCGCTCAGTCTATTCAAGATATCCAGTCAAATGCATTCATTACACACACCTACTATAAGATCACCATAGAAAATAGCCAAAAACAACTAACTGTCGAAAAATATAATGAATCATGGATCCCATTTGATGAATTATATATTGATCCAAGCATTACCATTGAATCAAATAGTGAATTTAATTCAAGCCATCAACTTATTTATGGTCCAAATGGAAACGCATTCTTTTGCAGCATAACAATGTCACTGCAGGGGTGCTTAACAACGCCACTTCAAACCATTAAAAAAATCCAACTAACTAAAAATGAACAACAAACAAAAATCGAGATATTACCACTAAATGGATTTGTAAGCTATAATGTTAAACAAGTACAATGAAACTAAACGGTGCCAGTTTTTTAGAACTTTCTCTTTCACTTGCCTTTGCTGTTGGTGTTATGAGTACAAGCCTCTACTTAATACAACAAGCCACAGATCGTGTGAATTATAGTTTTGAATTCCAAAAAACATTAAGTAATGCATACCAATTTTTAATTAAACGAAGTCATCAAGGCAACTGGAATTGGAACATGCCAACGGTCAACATTAACGATTTAGAGCCATCTCTTGGCGAAAATCAAATAACAGCTGTAAGTTATTATGACTTTGACAATGGTATTTGGGCTGAAACTAGCACTAACATTTCAGCGACAAAGGTATCACTAAACATAACAAATGAAAAAAAAATTTCATTGTACATGAGTGATTCACCCCAAAAAAAACAACTGCTTCAAAAGTTACATTTAATCAAAAAAGCACTTCAACTTTATCAAACGAGATTTCTGACTTACCCACCCAATAACCAATTAAATTACTTAGTTCAAAATAGTATCTTAACTGAGCTTCCCAATAATCCGTTTACTGAAGACAAATCAAATTTACTTGATTGGCATTATAATGCTAGTGGAACTAATATCACAATATATGCATATACGCATCCTGCAGTACAACTAACATTTTCAAAAATATGACATGTTTAAAGCAGCATAAAACTGGGCATATTAATAGAGGAAAAAAATAAGGGTTTTGTATGTTTAAACATTTAAAAGGAAAATTAATAGGAAACATAGGCATAGGTTTAATTTCTGGCTTAACCGCCTTAAGCTTTGCAGGTGTAGGCATACAAATGGGCTTTAGTGGATTTAAAGCACGCGCCGAAAAACAATTGCATATTCTAAATGGCATTCGATTTGCAACAATAATTCAAATCGGTATTGACGAAGGCTGGGTCACTCCACCGGAAACAAATAATGTAACTACCATTCAAATAAATGAACTAGATGAGCTTTATGAGTTTTCAATTAATTTAAAAAACCCAAGTTTAAATACACAAGAATATAACGAAACCTCTGCAATAATCATTGAAAATACAAATGGAAAACTTAATTTTTACTGCAATTTAATTGAAGACGGAAGTGACCACCAATACACAGATCCTAACATTGTCGTATTTAGCCTCACAATTGACGATATTTATCTAAATATTAATTAAAAAACATCAAAATATTTCAATGTTTTACTTCTTAGCTAACTGGGTACAACTTTAGTATAAGTAATAATTAAAAGAAGGGGGAATGATAAAAATGCAATAAACTTAAAAATAAAAGGGGGAAATTATGGGTCTATTTAAAAGACTAAACACATTTCTAAATAGTAAAAAAGGAAACGCACTACTATTCACCATGGTAGCTGCAATTATTACGTCAATGGGTGGCTACTTATTTGTTTCGGTATCGACAATTAACGATGCCCAGAAGCAGAGAATCACTCATTTATATAATGCTTATAAAATGGCTGAAGGTATTACTGGTAAAGTAGCCGGTGCAGCATTTGATAAGAACAACCTGGATGGCTCATTAACTTATGATCAGCTCATTCTAGACGTTGGTACAGCTTTTGCGGAAGGAACATTCCTAGATCTAGGAACACTTGTTAATGTAAGTGCAGTTTTTGTACCTGATAATGATCCAACACCAGAAATGAATCACGGTGAAGAAAATGGAGCACCGTATGATTTTATAAATTCTGGGGTAAAAATCAACTACACTAAAGCCGATGGTAGTGCAATTACCGTTGATGGTAGTGGTACGAGTAGTGATGTAGTTGCAGGATTAAAGGTATTGGTTAATTTAGCTGGAACAGCTGACATTGGTAGTAATGATACTGCAACCAATCACCCTTATGCAGCGTCAGCGCCATTTTATTATGTCTTGATGGACAATACTGAAGCAGGCTTAGATGCTGGCTTGGTAACAATAACAGGTGATGATATTTTAACTGCGATTATTTCGCCGGAAACATCTGTTGTAATTCCATCAGATGCGCCTGGATATCAAGGAGCAGCGACGACAACACAATAGTAATACAATACAAGATCAATAACATATCAAGTATTGAACCTCCCAAGCAACTTGCTTGGGAGGGTTGAATACTAAATAGAAAGGGGGGAAAATGAAAAAATTAATACATATTATTAAATGGTTTATAAAAGAAGAAAAAGGAAACGCCCTTCTTTTTGCCTCCGCAAGTATTGTATTGGCCAGTATGGGACTTTACTTTTTTTCTGCACTCAGAGTAGTGAGTATAAAAAGTAAAGAACGAATTGCACACTTATATAATGCAACTGTAATCGCAACATCCATCGATCAATATATTACCGCGTATCTACAAATGGCACCCTACCCTAAAAACAGATTATTGAATCATAATAATGAAGCACAGTATACCCCAGAAGAACTGACACGACTGATCAACATTAGCCAAAATGAAATCCTATCACTCGAAGAACTTGAACAACAAGAAAGAATTGTATCGTATAACGATCCAACCGCTGATCGCCTACTTAAACAAAATAAAAGTTACGATAAAAAAGCAACAAAAATTAAAGTTGTTTTCCAGTTAAATTCAGAAGATAAGATTGAAGACATTCATTATCTTGTCAATTTAGCTGGCTCTGTTTACAGCAACAATGCACCATATGATCAAGGAGAACCATTCTTTTACATTGTTAGTTTTACAGATGATTTGGATACCGGTGATTACGGCGACTATGATTTAATTGACAATGATCGAACCATTGTTGATCACGGCGGAAAAGTATACGAAACAATATTAACAAAAATGGGACCTGAGAATGTCGTACTGCTACCGGAGGATCGCCTATGAGTCGGTGGCTAAGTAAATTTAATTCATTTATTAGATCTTGGATTAAGGAGCGTAAAGGTAACGCTTCTATATTTACTTTGGCGATTGCTGTTGCTGCATCCATGAGCGGGTATTACTTTATGAAACTTTCGGTTGTAACCACACCAGAAAAAGAGAGGGTTGTCCATTTTTACAATGCTTATCAAATGGCTCGGTCTGTTCAGGGTCAATTTGTTAATATGATGAAAGACAAAGGTATCACCGATGCAAACTTTAGAGATCAAGATGGAAACCTAAGGTTTACAAAAGAAGAATTTGAAAAACTAATTAAATATGACAGTGGCCATGAATTCACACTAACAAATCTATTCCAACGAAAATGGCTAGTCGCAAACCAACGAGATGCTACCGCAGAACGTCTCCTAGGTGGTCGACGAAACTATGATATTAACAACTCAAAAATTAAAGTTGCATTCAATATGGTAATTGATGAATATGACCAAAATGGAAATGTCATTAAAAAGGTAAATGAGATTCGATATTTTGTAAATTTAGCGGGTGACGAAAACCCATTTGATAATGCTCCGTATGATGAGGGCATGCCATTTTATTATTTAGTTAGTTTCGTCGATGAAGACGCTGGACTACGAGAAGAACATGTTACGCTTAAAACAGCTGAAGGAATAAAATACGATGGAATTTTAGATTCTATCGAAGGGGCTGAACCAAGCCCTGTGTTGACGGTTATTTTACCAGGAGACTATAGACAAAATAGTAATAACGCAGCGGAAGAATAGGCTAAGGTATGGGTATATGTAATCGATAAAACAAGGGAGAGCTATGTCTTCATTATGGTATAAATTTCGATATATCGATAGATCAGGTAAAAAACGCTCAGATACAATAAAAGCGAAGTCAATGTTGGTTGCTAAGCAATATATTACGAGTAAGCGCTATAAACTAATCAGCATTAGGAGAGAACTCGCTATTGAACGTTTTGCCCAACAATTCAAAACAACCAAGATATACGCCACACTATTTACGCCAAAACTAACTAGAAACGAAGTGTATTGGATGACAAAAGAACTATACGAATTTATTGAATCAGGAATTCCTTTACTTGAGTCCCTACATGCATTAAAAGGATTTAGTAGCTCATCACGATATCAAAAGGTTTTACTGAAAATCATCCAAGACATTGAAGTAGGAAAGTCGTTGTCTGTGGCATTAGAACAATTCCCAACATCGTTTCCAAGATATTATGTTATTGCCATTAAAAGTGGCGAAAATGTTGGTGAACTAGCACAATCGTTAAAATCAAACGCTGGCTCACTCGATTGGGTAAATAAAACAAGGACCACTGCAATCCAAGCTACATTTTTCCCATTCTTAAGCTTATTATTAAGTATTGGTTCATTCCTATTTTCATTACGAATATTGGTGCCCTATTTTATTAGTAACTTAGAGCGATTAGATGCAGAAATACCACCAATCACACAGAAGCTCGATGCACTAAATAAATGGATGCGTCACAATGGTGATGAAACGCTATTCGTATTAAATGCAATCTTAGTTCTCTTAGCAGTGATCACAAGCAATAAAAAAACAGGATACTACTTTGAACGTATTATTGTTAAGTTGCCAATATATGGAAAAATCTACACTTATTTTCTAAGCACCTATTTAGCAAGAACCTTAACACTTTTAATTAATCAAAAATACTCTATTTTGCATACATTTATGCTCTGCAGAGAATTATTTAACAGCCCATTTTTTCAACGAGAAATGGAAGATATGTACAAAAAAATAAAGACAGGCTATAGCCTAGGGCAATGCTTTGATGAATCAAAATTATTTCCAGAATTTATGGCACAATTAATTAAGGATGGAGAACGAACAGGCACTTTAGACTCAAAAGTTGAAGCGGTTGCTGACTTATTCAAAGCACGATTAGAGAATCATATGGACCGAATATTAAAATTAATTTCACCTGTGTTTTTAATTTTCACTTTGGCTGTATCTGCATTTTATATTTATGCATTCTTCTTGCCCGTTTGGAAAATATATCTCTAACTCTTATCTCTAAACGTAATAAATATAATCGTCATCTTCAAATCAACAAAGTTATTGTTATTAAGTATTGAAAAATCAGACACATAAAACGACAATGGTAAGTTATAAATATTTGTCAAAAATTGGCCAACATCAAAAAATGTTCCACTAGCACTCAATCGTAACGAGCTTATCTGATAAAAATTAGAAAAATTACGCATGTGTTTTATGTTTTTATTATTAACATTGGGGCGAAATAATCGCTTTAGTTTTACTGAAAGCGAGGCATTTGTTATGACAGAAGAATTGCTGATCAATAATGTTTCAGGCTTTGATTGTGTTAATACAAACTGATTAATATACAACACAGGGTTATTGGACATTGTGTAATAGTGTTGATACTTTAATTGACTATTACCAATTTTTTTATTTATTTTTGTCGTCAACCGATCAATGTCTCTAGAAATTGTTTTAATCGATTGTTCGGATTGAGATATTCCGCGTCTTGCATTTTGTAATTGACGTTCTTTGGGCTCTATAAAATTTTGATCAATAATTGTATCAATTAAAATAACAGAACCCACCATCCCAAACAAAGCGGCAATTAACCGAAACCATGTATTTTTTAAAATCATATCTAAATTCATCATTGTTGTAAGTATAAAGTAACTGAGAAATTGGATGTCTCAGAAACAGCTCCTTGATTTAACGTATAGGTTGAACGTGAAACAAAAGGAAGTGAATCCAACTGTTGTAAAAATGAATAAAATGAATAATTCCCCCGCTCTGCACTTGCAGAACCACTAAAGCGAATTGATGCAGCATCAATATCCATCTTCTTAAAGCGAATATCTGACGTAGCTAACGAAATCAAAGAAAACAAGGCTTCATCAATTTTCATTTGAGTGATGGATGTCTCAATTAAATCAACGTACCCGATGATTTTATCCTGTTCCTTCAAACGATTTCGCTCTTTAGTTAAATCACGCAATACATCCCTACTTTGTTGATTTTTCCCACGCAAAGAAACTGCAAATTGCTGATATTCCTTCGATAAAGAAACCACATTTACAGCACTTGAAACCCCGTTGATTACCAAAGCAAAAATACCAACACTCAATAAAAAAATTAACCCTATCTTCTCAAATCGTTTTAAAAATGGAATTAAATTAAATGAACTCCCACTTCTTAATAACTCATAATAGCCAAAAAAGTACCTCAAATATTGGTCTGATGACACTTTACCTTCTATTTTATAGGGTTCAGTAAATTCAAATGGTTCAATATCAATATTTTGATTAAGCTTCATCGATTTAAATAACTTAAAATCAATAACGTCAGACAAAATATATATCGTTTTTATGATTTGATTTGTATTTTTTTGCAAATAACTTGAAATAACAGAATTCAAAAACTCTTTCACCTGATCCACTGTTGCTTTATCTATATCTGCTTTCTTTTTTTTATCATTGAGCTTTAAAACAATTCGACGATACGACTTTATCGTACGACCCTGAACAAAAAAAACACGAACACGATGTGCAGATACATCCACCAAAATTGTTATATTGGATAAATCCAGCAAAACCTGATCAGATGCAATAAGCGATGTTAAAATTTGATACCGAGATACAATACGTCGTAACAGCAACTTTTTATCACGAAAAATAGATTCAATTCGCTTTAAATTAGCTTTTTTATACATATAAACAAGCACAGTTTCATAGGCGTTTGATTCACTTGGAGCAAATTCGTAGTTATACTCATATTCGGGTAACTGATCAAATTCCATCAAAATAGATTCTGGAATATTTTTAAGTTGGTTTTCGGAAAAGTTATATCGATTAAGTTTTAAATAATTATCATCCATTATCATTAAAAATTTAAACCGATTATCGATTTTCTTATTTTTAATAATGTCATCTAAAAACAAAGGCAAGGTATCCATTAATGACTCACCAATGGAGAGCTTTTTAGAGTCAATAAGCTGAACTTCATCCTGCACACCAACCATAACTAAAGCCGAAAGACTATCCAAACCAACAAAAATAAACACTGAATGCGACTCTTTAAAAGAAGCCGCAGATCTAATATTCAATAACTGTGTTTTTAATTGATCCATCGGAATACTTAAAGTATAAACTTATAACACCATGATCTGAAAGTGAAGAAAAATAAACAGATAGGTTATGGGTTTGATTTGTTTCTACAACCGGCAAATTAAACGGTACTGCAAACCCAACATTAGCTTGATGGTAAACGGTATCATCACCTTCACCAAACTCATATCCCAAAACTGTTGTTGTAGACAGCTGTGGCAACCATAATGCACGAATTTGAGTGATATGTAATGTGGCGACTGAAGATGAAATAACCAAGCCAGACAATGTATTCGAGGCAACACTTACTGCTGACGAATCAATGGTGGATTGTCTTGCTTGATTTTGAACAAGCCGAATATTAAATGTTGACTGACGATTGTTGACTAAGTTTGTAATTGTAAAATTACTAGTTTCTGAATCAATAAATTCACTAACCACATTATATGTACCAATTAAGTCATCAGGTAAAATTATTGACTGAGAATCCTTAGCAACCAGTGTGGAGACAATGTTTTGAATACTTTTAAAATCCAAGGTTTCTTGAGCTAAACGATAATTATTATATTGAGACATTAATGTTCTGGAACTAACTAAATGGATAATCGTAATGGCGGCTATTATAAAAAATAAAATACCAGACGTTAAAATTAATAGGTAACCTCTCATTAGTATGCACCCAATTCAATCTGGTTTGACAAACAATTAAAACTTATTCTAGTAGCATAGTTTAAAATTGAAGAACCATAATTAAAATCAATAAAATAAACCTCTGATCCAACTGAAAGCTCATTATGATGATCATAGTAAACAAATCCTTCCGAATCATTTAAGCTTAAATGTCGATACAATAAGACAGATGCATTTGTTTGTTGATTTTTTAAAAATAAACCACCTGAATTAAAAAAAAGTGAAAGCGGGCGCCCACTTAATAAAAAATCAAACCGGTCGGATTGAGTAAGCACAGATTCACAAGAAGAAAAAGATTGCATCATTAATTTATTGGTCATCAAATTAGACTCATTTAAAACGTTCATTTTTACTAACATTTGTGAAAACCGTTCAACATACAATGCAGGATTAATAACGACTAAAAAAACAAGCAAAAATGTTGTAACCATAAATACTTCAAGCAAAGAATATCCTGATACTTTAAGCTTCATTATTCTATCCTAACAAATCAACGGCAGGTATGTTGATAGAAATTTAACAAACTTAACTGATCAAAAGGTAAAACAAAATAAGGCTTTAAATTTGCACACAATGTATGTATGGGAATGTCAGATAAAAACTCAGAGCGATACTTTAACAAATAATGGATAAAATGAGGATGATGCAGATGGTCAGTCAGCTGAGGGCGATAAATATCCTGATTAAAATATGACAAAGAATTATAAAACGGGGGGGTTGAATCAATCATCAATAGAATTTTTTCCTTTAATTGAAGTAATTTCATTGAATCGTTTAAATCAGTTACAATATCATAAAACAATAGCAGCTCATCAAGTTGTAGTTGATCTACATCAAGGCTATAAAGGTATGTTTTTAGCGATGCAAAAACGGTATTATCAATATTTACTTTTAACGATTTAAGTCGAAGCAATGTTTTGAACAATTGCATATTATCTTGAACAATAATTTCTTTAACAATAACTGGTTGCAACTTGATTGTTTTTCGATAATTTTTTAAAAGTTTTCGACTGACCCCATTTAAATCATTCAAAGACATAAGCACTGGGATACGCTCGTTAAATTGATAGTTAACCTGACCAAAGTTATGTGGGCTATGAAAATTTAAAAAATCAGTATTAACAGTGTAATAATTTGATTTAAATGGGACCTTATAATTTGTATAAAACCCACCTTGAGCTGATTGATAATTATCAAAAATAAATGACAAATTAAATTCAATGTAATCACGATAAATCGATTGGTTGGACCGTTCATACAAAGACGCAAATAAATCCAATAAAAACACTTGATCAACCAATAATTTATCAAACACTGGCGTTAGCCAATCATTTGTAGTACTCAATTGAAATATACCACCATCAACAAAATCAAACATCGGAGATGTAATCAAGCGTGACAAGGTAAATTCAACATGGGATTCATAAGCACCAAAATAAGTGATTAGGTAATTTAACTGACGAAGGTATGGAAATCGAATTGGCTTAGAAAAACCGCCAAGTGTTTTATCAAACATTGGGGATAAATCCATATCAAGAAACGAATTAACATTAGCTTGAAAATTCAAATTACGCTTAATTAAATATTGTTGAAATTGTCGTGCATAACCACTGGCATCAAGTTGAGTCTTCTGAGACTGTTTCCGCCAATCCGCTAAAACTAACGACAATGGTTTTAACACGTTACTTTTATTTTTTGCTTTCGCAATAAATAATGGAATACCATCTGGTGTAGCAATTAAAACAAGTGGCCAAACAACCTCATCAAGCTGATAACTTGATACTTCTTTTAGCTGTTGAACCAACAATGGCCATTGATGTTTATCAATTAAAAAAGATCGGTAATTACGATTAAGCAATGACGCTACAAATGGGGATGTACTAATCTGTCTTAAAGAAAATTCACAATAAGTACAACCTTTATTACCAATAAAAAAAAATAACAATTGATTTTTAGATTGCGCATCTAACACAGCTTCATTATTAAATTTATTCCATTTGACCAAGCTTTTTTGCCCCATCTGAAGAAACGCGCTATCAGCACTGGAGAATGTCTTATTAACAAAAAGTAGTCGGTCATACCGAAACCAAAGTAAAAACAAAACGACAAATGCTAGCATCCCTACAGAGCCAAACAACAATGCCTTTTTGGCAAATTTCAAATATGTTCCCATAATGAGTATTATGCCACAAATCACCAATAAACCATTTATAAATGAGTGAAGTTTTAAAATTTAACTAAACTATATTGATCCAACGTTTTAGAACGTGTTATTATCGTCTACGGAGAGTTGGCAGAGTGGTCGAATGCGGCGGTCTTGAAAACCGTTGTACCGCAAGGTACCAGGGGTTCGAATCCCTTACTCTCCGCCACTTGAAATTTTGAGTTAGTTTCAATTTTAATTTCAGGTCTGTAGCTAACGCTACTATCCCTTCTCTTACAAATCAAAACGAACTCAAAATTATCTCATCCCTTTTCTTCTATCTTTCAATTTTAAGTTCAGGTCTGTAGCTAGCGCTACTATTTCCTCCCTTACAAATCAAAACTAACTCCCCCACTAATTTCCTTTAAAAATCTGTTTATTCTCTGAATAACCAATCTTTAATGCAACACGGTTGCATTAACTCAAATATTTGATAAAATAAAGAAGAATTAGGAGTCAACTATGCAAAAGAAATTACCTGTTACTGTTTTATCTGGTTTTTTAGGAGCTGGAAAAACAACATTATTAAATCGAATTTTAAATAATAGAGAAAATTTAAAAGTAGCTGTCATTGTTAATGATATGTCAGAAGTTAATATTGATACACAACTTGTTCAAAATGGAGAAGCTAGCTTAAGTCGAACTGAGGAAAAGTTAGTAGAAATGTCCAATGGTTGCATTTGCTGCACATTACGTGAAGATTTACTGATTGAAATTCAACGTCTTGCCAAAGAAGATCGCTTTGACTACTTAGTCATAGAATCAACGGGGATTAGTGAGCCATTACCCGTTGCAGAAACATTTACATTTGAAGATGAAGACGGTAATTCACTGTCCGACTATGCAACATTGGATACAATGGTAACTGTGGTCGACGCAGTTCATTTCTTCGATAACCTTGATTCACTTGAGCTATTAAAAGATCGCGGCGAGTCGTTGGGTGAAGAAGACGAACGAAGCATTGTTGATTTATTGGTTGAACAAGTTGAATTTGCGAATATCATCTTACTAAATAAAAGTGACGAGATTGAGCCGGAACACCGTAAGAAAATTAAAGGGGTAATCAAGGCATTAAATCCAGATGCAGAATGCATCGAAACCAATCATTCAAACGTTGAGTTAACCAAGGTATTAAATACTGGATCTTTTGATTTTGAAAAAGCATCAGAAGCACCTGGTTGGTTAAAAGAGATGCGTGGTGAACACATACCAGAAACAGAAGAATACAACATCTCGAGCTTAAGCTTTAAATCACGCCGCCCGTTTCATCCAGAACGCTTTTTAGAGTTTGTACAGTCAAACCTTGATGGTGTTTACAGAGTAAAAGGGTATTTTTGGTTAGCATCACGAATGGATTTTGTGGGACAAATCAGCGTGGCCGGAAAACTTGCTGAAATCTCGCCCGCAGGTAAATGGTGGGCAGCCGTACCCAAAAGTTTATGGGATTTAAGCGATGAATCAATGACAGATATTATTAAGGAAAACTGGGAAGACCCCTATGGTGATCGCCGACAAGAATTGGTATTTATTGGCACCGGAATTGACAAAAAAGATATCAATGATCGCTTAGAAAAATGTTTATTAACCGACGAAGAGTTTGGTCATGGTGAAGATATATGGGCAACTTACCCCGACCCAATTCACCCATGGGAATTAGCCGAGGAACCTGCCCTAAATTAGTGCAAGCCATCTGCAATAACAATGCGTCTGATATACGATAGGATAAACATAAGTGTGAAGGTAAGAGCAATATGAGTACAGAATCAATTAGAGGAGCCTCTGGCAATATAAGACGTTTAGTACCAAGAAGAAGATTAGGAGACAATGTAACGTCAACTTTTCTTAATCAAAGTCAACCAAATTTAGCCGGCAGTAGAACTCATTATCACGATCATAATTGTTCAGGAAATTGCAACCATAATCAATTAGGTTTAGGCGGTCATACAGTGCATAGTCACACTCATGATTGTTCAGAAAATTGCAATCATAGCCATTCACACGACCATACAATCGATCCAAAAACAAATATCTTTAGATTTGTTCAATCCATTATTGCAACTAATGAACCTGTTGATTTTAATACAGCAATCAAAAACGTAACAACCACAAATAGATTGAGACTATCAATTGCACCTAATGGAACTCCATTGCACAATCGGCTTAAGCAACGGTTAAGCGACTTAAAAAATATCAACACATTTTTTACATCCAACACGGATCTTACTTTTTTCGGATTTATTGGTTGGGGGCCCAACTGCATTGGTTCAAAAACCTTTAAATCTAGTCAAAAAATTAGTGCTGTTAACGGATTTGTTTATAAAGATAAAGACGGTCACTTTCATTATCAAGACATTGGATCAAGCATTGCTCGCTATAAAAACACACCTGAAATTAACGAAGTAAGCCAACTAGAGCTCGGTTCCTCTATCGCAACATTCAATGGGCTAGATTTTAATCTAGGACAACAAGAAGTTCGTCATATTAGTCAAGACGATAACACGATTATTATAGAAAAAATTTCTGAACATTGGCATGACTGGCAATCGTATCTTAAAATCCATGAAGATGATACCTATAAAGGGCTAAAACGATTATGGGAATTTGATCATTGGTGGCATTCTGAAATAAAAAGAACTGCAAAAGCAAGTAAACCTGATAATGATAATATGAAAATCATTCACAAGATTATGCACAGTAAAAAATTACCTATAAATTATAGCACATTGCACTCAGATCAATTCAACTTCACAAAAACTGAAAATGGAGAAAATATTATTATTAGCAAAGAAATTGATACGCTGGTTAAATACAAAAAAATCATACAAAAAAAGTTTTTAAGTCATCATCATGAACAATAACCATAAAATAGATACAAAAGTACTGTTAGAAAACATTAAACAATTAAAAGAAGCACTCGCTCACATTAATCATTTTTCAGCGAAAGAAAACAATTATTTCAGTGCAAAAAATCAAGCCATCGACGTAAAAATGAAGATCAATAATAAGCAAACGGATGCCTATACTCAGCTGAAATCACTCGGAAAAGTACCAGATCTCCCACAAAACGATGCCATTGACATTTTAAATGAACATGTCCAAATCAACCATTTAAAGTTTTTATTAATCCAAGATTATTTAGAAGACATCTATCGACGTTTTGAAACCATTGGTAAAAACATAAGCACCGCACTAAATCCAATTATTGAACAACTGGAATCAATAGAAAATCAATCAAATGATATCAACCGTTAACAACGTTCAAATCAATAACAATATTACAGCAACCGCCCGCCCTGGCGGACAAACAAATGCCGCCAATCCCGCCAATGCGAGTCAACCTAACGGAGGAGCAAATCCAAGTCAGTTAACGCAACTAGGGCCCTGCACATGCGAAAACTGTGTTGGCGGAATGAACAAAACAGCACCAAGCAGTAGTACAATTCAAAAAGATCAGCCAGCCAGCAGCAAACTACCCAACACGACTGCAAGTACCCTCGACACACCAAAAGGCATGAATAAGACTCAACCTAAAAGCAGCAATATCACTTCGACAAACATGAATAAAAACACAAATCAACCAGCACCTCAAACATCAAAAAGCAACAAATCAAACCCACAAACGACCCTTATTAACACAACAAAAAGTACACAAGCAAAGCAAAACAACCCTCAACAGTACTCCATTCAAAAACCAACAACTCAAATGAACCAAAAAACTACACAACCCGTAGCTGCAGGCGCAACAAAGCCAGGTTCCCAAGAACCACAGTCCAATCAGCAAAAAGGACCATTATTAACTAGCACAACCAACACAAATCAGACAAATACCAACACAGCATCAACACAAGCAAATCAACCAACTGCAACAACCCAACAAGTTGCAACCAATGCAAGCTCAAAAACTCAAGCACAGCCAGCACAATTAACTCATCAAACTTCCTCAACACTAGCGACACAAACCACACCAAACACAACCACATTACAATCGAATCAATCAAATTTACCATCACCACCAATGATTGGTACCGGCACAAACGTTACCCCAGCATTGCTAACCCATCAATCCCCAGTAATGAATCCAGGGGCATTAATGACCAATACACACCCCCAACTCGAAGGGAAAGTTAATGCAAAAGTACCCACTAAACAAACGATGACCTTCAAACAAACCGAACTAGATTCAGGGAGCCTTGCTGTTGCAAATGGGGCCAATAAAAAGAAATTAAAAGAATTAAAGAACAAGCAGGGGAACGCTGCAACATCCGAATCCGATGAGTTTCAACAAGAACAACTAATTATTGAAGAGCATCATTTTGCAAAGTATGTGGATGATGCAACAAAGAATGTCTTACATCAACGACAAAAAGATAAAGCAAGACAAGAACAACTGCGACGAAAACAGCAACAGCAAATCAAAACAACAAGAAAAATGTTAGAAAAAAATCGCTCAATTGCAGCTTAATGATACAATAATAATCATGCTTCAACGTAAAACCGTTATTTCAACCGTCCTTTTAAAAACCTTAGAGTCCGCAGCTCAACCATTGTCTGTAAATCAGTTATTAACCGCTTTACAGGAAAAAGACTTGGCGCCAAATAAAACAACCATCTATCGGATTTTAACCAAATTACAAAAAAACAACCAAATTTCAGAAATAAAGACCACGAACGGAGCCGCTTTTTTTGAATTAAAAAAAAGAAGCCATCACCATCACTTCATTTGCAATTCATGCGAGACTATTTTTTGCTTAAACCAATGCCATCTGGATGCTTTAAGTATTAATTTAAAATCGTTGTTGCCAAACGAAAATTTTATCCCACAAAGTCATGAATTCAACATCTACGGAGTATGTGAACCATGCGCAAAAAGATAGGAGATCCAATGACTCGAATTAAATTATATTTATTAACATTCATGCTGACTATTCCAATAACCGCCGCACAATCCATTCATACCCACGGGGAAGCACAATTGAATATTGTTATCGAAAAAGCTAGTGTTCAGTTAGTGTTTAACGCACCAGGCATGTCCATCGTCGGCTTTGAACATGCGGCATCATCAAAACAAGATAAATTAGCCATCAAACACGCCAAAGACACATTAAAAAATGTAACAAACTTTAGGTTTTCAGAACGATCAGGAGTATTCAAGCGAATAAAAAACATTCCAGCCGAAATTTTAAACACAACGATTGAGTTGGTTTCACATAACGATAATAAACCCACCAAAAAAAATCATGCGCATGATGACCATCATGAGCACGAAGAACATAATAATCATGATGACCACCACAACCATTCTGAAAAACAAGCAACACATTATGAATTTCTGTTAAAAAGCAACTATAAATTACCAAACAATACAGCCATCGCTACATTTTCAACAACACTATTTGAACAATTCAACGGAATTAAAAAAATAACTGTAAATATCATTCAAAATGAGCAACAAAACCAATATATTTTAACCAAAGAGACCCCCTACTTAACCATAGAAAACTAATGCTTTATGTGCTTCAATAAATAGATCGATGAGCGCTTTAACTATCCAAAACCTGCAATTTAAATACAACGGCTCAGCCGAATTTAAGCTCACCATAGATGAACTCAACATAAATCAAGGTGATCATTTATTTATTGATGGCCCCAGTGGAGTTGGGAAAACAACATTATTAAATCTAATCACTGGCTTATTAACACCATCTAACGGGCAAATCGATATTTTAGGGACGAATATCCATCGTCTATCCGCCATCAAACAAGACGCTTTTCGCGCGGATCATTTTGGCATCATCTTTCAATTATTCAATTTACTCCCCTATTTAAGTGTCAAAGATAATATCCTTCTGCCTTGCGCGTTTTCAAAACAAAAAAAACAGCATGCAATGGCGATGACAGGCGCTTTGGATCAAACAGCCATGCAATTATGCACCCAATTAAACTTACCAACACACGCATTAACCATTCCTGTTCAAGAACTAAGCATTGGGCAACAACAGCGGGTAGCCATTGCGCGAGCATTGATTGGGTCACCCAAAATTATTATTGCAGATGAACCAACAGCCGCATTGGACAATCATAATAAACAGCAATTTATTGCCACCCTGTTAGCAGAATGTGAACGATCAAAAACAACATTGGTTTTTGTCTCTCATGACGAAACATTAAAATCGCATTTCAACCACCATTATCAACTCACAACAAGTAATAAAAGGGATGCCTCTCATGTCTTGGTTTAGGTTAACCATTCACAGTTTATTAAATAGAAAACTACCATCCGCACTTCTAATTATTAGTATTGCACTCAGTGGCATGCTACTGATTGGTGTTCAAAAAATTAAAGACAGTGCCAAACAAGGGTTTAGTCATAGTATTTCTGGAACGGATTTAATTGTTGGCGCACGGTCTGGCAGTATCCAATTGCTGCTTTATACTGTATTTCGACAAGGCCAGCCGATTGCAAATATGTCATGGGATAGCATTCAAAACATTCAACAACTACCAACTGTTGAATGGGTCATTCCCATATCCCTTGGCGATTCACATCGTGGGTTTCCAGTGGTTGGAACAACACGCACATATTTTGATCATTATAAATACGGCAAAAAACAACCGTTATCCATACAAAAAGGAACCAAATTTAACGCGCCATTAACGGCTGTCATCGGCGCCAATGTCGCAAAAAAACTACGCTATAAAATAAACTCAAAAATTCAATTAGCACATGGCATGGGCGTACAAAACCTCCCCATCCATAAAAACAACACCTTTACCATTGTTGGCATTTTAGAGCCAACGGGCACCCCCGTCGACAATAGCATACACATCCCGCTCGAAGGAATCACAAAACTTCATCTACCAGCATCACAATCAAAATCAAAAGTGGACCTAACACCACAATCCGTCACTGGTGCTTTTATTGGATTAACATCAAACGTTGCTATTTTTTCCACTCAAAGAACAATCACCCAATGGCAAAAGGAACCATTAATGGCGATTATTCCTGGTATTGCATTGAGTCAATTATGGCGGAATATTAGCAATGTCGATACCGCATTCTTTATTATTACCATACTCGTTGTTGTTATTGCCTTTATCGGACTTCTACTAGGTTTATTCATGTCCATTAATCAACGATCACGAGAGATATCAATCTTGCGAGTTATGGGGGCACATCCAATTCAAATCGCGGCAATGCTCATTACAGAGGCATTTGTCATTACAGTCTCTGGCGTCATTATTGGAGGCATCTTAAGTTTTGGATTAGGGCAAGCATTATCCCCGATCATCGAAGCTCGTACCGGATTAATCTTAACCATCAATCAACCATCAACAACCGAAATTAGCTTAGCCATTGGCATCATTTTATTTGGGGCCCTTATTAGTCTAATCCCAGCAATATTAGCATACAAAAAAAGCAAAACAGGCGGATTTATTTCATTATGATACAACGGTGGTTTTTGATTGCAATATCAACCTTAGCTGTTGCATCATCCATCATACATGCCACACCAAATGAAATCACTTGGCCTCAACTGGAAGACCTTAATTTCGAAACTGGAGAAATGCCCGACCAGTTACGGCAATACCACGAACAAACCGTCAAAGTGGCCGGTTTTATTGTGCCATTAGAAATGGAAGACACCATCGAAGAAGTGATTGAATTTTTATTGGTGCCAGACCCATTGGCTTGCATTCATGTGCCCCCCCCACCCCCCAACCAGATGATCATGGTAACAATGACCCAACCGGTGCCATTGGACATGAACTTGCGGGGGGTAGAGATTATCGGAAAACTCAGCATTGTAAAAACCAAGCATGGCGATTATAGTTTCGAGCTCGCTGGCACAAGCTCCAAAAAAGTGGTCATTGAATACGAAGACCCACTAATGGAATTCTTAATCGACTATTAAATTTTAATTCCGTTTTATTTCACCAATATTATAGCCGGCATCCTCTATCACCGTTTGGATTTCAGCATCTGAGATTTTACGAAATCGCTTCAATTTTAACGCAACAGTTCGCTGTGCCAAATCAACCGCTACCGCTTTAACTGACGCATGCGATTCAAATGTTTTTTGAATGCCTTGCGCACAAAAAGAACAGACCATGCCTTTAATCGATACAATAATATTTGAACGGCCCATCATCGACAGGCGTGCATTCTTTGTTGCCCTTTGGTGAGTTATTTTTGTATGGTGCTCCATCATATTAGAAGACACCATACTATTGGGGGTAGCATGCACCGGATAGACAAATACAGTCATTAAACCAATAAATATAGAACTTAAAATCATGTTTTTCATTATTTTTTCTCCTTAATTAAAAATGAATCATGGCTGTAACTAAGGCATTATCACGAAAGTTACTGCCAAGTTCAATCAACACATTGCCTTTATACAATCGCAACACAGGAAGCACAGTTAGATGATGACCATCACCATCAATAATGGATGATACCTGAAGCAACACCCAAGGTTGAATAGCCAAATAGTTTGCAAGATATGGGGCAACACCAACCCGTGCTTTTACTACCTGTCGTGATTCTCGCATAAAAAACCCATCATACCCAAGATAGGTATACACACGTCGCGTTTCCCAGTCAGCTTGAGCCCCCAAATGAACCACACCACTTTCCTTACCAGCAATGGTTGAGCCAAAGCCTAGGAAACCATACAGGTTCCCTTGTGACGCATCCGCATTCCAACGACGAATCAAGCGGTTGAACTGGACCATTGCAACTGTTGGGCCATTTGTAAATTCAAGCACATGCCCACCCACAGCCATCTGTCTTGATATCGTATGGTGAAATTTTACTTCGGTGAGTTTTTTAGTAGATATCACATTGAATACTCGCCCTCCTGACCAAATAACAGGATGTGCCACAAGTGCATACGACGTTATACAAAATAAGATTAATTTAATTAACATTCACGTTAAACCTCCAAACAAATTAAGCGCATGACCGTCATGCGATTTAGTTGGCGTTAACAGTTCATTTTTATATGATCCAATGGTGGGGGATGAACATATAGTGATAGAATGGGCTGAGTAAAATGGAAGGCAACTTGAAGTTGATGATAATGTTCAGCTGCTAATAACCATACAACTTCACCAACATCCAATTTAATATCCAGTGCCTTCTCTAACTTGTTTGAACAATCCAAGCAATCATCCATAGCGACTGGAGCAGGATGTTCTTCTGCCATATCACAAGAATGCTGACTTAATGCAGCCCCATCTATAAAAATGGCCCCATGCTGTTCACAAGTGCAACATAAAAAAATAGCAATCAAACCAAGACCAATACCGAGTTTTTTTATTAATAACCCCATGCAATTATTATACCCAGTTTCAAATTAAACTAACACTATAACTTGCCTCATGGTGTACAATATAGATAGACCCAATCAATTTAGGAAAGGGTCATGCATGCAAACAACTGCTATAAATTATCAACCATGGCGAACAGCGCCAAAAAACATCATTGAGTTTAATACGTTAAAGAAAGAGTATGAGTGTCTTCGAAGAGAATTAAAAACGTTCACTATAACGTATTTATTTAACAAACAGCCCATTCATTGGGAACACGCATTAACAAAACTAAATCAATTGTTTGAAATATTATATTCTCGGCCAGAGCTAGAGCCTGTACCAGGAGCAAACCACATTCGTGAAGAACAAACCATTTATGGCCAATTATTTAATCAACAACTGTTAAATATTCACGATGAATTAAAACAACGCTACACAACAGAACTAAACGCAGTATACAAGGACATTAAACACAATCGCGTTAAACAAGCACGCCAAAAGTTAACCCAGCTTAAAGGATGGCCGACAAAGCAACCTAAAATGAATATTCTGTGGTTCCAAATTCATTACAGTGAATGCAACATGAAATTATGCAAACTTGAACGAAGCTTGCAAAAAGCCCGCTATACCATTTACTCACGCTGGTTTAAATCATTATAACTACTAAAAAAATTCAGTAATAATTTGATGAATTTGCACTTTCATTGGACACAATAGCTGTGGATGTTCATTTTTCACATATAACGGTAATTCCGTGCAACCCAAAATCACCGCATCAGAATCTGTTAAAAAAGTAGCAACCAATGTGTCAAATTGCGATTGATAAGACGCATCACATTCCCCTGATTTTTTGGCATGAATTAAATTGGTAATCATGCCTTGCTGTTCAGAATCAGGCTCATTAATCATCACACCATGATGATGATCATGAAACAAGCGGGAATGCATCGTGCCTTCTGTGGCCATTAAAGTTATGGATTGAATACCATTATTTTTGGCATGTTGCATAACACCATCCACCATATGATAACAGTGTATATTGGCTTGCTTTGTTTGAAAGTAATCGACCACGTCGTTATAAACACAATGCACTGTATTGCAAGGCATTACAAAGGCGTCGACATCCAATTGGATACAGTCATCCAAGTACGGTCGAATTGCATCAAAAACAGGAACTGTATTGCCAGCTTTAATTGCCGTCGTTCTGTCAGGTACATTGCAGGCATTTAGCAATACAAACGGAATATGATCTTGATCTTTTTTTGCCGGCGTTTGACGAACCAACTCATTCACAAAATAGGCTGAAGCTTGTGACCCCATGCCACCTAAAATACCCAAACGTTTCATAAAAAAATAATATCACACATCATCTCGCCAAAACATGAACAATTCCCCCCACCCCTTCACCACGACCACCATAAAAAAAACAATGAATATGACAAAAAAGACACTTAAAAAAACCGCCCAAAAATCAACCCACATGCTAGTACTCCTTTGATGGCCAAATCAACGACCCGATAACAAAAACAACGCTAGCGAATATAACCGTCACCAACCCAATCGCGGCGGACGACAAAGGAATCTCCAGTGCCTGTTGCACCGGTGCCAAGCCAAATAATGCACAACACCCACATAATAAGCTCAACAATGCCCCTACGTTACTGGCACGGTGCCAATACAAGCCACCAATCATCACTGGTATCGCACCCGTAAAATAAATGGCCCCAGTAATCGCCAAGTAATCCCACACATCCTCGGAGCCTTGATAAAACAAACCCCAATACAACATGAACAAACCACACAATACAATAAAGTAACGGATCCAACGCAGTTGCTCAGAATCACGCCAAGTCCGGTTCGATAACGGCATAATAATGTCCCTAACAATCACTGATGACCAACATAATAAATACCCATCAAACGTCGACATCATGGCCGCCAATAACCCTGCAACCAATAAACCAAGCACCCCAGCCGGCAATACCTGCAGGGCGGCTGTAGGTAGAGCAACCAAACCATCCCCAGGGCCCAACAGAATAAAGGCCATGGCACCAATCACCATGGGAATCACAAAGCGTGCCATCATCGGAATGCTTGCCAGCATGTATTGTTTTTTTACGGCTGCATCGTCCGGCAATACCAAGGCACGGGACAACGCGGTTGGCCAAATGGCAATGCTCACCAAACCAGCGGTAATCAGCATCCAAACAACATAAGCCACGCCAAACCCACTCGCCTCATGGAAAGGATTAAAGCCAACTGCCCCATGCACAGCTTGCCAACCAGTGACAATGGCATCCCAGCCCAACCCCAGATACAACACCCCAGCAAAAATAATCAATGCCAGTGACAATAAAATAAACTGTATAAAGTCAGTTAAAATCACCGATACCATCCCACCCAACAAAGTATAAACCAATACCAGCACCAACAAAGTAGTCATACAAATAATTAACGGCCAACCCGTGGGATCCAAGCCAAAAACAACCGCTACAAAAATGGCCGCTACTTTTAAAAAAAGACCCATATTTAATACCCCAGCCAGTACCAACACAATCGCACCAACTACTCGAACCGATCGTCCAAACCGTTGCTCATAAAACTCTGGAATGGTTAACACCTTTAGGCGACGAAGGGGCACCACAATAAACCCTGACTTCCCAACCAAAAACGTCACCACCCCAGCGATAATGGCCATGTGCAACGCACTTAAGCCAGCGGAAAACCCTTTTTGGGCATTGTACATCACAGTTATCAACCCCAACTCTGTCCCACCCAAACTGGCCACACCCAAATACGGGGATATTTTACGACCAGCAACCAAATAGTCCACCATTGTCGACACTTTTTTTGACGACAAAACCCCTATTCCGATCATTGCCGCTAAATAAATTATAACTATAGCTACATCGAAAATACTCACCCCATTACATTACCATATTGAATGTTTGAGCAAAATTGAGTATTCTAATTTGAGGCTAGTTAGTCAAAACTTTGAACATAAAAGGGAGCTTGTTATGTTAGGCACCGTTAATTTAGGCATATCATTTGGAAAAAAGAAATTATTCGAAAACGTTTCTGTTGAGTTTTCACCGGGCAACTGCTATGGACTCATTGGCGCCAATGGTGCAGGAAAATCCACCCTACTTAAAATTTTGGCTGGTGATTTAGATTCAACGGAAGGCCACGTTGCAAAAGATAAAAAAACTACCATTTCGATGCTCAAACAAAACCAGTTCGAATTTGATGAACACAATGTTTTGGACACCATCATCATGGGCGATAAGGCCATGTATGAATGCTATGCTGAACGTAACCGCATCTACGCACTACCAGAAATGAGCGAAGATGATGGCATGAAAGTCGCTCAATACGAAGCGGATTACAGCGAGATGGACGGCTACGAAAAAGAAGCCCAAGCGGCCAGTTTATTGGACGAACTTGGCATACCTAACGAATTTCACGAACAAAAAATGAGTCAATTGGACGCCAACCAAAAAATTAAGGTATTGCTTGGCCAAGCACTTTTTGGCGACCCGGATGTATTGCTCCTGGACGAGCCTACCAACCAATTGGATTACCATACGGCCCTATGGTTGGAAGAAAAAATCATTAACTACGAAAACACCGTTATTGTCGTGTCTCACGATCGCCACTTCTTAAATAAAGTTTGCACACACATTGCTGACGTTGATTTTGGTGAAGTGAAAATTTACCCTGGTAACTATGACTTCTGGAAGCAATCCAGTGAATTATTCCGTCGCCAACAAGAAGAAAAGAACAAAAAAGCCGATCAAAAAGTAAAAGAACTCGAAGATTTTGTTCGTCGCTTCTCTGCAAATGCATCAAAATCAAAACAAGCCACATCACGAAAAAAACTCATTGAACAAATTCGCCCAGAAGAGTTACCTGAGTCAAAACGTCGTTCACCATTCATTCAATTCAAACCCAACCGTAAATGCGGCAATAAAATTGTGGAAGTTGAAAATGTGAGCCATAGCATTGACGGCGAATTGGTTTTAAATAACATTTCATTCACAATTGAAAATGGTGACAAAGTCGCTTTAACAGGCAGCTATTCCCAATCAAAAACCACCCTACTCCAGATTTTAGCCGGTGAAATCACCCCGGATGAAGGGTCTGTAAAATGGGGTGAAACCACCACAAACACTTACTTTCCAAAAGATAATTCCGATTACTTTGATACTGAAGATAACTTAATTGATTGGCTCCAAAAGTACAACGAAGACATGGACATTCAAACCCTCCGTGGCTATTTGGGTCGGATGCTATTTTCTGGCGATGACGCGCTTAAGAAGGTGAAGGTCCTATCTGGTGGTGAAAAAGCCAGAGCAATGTTTTCGCGCATGATGTTATTGGAAGGCAACGTCTTATTATTTGATGAACCTACAGACCATTTGGACTTAGAGGCAATTTCATCGTTAAATGAAGGCTTCCTTCAGTTTCCAGAAGTTATGATGTTTACAACCAACGACTTTGAACTGTTAACAACCGTCCCAAATCGAATTATTGAGGTCACTCCAAAAGGACACGTGGATTATTGCGGTGAATTTGAAGACTTTATCAACCACGCAACTTACAAAGAAAAAGTCGCGTTAATTCGCTAGTGCTTGATACATAATCAAAACATCAACATCACCCAAGCTCTGATGCTGAAATGCGTTGGGCACCCGGCCAACTTCTGTAAATCCCATCTTCTTCCAAAGATTAACGGATGCTGTATTGGTCGACACAACGTAACCCAATTGCATGCCCCGAAACCCTAGTGACTTTGCAGTATCGATGGCATGTTTGCACATGGCCTCGCCTACGCCTTGCCTGCGAATATTCGGGGACACCATAAAGCCACACCGGCACACATGACTCCCCAAATCAGGTCGATTTTCTTTAATGTAATAGGTACCAATCACGACATCATCATCATTTAATACCACGAAAGTTTTAATTGGACGCGTCATCCAAATATCATAAGCTTCTGACTTAGTTGTACTCGGCGAATAGACGTAACTCTGCCCTGTTTGTACAACAGCTGTAAAAATGGGCCAAATGGCATCAAAGTGGTTATCAGTTGCTTGAATGATTCTCATACTGGGAAGTGTAAGGAGTTTTAGAAATAATGACAATAACATTTGAAGATTTAATGCTGTATCGGTAGTCTAAATGTATGAATAATCAAAAAAATGTGCATGGCACCCCACTACAACCGTGCAGCTTTAAACCCAAAACAGGCTATATTCGGGACGGCTTTTGCACGTGCATTAATAATGACCCAGGCCAACATACCATTTGCGTATTATTAACAGACGAATTTTTAACATTTTCAAAATCCGTCGGTAATGACTTATCAACCCCACGGCCTGAATATGAATTTCCTGGACTGAAAGCCGGTGATCAATGGTGTTTATGCATCTCTCGTTGGATTCAAGCACACGAAAACAATTGTGCACCGATGGTTATATTAGAATCAACAAACGAATCGGTGTTGGACTTGGTAGACGTTGACACTCTAAAAGAATACGAGCTTTAACGATTTAAATAATCGGACATCTCAAGTGCCCCATATGTAAATATAAGCGATGCACCTGCACGCTTAATCGACGTCAGTACTTCAGCCAACGCATCGTCAAAATTAAAGTACTTGGCCTTTGCACCTGCTTTCAACATCGCATATTCACCGCTGACATGATAGGCAGCTACAGGCAATAATGACGCCGCTCTAAAATCAGAAATAATATCCAAATACATGGATGCGGGCTTAACCATCAGCATATCCGCCCCTTCAGATACATCCAAATCCAATTCAATTCCTGCTTCAACTCTATTTGCAGGATTCATTTGATACGTCTTTTTGTCTCCTTCTTTTGGTGCAGAATCCAAGGCATCACGAAATGGACCGTAAAACTGTGACGCATATTTGGCCGTATACGATAATATCATCTTGTGGTGAAACCCCTGTTGATCCAATGCTTCTCGCATGGCCAACACACGGCCATCCATCATATCAGAGGGGGCTAAAATATCCACGCCAGCATCAGCTTGCACACAGGCCATTTTTGCCAGTACCTCAACGGTTTCATCATTTAAGATTTCACCATCTTTAACCAACCCGTCATGACCATCGGTTGAATAAGGATCAAGAGCAATATCACCAATCACCAATAAATCGTCCCCAAATGCTTTTTTAATACGTCGCGTCACATGGCACATTAAATTATCTGAGTTTAAGGCCTCTTCACAGGTGGGTGATTTTTTATCTGGGTCAATGGATGGAAATATTGCAACTGCTTTCACACCTTTTTTTACAGCAACCTCACATTGTTTAATCAATGAAATTGCATCCAAGCGTTGATGACCAGCCAACGACTTTATGGGGGTACTCTCCAATTGGTCATGAACAAATAATGGGAGTACAAAGTCTTCCATTCGTAAGTGCGTTTCTTGAACCAAGTCTCGAATGGCTTGATGCTGTCTAAATCGTCGTGGTCGTAACATACTCATTAATATATCGGATTTAACCCATAAAAACCACTAATCAATCTCACGGTCACGGTTGGGTAAATTCATGCAAACATTCGACTGTCCAAACCAACGGTATCGGTTTGATGCAATCATCGAATAAACAACATCCGCAACCACTGTCGGAAACAACGTTAATAACCAAGCATTTAAGCGCCAAACGCCACCCATATGCTTCAAAACAGCAATAACCGCCTTTGATTTTATAAGTGATGATTTTGATTGTGGATCATAAAAAACAACCGTATCCAAATTAGCAATTACATCTTCAGGCAACACAGTTTTAGCAAACTCCGATTGCAACGAAGAAAACATTAAATTGGAGGATGATTCATTTTTCAAAACAAATTTAACAAAACCATGGCACAAATAACAGGTGCCGTCATAAAAAATAATGGGACGATCTTCCATACCAATTATTGTGACCGAAAATAAAAAAGAAAGCATCCCCTATTACGTATTTATTTAGTAAACTAAAATCATGCAGCTCAGATCCTCTTTTTTTGGTTGGCAAGTTGATGTCACCAAGCTAGAAAAAGTACCTAAAAGCGTTATCATCCAAGCACCCCACACCAGTAATTGGGACTTCTTTGTTGGGATCATCGCTGCTAAAAAATCAAAGATTCCATTTCGCTTTATCATCAAGGATGCTTGGAATATTCCTATTATTGGAAGGATCCTTTTAAACCTTGGCGCTATCTTTATCAATCGCTCAAAATCTTCAGGATTAACACAACGCATTGCAGAAGCTGCTAAAAAAATGAATCATGGCCACTTTATTTTCACACCTGAGGGTACACGATCAAAAGTAAGTAAGTGGAAAAGCGGATTTTACCATATTGCGCACAACGCCCACATTCCGATTGCGATTGGTTACATCGATTACAAACATAAAAAAATTGGCATCCATGATGTTTTTTACCCAAGTGGCAACATTAACGCAGATATGGCACAATACCGTAACTTTTTTAATTCAATCCAACCCAAGCATTCAAAAAACTACAACCCAAATTGGGAAATTTAACCACTTTTTATTGCAAGGTTGTGCTTGAGCGTGAGTTTGGTTATACTCATAGGTATGAAAATTCATGAATACCAAGCTAAAGAACTATTAAAAAAATATAACATTCCAATTCAAGATGGTGTTGTCTGTGAGTCGGAAAATCAAATTGAGTCGGCTATTAATGATGTTTCAACACAATTTAATGCAAATCAATACGTCATTAAAGCTCAAATTCACGCCGGTGGGCGTGGTAAAGGTGGCGGTGTTAAATTCTGCCCAACCAAAGAAAAAGCTGTTGAAGCTGCAAAAAATATTTTAGGAATGCAATTAATTACTCACCAAACAAGCGCGGAAGGCCAGAAAGTACAAAAGATTATGGTCGCTGAGGCGTTGGACATTGCCAAAGAATTCTATTTAGCAATTACATTGGATCGTTCAAAGGGCCAAGATGTTGTTATGGCATCCACTGAAGGTGGTGTAGAAATTGAAGAAGTTGCTGCAACCAACCCAGAGAAAATCATTAAGGTATGGGTTGACCCAGCCATTGGTTTACAAGCCTACCAAGCGCGTCAATTAGCATTCGGCTTAGGGTTAGAAAAAGACATCATCAAGCAAGCAATTCCATTGTTTGTTAACTTGTACAATTGTTACAGAGACACCGATGCATCGATTGCTGAAATTAACCCCCTTATCATTACTGAACAAAATCAATTGGTTGCCTTGGATGCGAAGTTCAACTTCGATTCAAATGCGCTCTACCGTCAAAAAGACATTACCCCAATGCGTGACTTGGCCGAAGAAGATCCAACAGAAGTTGAAGCTGGGAACTACAACCTAAACTACATCAAGCTCGATGGTAATGTTGGTTGTATGGTTAACGGTGCTGGTCTTGCAATGGCAACCATGGACATTATCAAACTTCAAGGTGGCGAACCTGCGAACTTTTTAGATGTTGGTGGTGGTGCGAATGTTGAAACCGTTAAAAATGGATTTAAAATCATTTTATCTGATAAAAACGTGAAAGCCGTATTAATCAATATTTTTGGTGGTATTGTTCGTTGTGATCGTGTTGCTAACGGAATCATTGAAGCTGTTAAGGATTTGGACTTAAACGTACCTGTTGTTGTTCGTTTAGAAGGAACCAATGCTGACGTTGCTAAAGATTTACTAGCAAATGCAAACCTTGATATCATTCCAGCCACGTCATTGGCTGATGCAGCAGAAAAAGTAGTATCTGCAGCTACAGGAGGAAACTAATGTCAATTTTAATTAATAAAGACTCAAAAATTATCGTTCAAGGCATTACTGGTTCAGAAGGATCATTCCATGCGGAGCAATGTTATGAATATGGTAAAAATGTGGTTGGTGGTGTTACACCAGGCAAAGGCGGGCAAACAGCTTTAGATGCCAATGTTCCAGTATTTAACACTTGTCAGGAAGCACGAGAAAAAACCGGTGCTAATGTATCGTTAATTTTTGTTCCCCCAGCATTTGCTGCGGATGCAATTCTTGAAGCTGCGGATGCAGGTATCGAATTGATTGTTTGCATTACTGAAGGCATACCTGTTCAAGATATGGCAAAAGTTTACAATAGCTTAAAAACAAAAAATTCACGCTTAATCGGACCAAATTGCCCAGGTCTATTGACTCCTGGTGAAGCGAAAGTTGGAATTATGCCAGGCTTTATTGCAAACCCTGGTCGCGTGGGTGTTATTTCAAAATCAGGAACATTAACGTATGAAGCTGTTCATCAGTTAGGCCAAGTTGGTTTAGGTCAATCCACATGTGTGGGTATTGGTGGCGATCCAATCATTGGCACAAAGATGATTGATCTTTTGCAGTTATTTGAAGACGATAGTGAAACCGATGCCATCATTATGATCGGTGAAATTGGTGGTTCTATGGAAATTGAAGCCGCTGAATACATTAAAGAAAACATTAAAAAGCCAGTCATCGGATTTATTGCTGGTCAAACAGCTCCTCCAGGCCGTCGCATGGGGCATGCTGGTGCAATTGTATCTGGAGCTGATGAATCAGCTGATGCTAAAAAGAAAGTCATGAAAGCATGTGGTGTTCACGTTGTTGATTCGCCTGCTGATATTGGCCAAACCGTTGCCAACGCATTAAAATCAGTTGTTGCTTAATTAAGCATACTTAACCGTAAAAAAGGCCATGAGTTTCATGGCCTTTTTTTGTCCATCTCTACACTAAAAGAAAAACTTAACCCAAATCTTTGATTTAAATCTGTCAAATTAAACGTTTAACCTTTTCAATAAATGGGTATATTAAACAAGATCATTATTTGAAAGGGTGGACAATGAAAAAACAAAAATATCTATTTAATGATGACATCGCTATTGACGCGTATCACGAGAAGCAAGCATCCATTTTTCGAGATGAGTTTGAAACCGAACTAAATCGACGATTTAATGAAGAAGATGCCTTTTCTGATGAACTTCAGCACATTCAAAAACTAGCCATGGTAGGTAAAATCAACCCACAACACAAGCAAACCTTGGAAGAGTGGCGCGAAATGTACCCAGATCGATTCGATAATTTTTGCACGCAAATGTCAGAAGAGAATCGACATAAATTGCTTCATTTTCTACACTTAGATGAAGATGACAACGAATGACGATAAAAAACGCTGGAAAGACGAAGCAAACCAACTAAAAAAAGATTTAGACAATCGAAAAAAAATATTCCAAAAAAGGGAAGTTCCAATATCCTTCCCTAAGAAAAAGCCATTAACACAATCAACTGTAGATACTCGGCAATTCGCCGGATCAAATCGCACAGATGACTTTTTTAAACAACAGATAAATATCGATGAAATTGAACCGTTAGAAAATAAATAAGCAAATGATTATGAGAAGTTGTTTCTTGTTTAAGATTTATTGAAATGATACTATTATTTTACTGTTCGGAGGAGTACCCAAGTGGCTGAAGGGGACGGTTTGCTAAATCGTTAGTGTTCGAAAGGGCAGCGTGGGTTCGAATCCCACCTCCTCCGCCAGCATCACTTCTTTAATACTTTTTGATGAATTATTTCTGACGTTTTAAAATCATGGATACAAATTTGACATGATTTTTCTGATATATTAAGAATGGCGTAAGATGCATCAAAACCACGATCCCGATCTGCTTTTAAATGGCCTGGATTTAAAATCGTAACCCCATTTAATTCAGACAAGCGCGGTTCATGGGTATGCCCATGACAAAACACATCACACTGTTGATTAACAATCACTTGATTGGGGTCAATATCCTCAGCTAAATCATGGTAGTCTTTGCTTGGGGTATGCGTTAAAAAAAAACGCCAACCATGAAACTCTTCAAATCGTCGGTTATCAATCATACTGTCTTGGTAATTGTGACACCAAGTTCCAGGAACACGAATAGTAGAAATATTATTTTCAACAAATACTTCTGCATCCTTATAGTCATCCCCCAGGTGAATCACCTGATCAACCGTATTGGCTAGACCTAAAGCTTGTTCATTAAACCGTTGGTTGCCATGGGTATCTGAAATAATTAATAACCTCATATCAATATTATAATATGACAAAATTTAAAAAAAAATATAAAGTTATATAGATGATTAAAAAAAGATTAATTCTAATATGCAGCTTTTTTATTTTAGTCACACAATTTGGTTTGCAAGCCATCGAAATAAGTTCGTTAAAACCACCCTGTTGTTGTAAAACACAATGCGAATGCGACCACTCACCTGAAAAAACTCCCATTTTACGTAATGTTAGATGTGGCGATAATTCAGATGCCCAAATCATTGGCCATTGCCTTGATATTCTCGACACCATCAAACCAATAAGATCATTAAAAGAAGCCCCTCAAAATATTATTCAATTATCACTTAATTTAAATAACAGGCAAAATAACATTGAACCTCCCCCACCCAAAACTATCCTTTCTTAATTAAAAATAAAATTAAAAAGGACATTATTATGAAAAAATTATTCGTATTACTTTGCTTATTAAGCGTTGGATCTTTAGCATCCACTAATCATCGTGTGGATAGCCACGCACCCATTGGTATCATGGCTGATCATAGCCATAAAAAAGGGGAAGCTATGATATCAATACGAACCATGCCAATGACGATGACAGATAATTATAACGGATCCAAAAAAATTAGCATAAGTGACATTCACTCAAGCTACATGATGGCCCCAAAGGAAATGACGATGGGCATGACCATGGTTGGCGGAATGATGGGGCTAAACGACAAAATAACCCTAACAGGAATGATTGGCCATAATAACAAAAACATGATCATGGTGAATCAAATGAACAGTGAAATAGAAACATCATCCAATGGGATTGGCGATGCAAAATTAGGGGCAATTTTTAGCATCCAAGATGACAATCAAATGCGTTTGTTATGGAATGCTGGATTAAGCATCCCTATCGGCTCAATTAATGAAAAAAACAACAATGGCGATACCTTACCATACGCAATGCAATTGGGTAGTGGGACTTACGATATTTCATTGGGTGCAACTGCTGTACGTTTTTTTGATCAATATTCAATTGGCGGACAATTAACAGGTCTATTTAGAACCGGTAAAAATAATCATAATTATCGTTTAGGCAATGAATACCAATTAACAACCTGGGGACAACGACATTTAAATACTCAAGTGAGTGCAACATTACGATCTACGCTTCGTATAAAAACCGATATTACTGGGAGTGACACTACCGTTTCGGCCATGAAAGCAAGCATGTCGCCTGGTTATTCCACCACCACCGGCGCCATGTCAGGTGAATTATCTGTTGGTTTAAACGTAAAGCCAGACCAATTTAAGTCTTCTCGTTTTGCAGTTGAATACACACTTCCTGTTGTTCAAAAAACAGACAGTATTGCGATGGGACGTGGATCATATTTAACCGCAGGCTATCAACACAATCTTTAAATTGGATTTATCCATATCGGCCCGATCAATATCACAATTGATTGGGCCGATTTATTAAGGGGGGCATCAAACTCAAATTTGTGTTTAATTCAGGGGTAAACTGGGTATAACTAAGTGTTATCTAGATTTACACACATGAAAAAAATAGGATTATATATTTTTATAGGGATATTCATTGGACTTTGCACAAGCATTTGGGGTCAACCTAACATAAAACAAGTTCAAGCAAATAATCAACAGCAACGGTTGAGTAATGACGCACGTAAAAAATTAACCGCACGCTATATCATTATTTTAAATAAAGGCTATAAAATCAAAGACATTATTGGTTATGATGTTGTTGGTGATGGTAGTGGGATTATTAAACGAAAAAACATTAAACGCCCACTCGGGTCTAAAAACAATTTAGAACGTCGCTTAAACCGATTAAAAAAACGTGTAAAAAAGCAACAAGACCCTCAAAGAATTGCACGAATTAACAAACGAATTAAACGACTTGAACGAAAAATTAAAAATTATAAAAAACTTAAAAATTCTGGGCAGCTGGATTACAAAACCAAAACCTTTACCATTCGGTTTGATCCATCAGTTGATGAACTTACAGTGTTAAGTAATCTGCTTAAGCACCCAGCAATTAAAGCCGCATCAAAAGACACAACTGTTTCGATTCAAACCATGCCAAATGACCCCTATGTCAATAATGGGAATAATGGCTGGAAAATGGAATCAACCATGCCTGGAATTCCAATTCGAAGCAGCAATACCGATAAAAATGGGTATGATTTTTATGGGTCAAGCATCGAAACAATGTGGTATTTAAAAACCATCCAAATGGACAGTGTATGGGGTTTAACAAATCCACCCAATGGCGATGGCGTTGTTATTGCTGTCATTGATACTGGGCAAAACTTAACTCATGAAGATAAGCCTGCAATTTGGATCAATTCTGACGAATATGGTAATGGAAAAGAATCGAATGGTGTTGATGACGACCCATTTCAAACAGATATTTCACAAAATGCAAACTCATTCGTTACATCTTATATTGATGACTATCAAGGATGGGATTATGTTGATAGCGATAATGTGCCAAATGATGCACAGGGGCATGGCACACATGTCGCTGGCACTATTGCAGCTGCAGGAAACAATAGTCTTGGAACCATTGGAATTGCACCATCCGCATCAATTATGGTTTTAAAAACATTGGGCGCCAATGGATCAGGATCATCATTAGATATTATTTCAGCCATGGATTACGCCATCAATCAAGGTGCGGATATTATTAACATGTCACTTGGTTCAGATGCAAGGGAATCAGTTAATTTAACAACAAATGCACTAAATATCATCCAAGATGCATTATTTACTGAAGCAAACAATCAAAATATTATTTTTACCATTGCGGCTGGAAACAACCGTGCGAAACATGATACAACGGGTTACTCAACACCAGGAGAAATTTACAATGCAGCACTAACTGAGGCCTATTCACCTGCATGGTTTTCAAGCCGACATGGCAATATCCTTACCGTAGCAGCAACCACTTGGGGAAGCCAAAATGGGTACAAACTGGTTAATTCAACTTGGCAAAGTGGGCATAGTTTTAATGAATCGCTCGCTAACTTTTCTAATTTTAGTTCAAGAAAAGCAAATGTTATCACTGTTGCAGCACCAGGTGTTCGTATATACTCTCATTCACACAGTCAAAATAATACCTACGTGGAAAAACAAGGAACATCCATGGCAACACCAGTGGTTGCTGGTTTAGCCGCACTTGTATTGGATATCAATGACTCACTCAGCGCTACTGAGGTTGTAAATCTCTTAAAGAACAATACAGATGCAACCGTTGGAACAGACCTTTCAAATACCGACTATGTTGGTACAGGGCGCGTAAATGCTTTAAAAATTGTGCAAGCCGCGATTCAGTCAACAATTCAGATTTCATCACCAGCAAGTGGGTATCAAACACAGGTGCCATCAGTCACTATTACAGGCACTGGACCAAAAAACTCAACACTACAAATTAAAGAATCAACACAAAATATTGGGCCATCGTTTACCACTGATGGGAATGGCAATTTCAGTCAAGAAATCACATTAATCAAAGATGGAACAAATACAATTACAGTAACAGGGTCATTAAATGGGCAAGCCATTAGCTCAGACCCAATCATTATAGATGCTGATATCTATCGCCCCAGCATAAGCACACCAGTATCGTTAAGCACAATAACCACCCCCACATTTAATGTCATTGGAACAACATCACCAAATGCAACAGTAACCATCCATCGAAAAACCACAACCGGCCTAACTCAAATAACCAGCGGGCAAACAGATCATAATGGTGCATTTGAGATCATGGTTCAACCCATGCCCAACGATTATCAGAGCACACTTGAATTAATTGCAAAAGCAACCGTTCCCGTAGGAAGTCAGTTATTAAATAAAGAATCCGCCCTAGTAACAATTAATTTAAATATTGAAGATTTTCCACCCAGTATTACAGGACCAAATACTGCAATAACAATAACTACAAACCAATTTACAATCACTGGGCAAGCCAAGAGTGGTCAACAAGTATCCATTATCGAAAATGGCATTGTTACAGCCAATGGTATCGCTAATGGTGCAACAACCGGTGGGTTTCAATCATTTTCAATCAATGTAAATTCTCCACAAAGTGAAACTCCTATGCAACAAAGCTTTATCGTATCGAGTGATGTATATGAACTTCCACGTCAAACAGAACCCATCACATTAACCTTTGATGTATTTAAACCCACTGTAACTAGCCCTGCATCAAACACAACCATCGCAACCCCAACATTTAACTTCGAAGGCTCCACAGAACCAAATATAAGCGTAAGTATTTTAAAAAATAACCAGCCATTTGCAACAACAACAAGTGATAATAATGGGCAATTTAGCAAAGAGCTTCGCTATGATTTTGATGGCACAAATCAAACATTCAAAGCAACCGCAAACGTAAGTGTTAACAACAATAAACATGAGAAATCATCAGCTGAGATTAACCTAGTATTCAATGTTCCAGACCATCGACCAAAAATAACTCATCCAGCAACATCAAAAACAATTACGGCAAGCGAGTTTTATATTCGAGGAACAACAGCACCAAACATCAGCGTTGCATTATTTAAAAATAATGAAGCAAATTCATTACAAACAACCTCAAGTGACAATCAGGGAAACTATACATTTTTAATTCCAACAAATGGATTATCAAACGAGACATTTGTTGTTAGAGCAACCGTGTATAACTACGCATATGAAAGTAATTCAATCAATTTAACAATTTCTCAAAACATAAACACACCAACAATTACATACCCAGAAAATAATTATATCAATTCAGAATTAAACATTACATTTCGTGGAACATGCTCAATCAACCAAACCATATTTATATTTGAACAAAAAAGTGATCAGGCAATGGAAAGTATCATTGGGTCAACAAATTGCTCAAATGACAATAAATGGAGTTACACTGACACCGCCCCCACACCAGGAACATATTTTTACAGTGCAAAAATTTCTAGCGGCAGCAACACCTTTGCAGGATCATCTCAACAAAAAATTATCCACCAACCATCGATTTATCACCCAACATTTTTATCCCCTTACAAAACAACCACCATCAAAGACGGACAAATTAAACTTGCCGGTAGCGGAACAGGAAATGCTACAGTAACTGTAAAAGCAAAAAACCAAAGTAATGTAATCTCTGTTCTCGCAACACAAATATCCGATAACTCAGGTTCCTGGTCAACATTGATTGATACCCCACCAAATGATACATACTCAATTTACATTGAAGAATTAAAAGATGGCACATTGCGAACATCAAACAAAATTGAATTAAAAACAAACTATGATTTTCTTAGTCCGCCTTTCGAGATTACGAGCCTTTCGAATAATAATAAAACACATGCATCATCAGTATTATTAAAAGGAAAAAGTCCTCACGGTACTATTTCTATTTTTAAAAACAATGTAAAAGTTGCATCAACAGTCCCATTGGATGGATTATGGGAAGCAAAAATTCCGCTAGAAAATGATGGCAATTACAACATCAACGCAATTGTAACTCACAATGCATTATCAAGAAACTCAGGGCAGTTTACCTTAACCAAAGATAGCAAACCTCAAATTACTGGGCCGGAACCAACCACAATTCAAAACAACAGCATCTTTTTAAGTGGTGTTGGTAAGGAAAACACAAAATTGACCATCGTAAAAAACGAAAAATCATTAACTCAACAAACCATCAGCACATTAAGCTTTTCTAATTTAAGTCAAACCGTTATCGGAACAATCATGACCGATGAACAAGGGCTTTGGTCAACATCAATTAACATTAACTCACCAGGAACATACGAATTTATCGTATATGAAAATTATGGTGATCAAGTAAACCAGCGGGTATCAACAACCTACACCTATGAATTAAGTACTGAAATTAAAACAACTGCACTTCAAATTGCGCCGAATCCGTTCAACCCCTTAGTTTCAACATTAAAAATTGAATACCAGTTACCGGAGGAAAGTTCCGTCGATATTGGAATATATTCAATCATCGGTCAAAAAGTTTACGAAAAATCAATACAAAGTGGCAGCATTGGCACATCCATCGGGCGGCACATATTAGAGTGGGATGGTCGAGTCAATGGAACCATGATTCCACCTGGGCTTTATATCGTCATGCTGAAAACCCCAGGAGCGACAAAAGTAAAACGGGTAGGTGTTAAATGGTAAGAATTTTAATTACATTATTATTAATATCCAATTTAGTATTATCAATTGAAATGATTGGTTCAAGGCATTGGAATAATAGCCCAAACAGTAGTGCATTGGGGTTAGCAATTACAGCTCAAACAAACCATCCAGATGCCTTATTTTTCAATCCTGCTGGATTAAGTACAAATAAAAAAAGCAGCATCAACATAAGCCATTCATCTTTTTTTCAAACAGATTTCTCTACTTTTAGTTTAATTGGAAAATTTAATGATGTTTCAATCGGAATAGGCGCCCATATGTCACAATCTGGACAAATTGAAAAAACCACCTATAACGAAGAAACAAAAACGATATATTCAAATGGCACCTATAATTACGGGTATTATACGTTGTATTTAGGGGCAGCAATTCAAATCCCCTATTTAGAGTGGGGATTCATAGGCGCAAACATGAATATTCATCAAATCAGTATTGATCAGGATTCATTAAAAGGAGATAGCATTAGTATTGGGACATTATTTACACCATTCTCATTTTTAAGCATTGGTTATCGACATAGTCAAATCTTACCTCTCATTATGACATGGTATGGACAGGACAAAATCAATAGTCGATCCTTATCGCCTTCTCACACAGTCAAACAACAGAGTGCAATTGGTTTGAACATTAAATTACCAACCATTGCAGGAACAAAAGTAACTTTAATGAGTGACTACATTGTGATTGATGACAACAATAAAGAATCAGCATCATTAAGACTTGGTACTCAACTTGAATTTAAAACCATAACATTAAATATGGGGTATAACGACCTTTATTTATCTAGTGGAATTAAAATTAATCTTAATCAATTATCTTTCAACTACTCAATCAATATACCAAATCAGACTAAGAATTTATCCAACAGACATGGGTTTGGTATAAACTATTCGTTTTAAAGACTGTTTAATATAGATTCATTTGATATAATTGTTGGTATGCATAAATTAGAAAACATTCACATTAACACTATTGAACCAATTATTTCTCCCGACAAACTAAAAACAACCATATCAATTGATGAAAAAACAAGTGAATTTGTAATTCAATCCCGATTAGCAATTCAAAACATCTTGCAGGGTAAAGATCCAAGAACAATGGTGATTGTCGGGCCATGCTCTATTCATGATACTGAAGCAGCTCTAGATTATGCCAAACGATTGGCACCTCTAGCAAAAAAATACAACGATAAGCTTTTAATTATCATGAGAACTTACTTCGAAAAACCTAGAACAAATATTGGCTGGAAAGGATTAATCAACGACCCCGATCTTAACAATAGTTACGACATTGAGTCTGGCTTACAAAAAGCAAGAGAAGTTATGTTAAATATATTAAGTTTAGGATTACCTACTGGTAGCGAGTTATTAGATCCGATATTACCACAATATTATGCAGATCTAATTTGTTGGGCATCCATAGGGGCACGAACAAGTGAGTCACAAACCCATAGAGAAATGGCAAGTGGGTTATCGATGCCAATCGGTTTCAAAAATGCAACAGATGGTAATATAGATATCGCAATTAATGCAATTCAAGCCGCACAACATGGTCATGCATTTATTGGTGTTACTCAAGATGGCTCAATTGCTCGAGTGGCATCAAAAGGAAATGAAAATGCACACCTAATCATCCGAGGAGGATCATCTGGCCCAAATTATTCATCGGTTCAAATGGAAGAACACATCGAAAAAATTGAACAGTCATCCATATCAACGCGAATATTGGTCGACTGCTCACATGGGAACTCTCGAAAAAAGGCAGAAAACCAACATAAAGTCGTTAATAGTGTAATGAATCAAATTTCCCAAGGGAACAGTGCAATTATGGGAATCATGATTGAAAGCTTTATTGAACATGGAAATCAGTCCATCTCAGCAAATCCACGCACCTATGGGCAATCAATTACTGATGAATGCATTGGTTGGACAGAAACAGCTGATATTTTAAGCGACATTTATTCACGCGTTTCATGAAGAAAATCTTTGTTGCTGCCACTCGGCAGAATGATGGTAAAACGACAGTTTCTTTAGGTTTATTCAAAGCTCTTTTAAAACGAGACCCCAGCATTCAATATATGAAACCTGTTGGGCAGCAATATCGAATTGTAGATGACAAAAAAATAGATAAAGATGCTGTATTATTCCAACATGCATTTAACCTAAAAAAAGAGAATTTACCGTTAATGAGTCCAATCGCATCACCAAGGGGGTTTACTGAAAATTACATCAACGCCCCTCGTGCTGATGAATTAAAAAACAAAATATGCCGTGCCGATGCTGCCTTAACTAAAAAGTCATCCAGCATACTGTATGAAGGCACTGGTCATGCTGGTGTGGGATCGGTATTTGATTGTTCAAATGCAAGAGTTGCTCAGATGTTAAACACACCTGTAATTATTGTTTCTATTGGCGGCATAGGTAAGTCGATCGATGAAATCATGTTAAACGCGGCCGTATTTAAACAACTTGGTATCCCAGTATTAGGTGTCATTATTAACAAAGTCTTGCCGGAAAAATATGATAAAATCAACGACGTTGTTCGACGAGGTTTAAAACGCTTGGACATTGATGTTCTTGGCGTTGTTCCATTAAATGAACACCTCACATTTCCAACAATAAGTTCAATTATAGATGAACTAAAGCCAAATATATTATCGATTACTGATGAAGGAAGAAACAACATTATTGAAAAATTCATGATTGGCGACATGATGCCTCATAACGCGCTTGATCATATAACAAAAAACACATTGATGATTGTCCCAGGAAATCGAGAAGGGCTTGTCTTAACAGCCCTGTGTGAAAACCTGCTTACGCAAGGCCCTCACCTTGTATCAGGAATTGTTTTCACTAACGGCATTCGACCCCATCAAAAAATTCTTGATTTATTGTATACATCAAAAATCCCTTTATTTATGGTTGAAGAAGATGCATTTTCGATTGCTACTAAAATAAATCACATGATTGTTAAAATCCGCTCAGAAGATACAAACAAAATCGAAATTGCAGGGCAAATGGTTGAGCAATATGTTGATATTGATCGTATCTATGAGCAAATGGGTAATTAGTGATTTTGTGATATACTTACAAAATGCTTGAACTTGCAGCATTAAAATCATTAATAAAAGACGATTTAAAAGGGGTAAATGAACTCATCAACACTACCCTAGCGTCCAACATCGAAAAATTAAATGAAATCTACACGTTTCTAGATGAAAGCAAAGGGAAACAAATTAGAGCAGCTCTCATTATTCTTATAGGAAAAACACAATTAAATGCAAACAACATTCAACATTTAGCTGCCTCTATTGAGCTCATGCACCTAGCATCATTGGTTCATGATGATATTATTGATGAAGCAGAATTTAGACGAAACCAAGCATGTGTATACCAAAAATTTGGCCTGAATAATGGAATTATCATCGGGGTTCACTTATATTCTGCAGCACTGAAATTAGCCACAACGATTGGCCAAGTTGATATTGTTACTGCCATTTCTGACGCAGTTACAGCATTATGTGAGGGAGAATTCATACAAGTGAATGAACGTCATAATTTTAATTTAACCTTTGATGATTATTGGACGATTGTATCAAAAAAAACATCGTCACTCTTTGCATGTTCTTGCCTGACAGGAGCAATGTTAGGCGGCTACTCTGAAGAAGATCAACAGACCTTAAAAACGTTTGGCTATCTCATAGGTGATATCTTTCAGCTAAGTGATGATTATTTAGATATTTATGATACAAAAAACAAACTTAGCAAAAAAGTAGACCAGGATTTTGTTACCGGTGACATTTCTCTTCCAATGATTATAGCAGGTCAAGCAACTCAATCATCAAATTCGGCAGAGATAAAAGACTATTTGGTTAATAACGGTGATTTAATCTCCAAAGAAATAAAACAGATTATCGAATCTAAAATCAGAGAAACGAAACTTACACTTAGTAAGCTCTCTTCACAGTCAACTGTAAGCCAATTAACTCAACTATTAACGTTTTTAGAGAATAGAATAAATTAAAGAGTATTTAAAAAGTTGTGGTATGCTTGCTCATCCATCAAATCTTCAATAAAATCTGTTGAACCAACCTTTACTTTTATCAACCAACCTTGTTCCAATGGCGACTGATTAATACTCTCAGGGGAATCAACAACCTCATTATTTTTTTCAATCACTTCACCATCAACCGGTGAGTAAATCCCCGACACAGTCTTCACGGATTCAACCGAGCCAAATTCATCACCTTTGGATACTTCTGATCCAGAATCAGGTAAATCTACATAGACAATTTCACCCAATTCATCTGCAGCATGTGTAGAAATTCCGATGGTCACAGTTTCTCCATCAAGCTCTACCCATTCATGATCTTCAGTAAAATAACGATTTGACATTTGTTCCTCCAGGTTTTCGTAAGTTAAGAATATCATTAGAAATTTCATTCCATCAAGGGAAAACAACTCATAACAGTAATTATGGTTTCATTACAATTACAGTTCCGTTATGATAATAGTCTATTTTCAATTATTTAGGGAGAAGCATATGGAAAATACAGTCACATTTGAAATAAATGGTGTTGAGCAACCAACTCAATTGAAAGAAAAACGATTTGAGGCCATTCAAAAACTATATATGGATGCCAAAAATAATCCAACTGAATTTTGGAATAACCAAGCTAAAAATCTCCATTGGCAAAAACCTTGGACCAAAACAATTGAATGGAATCGACCGTATGCAAAATGGTTTATGAATGGGCAATTAAATGCAGCTGAGAACTGCATCGATATTCATCTTAAAGAAAAGGCAAATAAGAAAGCCATCATTTGGCAAGGCGAAAATGGTGATGTAAGGGAGATTACATACCAGGATCTTTCTAATAAGGTAAATCAATTGGCAAATGCTTTAACCAATCAATTGAATATAAATGCTGGTGATCGTGTTACCATTTACATGCCATTGGTTCCTGAAGCTGTTATTGCTATGTTAGCGTGCAGTCGCATCGGTGCCATCCATAGTGTGGTTTTCGGAGGATTTTCTGCACCTTCTTTAGCTGATCGAATTGTGGACTCAAATTCAAGCTGCATTATCACTGCGCAAGATGCCAATCGTCGAGGAAAAAAGATTCCACTTCGTGGAATTGTTAATGATGCATTAACATCAATTAATAAAACCATTCCAATTATAAATTTAAACTCATCAGAACCAAGTGATTATGACTTTGATGAAATATGCAAAAAGGAATCCACAGATCACACACCAGTTCCTATGGATTCTGAATCTCCTTTATTTATTCTTTACACATCTGGAACAACTGGAAAACCAAAAGGGATATTGCACTCCACTGGTGGGTACTTAACCCATGCAAAATATTCAACAAAACTTGTATTTGATTTAGAAGATAATGATGTTTTTTGGTGCACCGCTGATGTGGGTTGGATTACAGGACATACATACCTTACCTATGGACCTCTGGCCAATGGAGCAACCATTTTCATGTATGAAGGAACACCAGATTACCCACACAATGGCCAATTTTGGGAATTAATTGAGAGACACAAAATTAGTATTTTTTATACAGCCCCTACGGCAATAAGAGCATTTATGAAGGATGGGAAGGCTATTCCAAATAAATATGATTTATCAACACTTCGATTATTAGGTAGTGTTGGGGAACCAATCAACCCGGAAGCATGGGATTGGTATTATACCTATATTGGTCAGAAAAGATGTCCGATTGTTGATACATGGTGGCAAACAGAAACTGGCGGAATTATGCTAACCAGTCTTCCTGGTTATCACACCATGAAACCGGGAATAGCCGGGGCCGCACTTCCAGGTCTTGAACTTAATATTTTGAATGAATCAGGTGAAGAAAGTAATAGTGAACGCGGATTATTATCCATTACAAAGCCGTGGCCATCCATGCTTCGAGGCGTTTGGAATGACAATGAACGATTTGAAGATGTCTATTGGTCAAAATTTAAAACATATTTTGCAGGTGATGGTGCAATCATTGATAAAGATGGTGATATTTGTGTCATTGGACGAGTTGATGACGTCTTAAATGTTGCTGGTCATCGAATTGGAACTATGGAAGTTGAAAGTGCATTGGTTGACCATCAAGATGTCGCCGAAGCCGCAGTTATTGGCGTACCAGATGACGTCAAAGGAGAAAGTATTGCGGCATTTGTAATTTTAAAATCAGAAGCAACGGAAACACCTGAAACGCAACAAGACCTTAAACGACATGTTGCCAATGAAATCAGTCCAATTGCACGTCCAAAATTGTTAATATGCACACCAGATCTTCCTAAAACTCGAAGTGGTAAAATTATGCGCCGAATTTTAAAACAAATTGTCGCAGGCGAAACCATTGGTGATACAACAACTCTAGCAAGTCCTGAAATTATTGATGTTATTCAAAAAAAAGTGGAATTGTCAGCTTAAGTTAAGCTTTGTATACTAATCTTATGCTTCAAGATCAAATTAAATTATTCAGCGGATCATCACATCCAGAACTTGCAAAAAAAATTGCACAATCATTAAATATTGAGTTGGGAACAATTACTCATTCAAAATTTCAATGCAACGAAAGTTACGTTAAAATTGACGAAACAATTCGTGGAATGGATACCTATATTGTTCAAACAGCTTCAAGCACTGTAAATGATGATTTGATTGAATTATTTTTAATAATGGATACCTTAAAGCGTGCATCAGCAGCAAGCGTTAATATCATCATGCCCCACTTTGCTTATGGTCGTCAGGACAAAAAGTCAGCCCCTCGTGAACCAATTTCAGCACGATTAATTGCAGACTTATTACAAGCAGTTAAAATTGACCGATTAATAACAATGGATTTACATGCTGACCAAATTCAAGGTTTTTTTGATGTTCCCGTTGATCATTTAACAGCCATGCCGTTATTTGTTGATTATTTTAAAAAGAAAAACTTAAAAGATTTGGTTGTCGTTGCACCCGACACCGGACGCGCAAAATTTGCTAAAAAGCTTGGTGATAAACTAGGTGCAGACTTAGCTATTATGCACAAAACACGTCCAGATCATAATGTTGCTGAAATTGTACATCTTGTTGGTGACGTAAAAGGAAAAACCGTATTATTGGTTGATGACATGGTGGATACAGCTGGTTCAATAACAAGTGGTTTAGACAAACTTCGTTTATTTGGTTGCAACGAAGACATCTACCTTGCAACAACACATGCGATTTTTTCAGGCCCAGCAGTAGAACGCCTTAAAAAAGCAAACATCAAAGAAATCATTGCAACAGACACTGTACCAATCCCGGCTCATAAACAGCTTGATAACCTAACAATTCTATCAACAGCTGATTTACTTGCTGAAGTAATCAAAAGAAACATAGAACACGAGTCTATTTCAACATTATTCAATTAAACGACCACTAGTTTGCTCTTTTTGTTGTTTGTTGTTTATTTCTAGGTCGTCTGCGTTTCCAGGTTGAGTTCTTGGGCTTTGATTGTTCGACGGTTTTAATTGATGACACTGAAAATCCATTTAACTCGGCACGTTGAATGGTTGTTTTCATTAAACGCTCAATTTGCCTAAGCTGTTTAGCTTCATCATTAGATACCAAAGAAAGCGCATTTCCAACTGACCCCGCACGACCGGTACGACCAATGCGGTGAACATAATCTTCTGGCACGTCAGGAAGTTCAAAATTCACCACCTGGGGTAACTCAGAAATATCTAACCCGCGTGATGCTATATCGGTAGCAACCAACACTTGAACCTTTCCAGACTTAAACTCTGCCAAAGCCGTAGTTCTAGCATTTTGACTTTTGTTACCATGAATAGCGACTGCATTGACGCCATTTTTTAATAAATACTTAGTTAACTTATTCGCTCCGTGTTTGGTTCGATGAAACACCAATACTTGAAACCAATTTTCTGTTGAAATTAGATGCAACAATGCATCCGATTTTTGCTTTCTATCAACCGAATAAATTACTTGCTTAACTGTTTTAGCCGCTGTATTTTTTGGTGTTACAGATACCTCTTTGGGACGATACAAAAACTGCTGCGCTAACTCACGAATCTCTTTTGAAAATGTGGCAGAAAACAATAAAGTTTGACGTTTTTTAGGCAGATAACCAATAATTTTTTTCATATCATGGATAAACCCCATATCTAACATTCGATCAGCTTCATCTAAAACAAGCATCTCAATATTAGCTAAGTTCACAACACGTTGTTGGACAAGATCCAGTAAACGTCCGGGAGTTGCCACTAAGATATCAACACCTTGAGAAATTTTCTTTTTCTGTGGATTGATATTCACCCCACCAAAAACTGCAAATGATCGTAATTGTAAGTGTTGAGAATAAGTTTCTATGGAATCCAATACTTGAGCGGCCAACTCACGAGTTGGAGTTAAAATTAATGCACGAATTTTTCGACCTTCGTTAGGAGCAGATAAACGTTCTAACATTGGTAACGTGAACGCTGCAGTTTTTCCAGTTCCTGTTTGAGCAGCAGCTAATACATCATACCCATCGATAACCAACGGAATGGCCTGTTGCTGAATTGGAGTGGGCTCTGTGTAACCTGCCTTTTCGATCGCAGACAATAATCCCTTTGATAGACCAAGTGCATTAAACTCAATAGCTTGATCGGTTAAACCAGATACAATTTTGTCCTTTTTATTATTTTTACTACGTTTAAAAAATCTCATCATTAATCATTTCTCCTAGGTCAATATCGACCTTTATTTTTTCATCTTTCAATTATTTAGCTTTCATATTAACATTACTATCAATTTTTATAAAAATTTGACGCAATGCATTCACAAAATAGTCAATATCGTCAGTGGTCATTCTACTGTTTAAAGATAATCGAAGTGTGGTTCCTCGAGTAAATTTAACCGCGAATCCATCCACCCCATAATTATCATCTGACATTGTTAACATCATTGATTTAATTTCTTTCGCCAATGCCTCAGATGTAACCTCTACGCCCAACATCGCACCCAAGCCCCGAATATCTTGAATATATTCAGGTTGAGTCAATTTGAGTTGGTTTAACGAAAACCAAGTATACCTTGAAATTATATTTAACTTATCAAATAATTTGTACTGATTTATCATTTGCATCGTTGCCAAACCAGCAGTGATAGCTGGTGGAGAAGCCGCAAATGTAGATCCATCAGAACCAGGGCGCATGATCGACATAACAGACGCTCGCGCAGAAATTGTTGATAAAGGATAAACGCCAGCTGAAATCGCTTTGGCAGCAACTGCAACATCTGGCTGAATACCATCATAATTATCGGTTTTAAATGCTGACCAAGCACCAGTAGCATGCGTTGTTTGAACTTCATCTGCAATAAATAGTGCACCACTATTATTACAATGCTCCTGAATTTTACTTAAAAACTCGTATGATGCAGGTTGAACGCCTCCTTCACCTAAAATAGGTTCAACCAATACAGCACAAATGCGATGTTTAATAATCGGATCGTTAAACAACACATTTAGCTCTTCTATATTATTAAATGCAACTAAACGTTTATTCGGGTGTTTTAATTGACCAAAACCAAATGTCATTTCATTTTTTTCAGTCAGTCGTGCGGGCGGTAACGCACTTAATATTCGACCATTAAAAAGATCATCCCCACCAGCAAAAACAATAATCTGTTCACCATCATTAATCCCTAAGACTTCGTGACCATAACGCATGGCCAATTTAATAGAAAAATCTATGGCATCTCCCCCACCCAATTTGTACCCTGTTTGAATCAACTCATCTTGGGAACACTTTAAAACATCATGATAAATATCATGGAGCTGTTTAGAATAAGTTTCTATCTGAGAGTTTTGAAAAGCACGGCTGGGTAAGGTCATCTGTAGCATTTGCTTATTAAGAGCATGAACAACAGCTGTTGGGTTATGCCCCCAACGTGCTGCACCATATGCAGAATTCATATCCAATACTCGTCTGCCTTTTTGATCAAATAAATAAGCCCCATCGGCTTTTACCGGTGAAAAAGGAATAACATCAGCATAATACCCTGCTGTGTGTAATCTCCGTCTAGACGGAGATTTCTTGTTAAGAGTCTGAGTTAGCCTTGCTAAGCGACAGGTTATTAAATTCGTCCCCCCCTTGATAGCTTTTAACAACTAATTAAATATTCTGAGGCCCATACTGCTGAAGCGCTTGGCCAAGAGGAGTACCTGTAAACTTTTTAAAGTTATCGCTAAATTGAACAGCTAGTTTTTGAGCTGTTGCATCAAATGCATCTTTATCTGCCCATGTTGAGCGAGGATCTAACAATTGATTATCAAAATTTGGTAATGAAAGTGGGACTTGAAAACCAAACACATCCGATGTCTTATATTCTGCATCTTCAATCGAGCCATCTAAGATACCATCAATGATTGCACGTGTTGCTTTAATACTAATTCGAGATCCAACACCGTAAGATCCACCTGTCCATCCGGTATTTACTAAATAAGCATCAGCATTAAATTCTTCCATTTTTTTACCTAAAATCTCTGCATACTGTGTTGGATGAACCGTTAAAAACGGAGATCCAAAACAAGCCGAAAATGTTGCCGTCGGCTCGGTAATTCCAAGTTCGGTTCCAGCAACTTTTGCAGTATAACCACTTAAATATTGGTACATGGCTTGGTTCTTATTCAACTTTGATACAGGAGGCAAAACACCATAAGCGTCACAAGTTAAAAAGATAATCTTATTCGCATGACCACCTTTAGACACTGGCTTTACAATATTATCAATATGATAAATTGGATAAGACACACGCGTATTCTCTGTTTTTGAACCATCCTCAAAATCAACATTTCCCGAACCATCAATTACAACATTTTCTAATAATGCATCTTTTTTAATCGCACGATAAATATCTGGTTCTTTCTCTTCAGACAAGTCAATGGTTTTTGCATAGCACCCACCTTCAAAATTAAAGATACCATCATTATCCCAACCATGCTCATCATCACCAATTAATGCACGTTTTGGATCAGCTGATAACGTTGTTTTACCTGTCCCAGACAAGCCAAAAAATAATGCGACATCGCCATTGGCACCTTGATTAGATGAACAATGCAATGCACCAATACCTTTTAATGGTAAAAAGTAATTCATCATCGAAAAAATACCCTTTTTCATTTCACCGCCGTACCACGTACCGCCAATTAATTGAGTTTTTTCAGTGACATTAAATGCAACAAACACGTCTGAGCGCATGCCATGGGCTTCATAATTTGGAAATGTTGCCTTACATGCATTTAATATTTTAAAATCTGGAACAAACGATGTTAATTCTTCATCTGTTGGACGAATGAACATATTTTTAAAAAAATGAGCTTGCCAAGCAACTTCGGTAACCAAACGTACAGCAATACGAGTATCATTGTTTGCCCCACAATAACCATCCATAACATACAGTTTTTTATTCGATAACTGCGTTGAACAAACCGCTTTTAATTCATTCCAAGCATCTTGACTCAATCGTTTATTGGTTGACCCTTGATCTTCCCACCAAACCGTATCCTTTGTTGTTGCATCATCAACAACATACTTGTCTTTGGCTGAACGACCTGTAAATTTACCAGTATCAACAGAAACAGCTCCAAAGGATGTTACCTGCCCTTTTTCATACCCCTGATTTTGATCACTGGTTTCATGATCATATAATTCATCATATGATAATTGATAGTGAATTTCAGAAACTGAATTAATTCCCAATTCTGATAGTTTTAACTTCTCATATAAGTCAGATGTAGTCTGAGTGGACATGTCGATAGACTCCTTAAAAAATAATAAACTTTATTATACGCCATACCTGTATTTTTACTCAAGTGAGGTTATTGCATGATCGATAATTTAGCTGTGAAAACAACAAAACTCAAATTCACACTTATTGCTACAATCATGATTACACTCAGTATTTTCTGTTATGCGGAAACATTTCGTATTACAAACGTCCGTATTGGGCCAAATCCAATCATCCGTAGTCGGGATGGAATGGTTGTAAATTATGTTTCAACACGAGCACATCAGGCAAAATATTATGTATTTTCTGTGAATGGTGAACAGCATCTTCAAAAAAAGTTCGAATTTAATATTCCAAACATTACAAATGCAGGCGAATGTCAATTTGAACTATTTTCAAGTGCAGAATTAAGTCATCTTCAACCACAACTTTACATTGTTATTTTAGAAACGATCTATGGCACCACTAAAAAGGTTAATAAAGAATATGTCATCATTAAATAAAATAACTTTATTTATTTGGCTCTGGATTTGTATTCAACCCATCGTTGGAATCAGAACCGACGAAACCCCTTTATTCGACCCATTCTTATCGGCAAAAAGCATCAGCTTGGGAAAATCAGCCAATCTAACCCATAAAATAGCAACAAACATGATGCAAAATCCAGCAACAATTGTTGATAAAAAAAGCATTGCAATGACAGCCGTGCAATACTTTGATATCGAGTACAGCTCTATTTTTTTTACAAATCAACTTTATGACACAAGCATCGGGTTCTCATACATTGGCTCTAGCATCACGGATATTGAACGATCCTCTGTAGAGAATATGATCGTAAAGCCAGTAACAAGTAGCATCCCTTACGAATATCATGCACTATCAATTGCACTCGCAAAATCCTTTGGACAATTAACCTTAGGGGTCGGAGGTCAATTGCAGGCGCTTATTCTTGACGATACATTGCAACAAAAAATCAGCCAGTTTTTTGGTTTCACATTTGATATCTCGGATGAATTAATCATCGGTGGTGCGTTACAAAACTTAAATTCAGAACATGATAAATCAAATGCACTTCAAAAAGGGTATCCAATACAAACCATAGGTGCAAGCTTTAAAATGAGTAAAAGAACCAATGCCAATATTAGTTTTATTCATAATAAAAATGAAATATCTACACATTCAACACTGCATTATGGTGTCGAACATTATATGAATGATTATGTTCCCATCAGAGTTGGGCTGGACCATAATCGATACACATTTGGAACTGGCCTCAACTTTGACCCGTTTGAAATTGATATCGGCTGGGCACAGTCCCGGCATAGCGTTGCTGAAGATCAGGTCACAGTAACCTTTACATATGGGTTTATTGAAAGCAATCATTTATATTAAATAAAGACAGTGTTAAACTGATCTTGTGAAAGATAAATTGAACATTCATCATCTTGATCATCATCACCAAGATGTGTTTAAGATGATTCACTTATTGGATAAAGCCATAACGTCAAATTCACGCGAAAGCTTTTCACCGATCATCGATTTCTTAACGCATCATTGCATCGACCATTTTGCGGAGGAAGAAGAAATTATGAAAAAAAATAATTTCGAACTTCTAGCTGAGCATCAATTAGAACATGAGCGGTTTCGAAATAAAATTAAAGAAATAAAAAAAATGTATGATGAAAACATTCACACAACACATATTGCTTATGGCATCCGCCAAATTATTGATTACCTTATTATTCACATTCAAACCATTGATATTAAAATGAAGGGTTTAAAAGAATGACATCCCTTCACGAAAAATTTGAAACCTATCTTAAAGATCGCCAACAACGATACACTGGCCAAAAAAAAGACATTGTAGCGGCAATACTAAGTAAGCGTGACCACTTTGAAATTGATGAGTTTATTTCAGAGGAACATTTAAAAGGAAACCGTCTGGCGAGAGCCACTGTTTACCGAACGGTAAAACAACTGTTAGACGCTAATCTTATTCAAAAGATCAATGCTGGCAACGGTCGAATTTATTATGAATATAATGAAGAACTCGAACATCACGACCATATGATTTGCAATCAATGCGGAAAAATAATTGAAATCAAGAATAGTGCCATCGAGAAAGCGATATTTAATGAGTGTAAGAAACTAAACTTCATACCTGAATATCGATCACTGCATATTTATGGCATTTGCAGTGATTGTCAAAACTAACCACCCCAACTTTTAGCAAACTCAACATCCACCGTTAATGGAACCGAAAGTTCAACTGAATTTTGCATCAAACTAGAAATGTCAGCTACTAATGCTTTCTTTTCTTTTGGATGAACATCAAAAATCAATTCATCATGCACCTGCATCACCATTTTGGATGACATAGACACCATATACTCACTAATTGAAAGCATCGCTTTTTTAATAATATCAGCTGCAGACCCTTGGACGCGTGTATTTATCGCAATTCGTTGTGCATTACCTTGCAAAGACCGATTAGAACTATCTATATCATCAATCATCCGCTGTCGGCCCATCATCGTTTCAACATAGCCATGATTTCTGGCCTGCTTAATGGTGTCATCCATAAAAGACTGAATTGCAGTAAATTGACCATAATAGGAATCAATCAATGACTGAGCCTCGGTTCTTGAAATACCCAATTGATCACCCAATGCAAACGCAGATTGACCATAGGTAATCCCAAAATTAACTGTTTTAGCTTGTTCACGTTGAGCTTTTGATACCTCTGTATATGGAACGTTAAATACCTTAGCCGCTGTTGCTTGATGGATATCTTCGCCACGCTTAAATGCCGCTATCATAGCATCATCATTAGCCAAGTGAGCCAAAACACGCAATTCAATTTGTGAATAGTCAATCGATACAATTTCTCCATCGTTAAATCGAGAAATAAACGCGCAACGGATTTTTTGACCTTCTGAAGATCGTGTTGGAATATTTTGCAAATTAGGATTATTAGAAGATAATCGACCAGTTGCTGTAACAGCCTGGTTAAACGACGTATGAATTTTTTGAGATGCAGGGTGCACCAACTCAGGCAGTCGATCAATGTAAGTTGAAAGCAATTTTTTGTATGTTCGATACTTTAAGACCTCTTTAGCAATATCGTAATCACTAGCCAATTTTTCTAAAACAGAAGAATCGGTCGAACGTCCTGTTTTTGTTTTTTTAATAACAGGTAATTTCAATTGATCAAACAGCACCTCACCCAATTGCTGAGTGGAATTTATATTGAACTCATGATTGTTCGCCATTTTGTATATGGACTGGGTCAACTGGTGCAACTCTGCACTATAGTCCTTCGATAAACGATGAAGGTAATTTATATCACATTGAACACCTGCCAATTCCATATCGGATAAGACGTTAACCAAAGGCATTTCTAAATCTAAAAATAATGATCGTAACTTTCCGGAGAGCATTTGATCAAATTGCTCATATAAATGATATGTCATATTACTATCATCTGCCACATATGACGCTAACAACTTAACATCTAGTTCTAAAATAGAAGAAACATCTTTCATTAATGAATCAAACTCAACCATTTCAAAATCAAATATAGATTTTGCTAATGCTTTTAATCCAATCGATTGCCGAGAATCGATTAAATGAGCAGCTAGCATCGTATCAAAATGAATACCTTTTAAGTGTATATTATGATAACTCAACACCTGATGTTCATATTTGGCATTATGAAGAATTTTAGGAACCCCATCATCTTCAAACAAGGGAATCAAACGCTCAAATAATGGATGAAACTTTTTTTGTTCGTCAAAATTAAACAAATCTGTTTGCAAGGGTTCAGTTTGACGACAATCAATTACAAACGATATCCCCTTTGAAGCAGTAATACTAATAGCAACAATATCTGCATCTTGTGGATCAAGTGAGGTTGTTTCTAAATCAAAGGCAAACCCTTTCTCTAAAAGTGGTAATAATTGATCTAGTTTTTGATTTGAATCAATCATCGAATACGACGTAGGAATGTAGCTTAGTTCAGATTCAACTGATGATGTTTCAGATACATTTGAGGGTAGTTTAGCAAAATCACTGATTCGATCAATCAATCGCTTAAATTCATAATCTGCAAATGTTTGCTGTACTTTTAACCAATCAGGCTTAAATTCAAATTGATCAAGTGTAACATCAACTGGAGCATGACAATCAATCGTTACCAATTTTTTTGACAAATACGCCATTTCTTTCGCATTAGATAATTTTGCTTGAACAGATTTAGATTTAATATTTTCAATATGCTCATAAATACCATCCAATGTTTCGAAATCAGCTAACAATGTTAAAGCGGTCTTCTCCCCCACCCCTTTAACACCCGGAATATTATCCGACGCATCCCCTTTTAAGGCCTTAAAATCAATGAATTGTTGAGGCGTTAAGTCAAACTGCTCCTTTAACAACTCCTCTGTGTAAATCACATAATTCGAAACCCCTTTTTTGTTCATTACAATACTTGTGTTTTTATCCACCAATTGCAACAAATCCATATCCCCAGACATAATGTAAGTTTTAATGCCATCTTTTGAAAATTGATGTGATAAAGTACCCAATAAATCATCAGATTCAAACCCAGGCATTTCAAGCATTGGAATATCAAACGAAGCAATCACTTTTTTAAATTCAGGCAACTGAACCAAAAACTCCTCATCAGGATCTGACCGATTGGCTTTATAATCAGGAAACATCGTATGACGATAGGTTGGTTCTTTTCGATCCAGACAAATTCCAAAATAAGTCGGTTCAAATTGTTTAATTGCGTTTAACATTAATGTAACAAAACCATAAACAGCATTTATCGGTGTTCCTTGAGGCGTTGTTAAATTCGGAGGATACCCATAATAAGATCGAAAAAGAAGTGAGAACCCGTCAATTAAAAAAAGGTCACACTGTTTGGCCATGCAATTATCGCATATCCCTAACTTCTGGAGGAAGAGGAAAAAGAATGTCTTTTTCGACAGAATCAGATTGAAATGTTTTTATATTTGGGTATTTATTCTTAATTCGATCCAGTAGTCGGTCGATTAAATACGCCGGAACTGATGCTCCAGACGTAATCCCAACCTTTTTATATTTTTCTAATATCGAAATATCCAATTCTTCAGGAAGATCTATAATAAAACTATCCACGTTATTTTGCTTGGACGTTTCCACCAAACGGTTGCTATTAGAACTATTTGCAGATCCAATCACAATAATTAATTCACACTGTTTTGCAAGAGCCTTAACCGCATCCTGGCGGTTTTGAGTGGCATAACAAATATCTTCTTTACCACCTGTGATCAAATTTGGAAATCGTTCACGTAATCGTTTAATAAGTGATGACGTATCATCCACCGATAATGTTGTTTGTGTTAAAACACCAACTTCTGCATCAGCTGGAATAACCAACTCATCAACATCTTTTTCATCCTCTACAACATACAACAAATCAGGGTTTATATATCCAGAGGTTCCAATAAGTTCTTGGTGTCCTCGGTGTCCAATTAAAATAATATGAATACCACGTTCAGAATAACGCTTTGCTTGACGGTGAACTTTCGTAACCAAAGGGCATGTTGCATCTATAACAGTTAAGCCTCGCTTTCTGGCTACAGCATAAACATCTGGCGATGTCCCATGCGCACTAAATACAATGACATTATTATCTGGAACATCAACTAAATCTTCAACAAATATAACACCCCTAGACTCGAAATCTTCGATAACAGACGTATTATGAACAATGGCATGACGAACGTAAAGCGGCGTTCCAAACTTTTGAATACTAAGTTCAACAATATCAATAGCATTAACAACACCAGCACAAAAACCTTGTGTATGAGCCAAATAAAGTTCTTCAATAGCCATGGGCTTATATTAGCAAATCAATGCCATAAAAAACAGGCCACTTTTTAAAGTGGCCTATCAAGAGGAAATAACGATTGAATTGGATTTTTATTGGCACCCCCCGTTTTATTTTTCTCTAAGCCCTCCCTAACATGCTGACAATATTTTGCCCTAAACCTTGTGGCTTTAGATGATTAATTTAAATAATGAAAATTAGATGCCAAAAATAACTGTTAAAAAAATCAATTTTCTTATGCAAATAGAATAAAATACAACAATTAATGTATTTTTTAAGAAAAAGAATGAAATTCATATCTAAAAAAATTCGATAATAACAAAGGAAAAAATTATGTTTAGTGCAGAAGAAATAAGAAATAGTCCTGTTTTTATCCGAAAAGAAAATAATAATATTAAAAATAAGTGGCTAAAGACTGAAAGAGAGTACTCAGATCTAGTAACCGATTACAAATGGATCAAACAGCAACAAGCTGGATATAGTCCACAGAATGAACACAGAGGGTTCATATTAATGCTAAAAATAGAAAAGTCAGGAAACAGACCGAACATAATTAACTTAATCAAACACCTAAAAAAAAGTAATAAAAATCTTCGACTGAATTCAAATCAAGCCGTTGAAAGGTATAAAAAATTGATCCTTCTTCAACGATTTTGGAAATGTAGACTTAAGTCAAACCAAAAAATTGAAAAGCAAAATAAGCTTAAACTTCAACAATTTTTAAAAGAAATACTTAAGCAAAATAAACATCGTCACTTGCTTAAAATATAAATCAATGTAGAATAACAAAATGAGTGTACACAATACAAATCGATACGATGAACTATTACAAAATGAAGAATATCAAACAATTCTGATTGAATTGGACGGTTGCAATAGCCCCGATGATCAATTAGTTAAAGGCATTGCGCATTACAAATTAAATCAAGCCGATAAAGCCAATGAGATTTTTGAAACATTACATACTCAGCACCCTAGCAATGAAATTACGGCTTATTTTATCATCACAAAACTAAAGTTAAACGACGTCATGTCAGCGTCAAAATTATACAACGACCTTTGTTTCAGAGAAAACAAAGCAATTCTAGCTGATATTGAAGCCAAGCATATTGAGCAAGCCATTAACCGTTGTCTATTTTTACAATCCATACCAGTCGAGAGACCAAGCCTGGATGCAGCTGAAACCGTTGAGCAAGATATCACGAACAGCAACTACAAAGCAGCGATTGAGAAACTTACCATTAAAGCAGAAACAAGCAGCTGTAGCTGTTGCTAAAGAAAAGAGCCCCCCTCTGAATTAATCGTTAAAAACGAAATTCACGTTTTCTTAACCGAATGCTTTGAGGTGTAATTTCAATGAGTTCATCGTCATTAATGAATGACAAGCATTCCTCAAGCGACATTATGGTCGGAGGTGTAAGTAGAACATTATCATCTGAACCAGCAGCACGGTGATTGGTTAGCTTTTTAGACTTAGCAACATTAACCACCATATCATCTTCACGTGAGTTCAAGCCAACAACCTGTCCCTTGTAAACAGGAATCCCTGGCGCTAAAAACAACTCCGCACGCTCTTGTAAGTTTGATAACGCATACGCCACTGTCTCACAAGTTTCTTTCGAAACCAATACACCACGTTGACGTGAACGGATCTCTCCTGAAAATGGCTGGTAGCTTTCGAATGTCGAATAAATCGTACCCAACCCTTTGGTTAACTTCATAAATAATGACTGATAGCCCAATAAGCCACGAGTGGGCGTCTTAAACTGATACTGAATTTGAGCACCATCTTGAACCATATCGGTCATCTGGCCTTTTCGCTCTGCCATGGATTCAATGACTTTTCCACCCAACGACTCATCAACAGTAATGGTCACAGTTTCGTAAGGCTCATGATTAGAACCATCAATTTCTTTAAAGATCACTTTTGGTCGACTTACTTGGAATTCATAGCCTTCACGACGCATCTTTTCAATCAAAATTGAAATATGCAACTCACCTCGACCGGATACTTTATAACCAAGACCAGTATCACTATCAGATACCTGAAGCGCAACATCAGATAACGTTTCTCTAAATAAACGTTCACGCAATTGACGTGTTGTTACAAACTCACCTTCCTTACCCGCAAATGGGGAATCATTTGGTAAGAATTCAACTGAAATCGTGGGAGGATCGATCGCGGTCATTGGCAACGGTTGTGGGTTTTCAGGATCAACCACCGTTTCACCAACAGTAATATCCTGAATCCCAGAAATCGCAATGATTTCACCAGCCCCAGCTTCACTAACCTCTTCAAAGTCATTGCCTTTAAAAACATGAATTTTTGATATTCTTCCCGAACGAATCTCAGAATCTGTACCCGTTGAAATTCCAATCGGCTGATTAATTTTTAACTGACCACCGGTGAGTTTCCCAATCGCAGATCGTCCTAAAAATTGGGAGTACGAAATTGTAGACACCAACAACTGCAAAGGGTCACTATTCGAAAACGAGGGCTGTGGTAATTTTTCAATAATAAGCTCATACATATCTTTCATGGAGTTGGTTTCAACGCCAAGCTCTTTAGATGCCCAGCCATTTTTGGCCGATGCATAAATGACTGGAAAATCCAGCATATCATCTGGTGCTTCCAGATGAACCATTAAATCAAACACTTGATCCAATACCCAATCCGGTCGAGCCGATGGTTTATCAATTTTATTAATCACAACTATAAGAGGAATATGTTGGGCAATGGCCTTCTTTAAAACAAAATAAGATTGTGGCATTGGCCCTTCTTGGGCATCGACTAAAAATAAAGCGCCATCCGCCATTTTTAATACACGCTCTACTTCACCGCCGAAATCTGCGTGACCGGGGGTATCAATGATATTAATGTGCGTATCGTTATACTTAAATGCACCATTCTTCGCTTGAATGGTAATACCGCGTTCTTTCTCTAAATCCATGGAGTCCATCAAACGTTCTTCAACGTGTTGATTATCACGGAATAATCCGCTTTGTTTAAATAATTGATCAACCATGGTGGTTTTACCGTGGTCTACGTGCGCAATAATAGCAACATTTCGAATGTTTTTAGTCATGCGCAAACTCTAACAATAATGACCAAATTAATCAAGAACAATAAAGCTTACACCAGAACATAAAAAATGGTATAATTTAAGTAAATTATATGAAAATATCGCAATCAATTTATTCAACCAATAAAAAAATAGTCGCGCATAGCTTTAAACCATCTTCTCCAATACATAAAATTGAAAAATTTAACGTCTCAGAGAACTATGTAGAAGTCACTATTTATGAAGAAGATACTCCAAGAATAAAAAAGAAACCAGTAACGTCTTTCCATGAAATAAGTAGAGTTAAACATACTGGAACAGAAAAAGAAATTCGAACATTTGTATTCGAGAATAAAGAATACGCACTTATTAAAAGAAAAGATTCTGGTGACATAATAAACGAAATAAATAAAGAATCATTATTTGGAATTTACATATGTGATAAAAATAAAAAATATGGCATTGGAAGGTATGCAGAAACAAACCTGAGAAACTTTTTACGTAAATATGACATCCCCCTAAAACACAAACTTTATTTAATGCGAGTTCTTTTAAATGACTATGCTAGATTACATAAACAAGGAAGAATTCACTGCGATATAAAATTAGATAATGTTTTAATTAGTAAACACCACTCTGGCCGGCGCTACGCTGGTATTATTGACCTTGGTACATCTCAAAGATTAAACAATCCCCACCCCATCGTAGGGACAGCAGATAATATTCCTCCCGAAGTTTACAAAATGTGTATAAGCTCAGATAGAGTTCTTAGTAATACCGCGATAGATGTTTGGGGTATTGGCACGATGTTTATTCAAATCATCACAAAAAAAGCGCTAAACAACCTCCTACATGAATCATTTGGATTTGATAGATTTAAGAAGCCAAACCGTTGGAGTAATGAAAAGTGGAGTAAGTTTCGTAAATGTTACGATGAATCATGTTCGATCAATAAAGAAAGACTAATGTATCGTCTGCTAAATACAAACTATGTAAACTTTTATTACTCAAACAAATTTAAATCACCCGAGGGGAGAGCTCAGTTCTTAAAAAAACTTAGCTCAGCAATAAAAGAAAAGTGCCTTTGTGATGAAGTTAAAAAAGTGATTGACATCATTATCCCATGCTTAAATATTGACCCAAAAAAACGTCCTAGCATAGATGATTTGCGTGATGGATTAGATTCACTTATAGACCCTAATAGGCAAAAAAAAAGAAAACGCACGATTGACCCGAAAAAACAAACCCAACGAAAGGTTACTGATTATTTTGAAAATATAGACCCTAATAAGACAAAAAAAAGAAAACCACCTGTTGATCCAAAAAAACAACCCAAAAGAAAGATTACTGATTTTTTTAAAAAGAAGAAACTGCCACTCACTTAAAATCTTAATGAAACAAATAAGAGTCGTATCTATTATAATTACTGGATTGATATTAAAATTTAGAATTTATTTCGAGATAATATTTTTTTTCACTAAGTTTCTAGTTGAACACCACTTCTTGAGATGTATTTTCATGATGAAAAAACTCCCCTTCTCGAAATACTTGCTGACCGTTCACAAATGTCATGATGGGCTTCCCTTTGACTGTCCATCCATCAAAGGCAGACCAGCCACATTGACTTACTGTTGTTTTATTTTCAATCGTCCACTCTGAGTTTAAATCAACAATTGCAAAATCAGCAAAATACCTTTCAAGCAACTGACCGCGACGATCAATATTAAATAACTGCTGGGCTGCACCACTTAACCAACGTGATACATCATTTAGTGTGGCACGTTGTTGTTGATAAAACTGCAGTGTTAATGGCAACAAGGTTTCAACCCCAGGCATGCCGGATGGCGCTTGACCAAATGGCTGATGTTTTTCTTCAATTAAATGTGGGGCATGATCCGTTACAATGGACGAAATCAAGCCTTGCTGCAATCCATACCATAAGCGATTCGCATGTGCTTCTGTTCGGAGTGGTGGATTAATTTGCGCAAATGTTCCTAATCGATCATACACGTCAGGCGCATGCAACAACAAATGTTGAATACAGACTTCAACTGTAATGTAAGCGGGCAAGTCTTGGCTCAACAGCCAATCCACTTCTTCGGCCGTTGTTAAATGAAGAATATGCAACCGCTGCTGATGTTTTTTAGCTAACGCTACCGCTCGTTTAGTACATGCCAACGCCGCTTCAGGTGTTCGAATATTCATGTGATCAGCGACATCGCTAGACCCTTTATACCGATCCATATTATTGCGAACCATGGTTTCATCTTCTGAATGAATCACAATCGGCTTATTTGCATGTTTAAAAATATCATCCAAAATCTGCTGGTCATCCACCAACATGTTTCCGGTTGATGATCCCATGAATATTTTAATCCCAGGGCAATTTTCTGCCTTAATTAAAGCATCAATGTTATCAAGAGTGGCGCCAATATAAAAATTATAGTTCGCATATGACGAAGCTTTTGCTAACTGTTTTTTATGATTTAAAGCATCAATAGTAATGGTTGCAGGGTTATTATTGGGCATATCAAAAAAAGTGGTTACACCGCCAGAAACTGCGGCTTTAGAACCAGAAGCAATGGTTTCCTTTTGTGTTGGACCAGGTTCTCTAAAATGCACGTGGGTATCGATCACACCTGGCATCAACGTCAAGCCAGTTTCGTTAACCACCAATTCAGCATCATCAGCCAAACTCGGTGCAATCTTTGCAATTTTTCCGTTAGTAACCAAAACATCACCCTGACGCACATCATTGGGCAAAACAAGTTGAATATCTTTAAATAAAATGGATTCTGTCATACCCATATTTTGTCAGATGAATCGCCGGGTGACAAACGAAAAAAGAGCCGACATTAATTTCAACGATGAAATTGAATCCTGTTTTTTAGTCATTAGAAAAACCATCAATCCAATCGTATTTGGGCAATCCAACCGCCGGACTAAACATTGCAACATCGCATGAGGAACCATGGTTGTAACAACAAAACCCAATGGTAAAACAGCATGGAACACCTTTTTGTAAAAATCCATAACAGGCTTTGTATAGCTATAATCAATCATCTTTGCAGCGATAAACAAACCAAAAACTTCCCAACCTTTAAGAGTTTCCTTTGCATAAAAATGCAATTTTCTAAAAAGAAATCGCTCAGACTCACAGCTTATAACGGCCATCATTTTTGGCAACATGTTTTTTTTTGTAATGCTCTTCACAGCTAGAAGATTAACACAAAAACAGATTATTTTGTAACCGCAGTTAAGCGCTCTAAAAACTGTTCGGCTAATGGTTTATATCGATATTGACCAGCCACAATACCACCCAGTTCATATGGACCAAAGGACAGTCGCTTTAAACGGGTCACGTGCGTACCACACGCTTCAACCATACGACGTATTTGACGGTTCTTACCTTCAACCAAGCAAAACTCATAACAATGCCGTTTTATTTCGACAACACCACATGGCAACGTTTTGCCTTCTTTTAATTGAACACCGGATCTCAGTAGTCGTTGATTGGCTTTTGTGAGTGGGGATTTCGTCCAAACATGATACACCCGTTCATGCACCTCGCCAGAATTTAAATACTGATTCGCCAGTACCCCATCATTGGTAAATAATATCAATCCTTCAGAGTCTTTATCCAAACGACCAATGGATGAAAAATGCTGATAACGCTTTGGCAACAAATCAACCACTTGCTTTTCGTTACTGCCAATTTTACAGTTGGTCCAAACACCTCGAGGTTTATGCACCAACAACACACCCAATTGACTGGCATAATCATTTATTTGATCACTAAACGATATACGATCATCAGCTGAAACAATGGTTAAATGATTGATCTCAACAGAATCATTAACCAACACCATTCCAGCATGAATCACACGTTCAGCTTCACGTCGCGAAAATACACCATGCTTTGCTAAAAAATGTTGGAGCTTCAAACGGCTTGTTTTAATCGGGCCAAACCTTTTTGACCAATGTCTTTTCGATAATAAGCACCATCAAACTGAATGCGCTCAACACGTTGATACGCTGCTGATATTGCATCATTTAGGGAATCTGATTCTGCACAAACATTGAGTACTCGCCCACCATTGGTTTGAAGGTCACCAGCATCCGTTAGCTTTGTTCCAGCGTGATAAACAAATGTTCGCGAGTCAGACGAATCTTGTATCCCTGAAATCTCACGACCTTTTGGGTAATCACCTGGATACCCTTCTGACGCCATCACGACGCAAACACTATAACCGTCACTCCACTCTAATTGAATATCATTTAATTTATTTTCAGCAATTGCAACAAATACATCCAATAAGTCTGTTTTCAACTTGGGCAATACAATTTGAGTTTCTGGATCACCAAATCGAATATTAAATTCAACCACATATGGATCGCCTTGATCGTCAATCATTAACCCAGCATATAAAATGCCTTTGTAATCGATACCATCACGCTTAAACCCTTCTACAAGCGGGTTTAATATACGGTCCATTACTTTTTTTTGCACGTCTGCTGTAAAAACCGGCGCCGGAGAATACGCCCCCATTCCACCTGTATTTGGGCCTGTATCCCCATCAAAGATGGCTTTGTGATCTTGTGCCGATATCATGGGAACAACGGTTGTGCCATCAGTAAACGCAAACAAAGATGCTTCTTCACCTTGCAAGAAGTCTTCAATAACAACACAATGGCCAGCATCCTTAAACACTTGATCTACAAAACAATCAGACAATGCCTTTTTGGCCTCATCAAAAGATTGCGCAATTGTCACGCCTTTTCCAGCCGCCAAGCCATCTGCTTTTATCACAATTGGAAACGTATTTTTATTTTGAACATACTGAACGGACGATTCAAAGTCAGAAAACTCTTTATAAGCAGCCGTTGGCATACCATAAGCATCATACTTTGCCTTAGCCCATGCTTTTGAACTCTCCAATTGGGCGGCCTCTTTATTTGGACCAACAATGGTTAACCCTGCTGCCTGAAAGGCATCCACAATACCAAGCGCCAATGGTTGCTCAGGACCAACAAATGTTAAATCAATCGAGTTCTGTTTGGCAAAATCGAGCAATGCATCAATGTTATCTGCAGCAATTGGAACATTCGTTCCACACTGAAACGTACCAGGGTTACCTGGCGCAACAAACAACTCTGTTAACGATGATGACTTCTTAAGTGAGTGTGCAATGGCGTGTTCACGGCCGCCTGAACCGACTAATAATATTTTCATAACTACTATTGTCAAAATGATTGCAGCAGATGTCAAGTTGGGGTGGCAAAGTTAACGTAAAAAATGATATAGAAATCAATTCACTTCTTTTGGTAAACTATTACTAATGAACTGGCAAAGCTTTTTATCTTTAATACAACAACCCTCGGACGCTACATTTTTCATATCAAAGGTTCGTCAAACAGAAACACTTGGCAAAACACTCTGCGCATTACTAAATACCAACGGAGGAACACTGGTTGTCGGGTACGATAAAATCAATGTTCATTTAACCGGGTATGATGAAAGTGATGAATGGATAAATGAGTTTATAGAAGCTAATTTTCATGGCACTCTATCCATCACATCAGCATTTTTATTCAGAGCCAATAAAAAAGTATTGCTGTTAGACGTTTTAAAAGCATCAACACCTCAGTCCTTTAATGGGGTATTTTATCAAATCATAAATAAATCAATCGAAGAGTACACACCTCACTCCCAGCAGCCTATTATCAATCCACCTATCCAACAACCAAAAATCAATCAAACAGCAGAACCAGCAATTATTCAAACAACCTCACAACCAAACACAAAAATTCAACAACAATCATCACTTAACACAATTGAAGAAAACGAGCCCATACCAACCGTATCAAGTATTTTGGAAGATATTGATAGCATTACTACAACACCAGAGCTTAACGAGATCATCCTGACTGAATTTAATGACCGTCAACGAAGTGCAATTGACTATGTAAAGCAACAAGGGTCAATTAAAAATAAGCAATACCGAAAATTATTCAATGTTTCGCATAAAACAGCACATATTGAGTTGGCCGAGTTGGTCCAAAAGAAACAATTTAAAATATCTGGCTCTGGCCGAAGCACCTGTTACAAACATATTGATGCAACAACAGAAACTGAAAGTGTCCAACAAAATACTGTACTTGATTCATTTTTAGCCACAGAACCAGAAATTACAGCGGCTATGTATGCCGATGAATTCAATATTGATTTGGCACAAGCAATTAACGAACTTGAAACATTATGCAACCAAGGCAGTTTAGAAAAAAAGCTAATCAACAATGAAAGCTTTTACGTTAAAGCAACTCAGCTGTCATTTATATAATTCCCCACTCACATCTTTATAATTATTATTACCAATATTGAGAGAAACCCAAACGCAGCTCATTTTTAAAATATTGTGTGTATTTTAACCGAATATCACTATTTTGAGATAAAGAAAAACGCTGCTCTATAAACGATGCCGCAAATTGATCATTTGATTCAAATAAAGCACCAAGTTCTACATGTATTTTCCATAATGGAGAGAGTTCTGAAATTAAACCAACACTTGGAATTAATCCAAGCATGTTTTTTTCCGTTTGTGCTCGCACTGTTAAAAGAGAATAAATGGATGTTGATGGAGACAATAGCTTACTTCTTCCAAGTCCAAAATCAATAAATAAAGGAACAACAGTTTGGGATCTTTCCTGACGTTCAAGACCAATATATAACTTCCAACTTAAACCACCATCACCAGGCAAATTGGTTTCAGAGGAATTGAGCACAAATAAATGAATAAATGTTAAATAATCAAAAAGAACCTCGTTGTTCTTGTTTGAAACACGTATGTCAAACATCTCAAGTATAGAGTTAGGGTTTCTGCTATTATTTAAAGATAAAACATCATAATTTGCAGCACGAAGTCGAATTGACATCCCAAAGGGGGTTTGTTGAGTATTAAATAAAGAATATTGGATTAATGAAGGCTTTTGAGACTTATAAGAAACACCTTCATAATTAGACTTTTCCATATTTTTTTGAACCGGCAACCTTAACCTTTCCATCAATATGTCATGTTTGAATTGAATATACTTATGATTTTTTTTAAACTTGATTGTTAAAAACGTAACATACTCGGTCAACGCATTAAGTAAAGTGATTTTTTCAGAATCGCTCAATTTTTGATACGCCTGATTTTTTGTCAAATTAAATGAATTATTTGCAAGTTCATCAAAGATCATTTTGAGATACGGCTGAAGCTGAAGATAGTATTGTTTAAATCGTTGATATCTGGAAGGCATGTAACGAACACCTTTAACAAATGGGTGGCCCATATTGGTTATTTGATTTGCATTTTCCACAATACTATATGGAATAGCCCAAGGAATATTGGAATTAACAAATGGCTGTTGCACTATTACCTCTAGTAATTTTGCTATGCGATATGCACAGTTATCCTTTAAAAAAAAGTACTTGTAGTTTTTACCCATTAATTCCCAAGTATGAGCAGTCAATAAATTAATCTGAGGTTTAGATAGATTCAATTCAAATTCCCATAGGTTTCTTAATTGGTCTTCTGTATAGTTATGATTTTTCTTATAAAAGATAATACTTGTATATGTAGCATTATAACCACCAAAAAGACCGTTAATCATATACAAAAGACTATTTTCATTTTCTGGCACTAAAGCTCCATAGTTTATGGTCTGCTTCAATAAATCAGAGGCCGTATTTTTAGGCTTAAAGTTTAATAACAAATGACCGTAAAATGACGCAGGGTTGGACATATATCCAGACACATATACAAGACTTACCGAATCGATTTGATTATTATTTGACCATGAATCAAATGAAGGACAGGAAATTTTTTCTGTTATGTAAGCATCTATGTTTAAACGTTGGTTTAACCAAATATATCGTGCAGGGAATTGACACTTCGCATGCAAATCATTGTTGTCTTTTGCTGAAAGAAAAAATGCACGTATCGTGGCCTCAAGCTCATTCTTAGGATTTATATTACCATCATTTGCTAGAAAAAATTCTGGCGAATAAATTTCACTTTTTGTCAATAATGCACTTTTTGTATTGTAACCAAGAAGTTGCAACCACTGCTTGTCATCAAAGAGCTTTAAATGATTCGCTCGATTAATCAAAGTATCCGATGCAGATAATGGATAATTAAATGAGATTAGATAAATAAAAAAAAGTAGTAAGTGTTTCAATGGAGTAAAAAAAGCCTACAGATAAAATGTAGGCTTTTCGTTAAAAGTCAATGAATAGAGATACTAAACTAGATCGAACAAGCTGTATCTACAATGTTGTAGTAAGCTTTTGCCTTATCAAGCTTTGAAGACTCTAGGTAACCTGGCTGACTCATTTCTGCTGAAAAAGCATCTCTTATTTGAAGCTTAGCTGATGAATCACATTCTAATAATGTTAACATTGCATTAACGTGACGACCGTCACCATTTGCTGTTTCCTCTACAATATTTGGGTAAGTATGATAAATCAAAGCTGCAGCTTCGGTTTTCTTACCACCACAAGCATTTGGAGTTAATGTCCAAGAAGTAAATGAAGAACCTGGCGATGTTAACAAGTTAACAATCAAAGCCATGAAACGATCTTCTTTATCCGGAAAAAACATTCCACCAACACCACAATCAGTGAATGGGTTTAATTTTTTTTCAGCTGCATGTCCACTAACACTCAATATAATACCAATTAAAGCTAATAATCCTAATTTTTTCATAAAAAATCCTCCTAGTTTTTTACTTATATTAATTGAAAAATCATTACTTTACAACATGCACTAATGATAACAAATTTAAGCACAAACAAAAATTAATCAACTGAACTTATGAGTCTCTCTTTATAAAAAGTTAATGAATTTACTAACTTAATTTTCTGATATTTAGACAAGCAGTGACATGAATTGCATGCTGTAAATTCATCGCAATAGAAGCCGATTATATTAAATAACCAATCATTCTGGTTAGGTTTTATAAACACATCATTTAAATCACACTATTAGTAAATAAAACGAAAGAATTCTACAATATTTAACAAAAATGAAATTTAATTGAAAAAAATAACGAAATATTAACAAAAGATAAGTAATTAAATGAAGTTAAAAGTCATGCTAAGTCTAAAAAAAATAATCGCAATGCAACCACATTTGATAAATTCAAATAAACACTATTTAACATTATTTTTTCTATTCTTTACTCTAATTCATAGCCTTTATCGTATAAATGAACAAGAAGCTTCTTATTCTTATCAAAAATGCCCACAACCTAATCTCAAACTTCTCGATATAATAAAATTAAACAAATTAAAGAAAATAACAAAAGAGTATCAAGCCAGCCCACCGTTATACGAATGGAATAATAAAGGCATTTGTTTTGGGATGTGCATTGCTTTTATGAAAACCCCTTATACCTTCTTAACACAATTTAAAGCACTGGAAACAGAAAACCCAACAACAACCAATCAATTTAAAGAAAAAATCTTAACTTATCAATCAAATCAAAAGTTAATGCTTGCGAATGACGTATTGCCATTTAGAAAAATAATCGATCGATTTGCATGTGAGAATGAATTAAATTCTTTAGCTATTGGGCAATCCGTAATGATGATTGTTAGTGGAGATTTAGCCGATGACCAAATTAACCCAAACCATGCAATAAGTATCCTAAAGTTCCATGAAAACCTGTTTTTATTTTTTGACCCAGCTCATTTAGAATTAACATCGGTTACAACAAAAGAAACCATCAATTTAATCATTAATTACTATTACAAGGATAACCTATTTGGTTTATTTTCTTTTCAGAAACTGAATGATCATACCAGATTACCAAATCAGATTGAAACAATAGAGGGCCTTTGGAAAAGCGCAATGTTTCAATTATCAGACGAATTAGATCAGCTATTAAAAAATAAAAACCATACCATAGACATAAATAAGTGTGTTTTTAATAACGAAAAAATACAAAAGCGTACTATTTTAGAAGAGCTCATGGCGTACAATTTAAAAAATAATCCATCATTAACACGCTTGTTAGGCAGCCATAAACTAAATCCAAATACTGCATGTCAAAATTCGAGAAAAGAAACCGCATTGCATATTGCCACTAAAAAACAATATTTAAACTCAATGAAAGCATTGTTAAAACACCCAGAAATTAATACCAATATGCAAGATAATAGAGGGCGAACACCTGTATTTTCAGCTGCACAAAATAATTGGTTAGAATCATTACAAGAACTTTTAAAAGCCCCCAAAACCAATCCAAATATTACACCAAATGACGGTCAAAAAGTATCGCCACTTCATGTCGCCATCTATAATGGTAATACAGAATGCGCAATCACTTTAATACAAACAAAATCAACCAACATTAATCAACAAATGCATGATGGTTCAACACCACTTCTTCAAGTCTGCCAAAATGGAAATATGCCGGTATTAAATGCATTACTATCAAGACATGATCTTAATCCACACATAAAAACAAATCATGGCATTCACCCACTATTCATTGCTGCATTAAAAAACCAAACCAAAGTCATTTATGCCCTACTAAAAGCTTACAAATTTAATTTAAGCGACACTGAGTATATGGGAGATACTGCACTCATTGTGGCGAGAAAACGCAACCAACATGAAGTAGAAAATCTTCTATTGAATTCCGAGAACATTCTTTAATTAAAAAAAACATCAAAAAATTTCGATTAATAAATCAAGCCTGTTTTGGGTATTATTATCTTGTAGCAAAAATATGCTACATATTGGGAGTAGGAAACGGGAAAAGGCTATGGGGAAACATGAGCCAAAGAAAATCAAAGAAGAAATTTTAAAATCAGGAAAATTTCATCCAGGGAAAATATCACTGCAATACACGGTTTGCAATAAACCAAACTGTTCCTGTAAAGCGAAAAAGAACCCGAAGAAGCATGGCCCTTATTATCAACTAAGTTATTCAGTAAAAGGAAAGAGCCGCACACGGTTTATTCAGCCAAAAGACGTCGATAAAGTGACAGAATACGTTAATGAGTACAATCGTATCAAAGGTTTATTAAGTGATTTATCTGAAGCTTACGTCACAAATTTTAAAGATCATGGCTGGGATTACGAGCCAGCCAATTGAGTATACGAGCGATCCCAGTCTTTAACCACGCCATCAATCCCCTGCTTGGCCAATACCGCTTGGATATCTGCCAATGAGCGATGATCCGTCGTAGAAAATTGAGGCTCAGCATCAATACCCGAATATGCACCGGGCGATGTCATCGACTCTGCACTCATGTCTGTTATCCCCAAATGCAAAAGCCCATCACGCAATTTAGCTGACTCACGTGTGGATAACGTTATTCCTAAGTCAGGAAACATGCACCGAAACGCACATACCAATTGAACCAATTCGCGATCAGATACTGGCTGTAGCTGCCTTGTGCCATCAAAAATGGAAGTAATCCTTGGAAACGAAATCGAAAATTGGGTCTGCCAATAGGTTTTATACAAATACCGCAAATGATCAACCAACGCAATTGCTTCAAATCGCCAGTCACTCAACCCCAATAAGGCACCAATATTGATGCGATACACCCCTGCCCTTGCCGCACGATCTGCTGTATCCAGACGATACTCAAAGCGTCGTTTTTTACCACTTAAGTGGTGCATTAAATAATGATCTTTATGATAGGTTTCTTGGTACACGGTGACCGCGTCCAAACCAAGCTCAATTAAGCGTTCATAGTCGGGCTGATCCAATGGCTGAACCTCCATCCCCAGCTGAGCCACATGGGGTCGAATAAGCGGTAATACCCGCTCAAAGTAGGTCATTTCAACGGTTTTTGCGGCTTCACCAGTCAATAACAAAATGTGCTGAAATCCTTTATTTACAAGAATTTGTACATTTTCAATAATTTCAGCATCACTTAATGTATAACGATCAATGTCACGATCATAACTAAAGCCACAATACGTGCAATTGTTGTAACATTCATTGGATAGGTATAATGGCACAAAAAAACGCATCACATGGCCAAATCGCTGCTGCGTAATAAAGGCAGCACGCTGTGCCAATGCTTCTAATTGGGTATCTGATAGTGATCCAAATATCGCATCAGGTGTTGCCAATAATTGATCAATTGATAGACCCGTTCCAGCTGGAATAACTTCTGCCCGATTTAAAATGGATTTAAAGTCAAACTGATTGGAGTACATTAATTTAAAAAGCCAGTTAAGGGCGATGATGCAACGGCAACCGCTTGCTGTTGGGGCAACCCAGACTCAAATGCCAGTCGACCAGACTCAACCGCCATTTTAAATGCCGTTGCCATCGCGATGGGATCCGTCGCTGTTGCAATGGCCGTATTCACCAATACAGCGTCCGCACCCAGCTCCATGGCTTCACTCGCATGAGATGGGGCTCCTAAGCCAGCATCAATAATCACCGGAACATTCGAATTCTCGATAATAATTTGCAATTGATCGCGTGTGGTTAACCCCTTATTGGTACCAATTGGTGCGCCCAAGGGCATCACCGCGTGCACACCAACATCTTCCAATCGTTTGCATAAAATGGGGTCAGCATTGATGTAAGGCAATACAATCATCCCTTCTTTTACCAGTACCTCCGTTGCCTTTAAGGTATCGATCGGATCTGGCAGTAAATGGTTGGGTTCTGGGGTTAATTCCAACTTAACCCAATTGGATTGTGTTTTGCCCAAACGCGCTAAACGAATGGCTTCATCGGCCGTTCGTGCACCGGATGTATTGGTTAAGAAAATATAGTCGTTTGGATGAATTACATTCACAAAAACATCATCTGGATTATTTAAATCAACACGACGCAACGCTGCCGTGATAATCTCAGCACCACTGGCCTGAATTGCACTGGCCATGATGGTATCAGAGGAAAACTTTCCCGTACCAAGTAATAATCGTGATGTAAGCTGCTTACCAGCAATCTCAAATGGTGCCATACGACTAGTGTATCAAACATTTTAAAATTTAAGTATAGGCTCACGCACAATGGCCGAAACAAATAATGGATGATAAAATTAACGTAAATTAATAAATAATCATGCCAATTTCACAAAAAAAAGTATCAACTTACTCATTTTTTACCGGCCTTGCCCAATCGGCCTGCTTGTACCCATTGGATGTGGCCAACGCAAGACAGTTTTTAAATGGATCACATTTAAAAAAACTTCCACGACCATTGGCAGGGTTTAGCGTTGCCGCAAGTCAACGCGGATTAAAAACATTCGTTACACTAAGTTCATTTAATCAATTTCAACAACTATCTGTTGAGCAAGCACCAGAATGGGTCAATCGAGCATTGGCCGGCACCTTAACAGGCATGGTTGAAGGGGTTCTATTTACACCATTTTCAGTATTAAAAAATCACCTTCAAGCGCACCCAACGCAAGGCTTTCAAGCAACACTTAAACAACTTAAACCCTCAGATTACACTCGTGGTTGGTGGCCCACTGTCAAACGGAATATGGTATTTTCAAGCATCTCGATGGGAGTATTTGGAAAATGGGCACAACAAAATGATCAATTTACAGATAACATAACCAAATGCAGCATCAGTTTTTTATGTGGTGGATTAGCAACACTTCCGTTTGAATGGGACCGGTTAAGCCAAGTATTTAATCAACAACGACAGGCATCATTATTTCAAAAAACAAAATTACTTGCACCAGGGTTACTCAAAGTATCATTGATGGGTGGCCTGTTTGGACCATCCATTCACAACATTATTTACCCAACCAACGACTCAAACCATTAGATTAATGGATCAGGTTCAACCGCAGATTGTGATGCTAAATAGGCTTCAACTTCTTCTTGAACCTCGCCCTGCAACTGTTTCGAAATTCTCATCAGAAAGACCCCTTCCCAAATGCTCCAAATCGGTGCCGCACAAAGAGCGCCAAAAGCCACCAAATAAATAAGCCAGATAATAATCGCCACATGGGCAAAGACAGTCACGATATTTCCAACTCCCCACATGAATCCAAGAAACACCAATAGTTTAGGAATATTTGGATTATTAAATGCCATCGCACTCACAAAGATAAACCACATGCCCGGTAAGCCTAATGAGGCAATATAAATCGCAGGATTGGCAACACCGATTGCAATAATCACTTCCTTTACAACCTCAGAACCTGCCGCATACTGATCCGCTAAATAGGGTACCATGGTCATATCCAAGACCGACTGGAATACCCCTACCCCCAACCCGATAATTGCTAAAATTGAAAAAACGGTCATCTTGCCATAGTTTTTTGCACGCACCAACGAATGAAACGCAACAACCACGCCCACAAATGCAGAATTTGCAATGATCATCAAACATTTTAAAAAGATAAAAATTGGCCGATACGACTTAAAATCTTCAAAATACTGTGCAGAAGTGACATACGATGCAATCGTGGACGGCGATAAAAAGGCACAACACACAATAAGCGAATAACATAGCCCAGCAATGAAGGCGCAGTACGCACCAATGCGACAAATGGATGCTTTTCGTTGTTTTTCTAATATCATATTGGTATTATCGGTAGAAATGAGCGACAAATTAACAGAACCACACATTTACAAAAAAAAAGGGATTACCAAAAACCTGGATCCTGGCCATTATGCCATTTGCGCCTGTGGCTTATCCAACGACCAACCCTTTTGTGATGGCAGCCACGAAGGAACACCATTTAAACCCAAAGACCTTTTATTAAAGGCACCAAAATCAGTGAACTTATGCTTATGCAAACACTCTAAATCATTTCCATACTGCGATGGGTATCATCGACAACTTAGAAACTCCGGTTAACGACGAAGAAGAAATTCGTTTTTACCAAGCTTCGTTGATACCATAACATCGGTACCAATATCAAAATCAATGGCACCGGTTAGATGGGTTGATACCAAAGGAATCCCACGTTGATTAAGGCGAGCAATGACACTCACATGGGGATGACCATAGCGATTTTGAATGCCCGCTGAATTCCAAGAAAATTGAGGCTGAACATGATGAAGAAGGTCCACTGACGTTGAATGACGACTGCCATGATGCCCTAATTTCAATACATCGTGAGAATGAATCTGACCCAAACGGATCAGCAAGGATTCTGCATAATGATCAATATCACCAGTGATAAGGAACGACCAATCATTGAGTTGGATTGATACTAATAACGCCTGATGATTAGAGGACGCATCATTCAGAACTCTCGACACTGGTATCAATCTTACGTCACCACTTGGCAATGATATTTTTTGGGATGTGTCATGAATAAAGGCATGGCCAGGCACTGCACGAACTGGTGAAACGACACGCTTTATACCACGTGCCATTATTTCAGAAAGGCCACCTGCATGGTCCAAATCCCAATGGGTTAATACCAAGACGTCCAACTGACGAATTCCATAAAAGTTTAATACTGGGTAAATATGGGTCTTGGCATAAGCGCTACCCAATCGAATGCCACCAGTATCAATTAAAATAGATTTGAAACCATCAATTACCAAGGTAGCATCACCCTGACCAACATCAATGGCAATCACCTTGCAACGTTGTGACAAATGGACAAATGATAGCACCAACGTAATCGTCACCTGAATCATCACCAATGCCCGTAATCGAGGCCAAACCATGGCTAAAATAAGCAGCATCAATCCACACCCAATCAGCCAATGAAATGGGTGTGGAATTGGAAATGGGGTTGCATCTAATTGAGCCGAAACATGTTGCATTGTCGACACAACAGCACTTAAGCCATTTACAACAATGCCCAATAAAGCGTCTGGAAAAAGATCACCGAAAATAATCGTCACCAACCCACCCAACAAAATTACGGAACCACACCACGATACCCAGGCATTTGCCACCAAACCAAACGGTTGAAATGGCTGACCTTGAATGATTTGAACGGGCTGCGCACATAACACTGCCACTCCGGTAACCACCACATACCGATGCAAAAGATGCGGCGACTCAAATTGAGCCAAGGCTTTTGGGGCCACCATAATTAAGCCAAAGGTGATGAAAAATGAATACCAAAAGCCCGGCGATAATACCGATAATGGCATTACAATTATTAACACAAGGGCTGCCACCACCAACGGTGCCAAAACCGGGCAACCTCGCAGTAAAATGAACCGGATAAACACCCACACATTAATCATCACCACCGAGCGTAAAATCGATGCATCAACACCAGCAATCATGCAATAAAATGACTGGGCCAACATCAATAATATAATCATCACCTTTGGTGGCAACCAGAGCATGCGAGACAATTGTATGATGGCCATGGAGACCAACCCCACCTGGGCACCGGACACCACCAAAAGATGGATCAACCCCACCCCTAAAAAGTGCTGTTTTGTTTGCGATGCAATTCCATCAATGCGGCTGCCAAAGATCATCGTATAAATCATCCCAGCATGGTCTGGAAACAACCGTTCGATACGTTGATACAACCGACTTGGGACCTGTGATAACCAGCGCACAATCGCCAGCTGGCTTGTTTTTTCACGTAACTGATGGGCACTTACATCCAGCTGGGCTGTGATCCCTTGGCGTCGCCACCACCGGCATTCATCAAACATGCCTGGATTACGAGCCGGTCGACAACGTCGTAATTGACCAACCACACGAACCTGATCACCAACGTGATACGGGACCGCCCCCTTAAATCGTATAAATACCCGTTGTCCATCCACTTCCCGCTCAATGCGCGTCCCATACGATGTTGTTTTTTTAAAAAATGGCCACTCAATAATAACTGACTTCGCAACCATACACGTTGTTAGCATCACAAGCATTAATAAAGTCCCCCGAAGCATTATCCCCCCTATTTAATTACATAATCGTATATGTTTTAAAATGCACAAACACGTACCAAACCATCATCAGTAGTAAATACGCAAAAACAGCCCAGGTAACCACCACCTTCACCTTGGCCTTTACACCCTTTACGGCCAACGAAGACCCACGTGCAACACCGTACATACGATATGTACCAAAAGCGATTAACGCCAATATCATCACATAAGTAGCAAAAATAGGACGCTTAAATATCGGGTAAATCACCGAGTATATCGCCAAAAATGTCCATAAAAACATGGCTGTCAAAACACTCATACTGTTAGCGTAGCAAGAAGTCGGCTGCAATTGCAAATCAGAGTAATAAACACCCACTTATTTTAAAGAAAGTCATTTCATTTTTGTGGGTTCTATTGTATATTAATACTACCTTAAATTAAGCGGGAGTAGCTCAATTGGTAGAGCATCGGCCTTCCAAGCCGAAGGTTGCGAGTTCAAGCCTCGTCTCCCGCTCCAAAAAGAAAATATGGCGATCTTCAGCCTAAATTTTTCAGGTCTGTAGCTTCGCTACTATCCCTTCTAAATTTTTACTTAATCTCATCCATATTTTTCTTTTTGTATTTTTTACGTGATCTTGAAATCGCTTTTTTCAAGTCTGTAGCTACGCTACTATCCTTTCTCAAACCAATCTCAATCTCTTCTTTTTTTATTCTTTTGGTTTTATCACAAATTATATGGCGATCTTCAGCCACAATTTTTCCAGTCTGTAGCTGCACTACTATCCCCTCTAAATTTACACTTAATCTCATCCATATTTTTCTTTTTGTATTTTTTACGTGATCTTGAAATCGCTTTTTTCAAGTCTGTAGCTGCGCACCTACCCTTTCTCAAACCAATCTCAATCTCTTCTTTTTTTTCCTTTTGGTTTTATCACAAATTATATGGCGATCTTCAGCCACAATTTTTCATGCATTTAACTTAAAATTAAATTATGATAAATTTATTGAAAGAACTTAAAAAAAAAAAAAAAAACGATAATAAGCATGCTATGTCTTAAAAAAACAATTTCTTCAAATACACAATGCATCTTTTTTGAGGACAAAATTCCATTTCCTCCAAAGTTTCAAACTGAATGTACCCTTTTAGCCAAGAAAATATCTGAATTATACAAAGATTCTAAAGATACTTTATTGCTTTTTATTGGTGCGTCGCCGGCATATATTCATCTTGCTTTTTCAAAATTGGAAACACCATGTGAATCTAGATTATTACCCATATCAGGGTTAAGCCTTATATATACGAAGGACTACATGCTCGAACCTTTGAATTCAAGTAATAAAAAAGACGCGTTTACATCTTATGTTGAGAAATTTATTACCAGGCCCTATAAGAAAATTGTTTTGGTTGATCACTCCCATACGGGAATGTCAATCTTAAATCTAATAAAACTATTACGAGAATGTGAGATAAATTCAACATTTGATTTTATTAATTTAGTTGATGAGAAAACTCCCCTAAATTATATTGATACAATACCCTACTTCGGTTATTTGCAACAAAATCACATATTAAAAGGTGAATTCATAAATCAGGTTAGCGGCCATAAAATTGCTAGACTATGTCCACAACACCATTTAATTAATATTTTAAAACAAGAAGAAATTGATCAAAAATCTACTGCAATAGCTCAATTAACTGCTGAAAAATATTTTTTTAAAACTTATTTTTGAAAAAAGTCTTGCCACAATTTTTTATTCTTTTATTTTTATTACAAATTATATGGCGATCTTCAGCTACAATTTTTCAGGTCTGTAGCTGCGCTATTATCCTTTTACAAACCAATCTTAACTTGGCTGGCTTGTGTTACATTACTTTAATATTAAATACCATCTCACTCGAAAATATTTTCGACATCTGAAGGCAGATCGAGTTCTGAACCTTGATTGGATTGGGTTAAATCAATCGGAACAGGAATTGGATTCAGATTAATTGACGCCAAAGAATCTTGTGGTTCATCCTTAATAGTAATTTTTTGGTTCGGATTATGTGAAGGAGAGTCAGAGACGCTTGAAGATGAATTGGATGGCATACTCAAAACATCGTTACCTGAACCAGTAATATCTATGACCTCAGCAGGGGCGCCTGCAATATTAGAATTTTCGACGATATACTCTGCATACGGGTTTGGTATTGTATGAATGACATTGTTGTTGGGAGCAATAAATAGAAGTTCTTTTCCATACAGTAGATCTTTTGTCATTGCATGACGAATTTGTTTTGACTCAGGTATAAACTTAACAGGGAGTTTCTTGGTTTTACAATAATGACAACACACCGATGTTTCTGTTAATGCTATAGCAATAGATGCATTAACTTTATTCTTGGAACCAGAACTTGCGCTTTCTTTTCTCATAAGGGTATCTTTTGTTAAAGTCGCATGGTGGCAAGGAAAAATATCAAGTGAATCTTCAACCGAAGCATCTTCTAATGTAAAAACAGATTTTTTTCCATAAGGGAAAGTAATAACTTTTCTATAATTCACAATCAAATCAATAAATTTACTTAACGTTAATTTACGACTGTTTGATTTGCCTGAACTTAATAAAGATTGTTTAAACTTAACTACAACGGAGTTGGTATGAGAAAGTTCTAAAGAGATGATGGTTATGTCATACATTTTATGCGATTCATCTGAAGCAGATATGGGTTTTCTTCCACACAGTTGGTCAACAGTTAATGAAAAGGTCCTTTCTCCTGTAGATACAATGTTTCCATCCATCATGATTGATCCAACTGCTTCAAATGATCGTAAATAATGATATCCTTTTCTTATCATTAAAAAGCGTTTAATTTTATCTGGTGTTTTAGCAAATTTATACGTAACTCCAAATAAATTAACTTTAAAATCAAGTTCGCTAGAGGATTCAATTTTAAGAGTTCCAGAGTCTAACACTGTATTATCGACTGTATCTTTATGATTGCTACGGTTTGATTCAAAATCCTTGACATTAAAAACCTTATCAATAAAGGTCTTAGTAAAAGAATCTTCTGTAATAGACTGAAGAAGGTTCAATCTACTATTTGAAGAAGCTCTAGACCCACTGCTTAAAGAGGCGCTAGAGCTACTGCTTGAGGATGAACCTTCAAGACCGAAATAACGATAATTATCTTTTTTTAGATTTGCAATAAACCGGGTAAGATCATCTTGTAGAGAAATTAAAAAGTTTTGATCTTGAGATTGATTTTCAATGTTATATGATTTTGAAAAATGGTTGAAAATTGATTCATCAAAAGAACGCGTTGGTTGTATATTCGAAATACTTATTTTTCCCGTTTCTGAAAGACATAGATAAAAACAGATCTCCATTTTTGTATTATTTATTTTAAGATTTGCTTTATAATATTGCTTCTTCCTCGTAAATAAACCAAATGGTTTCCACTCATTATCTTTACTACGAACAAATATATTAAATTCATTTCTTAATTTTTTGTGCAAGTCCTTATTATAAAAGAATGAATCGACATCATTTTTAACAAACCGTTGATGCCTTTTTTGCATAACCCCAATCCAGGTTTCAATGTGTGACAGTTCAAGCGTTGGCACTGTCTTATTTGTAGAGGGTGATGGTAATGACGATGATGCACTACTTGAAGAGATACTTGTCTGAGTAGTTAAGCTTGGCAATCGGAACTGATCGAAATCTTTTCCCTTTTTTGGTGGTCGCAAAGACATATAATCAGCTTTGCTTAAAAATATATAATTTCCTTCAATGTATACAGAATCAGGAAATTGTAGGCATTGCCTTAGGAATGATTTAAATGAAACTGAATTCGATTTCGTTTTTAGTTTTTTTAGGCGATTGCTTAAAGTTTGATGATATTTAAAGTTACGGGGATTACTTAATAGATAGTACTGCACAGAATCATCATTAAAAGAACCTGGTTTATAGCATGTACCTTTATTTAACCAAATTAGGGAAGAGGAATCCTGCTTTTTCAAAAAATCCTTGGCCTGTTTTTTTATAAAGTAAAGTAGCGCTTTCACTTGAAGAGGCCGTTCATAAGAGTTCATTAAATTAAAAAAAGAATCCCTATCATTTTCATTAGGAAATGCCAATTTTAGCGTTTCTGGAAGGGGCCGGTTAACATTATTGATATACAGAATAAGAGAATAAATGCCATTCGAAGATTTAATGGGAAGCGATTTTAAAAAAGCTGGTATCAAACGCACTGTGGTAGGCGTCATTATCAATCCCTTAAACGCTAATTGTAATGAGCGACCAAACTGCTGTTTTTTAGCAAGATACGTTAATAGATGCTTGAAAATTTCTGGCTTAGTAAATATCTTAAATGCAAAAAGAGCAGGGATTCCGATTTTATTCGGTTTAGATGCTAATAATTCACGTCCTAATTGATTGGCAGAAAAGGGGCTAGACTCAAGCAAATTATCTGAGTAGCTTGCAGGTTTAGAAAAATGTGTCGCTATATCAGTATTGGGAAATAATACGTCGAATAAGTCAAAAAGATTGTCCTTGTTCTGATAATGGGTACTAGTCCCCGGATCTTGCAAGACACCAATGAAAAAATGAAGTGGGTGAGAAATAAACTGCGAAGAAAATAGATTGTCGTACTTACTTTTTTTAGATGCGTAGCCAACTATAAATGGAATAACATATTTATCATGATTTGACATTGCAAACTGCAGCCACTCACAATTTTTATTAGGTACAATATCTTTTATGTTAAATATATGGCTTAATTGCTCTTTGGTCATTTTGTGGCACATCACATCAGTAAGCGATACTTTGCGATGATAAGATTTATCTGGAAATATTGTATGGCTACGTTCATTTAGGAGTTTACTTGATGTAAGTTTAAGAAGTTCAGAAAGGTTGCGAAAAAAAGCGTCATCGTTACGAATAAAATAATTTTTATCCATGTTATCCAGATAAAGTTCGAATACTGCTTCTGTAATAAATTTTTCAGGAGCACTCTTTGACGTATTTTTAGGCGAATATTTTGATATTGCTGCTCTAAATTTTGGATAAGCGTTGTGTATAGTTGCAACGTCTCTATTCTGGCCAGTTAAAAAATTTTTGATCGCTAATTTTATCGTAGTTGCATCATAGCTCTTTTGTTTTTTACTTGAGTTTACAGCCGCTGGGCTAGCGGAAAAACTGTCGTCCGAGGGTTTTTTCCGTTTAGATGAGGTACTAATGGATCTTTGCTCTGGGTTTAAAGAAGTCATTGAACTAGACCCGTTAAGTGCGCTAGAAAAAATAGATGAATTGTAACTGGATGTTTTTTTTCGTTTATGTGGATTTATTGACTGCCCACCTATTTCCTCTGGTAAATGACCAACTGAACTAGACAACCTAGAACGACCTAGTGAGCTATGTTCAGGCGATTTCTTTTTGTTTTGAACTGAACCTGTAGCAGATGAATCGTTATCGCCTGCTAATCTTTGGTCAACTACGTGACTATTTGGTGCTGTGAAAGTTGGATTCTTGTAAATATTTTTTTTACTTACTAGAATGTTAAATTGACCCTCTGAAAGAATCTTAAAATGGTCAGATTTAAAGTGAGAATTATCGACTTCCTCTGTATTTACTAAACCAGAAGGATAATACCACTTAAGCGTTACGTGTGTTTCGCTAGAAGATAATACCTGACCAAACCCAGGCCAATCGGGATGTTGTATACGATTTATTAGCTTACCATTTGAGTTATACACAGGCCTGCCTAAATATTCGATGTATTTAATTTGATCTTCAGAATTAAACTTGAAGTCAATAAGATTTGAGTCATCTACTTTTATGGAAGACTGATGCCCACTCGAAGATGATGCACTAGAGAGCTCTGGCTTAGGGGCTCCACCGACGCGTTTACGGCGTTTTATGCCATCATAAAGTGTCGAGCTGGAAAGTTTTAGGTCCAAAATAAAAGTCCTCTTTTAAAAAAAGCATATTTAGTTAATTTAATGTAAATTAATAACTTTATCAAGCATAGCTGTACATTTTATGTAAAAAGAACTGATAAAACAAATCCATATTCTTTCAGTTTTTAGATAAGCGTTTAAAACCTGAACTAAATAGGCAAACGGTTATGGTACTATTTCTTATAAACCTCGTTCATCTTGTATAATTTCTGAACCAAATAGATCGTCTCTAAATCATCTTTAAATTGAGCCTTTAAATCGTCGGATGTTCGTGAATAAATGTCCTTACTTTCAGTTGGGTCATCCTTCAAATCAAAGACTGATATTTGACCTGTTCGACCGTGCCATAAAAACTTCTTTGGCCAACGAACCACACTTAAATGCTTGCCGTAGGGCTGAATTAAAAAAATTGGATGGGTCTCTTTAGAAAAAACACTATTTCCCATAAACGAGTTTTTACCAACTTTTGCATCTAGCAAATCCAAAATTGTTGGAACAATGTCCATTTGAGAAAACGCCCTTTCAATGACTTGAGGTTTAATCTTTTGTGGCCAATGAATCATAAACGGCACCCTAAATGATTCTTCATAATAGCCTGCCTCTTGATGATAAATACCATGTTCACCCATTGGAATTGTATGATCCGAAGTAATAATTACAATACTATTTTCGTAAAGGCCCCTCGCCTTTAATTCTTTAAAAAACACCTCGATGCCTTGATCAACCAAATGTAGGCTATTGGCATATTCTTCGTGAATGGACGTTGGCGATGGATAAAGCAGTCGCCGCTCTTTTGGCACACTACTAAACGGAAAGTGAGATGCTATGGTAACCAAAGAAAAAAACATGGGCTTATCTGCAAAATTGCCCTGATCGTAATAATCAAAAAAGCGCTTAAAAAATACACGATCCTCTGGTCCCCAACTCCGCCAAACATAAGGCTTATCCTCCGGTTGTATGTAAGGTTTAACTGACTCCATTTTAAACCCTCTTGACCCAAAAAATGACTGAACATTATCAAATCCATTCAAATCATAGGCTTGAAATATTACACTTTCATAGCCGTTTTCAGCTAAAGCATCGGCTAAAGAATATGTGTTAAGGTTATCGTACTGAGTAGTTACCTTATCCGTTATACTTGGAATTAATGACATAAAAATACTCAAATGGCCACGTGCTGATTGAATCGAATTTGCATAAAAATTCTTAACAACCAAACTTTCTCGACTTAATTTATTTAAGAAAGGTGTTACTGGCTGACCATCAGCTGCTTTTTTATGCATAATGGATTGATTTAACGATTCAACAACAATCAAAAAAACGTTTGGTGGTGTTTGACTATTAAAATCCTGTGATTGAAACCGATCTGGATCTTGATTGAGTAAAACATAACTGCCCGGAGAGTACTCTACATGAATATTTGACTTAACATAATAAACATAAATGGATTTAAAAAAACCACTGATCGGATCATAACATGGTATATTTGTCACCAAACACACAAAATAAAGCACAACGACTACGCCAACTGGGCGCCAGCCTTGAACAACCGATTTAAATCTTGAAATGGATTGGTATTTCCAGTCCATAAATAACATTATTAGAACAAACACTAAAACATAATTAAAAACGGCTTTCTCGAGTGAACTCCACATGTAAATCACAGATTCCAAATAAAACACATTCGCAAGATTGTCCTTAAACATGTCCCATTCAAATTGAACCTTCGCATGAAAGTGATACGCCGCTGCCAAACCGTAAAGTGATAATAAAACTGTGTTTGCGAAGAGTAGTGCACCCCTTGACCGATTAAATACAAAATTAATGATATAAAATAACAAAGCAACAGGGATAAAACTCATTAAAATCAACGAAATACCTTTAAGGTTGAAGTAGAAGCCACCCATACTTTCAGTTGAATGAATTTGAAATAAATACAAAAAGTGAAATAAAAATAACCAATAAATAAATGGGCTGGTTACCTGCCTTAAATACAAACGTAAACGTGTTAACATATGATCTCCAAACAAATAAGTGTAATTAGTATAAACCGAGATGATTGAAAGCTCAAACCTAGGCCTCAATAATCATGACACAGCATTGAGCAAATGTAACGATGAATTCGCTAATTACTAACGACCAAAAATGTGGTCCAATTCAGCCATCACCGAATCGTCCAATTGATCAAGCACAGCCAAACTCCCCAAATTCTCGGTCAGTTGTACCATGGTAGAGGCCCCCAAAATTACCGTCGACACATCAGGATTTTTAAGGCACCAAGCAATCGCCACCTGAGACAACGTGGCATCCAAACCACGCACAATATCTGCCATCTGAGCCACCTGCTGAATGCGTTGTTGGCCCACATCGCTGTTGTAACGATCTTTTAACCATTCATAACCCGCCAAATCGAAGCGAGACCCTTTCGGAATCCCGTCCTGGTACTTGCCCGTTAACATGCCCGAACATAAAGGCGACCAAATGGTGGTGCCCAAGCCATACTTATCAATCACGGGCTTCAAGTCCACCTCAACATTGTTACGGTTAAATAAATTGTATTCAGGCTGCTCCATGACCGGGCCACGCAACCCATACTTCGATGCCACTTTATAGGCCTCAATCAATTGATTCGGCTTCCATTCCGATGTCCCCCAATACAAAATCTTGCCCTGGGTAATCAAATCGTTCATGGCAAATACGGTTTCAAAGACCGGTGTATCTGGGTCCGGACGATGACAAAAGTATAAATCCAAGTAATCCACCTGCAACCGCGTTAAAGCCGCATGACAGGCATCATGCACATGCTTTTTAGATAACCCACGCTGGGTCGGTTTCTGGCCACCCCAAAACACCTTCGATGACACACAGTAGGTATCGCGCCCCCAACCAGCTTTTTTAAGGGCATTTCCCATCAATAGTTCAGCCTGGCCTTGTTCGTACACTTCGGCATTATCAAAAAAGTTCACACCATGGTCATAGGCATGGGTCATTAATTGATACGCAACATCTTGATCGACTTGTTTGGAAAACGTCACCCAAGACCCAAACGACAATGCACTTAGCTGCAACCCTGATGAACCTAACCGTCGATATTCCATACCTTTAATGTAACGCAATGCCCATGCAATTTAAAGCACAACTAAAATATAAGTTATCAAACAATTAAACCCAAGAACTGTCTATTTTATTAAACATTTCTTGCAACTGTTGTTTTAATTCACTTTGTGAATTGCCTAACAATTGTATATCCTCTTGAAGCATTTTTTTTGCTTCAAACGGATTAATATCATTATCCTCAACATAACTCATAAAATTATCCTTTTGAACACCCCAGGTCTCGTTACCCTGCTTTATGGTAAATCCATTCTCCCATTTATCTTTAATTTTTTTAGATGCAGCATCTGATTTACTGTCATTATCCTTGGACGCAGTCTTTACATTTTCACTTTTACCGCCTGTAGATTCTAACTTAGTCTCACTACTATCTTGGGGATTTTCATCACCTAGCTTTGAAAGCATTACTTCTAATTTAGAAGACAACTCCCCATACTTATCACCCATAGATTCTAGTTTAGCAAGATCATTTTCTAGGATCTTTTTTTGATCATCAGGGGTCATTAATTTAAACTCATCTTCGTAAGTACTAATATTATCATTATCGTCCATAGTCATAGTGTCCCATTTTTCAAAAACGTCATTTGCTTGATTAGCACGAACCTCTTTCCGTTGGCTTATCTGTTTAGCTAATATTTTCGCTTCACTTTTTAGTGCAGTTAATTTTAATTGAGCTTCTGTAATGGTTGAACCTTCATTCAAATTACTAAATCCTTGACTATTAAAGCGATTCTCTTCATCTATAATTTTTTCATATCCAGCAATTTCTTCTTGCATTCCCGCCAACTTTTCTTCCGATTCTTCAATTGTATCCCTCACAAGCATAGCAATAAGTTCATAACTACCATCAGCTTTATTTTTTACTTCTAGTTGAATTTTAGAGTCCATTTCAACTACTTGAGTTTCTCCAGTCACTGAATCTGCATCTGTAAGTGTAAAAGTATCGTGGATTAATGTTGAAACCTCTTTGTCATCACCCATTAGTAATGTTTGAATAATTTCATTCGCTTCCAACATGGTTTTCACTTTCCCATTATCTAGCATAGGGAAAAGAGTTTCTCCATTCTTAACCTTTGTGCGTAATTCACCTAACCTTTGAGTCGATACATGTAAAGACGATTGACCTTTTGCACCACCTACACCCATACTACCCCTCCGCCCATGTGCATACCGACTCAGCCTTGGGCTTGGCCCAATCATCAATTAATTTTTTGACCCACCCAACAAACTTTTGACACTGCTTATCGGGCAATGGCTTGGTATTATTCACAATAATTTCCTGTCGACCCACGGAATAGGCCATCTTGGCCTTGGACTTTTTGTGAATCAACTCAATGCGCTTGGCGGTAATCTTGTACATCATTGGGCCAAAATCAACCGACATATGGCCATCCGCTGAGCCACCTTTGGCCGCCTTCATCGCCGCATCAATGCAAATTTTTACCATAATATCGATATGCTTATACAGCTCTAAACGTTGTGGGGCAGGCAACTTCCCAGCCCCAGATCCAGGCTTGGATCCGGCCTGTGTTGCTGCGGCACCCGTGGCTGCACGTTGCGCAACACTACGCTCTTTACTCTGCAGTTGGGCCATATTTAACGTCTTTGCCGCTGAGCGTTTTGGAATTACCATAATGGTTTATTCCCATTTTTAGGCCGAAACAAACATAAACTGATCCAATATTTTGTATAAAGTTAGCTCATATTCCTGTAAAATAAAGAAATGACCCCATGGATCACTATCATTGTTGTTGCCTACAAACGATACAATCATATCCCGATCATGATTCATTCATTTTTAACTCAAACCAATCCTAATTGGAAAATGGTTATTTTGCACGATGGACTTGATGATGAACATCGCAAAGTTGTAACCCCATATCTGGATAAGTACCCAAATATTGAATATCACCAAAGTAAAAAACGATACAATGATTGGGGCCATTCCTTAAGAGAATGGGGCATTAATGAGTTTGTAAACACACCTTGGACGCTGATAACTAATGATGACAACTACTATGTGCCGACATTTTTAGAGGAATGCAATTCGGTAATAAACGGTAATAATAGTGCAGAATTTATAATGGTAGACTGTTTAATGAATATATCTGTTTCAAATTCGATAAACCAAAATAATTATCAAGTCCAATGCAGTGCACCAAAGACAAGTTTTATTGATATGGGGAGCTTTATTGTAAAGCAAGACATCTTAAAAAAGGTGGGGTTTAAATCCAAAACATTATCTGCTGATGGTGTATTGGTTGAAAAAATCTTTGATGATTACCCAAATTTAAAATGCTACAAAATTAACCAAGCTCTATTTGTTCATAATTAGCAATATTAGAAGACTGTCGTCCAAAACTAAGAATAAATTCCTTTAGCATTGATTGAGCCAACTCATTGGAAGAACTCGATTCTTGAATTAAGACTAGATCACTTATGCTTTCAAAGACCTCTATTGAAAAATTACTTAGTATTTGTTTAACAATCATTAACTCAAAAAAACTATTGTATATTAACGAACATACCAAGTGAATTGAAAACTGAATATCACCTAAAGTTTGATCAATATTTAAATTTACAATTGAACCTGTATACAACTGCATCAAAGATGCACACATTGATTCACAATCTGATCCATTTAAATCCAATGTATTCAATCTAAAACCAACAAGCCTTGAAAAGTCAAACATTTGGCTCGGAATATTTAACGTCTGCTGCAATGCGTTTAATACACCTTCGAACAACCTTACATTTTTGCCATCAAATTGACGGTAAACGATATCCGCTTCTTGACTGCTTTCAAGCCAATGCTGAGTCTCAGAGTGCCAATAAAATAGTACTGTCACGTTATTCGCATGTTCAGTTAGATTGGAAATAACATTGAAAACCAATCGAATTGATCGGACTGCCGTATGCATCAAAGTTATATTATGGTTATTTTGAGTTTGAAGCGGCTCTAACGAAAATATAACACCTCCCCACCCCATCTCTAACAAGTACGCATATACTTGCTGCGCCTGTTGTTGAGTATCACAAAAGATGATTACAAATTCATTTTTAACACAATCTATTGACGGTCGTTTGTTTAAAAAAGTCTGCTGAAGTGTCCATTCTTCAACGATTTGATCCATTATGGACATGCAATTATGCTTTTTTTTGAGTTTTAAAATTATTTCTTTATTAATATGACGAGATTTAAAAAAAGATCCCTCAAACGCAATACCTGGTAGTTTTAAAATTTTTACATTAGGCAACGATAAATATATGTTCAATAAATACGTGGGTGGGTAATCAGATGCTTGGTATATGTTTAATTTAGATATACATGGCATATACATACCTAAAAAAAATAACGACATTCCACTATTTATCTTTTTATGTGTTGATGCATGCTCAAACCAATCCGAAAAATAATGCATAATAAATGGCTCATTTTTACAAGCATTCATTATAGTTTCTTGCTCATCAGGCACTAAATTTAATGCTTTATGAAGAAATAATACTGGCCCATGATTGATTACACTTACCCATTCAAACTCTTTATTAGTAAAATATACGATCTTCATGGCTTGCGTCATTTAAATTAATCATACCAATTTTCTTTTGTTTTTTTTAAAAAACTCAGCACTTAAGTCATTAAAAACGGCAATTCAATACCACGAATGCATGTTAAAACAAAAAGGCTGCTGTTGGATGATCATCGCTTCCTCTGCTAAAAACCATGCCCAGCGCTCATCAATCGATTCTGACGTAATAAGTCGCGCCATTTCTAAAAAAACAGCATAATGGCCATGCTCGGATCGCCATAACTCTGAATACAAATGATGCAGTTCATCGTCCACCCCGTCACTGGCCTGGGCCAATAACGCAAACCGTTCACAGCTCCGGCATTCAATCAATGCCGATATCAATAACCGGTCCACATGCTCACTGTGCCCAGCCCCTAACCGAATCAACCCATTTAAGGCCGCCGCGTAGGTGTTTTTATGGGATTTACTCATCGCACCACCCCGTCGTTCCAATAGCTTGTTCACCACATGCAAATGTTCCACTTCGTCCTTGGCCACATGGATCATATTAGCGACCCACGACGCTGGCGGTGGATTGGTGGGCCAACGGTTGAGCATGTCCATGGCATTGTTTGCCGCCTTTTTTTCCAAATGGGCATGGTCGTTTAATAAAGCAATGGGGTCAGCCAACACCTTTTCTGCCCATTCAAGTGACGTTGCAACGGTCAACGGTAAATCAGTAATTTTATAAGTATTCATGCGATTCAAACACCTCTCAGATCTTTATTATTCCCTAAATAACACCGCTGGCCAACCGTCATAATTCGTTCTAGTAACGGTACAACCCCGCCAATTAAAAACCAATATGAACGCGGTGTAAACAAACCTATTGCTGTGGCTAAAGCCGCACCAGTCACAACGGCACACTCAAATGAATGGTTATTATTAACTGAATTTTGGTTATTTGGTGAGCTACTGATGGTTTTTAGTAACATCCAGCACTAAGCACTGACCATGGCCGTTAAATAAGCATTAATATCGGAAGATTCGTACAACCATTCCACCCCATCCTTGGATTCAATCCTCAGGCAAGGAACCATGGTTTTTCCACCACCGGTCATTAACTCAGACCGGTACGCCGGGTTCTTTTTAATGTCACGACGCTCAATCGTTAGATTCAAACGACGCATGTGACGGCGCACCTTCACACAAAAAGGACAACGACGAAACTCGTACACAGCCAACGATTGGCATTGCTCATCCAATTGGGCCTGAGCATCCGCAGATCGTTTCAGTTGACTGGGTTTAAATAGCCAGTCAAAAAAGACAATCAGCTCACCCAACACATTACGAATAATAGAAACAATTACCATTAGCGCTTTAAATCCGATACCACTTGGTTCATCTTAATGCGTGTTGTAAACACACTATCACCACTTAAAATCGCTGATCGTGCCAAAAAGCGACCATTTTCCCAGTTGGACAACCCCAGCTCTGGTGAGTTAAGTGCATACTGACCATCCACCCATCGGGTCATGCCGTTACCAACAAAAGGGGCATTCACTTGATTAAAAAAGCGCACCAGCTCCAACTGTGACTGGGTAATTAAACTGGCCACAAATTGCGGCGAATAGTCATTAAATAAACGAATTGCATCATCCAAATCATCCACAACTACCAACGTTACTTCGGGGGTCTTTTCCCATTCCCATTCTGTACCAAGCTGGGCTTTATCAATGCGCTCAAATTGAGCCTCATTCTTTACACCCGCAGCACGTTCAACCGGTACCATGGCCTTAAAATCTTCTTCAGAAAAATAAGACGTCGATGTGGATTCTACATGCACTTTATATGGTTGCCCAAGCGCTTCTCCAGCACATCTAAGGGCATTTAAAACCACTGGCAATTGGGCTTCCACTTCGGACTTTAAAAGGCACAAAGTATTTAAGGTATTGCAGACCTTTCGATCCAACGATCCTACGATTGCATCATGCAAGCGGTCCAAATCAGTGGATGCATTCGTCATCATCCATGCCCCACCCGTCCCATGCAAACTCACAGGAATGCCATATTGCTGAGCAATGCCACCCAACATGCGGACAGCTTCACCACTACCTCTAGCAACGGCTAGATTTAACCCGGGGTTTGAAAACAAGGCCCAGGCAGTCGAACGTTCTGGGGATTCAATCAATCGAATCACATCTCTAGAAATTCCAACAGCATCCAACGCTGGGTACAAAGCATCATCTACAATGGCCCGTGCGGTTGCCAAGGCATCGCGCCCAACTCGAAACACAACAGAATTCCCACTCTTTAATACACCCGTCGCATCGGCAATCACATTTGGGCGGCCCTCAAAAACAAAACCAACCACACCCAACGGGCTTTTAAGTAGATCAACCGACCAACCGTCGTGGGTTACGTCTTGAATCGCCGATACCCGTTGCACCTGTTGACGCTTAAAATCCAATAAACCAGCGACCATATTATTCCGGCATTTATCATCCGCAATTAAACGAGTAGTCGAACGACCTTTGGCCCTGGCTGCAGCAACATCTTCGTCATTCACCGCTTGAATATTGGCCCAAATGGCATCGTCATTCAAGTTGCGTGAAAACGCATCATAAAAATCATTGATTGCATCGTCACTCACCTGAGATAACGCGTAAAACCCATTGGTTGCTGCTTTAATATCTGCATCCACCAAATCAATGGACGCTTTAGGAATAATAATGGGCGCATCGAATCCACGCACAAAAACCAGTTGATCACCGGCTGAAAATTGGTGGGCCACGTCATCGGTCACGGTGTAGACTTTATTACCGTCATAAACCAATTGCATCCCAGGGGTTAATTGCTCGAGTGTTGTCATTTTTACCTCACATGGTGTCATTGCCATTAGTGTACCATATGGCAATCAAAAAAGAAGGGCTACTGGGGTTACGATAATTGCCCGTACGATGCCCCTTGATGTTTAAATAGGCTAAAAATATGCTGACCAACCGTCTGAAACACATCATCTTGAATAAGTTCAGGTACTTTAAATGATTGAATCTGAACACTAGCAGGAACAGTAACCCCTGCCCAGCGCAATGCCGTGTATTCGTATAAGGTTAATGCATGGCCATCACCACAAGCATCAAACTGCAAACCTTCTGGTTCAAAACCATATCGCTTGCAATAATCACGCAACACAGTATCGAGTGACTGCCCATCATTTGATTGAACAATGGTATTTCCATCAATGCCATACAAAACCGACGGTGCAACATCTGCTTGAGGAATTTCTTTCACTTCCTGCCAAAACACCTGATCATTAAAACCGCCATGATGCTCTGCATCAGCTTCGGTATTGCAATACACGATAGTGGTAATTCCAGAATCAATAGCCAAGCCACAACACATCGGACAAGGGTATGTGCTGGTAAATAAAGTCGCACCGTCCAAGTCCTGCCCTTTAGAATTAGAAATTGCCCGCCGCAGCGCGTTAACCTCACCATGATCGGTTGGATCTGAGTGCTTCACCACATGATTCGCACCATAGGACACTAAATTGCCGTTCTTTACAATAACTGTGCCAAATGGACCACCACCATTCAACACTGACCAAAATGCCAACTGCATGGCTGACTTTATGGCAATATTATTCGTAATTGTTATTTCACCCAATGACAGGGCCTGCATGGCAGCATCCACATCCGTTGCAGTTAAAAACCCTGCGGGAGGTTGCAATGTTGTTTCGATTATTTCTAACGTTGACTTTGAATTCATGGACATTACTTTATGAAGACTCATATTTGCACATTGCACTGAATGGTTCATCAAACCAACTCACAACTGAATGCGTTGTAAAATGGCTGGCACCGTAGCATCGGACCATGTCATATCAGACACTGGTGACGATTGTTCCAAATCAACAATAACAACATCAAAAGGTGCACTAATGGTTTTAAGCTGCTGCGCTTCAAGCGCTGTTAATCCACGCACTGCTGTAATAAAAACCATTCCAGCATCCATAAATGCATAGCCGATATCCAATAATTGACGAAACATATCCTGACGCAATTCCGAAATTGACGCCGAATCAGCATCCGCCAAGCGTAAGAATTGAAAGCCATATCGATAGGCCTGTATGTCCTGATCCACCAATTGCTTTTCAATAGCCGTCCCAACATCATAATACTGATCTCGAGCAACATGCCCCGTCAACACCACCAACATGGGTTTATGATTATTTTTATGCGAACGGTCCAAATGACTGACTTGACCAGCATTCCAATACTTATTGCGCTCTAAAACATGACGTTCAGCCCAACTTTCTTGACCCATATTCTGTTTGATTAATCCCATCCCAACGGTATTGTTGGTTTGACGATCAATCACAATAAAACTACCCAAATGTGGATTTTGCGTATAGGGTTCATAGGCAATATCCTGGTCAAATTCACATACGCATTCACCAATTTCATTGAGTGATAATGTTGGCGCGTCGCATTTTTCAAGGGTATTAATATTGAGCAAATGGTTTGGGGCTTCGATGGTCCCAGACAGTAACTTTGCTCGGGTTTTAATCCAATAAGGTTTTCCTGGTACAAGCGCATCCTCATTCATCCATAACATCGTACTTAAAAATCGATTGCCAATGGCTGTTTTAGTATCTTTAGCGACCAATACATCACCACGAGAAATATCGATCTCGTCATTAAGTGTAAGGGTAATGGACTGCCCACGCTGCGCTTCAGTTAACTCATTTTCAAACGTAACAATCGACTTTACAGTACTCGTTACTTTGGCAGGTAAAACCTCAACTGTATCCCCAATGGCAATTTTACCAGTGGTGATTTGACCAGCAAACCCACGAAAATCCAAGTTGGGACGGTTCACCCACTGAACTGGCATTGAAAATGGCTCTGTTTCATTCACACTACTTAATGGCACTGTTTCCAAGAATTCAATTAAACTTGGGCCAGTGTACCACCCCATCGTTTGACTGGGTTCGGTTATATTGTCACCTTTTAAGGCTGATACCGGTATGGCCGTAAATTCTTTAATGCCAATGTCAGCAGCAAATGACTGATAATCGGCTAATATTTTTTCGTATTCATGTTGAGAATAGTCAACCAAATCCATTTTATTGATGGCCAATACAATTTTATCCACACCCAATAAATGAACAATGGTTGAATGACGTCGGGTTTGCGTCATAATCCCATGCCGTGCATCAACCATTAAAATGGCGAGTTCAGCGGTTGATGCACCCGTGGCCATATTACGCGTGTATTGTTCGTGACCAGGGGTATCCGCCACAATAAACTTCCGTTTATCGGTCGAAAAAAAGCGGTACGCTACATCAATGGTAATGCCTTGCTCTCGTTCGGAAGCAAGCCCATCCACCAATAAAGCAAAATCAATATCTTCGCCTTGGGTGCCCACTTTCTTTGAATCTTTTTCAAGAGCAGCCAACTGATCTTCATAGATCAGTTTAGACTCATACAATAAACGTCCAATCAATGTTGACTTACCATCATCCACCGATCCACACGTAATAAAACGCAATAAACTTTTATGCTCTTGAGCCTTTAGATACCCTAAAATATCAGATTCAATTAAACTGGATTGATGTGACATTAGAAGTAGCCCTCCTGCTTTTTAATCTCCATAGACGCACCACTGTCTTGGTCAATTAAACGACCCTGGCGCTCGGATGTTTTGGTTAATAACATTTCTTGAATAATGTCGGGCAATGTCGCCGCACTGGACTCAATGGCACCGGTTAATGGATAACAACCCAAGGTACGAAATCGAACCAATTTTTGTTGAATAGATTCGCCTGGCTGCAACTCCATGCGATCATCATCCACCATAATCAACATACCATCACGATCAACAACCGGTCGCTCTTGGGCATAATACAATGGAACGATTGGAATATTTTCTAAATAAATATACTGCCAAATATCGAGCTCCGTCCAATTGGATAATGGAAAGACTCGAATGGATTCACCCGGCTTCTTTTTGGTGTTATACAGTGACCAAAGTTCGGGTCGCTGATTTTTAGGGTCCCAGCGATGTTGAGCAGACCGAAACGAAAAAATCCGTTCTTTCGCACGTGACTTTTCTTCATCCCGCCTAGCCCCACCAAACGCAGCATCAAACTGATGCTTATCTAGCGCTTGTTTTAAGGCTTGAGTCTTCATAATATCGGTATGAACAGCAGACCCATGACTAAACGGCCCGACATTCTGTTTTACACCATCTTGATTGGTATGAACAATCAAATCCAAATCATATTCTTTTGCTAAATTATCACGAAACTCAATCATTTCACGAAACTTCCAAGTGGTATCCACATGCATCACAGGAAACGGAATTTTAGCTGGATAAAACGCTTTTCGTGCTAAATGCAATAACACCGATGAATCTTTACCAATCGAATAAAGCATGACAGGGTGTTCGGTTTCAGCAACAACTTCACGCATCACGTGAATACTATCGGCTTCCAATTGCTGCAAATGGGTTAATGTTTGTTGATTCATTGTGGGCGATCCTCCAAATTAACGTGCAAACCACACTCTTTTTTAACTGATTCTTCCCACCACCAACGGCCGGATCGATCATCTTCACCCTCGGCAACAGCACGCGTGCACGGTGCACAACCAATGCTTGGAAAACCTTGATCATGCAGTGCATTGTATGGCACATCATGACGCTTAATATAGTCCCAAACATCAGACTTTGACCAAGCAACCAAGGGATTCACCTTAAGCATATTATTCCCTTCATCCCATTCAAAAATAGGAGTGGTTGCACGATCAATCGATTGCGCACGACGAATGCCTGTAATCCAAGCATTGTACCCCGACAATGCACGGCCTAGTGGCTCTACCTTACGAATAAAGCAACATGCTTTACGGTTTTCAAGACTGTTATAAAAGTGATTGGGACCGTGCTCAGCCACCATGGGCTCAACATCCTCATGTTTTGGAAAAAATACACGGTAATTAAATGCATACTGACGTTTTGTTTTAGCAATCACATCATAGGTTTCCTGATGCAAGCGACCTGTATCCAAGACAAATACATCCGGTTTATTGGTATTATTGGAAATCATATGCGTTAACACTTGATCTTCTGCACCTAAACTGGACGCTAAAGTTAGTCCTGAACCAAATTTTTGAACAGCAAATTCGATAATGGATTCAGCGCTCGCATTTTTATATTCTTTGTTTAGTTCATCGATTGCAACTTGCTTCATATCTGATAGTCTCCTGTGGGTTTTACCATGCCAAACTTAATCTTCATCCACACCCGTTCATGCACATATTGCAAGGCAATTTTAGCAACAACTTCAAGAACACCTATTTTAAGTGCTGTATCAATGCTACCAGTAATCAACAGTGAAATCACCATTGTGGTAACCGTTGCCGTAAAGCGCCACGAAATAACGCGCAATAAACTTCGCCGTTTGGATTCCATAATTAACTAGATCTAGGCTTTCTGAATTAACACTTCCCAGTGTGACTCAACTTGAGTTTTAGCTAAGACCTTATGACCTTCTAGCTCAACAGAATTTGGCACATTTTGAATCGGTGCACCATCATCAAGCAATACGGTTAAACGATCGCCACTGGCCATTGTTTCCAAAACCAATTTGGTTTTCACAAAGTTCATTGGGCACGCAACGCCACGAAAATCTTTTTCAAGACCAGCATCTTTTTTAGTGTCTTCTTCAACAATAACGTCACCGGTTGGTGTTTTAAATCGTAACGAATCATCCATATTGTCATACAATGCATTCACAGCATCAGCTAGTTCAAGAACCAACACTTGATGATTAAGAATTTCAGCCGAATTATTGGCCAATGCCAATGCCATTAATGGCTTAAACTTTTCGTCAACTAATCCAGTTGTAATGAAGTGCTTTTCAAAATATTGATACGCCATGTCATCTGTTTTTGCATCCAAGCCACGCGTTACTAAAAGCATACGAGATGAATGAAACAAGATTTTAGACGTTAAATCAGCTTGATCTGCACCATCTTCACCCAACGCTTTTTTAAATTTCTTGATCATTTTTTTATCTAAATCAAGCATGTCAAATAGACCTGCAGAGCACTCAGCTGTACCAATTTCGTCCAAACTCAATCGATTTTTAGCACCAAAGTCAGTGTAAAAGGAATCATCTTCCTCTAATGTTGGAACATCTTTGTACTTGCCACAAAGGGTTTTAATTAACTCTATCCCCTCACCGCTTAAGAATGATTGGTAATCCGTATACTTCTTTGATTTTTTAGCATCAATGTAAACACCCAAAAAGTCATTTACAAAATTTGGAATATAATGGGCAGCCACTTCACCATGTCGTTCAGCATACTTGGTTTTACCTGCACCTGTTTGAGCACCGGCCAAAACGTTGTAAGACGGGTACATATTACCATCGTTTCGTCCAACCTTACCAAAAAAGCCAAGATCAGCAATGTGGTGCATACCACAGGTATTTGGACAACCAGACATATTTAAACGAAACTCTGGAATGGCATCCAAATCAAGATCTGTGGTTGATAACTGATCACGAATTGCAGTAGATAACCCGCGTGGCAAACAAATACCCAACTTGCATGTTTGAGCACCAGTACAGTTAATCATGTTCCCAATAAATGGTGCATGGTCAACCAAGGTTTGCTTTAAGCGTGTAATCACTAAATATGCATTTCCTAAGAATGCTTCTGGAATATTACGTAACCGAATGTTTTGAGCACGGTCACAACGGATGCAGTTGTCACCAAAATGCATTAAAAATTCAGTTAGTGTTTTTCCATCTTCACGAATTAAATCACCCAATTGCAACGGCAACTTAATTGAGTAAAGCCCCTCTTGAATTTGCGGTGCAGCATAACGCTGCTTCCATTTTTCAAACGCATCTGTATCCACTGTCTCAGGAACTAGATCAATAGAATCAACCGCCTTATTTTCCATATCGGGTAACTCTAAGTTTAACGATGCATCATCTTTAATTTTGTCATACTCTTCGTTAAATAAACGTAAAAACTCATCACGATCCAATTTTTTCCACAAAAACTTAATTCGAGATGAATACTTACTACGACGGTTTCCGTTTTTATCGAACATGATCTTTAATGCACGCGTGACATGATACACCTGCGTATCTGGAATAAAATCAAGCAACTGATGCCCAACCATTGGCTTGGCGCCCATTCCACCAGCAGTATACACTTCAAAGCCTTTTTGACCATCTTTAATTTTGGCAACAAAACCTAAGCAAGTCGCTTGAGTAAACGCGGTATCTTCTGCGTTGGTCGAAAAATTGATCTTAAACTTACGAGGCAAATTCCAAGAATCATCTTCGTTAATCATTCGTGTGGTTAATGCAACCGCATACGGATCCACATCAAATTCATCACCAGGGCTAATTCCTGAGTCTGGTGGCGTTAATATATTACGAATGGTGTTTCCACCACCACCTTTAGTACTTAAACCGACTTCCAGAAGGCCACGAATGGTTGGCATAACACCATCAATTCGCACATCATGAACCTGGATTTCTTGACGCGTGGTAAAATGAACCTCGCCAGACCCATACTGTTCAGCGATTTCAGATGCTTTCTTTAACTGAGTGGGTGTAATACCACCAGCCGCACAACGAATTCTAATCATATACGTATCAGGCTGACGTTGTTCATAAACACCGTGGGCAACTCGAAATGCTTTAAATTTAATTGGGTCCAATGCGCCTGACTTAAAATCAGCGATATCCTTTTCGAATACCTCATGTTCTTTGTCTAATGTTGGTGATGATTCATAGAATTTCATGGTTATTAATTCCCTTCTCCTTTACTTATTAAGTCCCCTATTTTATCAAGTGTCTGATTATTCTCGACACCCAAACTTGCTTTTTCATCAATTAATTCATTTTCTTTGGCGATTTTAGATTCACCCGATTTTTGTGATAGCTGATTATCCCATTTAGCCCGCTTGAGATCAACACTAGCTGCTGAAATGGCATTTTTTTGTTGACGGTCACGTTGTTTTAATTCAGCCATCTTCTTTTTACCAGCTGATGAAATACCAAAAAATTCAAGGATGGATGAAAATGCACCTGTACCAGCAGCTGCAGAAACTGAATCCGTCGATCCTTTTTTACCTTTTGCTTTATCAATTATTTTTGCGGTAACATCATCAGCATTAAATGTGTCTTTGTTTTTTTTGTCCTCTTTAATTTGATCTTGTTCTGCAAAATCATAAAAGTCATTTTGATAACCTCCAGATTGTACAGAATTCACATTATTAACACTCATTTGCAACCTCCTTTGAATGTATCTTAACGTTGCTAATTTCACCATCTATTACACGATACCCTTTTAGGTCCGGGTCGGTGCCTTCAAGTGATATTATCACATAAATCATGGTTGGATCTTTAAGTAAGCGTAAATCTTCATTCGATAACCGTGCCGGACTTTCCGGATGAGAATGATACACCACCAATGGGACCTCTCCTCGAGTACGAGCATCTTTAATCACTTGAAATTGCTCTTTCGGATCAAATGAAAAATGAACCGGGGATGCATCAACATTCACCATTGGGTAAAACGTTTTACATACATCTCCCTCGCCAGTAATGTATCCACAACACTCATTAGGAAGTTCCTGCCGAGCATGATCAATCATACGTGCTTGCAATTCCGTAGAAATTACAACTTGCATTAGGCACGACTCCTTAAGTCACAAACCGGCTGATCATACGACTCCTTAAAGTCAGTCAAATCCAATTCCGATGGTTTAACATTCACGGTACGAAACTTCATGTTCAAGGCATCAAAAATTAAAATTCGATTGGTCAATAAATCACCAACGCCTGTTAAATAACGAATTGCTTCCGCTGCTTGAATGGTACCTAACATACCTGCAACAGCACCAAAGACACCCGCTTGCGAGCAGGTTGGAACGGAATTTGCCGGTGGTGGATCTTTAAATACACAACGATACGATGCCGTTCCCGGGATGTGAGTCATGGTTTGACCATCAAACCGTAAAATACCGCCATGTGAGAATGGTTTCTTTGCTATCACACACGCATCATTAATTAAAAACTTTGATGGAAAACTGTCCGTGCCATCAATAACGAAGTCATAATCTTTTAAAATATCCAGCGCATTTTCTTTGGTAAATAAATCATAATACGTGGTTACTTTTACATCTGGATTGATCTGGTTCATTTTTTCTTTTGCTGATTCCACCTTTGGACGACCAATATCTGGCGTAAAGTGAATCACCTGTCGTTGTAAATTACTGATATCCACAATATCAGCATCAATAATACCAATATTACCTACACCTGCTGCAGCTAAATACAATGCTACAGGAGCACCCAGGCCACCAGCACCAATAATTAGGACCTTGCCATTTAATAACTTTTCTTGGCCATCACCACCAACACCTTGCAAAATGATATGGCGCGAATAACGTTCTATCTGCTCTTCATTTAAATTCATTTGAGCGCCTCCTTAAATTCTTTAATTAAATCGTTTAATGATTCAATACCAACATTGATTCGAACTAAACCGTCGGTAACGCCAGCCTCGGCCAACTGATCGTCGTTATGCTTGGAATAAATGGTGGATTTTGGATGAATCACCATGGTGCGATTGTCACCTAAATTAGACATATTTTGTGCAATCTTTAGTTTTGAGATAAACGAAAACGCCCGCTCTTTCGAATCCAAATCAATGGTTAATAATGGACCAAAGCCAGTAAACAAATCTGCGGCCAGTTTGTGTTGCGGATGATTCTCTAATCCAGGATAAGCCACCCTTACATTTTCAGATTGAAAAAACTGAGCAATACCCAATGCATTTTGACTAATCTTTTCATATCGCAAACTTAATGTCTCTAAACCTAACATTGTAAAATAAGCATTCATTGGGGATGTATTTAAACCCGAATTATTCAATGCATGGCGTCGAACTCGTTCTAAAAATGCAAACCGATGAACATTCTTAGCCGCCGCTTGAATATCTGGGAGTGTGGATGTTCGCCAATCAAAATTTCCAGTATCAACAACTAAACCACCAACCGCACCCCCATTGGTTGCAAACAACTTCGTAGACGAATAAATAACCACATCCACACCATGGGCCTTTGCATTAAAACCAACGGATCCAGTTAATGTCGCATCAACCACCAAAGGGATTTTTTTTGCTTGAGTTAACACCTTTATTTGTGAAACATTCGGAACCACCAATTTAGGATTGGATATAATTTCTGCAAAAACAAATGATGTTTTGTCATCAATTGCCGCTTCAATAGCCGCACCATCGGCAATATCAACAAATCGAACATCAAGACCTAATTTAGGGATCGTTTCTTCGAATAGATCCCGAGATCCACCAAAAAGTGAGTTTGAAACCACAATATTATTGCCTTGAACACCTAGAACAAAGCCTAGCGAAAGAATGGCGGATAACCCACTGGATACTGCAACAACACCAAGCGCTGAATCCAAATAAGCAATTCGACGTTCCAGTTCAGCAATTGTAGGATTGGAAATTCGCGAATAAACAAACCCAAAATCTTGGCCCTTAAATACGTTCTCAAGCTGTTCAGGGTCTGGGTAAGAAAATCCAGCCGATTGATAAATCGGAGGGTTCACTGCACCCGTTTTTTCGTCAATGCCGTGATCAATATAAACACATTTTGTTGATGCGTCGAATGCCATTGATTACTGGCCTCCTCCCATGAAGTACAAAAACTCAACTTGATCATCATCTTTTAAATTTGTTGTTCCAAATGCATCGCGATCCAAAATATCACCATTTAACTCAACCGATACCATTTCTGGCATCTTTACTTCCTTATAAGCCAATAAATCAGAAATCGTGATAGACTCTTTTTCGATTGTTTCAGACTCACCATTAATTTGTAATTTCATTTTTTCCTCCATTAAATAATTTCATACTCAAATAACGCTCACCAGAATCACATAAAATTGTAACAACAGTTTTACCTTTATTCTCAGGACGCCGTGCCACATCCAAGGCTGCATGCACATTTGCACCAGCAGAAATTCCACACAATAATCCTTCCTCAACAGCAATTTTATTTGCCATTGCAACAGCATCATTACTAGATATCGTATAGATTTCATCAATAATTTCACGATTCAAGTTTTTGGGAATAAACCCTGCACCAATGCCTTGAATCATATGAGGGCCAGGCTGGCCACCCGAAATAACAGGCGAATCTTTTGGCTCCACCGCTACAGAAACAATATTTCGGTGCTCCTTCAAATATTTTGTTACACCTGAAATGGTCCCACCGGTTCCAACACCAGCAACAAACACATCCACATCAATCGCTGATAAAATTTCAGGACCTGTGGTTTTGTAGTGCATATTTGGATTTGATCCATTTTCAAATTGCTGAGGAATAAAGGATGTTTCATCCTTTAATTCTTGCGCACGCTCAATGGCTCCTGTCATACCCAAATGCGCCGGTGTTAGTTCAAGATGAGCCCCATAGGCAGCCAATAGCTGACGACGCTCTAAACTCATGGATTCCGGCATGGTTAGTGTTAATCGCATTCCCAAAGATGCGCATATAAATGCAAGCGCAATCCCTGTATTACCACTGGTTGGCTCAATAATATGGGTATCTTTTTGTATAATACCGCCATCAAGAGCATCGTGAATCATTGCATACGCCGCACGATCTTTAACTGATCCACTCGGATTCATAAACTCACACTTGCCGTACAATTCGACATTATATTCATTTGATAATGCCTCAAGCTTTACTAATGGGGTATTCCCAACGGTTTCTTTAATAATTGTCATATTGTATAGGTTAACACCTGCTCCTTATTTAATGCATCCTCCATCACAGATTGTAATGAGACATTTAAAAACTTACTCACATGTTGATTAAAATTTGCCCAAAAAACAACCAAGGCATCCGATGATTTTGCTTCGCATGCTAAGGGATCAATTGCAGAAAAAATATCCTCAACAGAAATATTTTGTGGGGATGTAGCTAACTGATAGCCCCCTTTTGCACCACGGGTACTTTTAACCAATCGCGCTTTTTTTAAATCCAAAATCAATTGTTCTAAAAACGCATGAGGCACATTGGCTTTATCTGAAATGAAGCGCAATTGCACCGGACCTTGTTCAAAAAAGAAGCCCAACTGCATCATAGCTGCTAACCCATATTGGTGCTTTTTAGTAATATTCATTCCAAAATCATATTAATTCTGATCGGAATTGTCAAGATTAAGACTTTGTAACAAATACTTGCTTCGCAATGGCCGCACTTAACTGAATGTGTTGCCCCGAGATATCAACCAATAAGCTCTCATCAAACTCAAAACGCTCAACGATTTGGATTGGCACATGAATGGCAAAGCCTTTTTGCGACAAATAATTTAAATAAGCGGAATCGAGAGACTCAAAGCGCACGACAGTATACATCTGACCTTTATTCCCATCAAAGAGCGCAACCTCATTTGCATTCAATGAAAACTCTCCATCTATCGTGGGAATCGGATTCCCGTGTGGGTCAACCTTCGGATACCCCAAATAAGCATCAATACGATTTATTAACGCATCCGAAGCCGCATGCTCCAAGTGCTCAGCTTCTGCGTGAACCTCATCCCAAGGCACATCAAGGGTCTTATGCAAAAATACTTCCCATAAACGATGATGTCGAATTAACCGCCGACCTAACGCCCACCCTTCATCGGTTAACTCAATCCCTTTATAAGCATGGTTAATGACCAACCCATCTTTAACCAGTTTTTTTACCATATCACTCACAGCTGCATTCGATACTGCAAGCTTTGTGGATACAGCCTTTAACTTTACAATGCTCCCCCCATTATTAAAGGATAACGACGCAATTGTTTTGATGTAATCTTGAGTAACAAGTTGGTTCTTCACAGTCGTATTGTAGTTCAAAAACAACTTTTTTTAAAGGGGCCTAACAAATGATTAAAAACATACAAAATAAAAAGTTTAAGCTTCCTTGAATTAAAAAATCAAGCCTGTTAAAATCAATCATTAATCAAACAAAACTTAAGGATAAATCATGAAAAAAACACTACTAACCTTATTGCTAATCATGGTCTTATTTAGCTGCAATTCCACCAAAAAAGATACTATTTTAGTTGTTTCAACCACCAGCATCATTCACAACACTGTTCAAAATATTGCTGGCAATCTGGTATCAACAAAATCATTAATGGGGCCTGGCATAGACCCTCACTTATATAAGGCCAGCGCTGGCGACATTGCCTTATTAAATAATGCGGATATCATCTTTTACAATGGCTTACACTTAGAGGCAAAAATGGCAGATATTTTAAAAAAATTAAACGCCAAAAAACCAACCATTGCCATTGGTGAAGTCATACCAGAATCAAACTTACTTGCCGCTGAAGACTATGATGGGTTTCATGACCCCCACGTATGGTTTGATGTTCAATTATGGGTTTTAGTTACCAAAGAAATCACAAAACAACTCATAAAAATTGCCCCCCAGCATAAAGCATCATTTTTAAAAAACGAATCAAACTACATCAGCCAATTATTGGAAATGGACCAATGGATAAAAGAACAAGTCAGCTTAATTCCAAATGAACGCAAACGCCTAGTCACTGCACATGATGCATTTGGGTATTTTAGTAAACGGTATGGCATCCATGTGATTGGCTTACAAGGCATAAGCACAGCCATGCAGGCCAACACCAAGGATATTCAAGACATTACAAACACCATTATAAAACACAACGTTCCAACCATATTTATCGAGTCATCTGTTCCGGTTCGGCAAATTGAAGCCGTGCAAGCTGCTGTTCAAGCTAAAGGGCATTCTGTAAAAATTGGTAAACCGTTATTTACCGATGCCTTGGGCAGTGCACATCAACCGGAAGGCACTTACATTGGAATGATGAAATACAATACCATGCAAATTGTAAATGGGTTAAAATAAGGTATGGATCCAACCAATGTAGCATTATCAATCAAAGATTTAACCGTTGCGTTTGATAAGAAACCCATTTTATGGGACATTGACTTGGACATTCCAAAAGGAACACTAACGGCCATCGTCGGCCCTAATGGCGCTGGAAAAAGCACATTATTAAAAGCCGCACTGGGAATCATTACCCCCACGGCAGGTCGTGTGGACATTTTTGGTCAGCCGTTCAATCGACAGCGATCCCAAATTGCCTACATCCCTCAACGAAACGAAGTCGATTGGGACTTCCCTACCACCGTACTTGATGTGGTCCTTATGGGAACTTACGGTGATTTAGGCTGGTTTAATCGGCCAGGAAAACTGGAACGAGATCGTGCCATGAATGCACTTGAAAAAGTCAGCATGCAACCATTTGCTGAGCGTCAAATCAGTCAGCTATCTGGAGGCCAGCAACAACGTGTATTTTTAGCGAGAGCATTGGTCCAAAACGCAGCAATCTACATTATGGACGAACCTTTTGTCGGGGTTGATGCCGTTACTGAAAAAGCCATCATCACCCTTCTTAAAGACCTTCGAAATCAACAAAAAACAATGATTGTTGTGCACCATGACTTGCAAACAATCGAAGACTATTTTGATTGGATCTGCTTACTCAATGTTCGTCAAATTGCCTACGGAAAAATCAGCGACACGTTTACAGAAGAAAATTTACGGCTAACCTACGGTGGTCGCCACTCGACCATCCCTCAAAGTCATACCTAATGCCAATCATTGATTACCCGGTTATTGTGTCGTTAATTGGAGCCTGCCTAATTGGCTGGACATCAGGAATGATCAGCTGCTATGCCGTTTTAAAGGAACAAAGTTTATTGGGTGATGCTATTGCGCATGCCGCATTACCTGGCATTTGCATTGCATTCCTTTTTTCACAAACAAAAGCATCCGGACCACTGATTACTGGGGCAATTATTGCAGGTATTTTGGGAGTATTATTCATCACCACGATTATTCGAAAAACCTTCTTAAAAGAAGATACGGCTTTGGGGATCATCTTATCGGTATTTTTTGGATTTGGCACACTGCTTCTGACCATGATCCAAACCATTCCAACGGCTCGCCAAGCCGGCCTCGACACCTATCTATTTGGCAATGCAGCGGCCATGCTAAGAGAAGACGTCATTATTATTGGTGGACTAAGTATTTTAATTACAGCTGTAATTTTGCTCTTTTGGAAAGAGTTTAAAATCATTATATTTGATCCAAATCACGCAACCACCCAAGGGTTACCCGTCATAAAATTAGAGATTTTGCTAACCAGCTTAATGGTGATTGCTATTGTTATTGGCTTACAAACCGTTGGGGTTATCTTAATGAGCGCGATGATTATTGCCCCGGCTATTGCTGCAAAACAATGGCATAACCGATTAGCACCAATGATGATCACCGCCATGATCGTTGCCATCACCAGTTGCATATTAGGCGTCTTAATTAGTAGCACAACCAATCACCTTCCCACAGGCCCAACAATTGTTATTGTCATTAGCACAATTGTAATTGCATCACTGCTGTTCTCACCTAAAGGGATCATTTCAAAACAAATCCATCGGTTACGAACCAAACATCATGTGCAACAAAATCGAATATTGCAACATTTATATTTAATGGCCCAAAGTCATAAAGATAAAACGCACCCTCACAATATTCGAACATTGGAAGTATTGGGGACCTACCCCTCTCAAAAACTACTGACTCAACTTAAAACTAATGGACTGATCTACTCAGCCGGCGAAAACCTTTGGGGGCTTACCAAAAAAGGAATCGAAACCGTGACCGAATTAAGGCAAAGGATGCACTAATGCCACCGATTCTAGAGATCATCATTATCGGATGTTTGGTCGCCACAGCGGCTGCAATTCCAGGCTGCTTTCTAATTCTACGGCGCATGGCCATGATGAGTGATGCCATTAGCCACTCTGTTTTACTTGGCATTGTTGTGATGTTTTTTATTGTTCGAGAACTCCATTCGCCATGGTTAATTATTGCGGCCACTATTACAGGGTTAATTACGGTCGCATTGACCGAAAGTTTAATTGCATCAAAACAAATGAAAAAAGATGCCGCAATCGGTCTAATTTTCCCGTTATTTTTTGCAATTGCCATTGCCTTAATCAGTTTATTTGCCGGCAATATTCACTTGGATCAAGATGCAGTGATACTTGGTGAAATTGCATTTGCACCATTCAATCGTTTTGCACTAAATGGCATGGACTTGGGCCCAATTGGCATCTGGGTCATGAGTGGAATACTGCTTATCAATTCACTATTCATTGGTTTTTTTTACAAAGAATTAAAATGCGCAACATTTGATCCACAACTTGCACGAACCATTGGCATCTCCCCCATTTTTTTGCATTACGCTTTAATGGGATGCGTAAGCATTACCTGTGTGGGGGCATTTGATATTGTGGGCACCATTTTAATTGTTGCGTTAATCATCACACCACCAGCAACCGCTTATTTATTAACACGTCAATTGCATACCATGATTGGTATAAGCATTTTAATTGGTTGCTTATGTGCGATTTTGGGGACATTTCTTGCGATTGCTATCGATGGGTCAATTGCCGGTGCCATGTGCACAGTTGCGGGCATTATTTTTGTTTTAACATTTTTATTTTCACCCAATCATGGCGTCATTCAAAAACTCGCCGTCCAAAAACAACAACAGTTGCAGTTTTCAGCGATTTTATTGACCATTCAATGCCTAAATCACCAGCAGCCCAATCAAAACGCATTTGAATTTTCTTTGATGAATCTTACCGATCACATGAAGTGGTCCAATGCATTTGCCCAAAAAGTCATTAGCCACGCCATTGCCAAAAATTACATCACGTATCAAAACCCACACTATTCACTGACCCCATACGGCATTGAAGTTGCCAAAAATGCAATCACTGAAAGTTAGTATGGGGAGTTAAAAAACATCCCCCATGTCATGTTAATTAATGCGTGGGTTAATGCAGCAGCACTCACCTTTCTTGTTTTCAAATAGACGAAGCCGTACCCAAACCCAGCAACTGTTGATAATAAAACATAGGCCCAATTTAAACCGGTCATATTTACTGTTCGATTATTTATGTGCGCAAAACCAAATATAATACTAGTAATCACCCAGACCGTACGTTCATTTGAAAAAAATGGTTTAAAAAAATCAAACATCAAAAACCGAAACAACAATTCTTCGGCTAGCGCATATAAAAAATAACCAACAACAATGGTCTGAACAAAGAACAGAATTGTGGGTTCAAAAAAGTTAAATGTCAAAAAACCAATCCAAATACCAGTCGGAACAATCATCAATAGCAACATCAAATAGACAAACAAAGCAACCCTGAGGTCAAAAAAAGATAATTTAAATGAAGAATGAAAAAGTGATATAGATCGTGAACGAGAAAAGGTGATAAATACTGAAAAGAACGATAATAAAATAATCGCATAATCAACGGGTAAAGATGAATCAAATGGCACACTTAAAAAACCCATTTCAAAGGGCAGCCATAACAAAAACAATGAAGCTAAATTTAAAAATGATGAGCGGTTTAAAAAATAATGAATAAAAAACGGAATAAATAGAGCAAGAATACCAATGGCTTTCATGGATAATGGAAACAAAAATGGGGCTCCACAATACAATAAAATGACGCATCTAACGATGAACGATACGGGTTGTCTAAAAAAAACACTTCGGCATATGGTACCCAAAACACCGACAACAAACCAACAAAGAACTATGGCATCAATCATGCCTTAATCATGCTGCAAAAAATATGAAAAGTAAAACATGTTAAGGACGAATTGTCGATTTGCCCAAAAAGAATTAAACTAATTAGTGAGTAACGTTATGAAAGAACAGACACAACCATTATCTGATATAAAAATCATCAACGATAATCCATCCTATGATGATGCCATTGCAGCAGTTGAAACCCTATTGCGTTATGCGGGTGATGACCCCAACCGTGAAGGTCTTAAAGAAACCCCAAAACGAGTGGTTAAATCATATGCAGAGTTCTTTTCTGGTTACACGAAAAACCCAGACGAAATATTAGCCAAAACATTCGAAGAAGTGGAAGGTTATGATGAAATGGTTATTGTAAAAAACATTGATCTAGAATCCCATTGTGAGCACCATATGGTTCCGATTATTGGCATTGCTCATGTGGCTTACATCCCCAATAAACGGGTGGTTGGCATTAGTAAACTGGCACGTATTGTTGATGTGTATGCAAAACGCTTGCAAACACAAGAAACAATGACGGCTCAAATTGCGGACACCATCTCTCGGGTTCTTAAGCCCAAGGGGGTTGCCGTTGTTATTGATGCCGCTCATCAGTGCATGTCCACCCGTGGCGTGCATAAACGACACAGCTCAACTGTAACCAGTCGTATGTTGGGGTTATTCCGATCAGACCCAAGAACACGTTCGGAATTTATGAATCTAATCAAATCCTCTTAATGCCCAAACGTCCGATCATTCTGGCATCAGCATCATCCATTCGAAAACAAATACTTGAACAATATGGCTTTGATTTTGAGGTTATCCCTGCGAATATTAATGAACGAACATTTGAACCACTGGATGCCACTGGATTGGCAAATGCCAAAGCGCTTGCTATTAGTCAGTCTCACCCCAATGCAATTGTGATTGGTGCTGACCAAATTTGTCATATGAATGGGCGTGTATTTCATAAACCAGGGTCCGTTAAAAATGCGATTAAAACCCTTCAACAACTGCAAGGACAAACACATGTGCTATTAACTGCAGCCACAATTGCCATAAATAATCAAATTAAATGGTCGGGGCTTGATGAAATACACCTAACCATGCGGGTATTATCAACCAATGAAATTGAAAACTACATCAACATTGATGGTCCCATTCACAGTTGTGGCGCCTACAAATTTGAATCCCTTGGTCAAACACTATTTGAGTCAGTCACCCATCCATCTGAAAGCATCCAAGGACTCCCAACAAAAAAACTCATTCCTGCAATTCACCAGTGTTTAAATACCCACTAAGAAATATCACCAACTACAATCCAGTGGTCATTGAATAGACAAGATAATGGTAACTAAGGTAAGTTATTACAATGACTAAACATAAATTAGCAACCATCGGATCCTTCGCCTGCATTGTACACTGCATTGGTTTACCATTTTTAGTGATATCATCTCCCATGGTTGGGCATATTTTAGAGAATATTTGGATCGAACTTGGGGTTCTTTTATTTTCAATTGTTTGCGGTGTATTTATCATTTACAAAGGCTACTGCAATCATAAAAAAAAACATGCAGCGGTACTTTTTGCTCTCGGCGCCTGTTTTTGGCTAGCCAATACAATAATCGAACATTATATTGATGCCCACTTGCATTTTGAATTATTGATTGTCGGCGCGATTCTTATTTTAATCGCTTATCGTGTAAATCATCGCCAGTCAGAAAATTGCTGCGATCATCACCATTAGCCTAAAAACGAATTAAGGACTGAAATAACGCCCGAAATGGATTAACCAATGGCTTTCGTCCAAATAACACCAATTCTGAGTCTGGCATCCCCAAATCATCCTCCATGGCTTGAACAGCATCTGAATACGAACCTAATTCATCAATAAGCCCAACTGATAAAGCCTCTTTACCCGTCATAAACTGGCCTTGAGAAACAGCATTAACTTCATCATCCGTTAAATCTCGTGCATCCTGAACAATGGACTTGAAATGATCGTAGGACTCTTGCTGAAATGTCTGGATCATTGCAACAGAATCCTTGGAAATCTTTTGGTGTTGACTACGCGCGTCCATATGCTTACCTGTTGACAGCGATTGTGTTTTTACGCCCAAATCCTCTTCCAAACCATTAAAATTTAAAAATCCTGAAACAACTCCAATGGATCCTGTAATGGTTGATGGATTCGCAAATACCTTATCTGTCCCCATGGCTATGTAATACCCACCAGAGGCAGCCACATTACCCATAGATGCATAGACTGGCTTCTTTACCTTTTTCTTGTACATTTTTATGGCATTTAAAATTTCATCCGCAGCTAAGATCGAGCCACCAGGTGAGTTCACTCGAATAATTACCCCTTGAACGAACGGATCTTTTTCGAGTTGAGAAAAAACTCGCGTTACGTCACCTGACCCAGTGGATACCCCACCAAAAATCAAGCCATCTCTGGCCTGACCTGCTTGAATCGGGCCATTAATTTCTACCACAGCAATACGATTAAATGATGACAACAATATGTTGGTTGGCTTGGAATCAAAATAAGCCCCAATACCTGCAATAATCAATTGCCCCTGAGCTCCTTTTTTCATATCATCTTTCACCAGACGCTTCATATCGCTCCAAAAGCAAATGGTATCAACCAATCCACGATCCTTTGCATCATTTGCAGATAAAATTCGCCCATCGTAAATAACGGTATCAATCGATTCTGAACGCTCTAATTGAATATCTGTTTGTACTTGACTCATGATGTTTTCAAGCGATGAGGTAATGGTTTCTTTTTGCGAATCTGTCATTGCCGGAGTGAATGGTGATGTTGCAACTTTAAATTTTCCCGATGAAAATGACTGGTACCCAATGCCAAACTTTTTCATGGCATCTTCAAACTTCAACAATTCGAATTGAATACCCAGTTCATGAATTGCACCCAATGGCGGCATCGCTATAATATCGCCAATACTCGCTAGATAGTATGAGGGTAATGAGGCCCAACCATCCAAGTATACATATATTTTTTTACCACGCGACTTGCCTTTCAATAACTCATTTCTAACTTCTTGAATAATGGCAATATCACCTAAACTTCCAGCCAAGTTCTTTACCCGAATCAAATATCCTGAACAGTCATTATCATGATTCGCAGCATCAATTAAGCGTAATAAATCATTGGATCCAATTTTTTTACCACCCAGCAAACTAACCGATGACTTACCTGAAGTCAGGGTTCCATCAATTTGAATGTAAGCCAATGATTTTGGCTTAAAAAGCGCATATTTTCTTCGAAATTCAGCCGGCTCTTTGGCCTTCCCGAAACGAACACCTAAGGCAACCATACGTTCGTCATTATCATCACGTGGTGATTTAACAGCATAATCAACCGATGCCTTAAGAAAATCAAACGAAACCCCAGCCGTGTAATAACGAGGATCCCCACCAACACGTACAGTAAAATCAGGTGAAAGCAATACATCCAAGCCATAGCGACCATACTGTTCCGGATACCCGGTTCGATTACTATCTACAACCAAGTCCGAAAATATTTTAATCCCATTTGATTGATTTTTTAATAAAACACCCATAGCAAGTGATGACCCAAATGGGCGCTGTTCATTCCCAATAATATTTTTTCCAACCACACCAATATCTAATGCCCGATTCATATGAAGAATAACGCCAATATCACTGGCCCAATATTGGTTTTTTAATCCATTTGAATTAACGTCCATGGTTTTGTAATTAAAGCCCCAATCAAGACCATTTCTGCTTCGCCGAGCAACACCAACACCAAAAAAACCAACGGATAAATCCGTGGTATCAAATGCCCAACGGCCAATACCAAACGATTTTCGATGAAATAAAAATGCTGAAGACTCATTCGAAACATTCCCCTCAAAATCCATATTATAATAATGTAAGCCACTCCCCTGTTGAGCCAATCCTGCGGGGTTCGAATTAAGTGAATCTGCACCATACGGCTCTGCAACAGCTGCACCACCCCGCCCCATAGCACGAATACTGGTGGGTTTCACAACAATGTCCGATAGATCTTGCGCAGAAATGAAGACTGACAAAAGTCCGATTAAAATGAAACGTAATTGCATGGTGTAGAATTATTATCGGTGAATTTAACAAAAAGGTAAACCCAATGGCCTCAATCCCTGTTCATCTGATATAATACCGCCATGGACTTTATTGGTAGTGAATTAAACTGGTTATTTTTTATTTTAAAAATCATCCTTTCCATAGTTTGTGGAATAATCATTGGAATTGAACGTGAAACCATGGGAAAGCCCGCAGGTATCAAAACTCACAGCCTCATATGTTTGGGGTCGTGTTTATTTACACACTTCTCATTATTAAGCACCGCTGGTGACCCAACTCGAATTGCAGCTCAAGTAGTATCCGGAATTGGTTTTATCGGTGCTGGAACCATTTTACAATCCAAACAACGCATTGAAGGCCTGACCTCAGCTGCACTCGTATTTGTAAATGCGGCCATTGGAATGACCATTGGTGGTGGCTACTTTATGTCGGGAATTGTTGCAACAGGGTCACTGCTTATTTTATTTCAATTCATTCGCACAAATAAATTTCAAACAAAATTACGATCATATCGTATTTACATTCGCTGTGAAACATATTCTGACATTGAAGAAACCATGACACTTATTCAAAAGTTACAATGCAAAGTAACCAACAAAAAAATCGAAAAATCAAAAAAGCACATTGAACTTAGTTTAACGTATTTAACCACCCCATTGGCAAATCACCGAATATTAGCAAAACTCAATCAATTAAGATCAATTAAAGGGTTTTCACAACTATAATGCCACCTATTTTAATCACCCTCGGGGATCCTGCAGGGATAGGGCCTGAAGTCACTCTAAAAGCAATAAAAGAGTGTTCGAATCACTCAGGAATTATTCTTTTTGGGCACCCTGAATCAGCCCCCAGCATTCCAATTTATAACGGGAGCATTTCTCAAAATGAAACAAAATTATCTCCTATTGAAGGTAAAATATCAACAAGCGAAAAAGACTGTCCAAATAACGCAAGTATTGCTTATGAAAGTATTCAACAAGCATTAATTTTTAGTCAAACAACACGCATTCAAGGTCTGGTTACGGCACCAATTTCCAAAGCGGGCATGAAGGCTGCCAATATTAAAACCACAGACCATACCAGCATGCTAAAATCATTTTTTAATTGTCCAGATGCAGGAATGGCATTTTATTCCCCGCAATTAAAAGTCATGCTAGCCACCATTCATATTCCACTAATGGCCGTTGAAAATGCCCTAACAAAAGCATGCATTCAAACAAGTATTTCAAATAGCCTTACTTTTGCCGCTACATTGGGAATAAAAAAACCACGCATAGGAATCGCAGGTCTCAACCCACATGCAGGTGAAGGCGGGCAGTTTGGATCATTCGAACAAACTACATTGCAAGATGTATTAAGCGAGCAGTCCAATGATGAAGCAACCATTATAGGACCAATATCTCCAGATATCATTTTTAGACAAGCGGTTCATGGTGCGTACGATATTGTTATTGCTCTGTACCATGATCAGGGCTTAATCCCATTAAAGTTACTGGCTTTTGATGAAGGTGTGAATACAACCATTGGCCTCCCCATCCACCGGTCTTCACCGGATCATGGGACCGCCTATGATATTGCTGGAAAAAACATCGCAAATCCTACCGCCATGATTTCAGCCATAAACTACATTCAATCATTAACAACATGAAGCAGCATACAAAAACATTGGGTCAGGTGTTCTTGCATGACCAAAATATCATCAATAAAATCATCACCCTAGCCTCACCCAAACCCGAACATCCCATTATTGAAATTGGCTGTGGCAAAGGGATCCTTACACAAGCCCTCGCTGAAATTGCACCTGTAAACGTTATTGAAATCGACGAGCGCTGGATCAACCATGTCTCAGATCTGAGCCTAAAAAACGTCACCTTCACCCACATTGATGCCTTAAAGGTTGACTATAGCATGTTCCCTAAAGGCGCCCCAATTATTGCAAATATTCCGTATCAAATCACATCACCATTAATCGAGTTATTTACCCAATATAATCATCACCTTGGCCCCATTACTATTATGATTCAAAAAGAAATGGCGGAGCGATTGGTGGCAGATCCAGGCTCCAAGCAATATGGATCAATGAGCATATTTTGCAACTATTACTTTGATATAAATAAAGGGTTTGGAGTATCAAGAAACTGTTTCACTCCACCACCAAATGTCGATTCTCAAGTGATTCAACTCACAGCTAAAGCCCCCTTACTCCCCGCCAATGACGAACCACTATTTTTTGCCATGACGCGAACCTTATTTTGGGGCCGCCGTAAAACCATCATTAAATGTTTAAAAACAGGCCCCTACCTGGCACTTCAAGATGGGTACCCTGACCGACCTGAATTTAAACACCGCGGGGAGTCATTATCCCTTAATGAATTAAAGGGTTTATTTGAGGTTTTGCAGCCTTACCTAAAGTTAAGACCTAACAGTTAGCTTTGAGGCTTAATCCCCAACTGCTGCATCCAACATTCAAGTTGCCTCTGGACCTGTGAAGAAAAATCATTACCAGACCGCACTAATAAATCACTTGCACGTTCACCAAAACCCATTAATTCTTTCTCAAATTCATCAATGATAGCCATGGTATTATTAAGTGATCTATTTTCTTCGGGCAACATTTTCTGTTCACACGCACGTTTAATAATATTCTTGCAGGACACTTGTACTCTTTTACTTAAAATTTTCTCAGCATGGTTTTTAAGATATCTTAAGTTTATAATCACAGAATCTGGAAAAACAATTGATTGATAACATTTTGCATTGATAGGCTCCGCTTGGCACAGTTGATTACAAACATCCATTCGCTGTTCAAACTCTGTTAAAAAAGCATCAAGCTTTTCACAAGCTGTATTCAATACTTTTATAATATCGCTCGCATAAGAATCAACTGCATATTCCTGACGATTCAAATGAGAAAGGACCGTATTCAATAAATCCGACCCATTTAAAAATCTAGCAACTTGATCAAAATTACCACTTTCAACTTTTCGTAGCAAATTGGAATATTCCTCACGTCTTAGCATTGATTTAACTTGATCGACACTTCGCCGTCTTTTAATACCATTAACCCCTAAAGGTCCATTATTAGTTACATCCATTTTCATCACACTCCAAAAAAGTATTACCAGGGTAACAATATGGTAAAATAAAGTCAATTTAAGTAAACTAACACACTACCATTCCTTATTAGAAAGCAGTACAATAAGTTCATGTTAATTCGAATACTCCTTATTTTGGGGATAGTGACACTAACACCAGCCATTAGCCAAGTCAAAATGTTATTTTTGGGTGACAGTTTAACCGCTGGGTATCAACTGGACCCAAAACTTGCATTTCCAAATCAATTGCAAGAAAAAATGGGCACTAACATGCTCACCGCAATTAACCAGGGTATTTCTGGCGATACCAGCCACACACTACTTCATCGCTTGGACTTTACATTGCAACACGTCACCCCAAACATGGTATTTTTGTGCATTGGTGCCAACGATGGCTTGCGCGGCATGCCACTACAACAAACTGAAAAAAACATCACCACCATTGTAAAAAAAATCAAATCAAAAAAAATCCCATTAATTATGGCTGGCATGTCCTTACCAGACAATTACAGTGACCGTTACATTCAAGATTTTGAAATCATGTACGAAAGAATCGCATCAGAAAACGGAATTCAGCTTATGCCATTCTTATTAAAAGATGTGGCCGGTAAACCGGAATACAATCTCAATGATGGCATTCACCCCAACGCAGCTGGCCATAAAATCATTGCCGAAAACATTTACGACTTTTTACTACGCAAACCAACCATTCAATTACCAAAACAACCAACCATGAACCTTAGCCCCTCCCTTTTGGATCAAGATTCGTTATAATAACAGCATGATCACCCTTACAAACGTTACAAAAGCATATAAAAACAATCAAGTTCCCGTTCTGAATGGCATTCAATTATCCATCCAATCCACCGATCGTGTGGCAATTACCGGGCCTTCTGGCAGTGGAAAGAGCACGTTATTACGCCTCATTGCTGGCATTGAACCACCCACGGATGGCACAGTACGTTTATTTGATCGCAATTTATATGAATGTAATGACGACGAACGTGCAGTAATTCGACGAGAAACGTTTGGGTTTATCTTTCAATCGTTCCGTTTGTTTCCATCATTAACTGTACTGGACAACGTGGCCTTGGGCCTTGATATTAAAGGTGATACTGAATCCCGTGAAAAAGCAGCCAACTGGTTGAATGATGTCGGCCTCAGTCATCGTAAAACCCATTATCCAGCCGAATTATCTGGCGGTGAAAAACAGCGGGTTGCCATTGCCCGAGCATTGGCAAGTCACCCAAAAGTGATTGTGGCAGACGAACCAACAGGCAATTTGGATCAAGCAAATAGTGACATGGTTAAAGACCTATTAACTGAATGCATGGAAAAAACAAAAGCAGCATTAATATTAGTCACACATGACTTGGAATTGGCCACCATGTGCCCCGTGAATTATCAATTGGATCGTGGGCAATTGGTGCAATGAACAAAGCAACAAAAGCACACTGCAAATCCGCACTCCGACTAGCAAAATCACACCAAATCATTATTGGATTGGCGTTAAGTTTGAGCATTGGTTTAATAAGCACTCAACGCATTTTTAATACAACACTAACCACTACCCTCACCCAACAATCAAGTGCATTACTTACGGCAGATATTGAAATTGCCAGCACCCAGGCATTAAGCACGGCAAACATAACCGCTGTGTCAGAAGCCTTACCCAGCCATAACGTGGCCGAACGTCGCGTATTTTCGAGCATGATTCAGTACTATGGCAACTCCACTAAATTGGTTGAAATTTATGCCATCGACACCAATTACCCCTTAATTGGAGATTGTCTAGCCATGGATGCCGATGGTAATGAGCGCCCCATACGTGACTTTATTAATCAAAAAAATCAGCCCATCGTTATTTCAGAAGAATTGGCCAATCAAAGCGACATCACATATGGAAGCGTACTTCGCATTGGCAATACATCAGGCACTGTCATTGGCATCATTACCAAAGAACCAGATATCAATATTCAATCCTTAGCCTACGGCCCTCGGATTTACATGAATTTAAATGACACAAAAAGCACAGGGTTTAAAAGTGATCGTACACGCCAGTACCATTCTCGATTTATTGAACTATTGGTACCGGCCGATATCCAACAGTTAACACAAACACTAACCAACACCTTAGCCATCGAAGGAACGCAAAAAACCATCCAAGGGTCCTATGGGCCAAGCCAGCCCATTATTGTAAGAAATTACAGAGACATTAATGAAGATATTATTCGAGGCTTTGACGCCCTAAACCAATTCTTCTTGTTCTTATCGTTATTTGTATTAATGCTCACTGGCATTGCATTTGGCTTTATGATCTGGACAAGTATTATTCAAGCCTTACCGATGATTGGAAACTTACGATACATGGGATTGTCCATAAAAACCATTCAGCAATTTTACTTACTTGAAGCATTGCAGCTGGCCATTAAAATGACCATGGCAGGCTTACTAATCGGTGCAACGTTGGCACAAATCGCCATGAGCATTGTTGCTAACCGAATGAACATCAGCTTTCAGTGGATTCAAGTTACCGTTGCTGATATTGGATTAGTGGTCGGTTTTTCGATCATTGCAATTTTAGGCATAACCAAGGTTGTCTTAAGCATCATCAATGCAAATCGCAATTTTCATGGCGAACAATCGGATACTAGCATGGTCACCCTATGGGGCATCATAATAACCGGATTAATTGCATTTTTGGCCGGATTTTTAGCATTAAATGGCTTGAGCGCTACAGCTATTGCAATATTGATTGGTTTATTCGCACTGATTTTTTCGACACTTTACGGGCTGGACATTGGAATTGGCGCAGCATTGCGTCGTACCCGTATTCCAGGATCGATTGAACTGCGCTTGGCCATTAATCACCTAAGTGAGTCCCACACCCTACGACGAGTGGCATTTATTAGCATAACGTTTGCTATGATTACCATATTAACGATTGCCAATTATCAAACATCGCTTGATAACGAATTTAGCCCTAAAAATCCTGATCAAGTGCTGCCAAGCCTTTTTGTTATTGATATCTACAATAACCAATTAAACGAATTTCAAAAAATGATTAATGGCACCGCCAATTATGGCGCAGTTATTCGAACCCGGATAAAAAAAATCAATGGGCTAGACGCCAACAGCTATGCAAATTCAGCCGACCTTAACGACCCCTACTTTTTATATCGAGAACAGAATTTAAGCACTCGAAAAGAGTTGTATCCCAGTGAGGTTGTGGTTGCTGGGTCGTGGTTTACAGCCAACGATGACACCATCGAAATGAGCGTTGAAGAGCGCTTTGCCAAACGCCTAAAATTAAATTTGGGTGACACCATTGAATTTGAAATTTTTATGGTTAAGATTAAAGCCACCATTACCAGTATCCGCAGTGTGGACTGGAGCACATTCAAACCAAACTTCTTTATGATTATTGAAGCGCCTCATTTGGATGCATTACCCAAAACTCACGTTAGTGCTATCACGCTAAATGACCCAAACCAAAAAGATGCAACCATTGGAAAACTGAGCCAGGCCTTTTCCAACATATCGATTATCGATATCCAAAAAACCAGTCAAAAAATCATATCATTCTTAAAAGGAATCTTAATTGCTGTACACGCAGGTGCCATTTACTGTTTTTTAATTGGGCTCCTGCTTTATGCCCTGCTTGGTAAATTATTTACTGATATCCGACGATCAAACTTAAATCGTCTGTATTGGATTGGACTTAGCTTTAAGCAAATTAATCGCATGGCCCTTATCGAAACATTGGCATTTTCGAGTATCGTATTTGTTACTGCCTGGGGAGTAAGCACTGGCATTTGCTGGGTATTGTTTGAGTTCTTTGTTCCAATTGCGCTTGCAATCAATGGATGGTTTGCCATTGCATTGTGGGTAATTTTAACCATCATTGTACTTGTACATAACCAACTGCAACAGCCATTTAAATTGGAGGGCGCTGGCGATGACTAAATTTACCACAGCACCTTACCGCGTGTATGTGTACGATACCGATGTTGCAGGCGTGGTGCACCACAGCAATTACCTGCGCTACTTTGAAGCGGGACGAATTGAGTTTTTAAGAGATTTGGGGCTCCCCTACATCGAGTTTCAACACGATGGCATTGGGTTTGTACCTGTAAATATTGATATTAATTACCACTACCCATTACGGGAAGATGACGAATACGTCGTCACCGTCGAACTGATTGAACTCAAAAAAGCGTCATTTATAGTTAAACAAACCGTCGAATGCAACCACAAATTAAATGTATCCGCCACCATTCAACTGGCATGTGTAAAAGAGCCGGAATTTAAGCCGCAACGCTTGCCAAAAATATTAATGAATAAACTACTTTAAACCATTTAATATTTGTTGAATACGTTCAAAGTGGCCAATCCCAACCTCTGAATATTTTTCATTATTGTTCAAAACAGAGGTACAAACCTCATGTTTTTCAAGCATTGTTTTTGCCTCATTGTAGCGTTTGAGAGCCTTCTTATAATTTGAAGTTTTTCGAAGATCCGGCAAAAGATCACCAAACTGGTTGGAAGCTTGAGAGATATAATCCGAAGAAAAGGATACAACACGTTCACATAACTCCAACTTTTCAAAAACATCAGTAATGCCATTGTAATGATCAAGAACTTGCTTATAATTAGCTTTTTGACAGGTTTCTATTCTTTCATTTAGTTTAATTTGTTTTGTTAACAGTTTTTTAATGGTTTCTAAATCTTTATCGTCTGGCACTAATCTCCCCGCATCATTATGCGGAACAGTTTTAAACTGACTTCCCATTTTATCTAGCAAGACTCGACATTGTAGTATTGTCAATTCTTCAATAGACTGATCATTTAATTTTTTAAAGAAACCATCGTAGTCATCATCTCCAATTTCTTCCAAATCAGATTGAAGTGAACGTATTGTAGCTATATTCTTAAGATGTTGATCACAATGAGAAAAATACTTAGCATTTGCAAGCCCAAATAAAGACCTTTGAATGGGTGTTTTTGTTTCCCATACCCCTTCAGTGGTAAACGTCCCCCCAGATGCCGCAAAAAAACGTTTTGCGGTTTCTAACATTATAGAACGACAAAAATTAAATTCAATTCCTTGTAAATCTAACCTGTTGAGATGCTCTTGAATCGCTATGACATCAGTACATTTTGACACCTGATCACGAAAATCCATCATAAGTGCTTGATTTTTTTGAGCATTATTCAATCGAGTAATTGCACCTGTAAGCGCATCTGGTGAATCTGCATTTGCAACAAGAACCCATGCCTTATACACATCAATATCTTCGTGAGTTTCTGCCTTAAGTCTATCCTTCAATTTAATAAAGATTTTTGTAATTTCATCACGAAACAATTGAAAATCAGCCCCAGTATAATCTTGGCTTTCAATCTGTTTTTTAAGGGCATCAAACGATTCACAAACTGAAAGTTTGTCCCTAAACGACGTAGCTAACTGAGCAGATGATTTAAATTGAGTAATCTTGTCTTTAAACGCATTCAAAAGCTCTGTTGAATTTGAGCTTTCTTCACGCAAACCTTCTTGAAGATCTATAAACGAATTATGAATATCAATCAAAATAAAACGATTAATTCCTTTTGGCGGGTTGTTTTCATCAATGACTTTTTTAACATAATAAGAATACCGCTCTAAATGTGCCTCTGCACCAGCTTCATCAGGTTCAGTCAAAATACCAGTCATAATTTCATCCAAAACAGCATCAAAGTCGTTATCTTTAGGAGGGTCTGGCAATGCTGATATGGCGGCCTTAATGCCACCAGTATGTGTTTGAAAGTCGTTGTATCGTGCCATCGCATCCTTTAATTCATCATCTTCAAACGAGTCAACATAAGTCTCAAGTTTTGCTAACATCGCCGCACGAAATGGCTTATAAACACCTTTAATCCCTTGGTTACCTCCACACATTTTAAATGCAAGTTCTTTTAATGCGGCTTCTTTATTGGCCCAGCCACAATTACCAACCAACTGTGAAGAAGCAATGTCCTCATGCTTAATTTTTTCAAACTTAGCTAATGCATCATAAACCTTATTAATATCATCCAGCTGCTTTAATTCTACCAATGTATTCATAGCAACACTTGCCTCTTGATCTGGAATAACAACCTCAAAAAAATGGCCATGTTTTTTTGAACCTAAACCTCGATTGCATAAAACAACATGAAACCCATCATCTTTTTTATAAACATTCGCACCAATGGAATGCGACGTTGTTCCCAACCCAGACAGCGTTAATACGGAATGTGATTCAAAGTGAGTATTAAATGCAGTAGAAAAACCTTCACCTGAAGCCAATGTTTGCTCAACGTGATCACTTGCTTTAACAGCGTCCTTTATATCAGGTGGAAGGTTAACCATCTCACAAAATACTGCATTTGCAGCATTACTCATGCCAATAATCTGAGGCGTTGTTGAACCATGTTGATTATCCTTAATAAAGTGGTGCGTTAACACATGACCCAATTTACGGCCATTAAGTTTCTGATTTAAATCAAGTGGATCATTCACAGGTGGTTGTTCACCCTTTTTAGGGTTTGCGTTATTTGACACTAAAGAATCATCGGCTTTTAATACCGTTTTTAAATCAACAAAACCAGGCTGACTCTTTGGGTCAACAGGTCCAAAAAATCGATTTTCTTGGGGGTGATGCAGATCAGGATCTTTAGCTTCATTCTGTTTCTGTTCATCTTGCACCGGTTGCATTTGGGCAGGATCACCTGGTTTCGTTCCAAAAAAACTTGGAAAACAAGCAGATAAAACCCGCATAAAAATATTTTTTTGTTTAATCGGCTGCCCCTGTGGAAGGCGACTCTCTACCTGTCGTGGAGACCTTGCTTGATTTTCTGGTGATGGTGAATTTATATGTGCCATTTTTCCCCCATATTCTTATTCCCACTAGACAACGTTTTTAAACGTCATTCTCAAATCTAAAATAAAGCGATTTAATCATCCTCATAATCAATTACCCCATTCAAAATACCCGCCAAGTCTTTCTTATGCTTATAATCAGCAGGGATTTCTTTAACATTGTCATAAAATTTCTTGCTGAATGCTTCTAACCAGTCTTGATAGTCTTTTTTAATCTCAGACTTTTCTCTGCGCTTAACTGTTGTATCATCGTCACTAACAATCTCATCATAAAGCTCTTCAACATCCAAAAGAAAATCAAAAATCTCATCTAAATCTTCATTATTTTCTGATATTTCGGAAGCTGAATGAGCTAATTGATTATTTTGTATTGATCTAGTTAAAGAAAGCTCACACTTAAATTGATAAATTTTATAACTTTGGGGTTTAGTTAATGTAAAGTCACGTTCAAAACGCGTAATATATTGTTCCAACCGTTCATAATAATCTGTTGATGCATGCCTACCAATGGCAGACACATATTCCCTAAAGATCATCATCATTAGATCAAAATCCCCTTTTTCAATTGGTGGCTTGGTTGATTTAGCTTCTAATTCTGAAAGTTTTGACGTTAAATCTTGACGGCTAAGCGCATAGGGATTCCCTTCACCATCACCCAATAAAAATGCCATTGTCTGCTTTAATGATTCGGTTAACTTTTTACGCTGCTGCCAGTTTTGATGCTCAATCTTTAAGGCTTGATTCACTTTTGAATCAGGTAACGAATGCAAATAATGCCCCATTTGAGTGGTTAAATCACGTTTAAATTCCTTGTATTTTTGTAACCCATTGTCTTTATCCAATTCACATAGGAGTTGCTTTAAGGCCAACTCATGATTTGCAACCACACAGTTACCTGCAATTTGATCTTGCGACAAATTATCTAATGAACGTATAGAGTCCTCCACCGCAACATTAGAAAGCTTGCTCACAACACTTTCCATTGATTCCCTTTTTAATGAACCGTTAATTAATAAAATTTCAGCAAGACTTAAGAGTTGATCTTGACTAACCATAAACTCTGTAAGTTGTGAAGAAAAGTTGCCCTCATCAGGCCGTCCTCCACGGTTGCACAACACACACCGATATTTGTCATCAACCTCCTTATAAATGTTTATCGCAACATTATGCCGTTTCCACCCCAACCCATTTAACGACAAAAATTTATATTCATTAAAATGTTCTTGAAGACAATGATATAATTCAGGCCTGTCATGACAAAAATATTCATATGATTCTTGAAACGCAATACTGGCATCCATTGCTTCTTTTAAAGGTTCATCCAATTGATTTTTAAATGCATTCACCAAACACTTACTTGCAGTATTGATTTGATTGCCTTCTATTACCACTTCCTCACCTTCAATTTTTACCGTATTTTTTAAATTTAAAAGATGAGCGACAATACCTCGGCCCACAGATTCAGAAACATCAGTAAAGGCCGGAAAATAACGTTTAGAAAAGTCAGCATGCGCTTCAACCAACGCATTTTTAACTTCTTCTGTTCGTGCGCTATTTAATGCAATACCACGTTTTGTCATCAGATCTCCCTTATAATACTGATTCAGATTCGCACCATACCTTAACAGTAATCGCACAACTTTGGGTTTATTGTGTTTAACCGCATAATGCAACAAAGGTAGCCCCCTAGTATTAAATGCTTGATTGGGATCCACCCCATTACTTAACAAGAGCTCCAATAGTTGTTGGTTAGCAGGTTCATTACCATCTTGTTGTAACACCAGTGTAATCGGAGTCTCTCCTTTACGCTCTGCTCGATCCAACATATTAGGATCAACACCATGATCAAATAACAATCCGGCAAGCTTAACATCCGATTCTGTCAACGTCCCCTCTTTAACCCGATCCATAATTAACGAAATTGGGGTATTTCCATCATCATCAGCTTTTGTTAATACCATCCCCAAATCAATTTTATTTTCATTTTCTGGTTGAGAATCGTTGTGGGCTTTAACAAATTCAATAAGTTTTATAAGACCATTAAGTTGTGAATTTGCATTCGCAGTAAACCAAACTGACACTCCGGATTTAGATGTCGCCGTTTGTAGTAATTGAACAACAACTGGCCGTTCATCTTTTAATGCTGTTAAAATCTGGTCTTTGTGACTTTCCATTCGATCTTCAATGTTTGTTCCAAAAATCCCATAGTGAGGTCTAAAAACATGATGAAGTTGATCATTTTCATTGTTATTTAAAGGACTACCTAAATCATTAACCCCCAGTACGTCACCACCAGAGTTATTGGGTAACAAAGGCGCTCCGCCCACAGAGTCTGATCGATTTAAGTCCATAACTTTTCATACCCACATTTGGGCAAAAAATAACATGTAAAGGGTATAAACTATAGTGAATACGGTTGCGTGGGAGGATCCAAATACGGGTCCGTTACCTCGTCACTGGGCATCGTCTGCCCAACCCCCAACGACCACACATCAAAATACGCATCAATATGGTCAGGCGTTATAAAACGGCTCACCTGGCTAAAGCTCATGCCACCCACCGGATAATAGGCACTCGGGTCATCCAAATTGGGTTTAATCAAGTATAGTTCATCTTTGGCTCGAGTCATGGCCACATACAACAAACGACGCTCTTCCTCAATTTGGGCGGGGTCCTGCAATGAACGAAACGATGGAATATAGCCATCCACCACCGACAACACAAATACTCGCGACCATTCCAAGCCCTTAGCTGAATGAATGGTTGATAACACCACATATTCATCATCGTCTGGTACCGCATCAGCACCAACTTGGGATGATTCTGGTGGCTCTAAACTAAACTCATCCAACATGGATGCTAACGAGCGAAACCGTTCCGATAGCGCAATTAATGAATTCAAATCTTGCTCTCGCTTGTTATGATCATCGTATGTTTTTTTAAGCACAGGTTCATAAACAGCCAACACCCGTTGCAAAGTATCCGTAGGGGACTGTTGTGGTGTTGCCATTAGCTTCGCAATGATTTGCAGATCGTTATACGCCGCCTTCTTTTTAAACGGGGCATAATCCATTCCAGCAAAGTTAAACTGTTGGGCACGCTGATAATCAATAATGGTTTGGGATAGCTTGGGCCCAACGCCATCCAATAATTGCAATATTCGATGCCAACTCAACTCATCGTGTGGGTTCACCATCACTTTCATATACGCCATGGTATCTTTTACATGTGCGGTTTCGGTAAACTTAAAACCACCAAACTTTTTATATGGAATATTTGCTCTGGTTAAGGCCAGTTCCAATTGATTGGAGTGGGAGCTGGATCGAAATAGCACGGCCATATCATTTAATGCCACGCCATCCTCACGTAAGCCCAACAAGCGATCCACCACAAAATCGGCCTGCTCCATATCGTCAAAGGCTTCCACAAACTTGGGCTTTTCACCATCATTTCGATGCGCCATCAGCTCTTTTGAATATAAATCAGTGGCTGCATTAATCACATCATTCGAAACATCCAAAATAGGCTGAGTGGACCGATAATTTGTGTTTAGCCTGACCACACGCACATTATCAAACATTGTTTCAAACGTTAAAATATTCGATACATCTGCGCCGCGAAACGAATAAATGCTCTGGGCATCATCCCCTACCACCATTAAGTTATTGTGCTCCGAAGCCAAACCCTTTAGCATTGCCAACTGAATATGGTTGGTATCCTGAAACTCGTCCACTAAAATGTATTGATAGTTACGTGATAACTGTTGGCGAATATCGTCATGGTGGGTCAATAAATGCACCATTTTAACCAACAAGTCGTCGTAATCCATTAACGACAGGGCCTCTTTTTGAATGTGATACTTTTTAGCAATTTCAATAATATCTTCAGTTAAATCTGAAAAGTGAATAAAGTCATCGCCAATCACCTGATCAATCGAGCGGTTGGTATTCACTGATTTTGACACAATATCCAACAATGTATTTTTTTTAGGGAATCGTTTATCTTTTTTTTGATAATCCCCCTGTTTACGAATCAATGCCATCAAGTTTTCGGCATCGGCACGATCCATAATGGTAAACCCATTTTGATATTCGATTTTAGGTGCGTATTGGTGCAACACCATATTGCAAAACGAATGAAAGGTACCCCCCATCACATTTTGGCAGCGAGAGTCTAATAAGCCTGAAGCACGTCGCATCATTTCCTGACTTGCTTTACGTGTAAACGTCAGTAACAATATCCGCTTGGGGTCGACCCCATCATGAATTAAACGCGCTAACCGATACACCAAGGTCTTGGTTTTACCAGATCCTGCACCCGCCAACACCAATAAAGGGCCATTGGTATGCAACACAGCTTGCGCTTGATCGTCGTTTAAATCCGCCACATCAAAGGTGGATGAGCCACCCCCACTGCGACGCTTCATTTCATAATGAAAATTCGCCATAATTTAAGTGTATCCAATTCCCTGCATTATTACCAATACAGTTCCCCAACTTAACACCCACGTTATTTCGGTTTGGACAATTGACTAAGTTGGTCGCGCAATACTGCAGCCAATTCAAATTCAAGGTTATCTGCAGCTTCATGCATTTTCTTCTCAAGTTCAGCCACCAATGCCTGTTGGTCTTTGGGGTCTTTAATTTCATTGGCTTTTTCGGCAGCTTCAACCAATGCCCTATTTTCGTCACGAATGTCTTTAATCTCTTTAATAATTGGGGTTGGCTCAATGCCGTGCTTCTTATTGTGCGCCATCTGCTTTTTGCGTCGGCGGCGTGTTTCATTCACCGCTTGTTGAATGGACGGGGTAATGGAATCAGCGTATAGGATAACCGTTCCATCCGGGTGCCGTGCAGCTCGGCCCATGGTTTGAATCAACGACCGTTCATTTCGTAAAAAACCTTCTTTATCTGCATCCAAAATGGCCACCAACGATACCTCTGGCAAATCCAACCCTTCTCGTAACAAATTCACCCCCACCAACACATCGTACGTTCCAAGTCGTAAATCACGTAAAATATCAATTCGTTCCAACGCACCAATATCGGAATGCAAATACATGACTTTAATTGACTCATTCGATAAAAAGTTCGCAATATCTTCACTCAATTGTTTGGTAACTGTGGTTACCAATACCCGCTCCTTCTTTTCAATGCGCTTTGAAATTTGATCCAATAAATGGGCCATTTGCCCCTCTGTTTTTTGCATAAAGATAACAGGGTCCAATAACCCGGTTGGCCGAATCACCTGCTCTGCAACATCATACTTATCCACAAATTCATCACCCGTTGGGTGGTCGATTTGCACTTTTTCAAGTTCATAATTGCCCGGTGTTGCAGATGTATAAATGACACTATTTAAGCGGTTTTCAAATTCAGCAAACTGCAAGGGTCGATTATCTAACGCTGAGGGCAACCGAAACCCGAAGTCAACCAGGGTTGTCTTCCGTGCTCGATCCCCATTATACATACCACCGATTTGTGGCACGGTGACATGCGATTCATCGATAATCGTTAAAAAACCGTCTGGAAAAAAGTCAAGCAACACACCCGGAGGCTCACCAGGTTGTGCGCCAGATAAATGCCGGGCGTAGTTTTCAATGCCTTTGCAATACCCCATTTGGCGCATCATTTCGATGTCGTAATTGGTGCGTTGGCGTAAGCGTTGCGCCTCCACCAATAACCCTTTATCAACAAACTGTTGATACTGTGCCTTCATTTCAGTTTCTATGGCCAATAACGCATCATCAAGACCACCATCAACCACATAGTGGGATGCAGGAAACACATCGAATGTATCAAGCTTACCCAACACCTCGCCTGAAATCGGGTGCAAGGCCACCATCCGGTCAATTTCATCCCCAAACAATTCGATTCGTACAGCCACTTCATCCCAGGACGGAAAAACATCAATCACATCCCCTTTCACACGAAAGCGGCCACGTTTTAGCTCAATATCATTACGCTCATAATAAATATCTGTCAGTGTTTTTAATAAATCACGGCGCCCAATGGTTTGGCCTACCTTTAATTTCAACACGCCTTTTAGATAGGCTTCCGGTGTTCCCAACCCATAAATGCACGACACCGATGCCACAATAATCACATCGTTTCGAGTTAACAACGACCGTGTTGCACTGTGACGCAAGCGTTCAATCTCATCATTAATTTGGGCTTCTTTTTCGATGTAAATATCCCGAGAAGACACATAGGCTTCTGGCTGATAGTAATCATAATAAGATACAAAATACTCAACCGCATTATCGGGAAAAAACGATTTAAATTCAGAGCACAACTGGGCCGCCAATGTTTTATTATGCGCCAAAATTAACGTTGGCTTATTTAGTGTTGCAATAACGTTGGCCATGGTGAACGTTTTACCAGACCCTGTCACACCCAAAAGTACCTGATGCTTAGTCTGATTATTAACGCCAGATACCAATTTTTGAATGGCCGATGGTTGATCACCTGATGGTTGGTAATCAGAAACAAGATTGAATGTCATATTTGCATTGTACTTAAATCATGTTTTTTTAAGAAGAGGATACATTATCTAAATTGCACCATTGCGCCTCTGCGGCTGGCATTTCTAAACCATCATCAAGGAATTTTTATTAATGCCGAGCTTTCTTTTCCTTTGGGCTAGATACAACGCCATTTGCCTTTGAAAGATCACGGCGTTTAACAGCATCAATCATATTTTTAGCAACAACAAAATAAGTATGCGTCGTAAAAACATCATCCCTACTTGACTGTACAACCTTGGCAAATCCACCCTTTTCAGCATACTGAACTGAAAACTTACGATGGTTAGAATCACTAACATCACATTTAATTACAATAGCTAATTGACCTTGAAACATTGCTTGACGATAGGAAACCGTATCTGATAATGATGTATAATTTTCAGATACCACCAATTCGTTGAGCCCATCAATCTCACCAATCTCTTCGGTTGTTTCTCGAACAGCTGCATCACTCGATAATTCATGCGGTTTACATTTACCACCCGGTGATGAAAAAACAGGTTTAGCACCTTCTTGTCCAGACAAATATTTTTTAGAAAATTTATTATTTAAAAATTGAAGGAATTGTAATTTCTCCAAAGAATTATCGACCAAGCAAATCGCCGCATTTTCAATAATAGGGGACTCGATATGAACAACTTTGCTAGCAAGATTAGGCCATTGTTTTTTCAATTGATCAAACCAATCACTAAATTCGCTTATTGCATCCTCATTACTTTTGCCATTAACATCTAATCCATTTGCAGACTCATTTATTGTTGGAAACACACCCAATTTTGGTGAAAGTTTAACACCATCATTTGGTTTTACTCGCCCCTTGTGATGTTCAATAGTGAGCCCCTCAGGACAGGGATCTTGTAGTAAACCACTTGCTTCAGTATAAGCATAGTACCTCACAAAATCTAGGACACGATTTAAGCCATGCTTCCCATTTTTGGTCGCATAGAAAGCTTCATCTTTTTCATAAGATGGATCTGACTGTCGAGATGCAATTAATCGTTCAATAATCGTTAGTACCTCATTAGGAATGTCTGAAGAAGCACCAGCACCTTTTGAAGCTTTAGCATCACCAGAAGACACAGCGGATGGATTACGTAATGTTAATAATAATGAAATCGCTTGATGACTTAACCGAGGACCCGGCACATAATCTTGCAAAACACATGGTCCAAGTTCATACGTTTTAAGCTGATCAACAGCCTTTCTAAAACTCGCACCCCTAGGCTTAAAAACATTAGTTAAACTTTCGGCTGATGAAGCCATTACTTTATACAAAACAGACATGAAAAACTCCTAAAATTAACATAAACAACTCATCATTATTTTTTTAAATATTGACTAATAAAAATTAGATTTTTTAGTAAAATAAAACACATTCTACAAACACAGTTTAGTGAAAAAACATCAAAAAGTAAACTCTAGACCCAGGTAATTAATTTACGATAGACAAACCTGAAACAATTCAGTAATATTAACTCTAATCCAATACTACTAGGGACATGTGTTTGATGAACCAATTAAATTTCTATTTAACATTTCTATTCAATTCTAAAAACCGTTTAATGACCATTGTTGAAGCAAAAATGGGTGACGAGGAAATCAATTTATCCAAATCATCATTCATGCTATTTTTGTACAACAATGAAACCAATATTAACGAAAAAGATTTGGATTTCTCGTATCGATTAACCAAGTACTTAAAAAAGCTGCAAGTGGGAAACGATATTCACGATGCACTGCCCCAAGAATCCGATGTTGGCTGGTTTTTATCACGTGCCAATGAATTGGGCGTCCACGTGGAATGGCGTCAAATTTTTGACAACACCACCAGTGAATTTAAACCCCTTATTTTCGACGAACAATTGCCATTGGAAATTGAACTTAAACAAGATAAAAACAAAATTCAATGTGTGCTTAAAAACCGATTGGCATGGCTCCAAAACCCATTAACATGGATGCCCTTTCCATCAGATAAAGGGCTTTATTGTTTTTCTAATGGCTACATTAAACGCAACCCATCAAAATCGTTTATTAATTACCTCGATAACTTTTTAGATCGAAACTTATTGGTATTTGAAGCCAACCAAGCCATTCAATTTATTCAACGGGTCTATTCCCCCAATAAAAACTTACTTAATTGGGTGGTTAATATGGACCTACAACAGTTTTTACCCAGTGATGATTCCCCCACCCCGCGCTTGGATGTGGTGTACGAAAATAATGCGTTAATGACGACACTCTCTTATACCTATGGCAATGCGAATGTATTGCCACAAGATACCGTGGATGTGTTGAAAGACCCAACCAATGGCCGTTTATATAAACGACAAAAAGACATGGAAGAAATTTACCAAAATGACTTAATGGAACTATTTTTAGCTGAAGACTTACCATTTATGCTCGAAAACCCGGGCCATATTGCTAAATTTTTAGATCAAATCGTCCCAACACTGCAAGAACGTGATTGGACCATCCATTCCACCGTAAATGATTTTAATGTACTGGACACACCCATTGACTTAACCTTTGGTGTTGAATCACCCAAACAAGACTGGTTTGAGTTTTCTCAAAACACCACCATTGATGGCCAAGAAATGTCATTTAGCGAAATCACACGGTTACTTGTTGAAAACCAAGGCTACATCAAAACCAGCAAAGGATATGTCAAAGTATCCGAAGAATCACAAAAAGAACTCAAAACACTTAACTCATTTCAAGCATTTACCAGTAAAAAATCATTTAACATGTTGGAATTCTTGCCATTATTGGGGATCACATCCGTCGAAGGAAAAGATTCTAGTTCGAATCAATTTATCGAAAACTTTAAAAACTTTCACAGATCCGAAAATACACTGGGCAATGATTTTGAAGGTGAACTTCGGGATTACCAAACCTATGGGGTAAAATGGCTATCATTTTTAAATCAGTACAAATTTGGTGGAATTCTAGCAGACGATATGGGACTGGGTAAAACGGTTCAAACCATTGCATTTACAACATCGATTGAGCAAACAGCGCCCTACTTGGTCATTGGTCCAACCAACGTCATTTACAACTGGGAAAAAGAAATCGACAAGTTTACCAAACGTAAAAAGACCATCGTCTATGGTGGCGCAAACCGCGAAAAGTTAATTCCAGAGCTAACCAAAAGCAATTACGTCATCATTTCTTTTGGCATCCTCAAAAACGATATAGATTTATTAAAAAACATTCCATTTGAGGCCATCTTCATTGATGAAGCTCAACACATTAAAAACCCAAAAACACAGGTATCAAAAGCGGTTAAATCATTAAATGCAAAATTTAAGATTGCTATGACTGGTACCCCAATCGAAAACTACATCCAAGATTTATGGAACATTTTCGATTTTGTAATGCCAAATTATTTGGGTAAATTCTCTCAATTTGAAAACGATTTAAAAAATAACCGCAAAGAACAAATTAAAACCAGAATCAAGCCATTCATATTGCGTCGTGAAAAACGAGAGGTATTGGATTCCTTACCAGAAAAAACGGAAATAATTGTGAAGTGTGACATGACACCGGATCAAGAAAAGCTGTATAAAACTGTCCTTGATGCTGCGAAAAAAGGCATTAAGAACATTAAGGGCAAGCAAGAACGTTTAAGCATATTTACGGCACTCCTAAAATTACGACAAGTTTGTATTCATCCACAGTTATTAAAAGAAGTGGGCGCATCATCCATTGAGTCCAGCAAATTTGAGCTGGCCAAAGAAAAGATCAAAGAATTGGTGGATGAAGGCCATAAAATTGTCATGTTTAGCCAATTCACAGAAATGCTCGACATTATGAATGCGTGGACAAATGAACAAAAATTCTACACCGAACGAATTGATGGGTCTGTGAGTGCGAAAGCACGAATTGAAGCGGTGGATCGATTCCAAGCCAGCGAAGAGCCTGGCATGTTCCTTATTTCACTAAAAGCCGGTGGTGTTGGATTAAACTTAACGGCTGCTGATTACGTGATTCATTTGGATCCATGGTGGAACCCTGCCATTGAATCACAAGCCACAGACCGTGTGCACCGCATGGGTCAAAAGAATAAAGTCATTGTCTACAAGCTCATTACCAGTGGCACCATCGAAGAAAAAATCCAAGAACTGCAAGAGAGTAAAAAACAGCTATTGGCAGAAATTATCGATATCGACACAGCCGCAGAAAAGTCACTCAACTTCGACGAAATCAAAAATCTATTATTGGATTAAAACACAATCGTTTTGTGTTCATGAATGATCACACGGTGATCTGCAATGACTCGTATGGCGTCCACCAAGCATTGCTTTTCAAGTTGTCGGCCCATGCGTTTTAAATCATCAATATGATCGCGATGGGTAACGGGTGCTACTTTTTGAACAATAATGGGTCCCTCATCCAAATCTTCCGTAGCATAGTGTGCCGTTGCACCAATTAGTTTCACGCCCCGTGCATAGGCTTGATGATAGGGCTTAGCACCGGGAAAAGAAGGCAAAAAAGAATGATGAATATTCACCACCGGCCGCTTGTATTGATGTAAGAATTCACCAGACAAAATTTGCATGTACCGGGCCATAATTAACATATCAGTACCTTCCGTTAACGCCATGATCCGCTCTTCCGCTCGGTGTTTGGCATCAGACGCCACATAGTGAAACGGGATCCCATACCAATCTGCCAATGCTTGATATTGATCATGATTCGAAATAATGGAATCAATCACAATATTAAGTTCATTCGATTTCCATTGGTAAAGTAACTCTTGCAGACAGTGGTCCTCTTTCGAAGCCAAAACCGAACAATGCAACGGTTGATCTTTTTCAAAACAACGCACGTGTGCCGTCAATTGATCCTCAAGTTCAGCCACCATACCGGCAATCTCGCTCGCTGTATCATCCGTTTGTGTCAATACAAACTCGATCCGAATAAAAAAGGCCCCATGCTCATCATCCGAGCTATGTTGATCTGCATGCACAATATTGGCATTTAAGTCCAACAACACTGACGTTATGTCGTGAACAATCCCCGGACGATCCAAACAGTTTAAAAGTAAAATATAGTGCGTCATACAGCTAGCTTATCGATAACCTTTCATTTTTATTGATTATACCATTGAAAAATTAGGCGTTAATGAAGATAATATTTCTGTGATGAAAAAAACAATCGCTTTTGAAAAAGCATTACAATCCATACAATACTTTTTTTGTTGTTGTTTATGCAGCAAAATAATTGAAGAAGCACAAACCCCATTATTAAAGAAACCGTCCACTCTGCCTGAAATTAAATCAAATAGCGTACTCATCAAAAGAGGGAGTTATCGTATTGAAACCCTTAAGCTTGCCACTCGATGCTTGTTTGATATGACACACTATGATGCCATTGTAATAAAAGATTTAAATAATGGGTATCTAGAAATACACACAGACGCATTCGATGAACTAAAGAACAACCTTAAAGAAGGGCGTTTATCTTTGGATATTTTTGACCAAAAAATAATACTCGATATTTTAAAAGTAAATCGAGGACAACACATTAATAACACTACTAGATCACTGAGTATTTAAGTATAATTGAACAATGAACGCATTATTACTTAGCCTAATCCCGTTGGTCGCTTTTGCTATTTTAGATACTTACGCCAGCCTAAATATTGCCCTGATTGCAACTGTTATATTAACCATCATCGAAGTCATCTACACACTAATTAGCGTGGGTCACTTGGATGGTGTCAGTATTTTTTCAATCGGTTTGGTTGCCGTGCTTGTTGGATTTAGCTACATCAAAAAAGACCGGCTTATGTTCCGCTTAAAGCCAGCCATTCTTAAAGGCGTCTTGGGAATTTACATGATCATTTTCTATGCCATGGGCCGCCCCATCCTTTTGGAATTTGCACAAAAGTATCCTCAATTATTACCAGAAAACGCCACAATTATTTTAGCAACAGAGCAAGGCCAACAGTTATTTAAAGCACTATCACTCAACATGGGCATTGCCTTGACTATTTTTGGAGGCATCGTTGCCTATTCCAGTGTAAAACACAATAATTTTTGGTGGGGTGTAATTAATATTGTCGGCTTTTTTGCGGCATTGCTTATTGCAATGTTAGCTTCATTCTAAATATGCGACTTTTTTACTGACCAAATAAACCCATCAAACCAAAAATGGCAGGTGGCTACTGTCGCCAAAAAGCAGATTCCCAGTCGAGACGCATTGGCTGGATCCAACACAAAAACAACAAACCCACCAAACGCAACAGTAATGACTGTAAATAAAGCAATCACGCCAATAGTGCTAAATTTAGGCGTAAATAACCGTTGTGTTAACGCCTTTTTTTCGGACCAATACAACATTGCGTAATACTGCCACGCATGAAAAAAGTTTGCAATAATAAAGGCCATTCCAAATGAATTAAAGCCCCAAGCACAAATACTGACCACAGCGGTAATCACCAACATCAGCCCTTTTAATGGGGATACCAACTGCTTTTTTGAATACTGAACCAAACGAAACAAATAATATGGAATAAATACGCCTGAAAACCCAAGCACTGCAACAACCAACCCCGTAGAAACACGTCCTGCAACAGCTGGCACATCCGCTAAAAAGAAAAGCCCTAACAAAGAAAAATGCTCAAATGTACTTAAATGTTGAATCAGGGTTGCACCACCTATTATCGGCCCCATATACAACAACACACATAAAACTCGATCCAACCGGCGCATCTGTGCCGATGCATCGCCTATTTTAGCATCATACATTCGGGTGAATCCAAAGGTTTGGCAAGCAGAGTGATAAGCATCCCACCATGTATTTAATACCAATTGCACAACTAACAATGTTTGCGAAAAAAAGCCAAATAAAAAGATCAGCGGTGGCGCTAATAATAACCGCCATTTAAATGCCCTAAAAATCTTGGCATTTCCATACGCCCTAACCACCGTCATAAACAAGTGACATTGGGTCATCAAAATTAATACAATCAATTCCCAATACCGTCCTTTAAAATAACCAACGGAAACATACTCATCTGGAATCCAACGAAACCCGACACCAATGCCAATCGCCATCGCAATTAAAGGCGCTCCAATAAACCCCACCCAGTCGTACAACGGGGACACAATATAAAGGGATCGAGAAATAGCAAATGGCCTCACACAATTATCGAATCATATTCATCAAGGTTCGGCAAGCAATCACATACCCAACGTTTCAAATATTTGTTACACTAACAGCATCTCCATGAACCAATTTATTCAATGCATGATTATTATCTGTTGTTCGGTAATTACTGTTGCAACTCCAATTCAGTCCAACAATGCCATTCATCACCCAATTATTGGGAGCAAAGGCATGGTTGCCTCACAAGAATCTCATGCGAGCAAGGTTGGGCTTACTATTTTAAAGCAAGGTGGAAATGCCATTGATGCAGCCGTTGCCATGGGGTTTGCACTGGCCGTCACTCATCCGCAAGCAGGCAATCTGGGCGGTGGTGGCTTTATGCTCATTCATTTGGCCAAAGAAAATAAAACGATTGCGCTTGATTTTAGAGAAACCGCCCCTGCTAGAGCAACAACCGCCATGTTTCTAAAACCAGATCAAAGCGTGGATCACAAAAAAGCCCGCTTCTCATTGCAATCCAGTGGTGTTCCAGGCAGTGTCCATGGACTTTTAACTGCATTAAATGATTTTGGGTCATTACCACGACGCAGTGTTATTAAACCCGCCATTAAATTGGCAAAAAACGGCATTATCGTATCACAACCATTATCTTTAGCACTCGAACGGGCCAAACCTCGCTTAATAAACGATCCAACCATGGGGCCGATCTTTTACCCCAAAGGAAAACAACTATCTCCTGGTGACCGGCTCATCCAACGAGATTTAGCACAATCATTGCGCCGCATTGCGAACAAAGGATTTCATGGATTTTATGCGGGTAAAACCGCCAAACATTTGCACCAATTAATGTTAAATAATGGTGGGCTTATTTCAACACAAGATTTAGCCAACTATCAATCCAAATACCGTGAGCCGGTTGCATTCAACTATCGTGATATTCAAGTTTATAGCATGCCACCACCAAGTTCAGGTGGTGTGATTATGGGGCAAATACTAAAACTAATTGAGCCCTACCCGTTAAATGAATGGGGACATAACAGTGCCAATACCATCCATGCCATGACAGAAGCCATGCAGTTAGCCTATGCCGATCGATCAGAATGGTTGGGCGATAGTGATTTTGTAAATGTGCCAACAAAGGCATTATTGCACCCCAGCTATATTCGTAAACGCCGCAAACGCATCCAACTGAAGCAACATACCGCAAGCCAACCCAATACTTATGGCCAACCCTATGAAAGTGATGAAACCACCCATTACAGCGTGGTGGATCAATGGGGCAATGCCGTATCGGTTACAACAACACTCAATTTTAGTTTCGGCTCTGGCATTGGCATTCCTGGCACAGGTATTTTATTAAATAACGAAATGGATGATTTTTCAGCCAAACCAGGGGTTCCAAATGCCTATGGCTTAATCGGCAATAAACGTAACGCCATTGCCCCTAAAAAGAGGATGCTAAGTTCGATGACACCAACCATAGTACTAAAAAACAATGATGTTTTCTTGGTGACTGGATCCCCAGGTGGCAGCCGAATCATCACCACCGTGACCCAAATCATAAGCAATGTGGTCGACCACCACATGAATATAGCTGAAGCTAGCCATGCGGCCCGTTTTCACCATCAATGGCTCCCCGATGAATTACGAATAGAGCCCAACGGCTTTTCAAACGACACCTTAAAAAAATTACGTAAAAAAGGTCACACCATTCAAACCAAACGTGTTATGGGGTCTACACAGAGCATTATGAAGCAAAATGGCACACTGTATGGCGCATCAGATCCACGGACACCATCTGGCTTAACGTTGGGCTATTAATTAACGAACAAAGAGTTCTTGTTGCGTACCAGTAAAAGCTTTAGCAGCCTCAACAAAACCAAAAAATAACGGATGTGGCTTTAATGGACGAGACTTAAATTCAGGATGATACTGGCATGCCATAAAGAAGGGATGATTTGGGTTTTCAATGACCTCAACCAAATTATTGTCTGGGCAAATGCCTGAGAAGACCAAGCCATTGGACTCAAATTGCGCTTTATAATCGTTATTAAATTCATAACGGTGACGATGACGCTCATAGATTAATGATTCACCATAAAGGGCATGGAGTTGCGTATTTGGTTGCACGGAACATGGATAATGCCCCAAACGCATCGTGCCACCTTTGTTAACCACATCTTCTTGCGTATCCATTAAGTGAATTACAGGGTGCGGTGAATCCGCATCAAACTCAACACTCATGGCATCGGTTAAACCACACACATGCTGAGCAAAATCAATGGCAGCGACCTGCATCCCTAAACATAAACCCAAATAAGGAATCCGTTGTTCCCGGGCAAATTTAGCGGCTTGAACTTTACCTTTAATTCCACGTTCACCAAAACCACCGGGAATCAATACCCCATCAACGTCATTTAATTGCGCAGCAACGGTATCAGATCGTAAATCCTCAGAATTCACCCATTTGATATCAATATTACAATTGGTATTAGCCGCAGCATGGCGCAACGATTCAACCACACTTAAATAACAGTCTGATAAGTTTGTGTACTTACCTACAATGGCTATTTTAATAGAAAGATTGGTTGGGTCATGCATATTTTGCACAAACCGCTTCCACTCCTCTAAATCACTCTTCGACTCAGCCAATCCAAGTTTATTGCAAATCACACGATCCATGCCCTGTTGCTCTAAAATTAGCGGTACATCGTAAATGCTTTTGGCATTGTGAGCAGCTATAACAGAGTCCGCTTTCACATCACAAAACATCGCGACTTTACGCTTAATGTCTTTATCGATTGGCATGTGAGACCGACACAAAATGATATCTGGCTGAATACCAATGGCACGCAATTCCTTGGTTGAATGCTGGGTAGGCTTGGTCTTAAACTCCCCCGAACTTTCCAAGTATGGTACTAAAGTTAAATGCACGTGCACACAGTCATTTTCATTTTCATATTGAAACTGACGAATGGCTTCAATAAACGGTAAACTTTCAATATCACCAACCGTTCCACCAATTTCAGTAATAATAATATCAGCTGGATCATTGTCCAATGTTTGCGTAATGCGTGCCTTAATTTCGTTCGTAATATGTGGCACAATTTGGACCGTCGCACCCAAATAGTCACCTCGACGCTCTTTATTTAACACATCCCAATACACCATTCCCGATGTAATGTTATTTGCTCGAGATAAGCTCTTATCAATAAACCGTTCGTAGTGCCCCAAATCCAAATCGGTTTCACACCCATCATCAGTAACAAAAACTTCACCATGTTGATAGGGACTCATGGTTCCTGGATCTACATTCAGGTAAGGATCAAACTTTTGAATAGTGACGTTATACCCCTGATGTTTAAGTAATACACCGAGAGAAGCAGCTGCAATTCCTTTACCCAAGGAAGATACAACACCGCCAGTAAAAAAAATGTACTTTGTTTTTGGCACGTTTTATTATAGAAAGGTTTTTAAATCTTTACAATCAGTTACCAATTTTAATCCTTTATTCAATTAAGACTGAAATAAACGAGTATAGCGTTCTGTTTTTTTACTGGTTTCAATCATTTGATTCAATACCCGCAAATCTCCAACCACAAATAAATGGGATTTTGCCCGAGTCACTGCCGTGTAAAGCACATCCATGCTCATAAAAAAGCCCCACTGTTTTATGAGTGGCAAAATAATAACAGGGGCCTCAGAGCCCTGAAATTTATGAATAGATACAGCATAGGCCAACTGAACATCCAACATATCGGCAGTCTCAAAAGACACGCTGCCATGCTGAAATTCAATATCTGTTGCGTCATTGGTAATGCGTTTAATATAGCCAATATCACCATTCATGACGCGCTTTGAATAATTATTGCGACATTGAATCACCCGATCACCGACCATAAACTTTTGCGGTGGCAGCTCCGTACCACGCACGCGATTGGCAATCACCTGATTTAAATTTGAGATCCCAAAACGTCCTTTATGAATGGGCACTAAAATCTGAATATCACTCATCGATAACTCGGATTCATTTTGCAATCGATGCAAAAACAAGTCCAATACGGTTGCCTCCAACTCATCGTCATGGGCCACTTGGATCATGGTCAAGTCATTGCCCAAATGATCCGGCACCGTTTGTCGGTTTAAAATGGCCGTGGCTAGTGACGTAATGCCACGGTGTGATACTTGCCGATGATTGGTTGTTAATTTAAAACTTGGAATGCCTGAATGCTTTATAATATCCGAAAAAATCTGACCCGGGCCAATGCTTGGTAACTGGTCAGGATCCCCTACCAAAATCAAACGCGTTCCAGGCGCCAGCATGGTTAAGACATCCAAAAACAGTGGCATATCCACCATACTCATTTCATCCACAATGCAAACATCACAATCCAAGGCCTTTGGTGTTAATGTATGGGCCTTTTCATCATATTCCATCATGGCATGAATGGTGGATGCCCGCCGCCCCACTTGATCCCCCAACCGCTTGGCAGCTTTGCCTGTTGGCGCCATGCACACAATGCGATCAGTTTTCTTGGCTAAAACCTTCACCAAGGCATGCAACATGGACGTTTTCCCTGTTCCTGGGCCACCATACAACACACTTACTGGGTGTTGCAGCAACCCTAGTAAAGCCGCTGTTTGATCGGTTGCCATTGGATTTTTTAATAATGGCGCCACCCAATCAACCGCTTTGTCAGGTAAAATCGATACCGCAGGCGCTAAGACTTGGAGTTGATCCAAGCGATCCATGATCTGATACTCCATTTGCTGGTATTGTTGCGATGTCACCCAACGCTGATCATCATGCTGCACTGCCGCTAATTGCTGCTGAAAGATTAATGTTTGGCAACGATCCATCGTGACATCATCCGCCCACTTTAGCCGGTTTTGCAATTGTTTAAAAAATAAATCAAACGGCATCCACACATGCGCTGATTTAAAATAATCTGAAAAAACGTCATGCACACCAGCCATCAATCGAGCATCGCTATCTTGCATATCATTGGGCGCTAACTGATCAGCCATCGCAAAGGACATGCCCGTCACACGTGAAATTAAATCATAGGGACGCTGATTACAAACATCAAAGGCATCAGAATAAAACTCTCGCCAAATGCGTTTGCCCAAGTTCATGTCCAAGCCACGCTCCATCACAAATGTTAAAAAAGACAATTGCTCACGTTGCGCTTTCCACGATTGTTTAATTTGATTTAATTTGGTTTGGCCGATACCTGACACACTTAATAAACGATCTGGCGTTTGATCCAATATACTCACCAACTGATCTCCAAAGGTGTCCACCAACATCTTCGCAAAATGTGGGCCAATACCTGTAATAACACCCGTTGATAAAAACAAGGTTAAATCTTCGTTTGTGGTCGGTATCAACTGCGAATAGCCAGACACCTTAAACTGCTGCTTATGAACCGGATGAGATACCCAAGCCCCATTCACATGAACAAAATCACCAATCGAAAGGTCACTCAACGCCCCCGTTATAACGACATCTCCTTCATGCTGTTGCAACAATAAAACAGCATAACCGGTATCTTCATTCGAAAAGATAACCGTACTTACACAGCCAGAAAACTGCGTATCAGTGTTTGAAATGACGGATTCCCGTGGTAATCATCGCCATGTTATTTTCGTTGCAAGCATCAACGCTTTCTTGATCACGCATGGACCCACCAGGATGAATCACTGCTGTAACGCCAGCCGCTGCCAGCAAATCAACGGAATCACGAAACGGAAAAAATGCATCGGACGCGCATACGGCCCCTTTTACATTCTCACCGGCTTTTTTAATGGCAATTTCTACAGCCTCCACACGACTCATTTGGCCTGCTCCAACACCAACCGTTTGGCCATTCTTAACCAATACAATTGCGTTTGATTTTACGTGCTTGCAAATAGCAAACGCCAACATTAAGTCGCGTGTTTCCTGAGTTTCTGGACGACGATCTGTGACAACCGTGGATTTTGATTCATCAACAACCACTTGATCTGGAGCTTGCAATAGCACCCCACCCTGCACATACTTTACTAAAAAGCCGGTATCTTGATCTTTAAAATTCGGCAATTCAATTAATCGAATATTTTTCTTTTGAGATAAGACATTAAATGCTTCCTCAGTAAACGATGGCGCAACAACGGCTTCAATAAACAATGTTGCCATTTTTTCAGCTGTTGCTTGATCAACTGGTTGATTGCAACCAATAATCGAACCAAACGCCGATACTTCATCTGCGGCAAAGGCCTTCGAATATGCAGAACATAAGTCCTCACCTGTAGCAGCGCCACACGGATTGGTATGCTTAATAATCGCAACTGCAGGTTCTTTAAATTCACGAACAATATGCCACGCCGCTTCTAAATCCACAATATTGTTATACGATAACGCCTTACCATGCCGTTGAACCATATGATTTAAGCCATTCGTTGAATATGAATACGAATAGAAGGCCGCCCCCTGATGTGGGTTTTCTCCATAACGCAAATCCGCTGTCTTTTTTAATACAGGGGTTAATGTTTCTGGAAACTCAGTCGCTTGGCCATTCAATTGAACTTGCGATAAATAATTGGAAATCACAGTATCGTAACGTGCCGTATGCTGAAATGCATCCAACGCCAAATCCTGACGAAGGTTGGATGAAACAGCGCCATTATTTTGTGCTACATCGGATAAAACTTCTTCATAGCGTTGCGGGTTCACAACCACAGCCACCGACTCAAAGTTTTTTGCTGCTGAACGCAACATCGATGGCCCACCAATATCAATATTTTCAATGGCCTCATTTAAGGTGACGCCTTGCTTTTTAATGGTCGATTCGAATGGGTATAAATTAACCACAACCATATCGATCATTTCGATACCATGATTTTTTGCAGCTGATTGATGTGCATCATCATCACGACGAGCCAACAAGCCTCCATGAATTTTTGGATGCAAGGTCTTTACCCGACCATCCATCATCTCTGGAAACCCAGTCACTTCATCAATTGAAATGACATTTACACCAGCATCCCGCAATACATTTGCAGTGCCTCCGGTTGAAATAATATCGTACCCATGATTCACCAAAGCTTTGGCGAATTCTTGAATTCCTGTTTTATCTGACACACTAATTAACGCTCTCATGTTATCTCCCATTGGTAGTTATGTGGTAATAATATCCCAAATAGAAAAAAAATTGAACGGACGTTAACTGATTTTATTTAAAACGTCTTGAATCGCTAACGCAAATATTTCGTGCTCTTTAACCAGAATTCGTTCACTCAAACTCGCTTCAGTATCATCTGGTAAAACAGGGACAGCCGCCTGCATAATTATTGGCCCGGCATCCATGTCTTTTGTCACATAGTGCACCGTACAACCAGCCACAGTCACCCCGTAATCCAACGCTTGCTTTTGTGCATTAAGTCCTTTAAAGCTTGGTAATAATGAAGGGTGAATATTTACCATGCGTGACTGATATGCCGTTAATATTGGTTCACCTACCAGTTTCATGTATCCCGCCAACACCACAAGATCAACATTATTTGCTCGCAACTCGGCCACAATAGCTGCTTCATAATCAGTGGAAGAGTCAAATGCCTTGGGTTCAAACACCTGGGCATTAATGCCATTCTCTTTCGCATATTCCAACCCACCAGCTGTGGGCTTATTCGAAATCACAACCGCAATCTCTGCATTTAAAACGCCCTGTTGAATATGACGATGCAAGGCCATCATATTCGACCCACGACCAGAAATTAAAATCCCAAGTTTAGGCATTGGTAATGGTGCCGATAGCAATTGCACCTGTGCTCGCTGGCAAGGTATCAGGTGTGATAATCACCATGCCAACACCCATGTTAAAAACACGTTGCATTTCAGCTACTGAAATATTTCCAGCGGTTTGAATTTTTTCAAAGATTGTCGGAACATTAATGGCACTAAAATCAACATCAACTCCACAACCTGTAGGTAAAATACGCTCAACATTTTCAACCAACCCACCACCAGTTATATGAGCAATACCCGTCACATTCACTTGTTCAATAATAGATAAAACCTCACGAACATAAATTTTTGTTGGTGTAAGTAAATCAGCAGTACTTACAGCTAAATCGGCCATATTTTCTTCGTTAAACACCTTTCGTACCAACGAATAACCATTGCTATGAATACCACTGGATGGCAACGCATACATGGTATGACCCGGTTGAATCGTAGAGCCATCAATGATATTTGATTTTTCAACAACACCAACGCAAAAGCCAGCCAAGTCAAAATCACCAGGACGATACATATCGTTCATCTCAGCCATTTCACCACCCACTAATGCAACATCAGATTGCTGACAACCAGCAACCATACCAGTAATAATGGATTCCACTTGAGCTGGGTCCAAAGCATGAACGGCAATATAATCCAAAAAGTATAACGGTTTTGCACCACAGCAAATCAAATCATTGACGCACATCGCCACTAAATCAATACCAACAGTATCAAACTGATTCGCTTCAATGGCTAATTTAAGCTTTGTACCAACCCCATCAGTGCAAGACACCAAGACGGGTTCATTGTATCCTTTGGGTAATTCAAAAAATGAAGCAAATTGCCCCAATCCTGTTAGTACATGTGGGTTAAACGTTGATTGAACCAAGGGCTTGATCCTGTCTACCGCACTATTGCCTGCGTCTATATTTACTCCTGATGATGCATAATCCATATGCATAGTATAACGAGTAATTAACTGATCGAATAGTGGAAATTTAAATGAGCCATGGAGCTCTCGAGCGGGATTGAACCGCTGACCTCATCCTTACCATGGATGCGCTCTACCAACTGAGCTACGAGAGCAGTAATGAAAGTGTATATAATCCCTAAAGAATAATCAAGCTGTGATTATAAAAGAGTAATCAAATGCTTTTTAGTTATGGTCGTAGATCCATCCGTTGGTTGAATCGTAAGAACCATTTGATAAACGCCATTTGGCAATGGCTTGCCCATCATATCACGACCATCCCAGACAAGCTCTTTTGCCCCATAAATAAATGAATCTTTCATCACCTTTTGGCCACGACGTGAATAGATAGCAACACTAATATTTGCCGGTTTGGAATAATAAAAATCACACGCTGTTGAAGATGCTTTTGATCGGTATAACGGATTTGGATAACACAAAAACCGATGGGCATTATCTGATGTTAAAAATTGGGTTGATGACGCATTTAACGATGTGGAAATATCGATCGCCGCACCGGCATAATGAAATCCTTTTGTAGCATCAATAATCCCATAACCAATCGTAATCGAATGATTCGGGGCCAATGATCCTGATAGTTGAATTAAACGTCTGAGCTCAATTGGTGTTAAGGTAATTCCCTTTTGATTTTGGTAATAGTCATTTAACAATGCAGCATAACCTGACACATAAGGTGCCGCCATCGAAGTACCACACATCCGTTCATACTTATTTGTATTTCCATAATAGGCACTATACACACACCCGTTAGAGTTTCCACCAACTGCAGCAACATCAATCTTATTACCATAATTTGAGTAGTTGCTTGCAAATATACCCGTATTTGAGACAGAACTTACTGCAATAACATTTTCCAAAGATGCAGGTGGATATGATGAGTGATCAATATTTAACTGCTCATTTCCAGCTGCTGCAATAACCGTTACACCAGCATTTACCGCATTTAAAATAGCTTGTTGAAAAAAACTATCACTTTTTTTATTAGAAGATGGTCCGCCTAAACTTAGATTAATGATCGTAGCTCCATTTTGAACCGCATGATTAATCCCATTAATTATCGATTCAGTTGTCCCAGAAGCCGTGACTCTTCCATTTGACAGCTTAATGCATTTAGCCAGTACACGGACAGGTATAATTTGTGCATCATATGCAACACCGATAATTCCAACATTATTTTTCGAAGCAGCTATTATGCCAGCAACATGGCTACCATGCCCCTGATCATCATGAGGAAAACCATCAGGATCATAATAATCAACCCCATTAATCATATTGCAATCATCAAGTTTGACATTTGTAAAATCAACCGCATCATAAGGGGCAATAACTTTTGTGCATCCATTTAAATTCACAGATTGATTGGTATAGCTTTCCAAGACACTCCCCGAACAAAATTCATCATGATTTAAATTAATCCCAGTATCAAGCACAGCTATTTTTTGGCCCTGGCCTGTTGCAAACGACCAAACTTGATCAATTTTCATCAGTTCAAAATCAATTGACTGATACGTGCTATACGCTGGTTCAGAAGTTCCTGTAGACTGAAGCTCATATACATAGTTCGGCTGCATATAAACAAAGGAATCTAATGCCTTAACTTGTGATTCAAATGCTTCTTCACTATTGGCATCTACAGATACAATGTAAGTATATTCAGACATCGAGCCTTTGATAGAACGACTAACTTTCGGCACTTTATCTTTTGCATTTTTTGTTGCTATTGATTCCAAAAACAACTGGAAAGATGGCTGCGACACTTGGGAGTGCAACTTTGAATTAAGCAATCCTTTTATATTTATATTCAAACCAATACTTGGTGTACCGAGGGATTGTGCAGAAAACGAATTTTCAGCTGACCGGAACGTCGCAGGTTGATTTAGAACTACAAAATAAGATTTAGCTAAAGCGCTGTTTGAGACAAACAGAGCCAATAAAAATAATCGCAGTAAAAGTAGCAATTATTTTACGTTGGCGTAAAGCTCTGAAATAAAACGAGACTGTAACTCAAACGGAACATCAGATAAGGATGGTGTGTCGATTAACTTACCAATATCTTGCCCTTTTTTCTGTTCAGTTCGTTCCAAAAATTCAGGTAAACTCAACGTTGGGTTTTCTTTCAAAGCTTCATAATGAACTGTTTTGTAGATCTTTTCACGCAAAGAAATCTCTTGCCCAATTTTTATAATCGCTGATGGACGATCTAAAACTTTACCATCGACATAAACATGCTTGTGAACAACCAACTGACGAGCTGCAGGTAAACTTCTAGCAAATCCTAAACGGAATACCAAGTTATCAAGTCGCATTTCTAATAATGAGAACAAACGATCTGTCCAGTTAACAACGTTTCCACGCTTAGCATCTTTAATAAATCGGCGAAACTGTTTTTCACGAATATTATAATGAAACAAAACTTTTTGCTTTTCTGTTAATCGCAAAGAATATTCAGTTGGACGACGTCTCATTTGACCATGGTGCCCTGGTGGATAATTACGTTTTGCTAATGCGCCAGGCTTTCCTAGACCAGGAAGCTCAACACCTACTCGACGTTGTTTTTTAAATTTTGATACTTTTACTTTTGACTTACCGCTCACATTAGCTCCTTAATAAATTTAAGTATTAGCAATTTATATCCTGCCCCATTTGTTTTGTCAAGCAAGAATAACGATTTTTGATTAGAAAACGAATGGTTTATGATAAAGTTATGAGTAATCGATTATGTGTTATTGGAAGTGGGTTTGTTGGACGTCATTTTATTCAGCACAGTGCAAAACACTTTGAAACCATAACCTCAACCAGCAACACCTCTCCAAAACCCCAACATTCTCATCAACATATCTTTTTAAATATTTATGATAATGCCCCACTTCCCAAACTCGGTGACCATGATATTTTTATTGTTACAATTCCATTTTCACGGCAACTTAAAGCTCCAGAGGATTATGAAAAAGGCATTCAAAAACTTGTGCCACAGCTAAAAAATAAAAAGGTTATTTTTACTAGTTCCACAAGTGTTTACTCAAACAATGGGCATTGCACTGAAGATACCCCAACAGCTAAAACCAGACGATCCAAGGCATTAGTCAACGTTGAGAACTTACTTTTAAACATTTCCGAAAGCGCCTACATTCTTCGTTTAGGTGGCATTTGCGGTAAACAACGCAGTAGCCAACATAAGCGACAATCAACACTTGTATCACACGCAAATGCACGTGTGAATCTGATCCACATTGATGATATTATTTTGGTTATGCATAAACTATGCCAAAAAGAGTTCAACAATAAAGACATCATCAATATTGTGTGTACCGATCACCCAACACGACAAGACTATTACCAGTATATTTGTGATATATTTAACGATCCCTACCCTACATTTACATCATCAGACCAGTCGTTTAAAACTGTGTCGAATAAAAAATTAATTAATTTATATAATGTCAATTTAAAATTCCCAAGTCCCTTAAGTTTCCAATTCTCATGAAAAAACATTATTGGTTTTTAATCATATCATTACCATTGTTTGTACTGGGGATTTATATATACAAAGACGCTCATATTATTCTTGAAACTTCTAAAAAACAAAATTTTGTGAAGCAGCAAGGTATAACAACAACAGGCTACGATAATGGAAAAAAGGTATTTAAAATAAATATAGATGAGCTAAAGCAAAATGATTATCGCCATATATTATTTTCTAAACATGTAACTGATGGCATTGTATATGCATCGAACGGAGCTGCCATCATTCAAAATATCACTGGTAGTCAGGGACGAATCAATACACAAATTAAAAGTATTGTTATCACTAAAAATGTCACCGCTTTAATTACACCTGAAAAAACAACCAAGAATATCCGTATTCAATCCAACAAATTTCGATACAGCCATCATAACCAAATAAGCGAATTCACAGATCACGCAAGTTTATTCATTGAAACAACAAAAATATCATCAAAAGAATTTTACTTTTATACAGAAGCCAACGAAATAAAATTTCTAGCTCCATTACAAATCCTCACAGCCACCAGCGAAACAAATGCAAAAAAAGCATTCATTCAACTTGATGCAGACCAATTGTTAGCAAGTAAAAACATCAAGACCATTTACAAACCATCCAACAATGAATCCTACTCACAACAAATTCAAGAGTTAACTAAATCCCCAACCACCATCAGCGCCGATGAGCTAGAATTAAAGTATCATCTACCAGAAACCCCAACCGTTATTTATCGAAAAAACATTTTGATTACACAACCTCAAAAATCACTCATTGCTGATCAAGTAACACTTGATTTTTTTAAAAATAATTATCAAGCTACTGGTAAAATTAAATTTAATTTTGATGATCTAAGATGGCTGAAAAATAAAGACAGAACATACAAAAACAAGAAACTTAAATCATTGCTAAGCAAATCAACTTCAATTCAAACTGAGACCGCCACATTTAAGCGAGAAAGTAATATTTTAACTCTAAAAAATAATGTAAAAATCAAACAGAAAACATTTCAACTGTCTTGTGATGAATTTATGTTCAATTTCAATACAGACATTATTACAGCAAGTGGAAATGTGATTATTAAAAAACTTGGACTTGAACATTTATCCTCTGACTTATTAATTATTGATGTGAAGAATGAGACCTTCCAGTCAGGAGCACGCCAAAAACTTACAGAAATAACACTTGATATCATCGATTAAGACCTATTATTCCCATCCCTTTTATGATTCAATATTTGTATGATAAGTGTCATTATACCTGCTGGAGGAACTGGATCTAGATACGATAAAACAAAATCAAAGTTAGACGAAATCATTTTTGATAAAACCGTACTTGAACATACATTATCGGCATTTGTTCACCATAATGATATAAACGAAATTATATTGGCACATCCACCCCATGAAACTGAAAAATTTGAACAACTAACACACAAGCAATCACCTAAGGTCAAACTTACCTGCGGAGGCAGCACTCGTGCTGAATCCGTTTATAATGCATTTTTAGAACTATCACCCACTTCTCACGTATTAATTCATGATGCAGCTCGACCAAATGTCTCCGAAAAACTTATTAACAAGGTGATTTTAAAGTTAAATGAAGCCCCAGTTGTCATCCCAGGCATTGCTGTCACAGATACGATAAAAAAAGTAGCCGATGGACAAATCATCAATACCATTGATCGATCAGAGCTCATGGCCGTTCAAACACCTCAAGGATTTCATTACAATCAGTTAAAGTCAGCTTACGAAACGGTTAACGACATACAGCAACTGACAGATGAAGCCGCGTTACTTGAATCAGTCAATCTACCAGGCATAATTATTGATGGCGACTCATCCAATATAAAAATCACTCATGCAAATGATCTGGCCATTTGCAAAGCATTAATGGCAAAATAATCGCGAATTATTTTTTTCGATCATAACTTGAATCCAAATTGGATTCGTGACGATATTTGGTCACTGTTCGTCGGGCAATTGGTAACCCAATTTGCCGTAGCAGATCCGCTACTTTTTGATCTGATAATTGAGGATAACGCTGGCAATAATATGCCACTAGATGCTTAACTTGAGACTTTGTTTTACCATAAATATTTCGTTGGCAAAGGACCTGAATTAAAATTGAGCCATGAGCACATTCAATGTATTTTGTTCGAACTAATCGTGAAATTGTACTTTCTGACACACCCAATGCTTGAGCCAGCTCACGTTGCAAACAAGGTAGAATAAATTGTTCACCCTCTAAAAAGTACAACCGTTGTTTTTGAACCAAGTACTCTCCACACCGCTGAATGAGTTCCTGGCGTTTTTTAAAGTGCTCAACCCACACCTTAGCATCAGCCAACTTCTTTTTTTCGACGGCTGACATCGGGCCATCCAAATTTTGAATAAGCTCATCATTTAAGTGAACACTCATTCTAGCCTCTTCTAAATTTACCAATGTTACCACCCCATCATTAACGTCAACTCTTAACGATGGTTGAATTTTAACAACATCTCCCTGACCGTAAGCAGCTGCAGGATTCGCATTGAGGTGCGATATAAACTCAATATAATTAAGTAATTCATCATGCGTAATATCAAGCTGCTCCAGGCAACGATCATATTTTTTTGCAGAGATGTCATCTAAATGATGTTTAACTAATTGTTTTAAATAATCAGCATCAGATGGGTCATCAACCCCATAATTCTCAATCTGAATCCATAAACATTCATTTAAGCTTCGAGCACCGACACCATCAGGTTCAAATGATTGTAGCACCTTAAGGCCCTGAAACACCCGTCGGTCATCGACACTAAATGTGGATTTAATTTCCTCACGAATGGCCTTGTAATCCTTTAGGTAGCCTTTTTCATCCAAATCATCAATTAACATCAACACAATTTCATGATCAATTTCTGATAACATTTGCGCATCCAACTGAGTGGTTAACTTACCAAGGAGGGACTCTTCATAAGTAGCAAAAGCCAAAGGATCAATTTCCGTCTCACCATCAAATGAGCTAGGTTGACTGGATGATTTAAGACGCTTAAATGAAATGTATGGGTTCTTTTTCGACTGGTCTTCCAAGTTTTTTTCAAAGTCATCCACGGACTGTTGCAAAACATTAAAGCGCTGAATCATCAACTGATTCAACTTCAATGTCTGCTTCAACTGCAATGAATGCGATAAATTGATATTCATGATTGAGATGAAAACCTTAACCCCATCTGAGGAATGCAAGAAACCGTTGTCAAAGGTGCCACATCATTGGCAATCAACTCTTCCGCAGCTAAACCGATCATCCCTGCGTTATCGGTACATAAAAATAAGTCAGGGATTAATACGTCATCAACATGAAGCGTTTCTGATAAATGCGAACGAATGGTTTGATTGGCAAAAACCCCCCCACATAAAATCAACTGTTGAGGGGATTTTTCTTGAATAAAATGAGCCAGCTTTGTTGCTAATATTTCGGCCACCTTTTGCTGAAAACTAGCCGCCACATCTGTCTTAGAATACGTATCACTTTGGTTAACAGCTGTTAATACGGCTGTTTTTAAACCTGAAAAGCTAAAGGCATCCCACTTCTTTTTAACAGGATGAGGTAATTCAACACAAGCTTGGCCATCCTTCGCAAAGCGTTCGATGTGTGGACCACCAGGGTATCCCAAGCCCAACATACGAGCAACCTTATCAAAAGCCTCCCCACACGCATCGTCCATGGTATTGCAAAGAACGTTAAACGACATGGCTGACGTCATTTCAACAATCATTGTATGGCCACCAGATGCAATACAGGCCAATGCCGGATAACGAATGTCCATCACTGTTTTAGCTGCAAACATATGACCATGCAAATGATTAACACCATACAGCGGAACCTGAAGTTGTTGAGACAGTGTTGAGGCAGCTGTAATACCAACCAATAATGCCCCCTCCAATCCTGGACCAACCGTCACTGCAATGGCAGTAATATCGCTTAAAGAAACCTCCGCCTGAGCCAATGCACGGTCTAAAATAACATCGATAAACTCACAGTGTAATCGGGACGCCAACTCTGGCACAACCCCACCATATTGTTTATGTTGCTTTATTTGAGAATAAAGCTGATTGGCAAGAATAGTGCCATCTTTAACAACGGCTACCGACGTTTCGTCACAAGATGTCTCGATGGCTAAAATCATAAAATTCGAAAAATGATGGACTTAAGAATACCTAAAAACATAAACGCAAAAATGGGCGAAAAATCAATCCCTATCGATGTTGGAAAAATATTCTGAAACGGCCGAAGAATTGGGTCCGTAATTTGATATAAATACTGAATAATCGGATGATAACGATCGTGTGGAATCCATGAAATTAAAATCCGAATCAATAAACACAAATACAACAAATCAAAAATACCACTAACCAACTGATACATGTTCATACATTATCCTCCATCATAAGTTCGATTGAGCGCTGCTTAGCAGCTGCCAAAACACCCGTAATTCCACCCTCAACATTTAATGCGTCATAGGCATCCAACCCCGCCTGAGTTGTACCATTCGGTGAAGCTACACGTTGCACCAATGCCTCGGGATTCGGCTCTTTTTCCAACATCTTTGCCGCCCCATACATGGTACCGATAGCTGCCTGCAATGCCGTTGCCTCATCCAAACCATTCGCTTCACCAAACGATTTAAATGCTGCAATAAACTGATAAAAAAAGGCTGGGCCACTTCCACTCAAAGCTGTAATTACATGCATATTATCTTCATCATCCAAGGCAATGGTTTGCCCAAATAAATCACACAGCCCATGAACCACTTTCTGCTGAGCATCAGGCACTTGATCCATAACATATAGACCAGTGACACCAGCACCCAAAATAGCGGGGGTATTTGGCATAATACGAACAATATTTTGGGTTTGAAATAAATTCGATAACGTGGCTGTGCTAGTCCCAGCCAACATAGACACGAGCGTATGGTGCGGTTCTATAAACATTGAACAGTCATTTGCTAAATCAGAAACAACTTGAGGCTTTACACACAAAAATACAATTGTTGATTTTTGAAACAATGTTTTTAAATCACAAAATTCAGCATTAATCCCAGCGTTAGTTTGTTGATTAACAAGACGATCATTTTTCTCACAAATTAAAATGCGGGTTTGATGATTTCGCAATATGGCAGCCCCAATGGCTGCACCCATATTACCGTAACCTATAAAACCAATCGTATTATCGTTCAACAACCACTCCAGCAATATGATCTGCATTTGGAACATCAAATATAGTGTATGATGATGCGCGTAGATTGTATGGAAAACGTGAAAGCAATTGATTAAACTCATTGGCATGCGAGGATAAAATCAGCAATTCTTGTTTTAAATGCGTTTGAAAAATATCAAGCTGGCGAATATCTTTTTCAGCAAACCGTAAATAATCCCTGTTCAAATCAATATACTGCGTAAGTTCATGACTTTTTGTAACGTACTCGATTGGATCTAATGCAGTAAAAAGGCTCTGATTCATCGAAACAACCATTGTTTCAAATTGATTATTAACTGGCATTTTAAATGTTATTGATCGAATAAAGTTCGTTCGTGTTTGAGATTGAAACTTGTAATCTCGAACGGCAGCTAAAACCCCGTTATAATGATCATTCAAGGTATGATCAATGGATTTAACCACCATAAAAGCAAGTATCAATATCCAAAACAACGTATTGATAACATGGTTTTTAGTGATCTTCATACTATGATTGTACAAAGATTTTAAGTGTCCGTCATGTAGCAATTAAAAAAATGGATTGGTATTTTTTTCGTTTTCAATGGTTGTGTTTGGCCCATGCCCACTGCAAACCACTGTTGTTCCAGGCAATGTAAACAAGTGTGTTTGAATACTATCCAGTAATTGTTGATGATTACCACCCGGCAAATCAGTTCGGCCAATACTCCCCTTAAATAAAGCATCACCTGCAATGCAAAGGGGGGCATGATATTGATTGGTATCATCCTCACAATAAAATGATACATGCCCAATGGCATGACCAGGGGTATGCAACACCTTAAAGTCATATTGCCCTAAAGATAAAACATCTTCATGACCACAATCCTGGGTCGTATCAAATTCACCGGAGTAAGGAAATTGCATCATTTGGGATTGCATTGGCAAATGCTCTCGATTAATTTTATCGTCAGAATGTGCAATAACATCCAGCTGTTCAGAGTCAACCTCCGCTAATAACGCTGCCACCCCACTCACATGATCAATATGCGAATGGGTAATCCAAATGGCCGTCAACGCTACATCCTGCGGCAGTGCAGCTAAAATTTGGGGCACATCCCCACCTGGGTCCACAATCACGGCTTTTTTACTAATTGAATCTATTAAAATGCGTGCATTTTGTTGGTAAGGGGTAACTGGAATCGTAATGATTTGAAGCATGGCATTAGTGTAACACACATCCAGGCAATAATTACTTCAAACTACGATTTATCTAGTCTTGTTAAGTTGGGTTAATTACTTGACCGCCCTGTATTTCAATTTTTAAACCGATCAGTTTTTGACAGTGAAATCCAGAATCATATTCACCATCATCTTCAGGTTTGTATCCAGCAACCTGGTTCAGTTCTATAATTCGTATTCCTTCAAGATCCTCCTTGCCAAAATCTTCAGCTTTCTCAAAGCTAAAACTCATTCCGCCAATTTCTTTCGGTTGACGTTCTGGATCATATATAGCATACCATTGACCATCTTCTTCGTTAGAAAAATCGTACCCAGATATTAAACGAACAAAATCTTTTTTCAAATTATTATAATCATCTTTTGTAAATAGCGTTGGTGTCCCATCCACTACTTTGATGGGTATTTGAAATTTCGTTTGTTTGTAAACATGTTCTTCTGTAATTAATGCAGTGTCGTTGCTTGAATATAAACCAATCGCAAGTTCATCTTCAACTTGGTTTAAAGTAGGCGTAAGCGCTACCACAAATTGCCTTGATTTTACATTATAAGAAACATTTAAATTTGAATAACCATCTATAAGTTCAATGTTATGATTTTCCATAAACTGCGCAAGTGAATCGTCATCTTGAAAAATTTGATCAAGTTCCTTTTTAAGCGTTAAAGGAGCCATATAATGATAGGGCTTTTTTTGTGTTTGATTAATCGTATCAAAAACAGATCCCATCGCATCATGTAATTGATTAGCACGCGCTTGCTGCTCAGGATTACGCGGTTGCAATTGTGAAGCGTTATCAGTTTCAACGGTTTGAGGGGGCTTTTTTTGTGTTTGATTAATCGTATCAAAAACAGATCCCATCGCGTCATGTAATTGATTAGCACGCGCTTGCTGCACAGGATTACGCGGTTGCAATCCTGAAGCGTTATCACCTGCACCGATTTTAGGAAAAGAAAAATCATTTGCTAGTTGTTCTTTTAGACGCTCCTGATCTTGTCTCTGAATTTTTTGTTGAGGTTGATTAGGTTTTTGAGAACCTCCCTTACCTCCAATATTAGAGTTAGGGCCAATATTATTTGCTGAACTACTCACTTTTTACCTCCCCATGTTAAATACCACAATTTAAGCAAATCTAAACATAAAAATGCTAATCGTTAATCCAATGGTTATTTCACAGAGAAATGGCCAAAATTTGACTGCGATTATATGTTTTGCTAAAATACAATAAATTTACGTACTAGTTTATTAAGGAATTATATGTATAAGTTTATTTCTGTAGTGCCTGTAGATATCCCTAGTTTAAAAAACTTATCACTGAATGCTATATTTCAACATTTAGAACCAACTGATTTAGCTAGTAAATTATCGTTCTGTAATCATCTTATTAGGTTAGAAAAACCTGAGATATTTGATGAACTTATTGTTGCAATGAAGGGATTGCTACCTGAGTCGTCTCAAGAAAATGAAATGGCAATTATAACGTGGTCTCAGGCATTAATAGCGACAAAGGACCCACAAGTATTAGAAAAGCTGGTTAAATTTCAAAAAACGCAGTCGTTTAAATGGTTTCTAGAAAAGTTAGATCTAAGTCAATTAGATGATAATAGTACGGCTGATGGAAATGTTGCCGCAGCGGAAGGAGCTGCGGCAGAAGGTGCAGTAGGTTCTGATAGTAGTAGACCAACAAAACGTCGCCGACTTACTCAAAATACGGTAACAACTCAAAGTACGATAGCAGCTCAAAGTTGTATTAATTCTTTGCTTGTTCTACCTGATTTAAATGATGAATCGAAGCATGCTGAGCTGTATTTTAGAAATAAAGATGTAATTCGAGATTTCAATAGCGCATTTTGTAACTTAACGACTAATTGCGCATTCCAATCTAATAATATTGAAGCACTGTTCTTATATAATTCGCATCCACATATTCTTAATTTTTCTGGTCTTAAAATGGATCATGTTAAATTTGGTGATAACCTTAAAACGGTGCACATGGAGGGCACTCAAAATGTGCCTGCGAAATTTATAAGGCGCTTATTAAGTCATCCTAATATTGAATCCCTTGATTTATCTATTATTAATTTCTCAGATCTTAATATTAGTGATCTTAGCTTGGGTGCTAAACTTAAATGGGTATCCTTGGGGGATGCAAGAAATGTTCCATGCAAACTGATAGAGGGCTTATTAAGTCATCCTAATATTGAACACCTTGATTTAATTAATCTTAATTTCTCAGATCTTGATATTAGTAGTCTTAGCTTGGGTGATAAGCTTAACAGTTTAAAATTGAGTGGAGCCAAAAATTTACCTTTCAGACTTGTAAAGGGTTTATTAAGCCACCCTAATGTTGAAACCTTGTATTTAGATTACCTTGATTTATCAGATTTTAAAATTAGTGATCTTAGATTTGGCGCTAAACCTAAATCTGTTAGTTTGGAAAATTCAACTATACCATATTCGCTTTTTAAGAGCTTATTAAGTAATGACTCTATTCAAGGCTTGGATTTATGCAACTTTAGTCTAAGTGATCATAAGATTGATAACATTGATATTAGTGACATTACACTGAGTTCTAAACTTGACAATATAAGCTTGGACAATGAATATTCTAATATACCTAAGTTATTTATAGAGCGGTTATTAGGTCATCATTCAATTAAAAACTTTCTTTTAAGAGAGTTTGATTTTGAAGATTTTGATATTAGCAATATTCGTTTGGGTGATAAACTGACAGATGTGATATTGGACTATGCAGAAAACTTATCAAGTTCTGATATAAAGCACGTATTTAGCCACCCATCAATTGAAAGCGTTAATTTATTAGGATTTGATTTCGAAGGTTTAGATATTAGTGATATTTCACTGGGTCCTAAACTTAATAGAGTAGTCTTGTATAGCGCAGAAAATGTGCCAATCGAACTTATTAGGCTTTTATTAAGCCATGATAATATTGAAGAACTGGACTTCTATAATGTTGATTTAGCAGGTATTAATATTAATGGTCTGAGATTGGGCTCTAAGCTTAAAACTCTGGACGCAAAAAATATTTCAGAAGGATTGTTGGGTCTTTTACAAACTAACCGTGTTTTCGTCCATAATTGTGATTAGCGTATTGTTAATGTCTTAATCTCTTTTTTTGTTCAAGCCGAGTTTGCTATTTGACCGAGATTATAATGCTAACTATATCGAGGAAACAGTTTGGTTATTTATCAAAGAAATATCATGTTAAATTTTATTGATATTACGTAGCACCAATGGTTATTTCACAGAGAAATGGCCAAAATTTGACCGAGATTATAATGCTAATTACATCGAGCAAACAGTTTGGTTATTTATCAAAGAAATATCATGTTAAGTTAAATCAAAATTCATAGCCCCAATGGTTATTTCACAGAGAAATGGTCAAAATTTGACTGAGATTATAATGCTAACTATATCGAGGAAACAGTTTGGTTATTTATCAAAGAAATATCATGTTAAGTTAAATCAAATTACGTAGCACCAATGGTTATTTCACAGAGAAATGGCCAAAATTTGACCGAGATTATAATGCTAGTTATATCGAGGGTACAGTTTGGTTATTTATCAAAGAAATAACCATTGGTGGAGGTGACAGGAGTCGAACCTGCGACCTACGGCGTGCAAGGCCGTCGCTCTCCCAACTGAGCTACACCCCCAACTGGATGAAACAATAGTAGCAAACTCCTTGATACTTGTCACGAAAATAAAAAACAAATTTTTTAATAGAATCTATTTACTTCTACTCTTAATTTAATTATAGTGAATTTATATGATTGGCTCCCCCCAACACAACAAACACAAAATTATTGCAACAGGTTATGATGGTGAATCATTTAAACTAAACTCACATCAGTTTAACGATATTCAAACACATATTCTAACCAAATTGTCGGCATTACATATAACACCTCATAAGGATTTTATAGAGTCACTAACCATGAGTTTACTCAAACAAAGTCATTCTGACCGAAATAATCCCTATGTTGAACATGGCCACCCACATGCACTAAGGGTTGGCGACAATATGGTTAAATTACTATCATTTATAAAATCTAACCAAACGGATGTATTACAAAGTATAACAGCAAAAATGGGGCTTAATAATGAGCACCCGGCACTCCCCTTCATCTTTTGGTTAACAGGCGTATTGCATGACTGCAACTATTATATTGATTGCTCGCAGGGCGAAGTTAAAACCGTTCATGCATTAAAAAGCGCCTTGGTTGCCTATGATGTTTTAAATGGGCATCTAAAAACATTACTCAACGAAAATAATCAGACAATATCACAAATTATTGAAACAATGACGGACGCCATATTATGTCACAATGGCGATACCGGTAACGATTCATTTTTTAATACGTTAGAAAGTCCGATTGGGGAAATACCGTACAATAATATAGTTAAATTAAATACGATTATTCATCATTGTTTAAGCCATGATATGGCACATGCTTTCATCAATGCATGCTACCACCATGATAAACTAACCATGGGCCGAAGATGTCACCATGAACCATGGATTGGCATACCACGTCGAGATGCAAATATTGAACATAACCCTTTTTTATACCTTGTTCGTCTAGCCGATGATTTTGACTCTACCCATCAACGCTTATTACCCATCCAAAAAAAGTGCTTAAATCAACTATTGCCATATGCAAAATATTATATGGAAATGCACATGCACTACCAAAACCTCCCTGTTGGAGATTGGCCATGGCACATTATTTTAAGGCAATTTGAACAAACCACCCTTTTAAATAGTGAAGGAAAAGAGTTTCTAAATCGCATCATCAATAAAGACCCACATGTTCATGATCCAAACCGATCATTTCAAGGGTTTTATAACCCTCAAATGCGATTTTACATTGGCTTATGGCTCGTAGATGAAATCAATTTAATTCCTACCCCGTCGTCTCTTGGTATTGAAGTTAGCATACGTTCTTCATATGACGTCGAACGTCAAACGTGCATTGATTTTTACCGTCATTGCATTGCAAAGTTTGATAAGGGAGATGAAACAATCCCTCTTGAAACATATTATGGACGACGAATTTTAAGAGACGGCATGACCTTAAGTATTCAACATAAAAAGAATCATCATTTTGCTTAAGATCTTGTTTGATTAAATTTAACGTTCAGATATTATTCCGTAAATTTAGGTTTGTTCCGTAATGTCACTGGCGTTTCTGCCATTATGTAGTGATACTGTATCTTGTTGCGCAAGAGATTGCCGAGCTGGGATTCGTATTCGTAAACCGTCATTTTGCGTCGGTCGTCCTTGAGGCAATGATTGTCCTCGAGGTAATAATTCCGGTGGATACTCTCTTCTTAGACCTGAAGAGTTATTACTAAGAAGTAAACCATTAAAAGATTGATTCAGACCATTCATATTTTCCTCCTTTATCAAATATCGTTATAAAGAACACAATAATTTCATAAATCAAACAAAAGATAAAAAGAAGTCAAATTAATTAAAAGAGTGTACATAAATACTACCTAAACATATAATTAGAGAATGATCGAGCTAATGTTAATTGGAGCGAGTTATTTTATCGGTTCATTTTTCTTTAACAGTGGATGGGATGATAACCAAACAAAATACGACCTTAAAGCATCAACAAGCTATTCAAAATCATTTCTGAACCATATCGAAGACCAACGAATAAGTGAGGAAACAATAAAAGTACAGAATTTAAATTTAAGCCAAAATAATATCAGCTTTGAATTTAAAAGAAAAAATACAATAAACCATCAACTATCATTCGTTAGTGGCTTAAGTAACTTGTCAGTGATAAGCGAAAACATATACAATTATGAAACTTTTAAGATTAGAGATGTAAAAAGTGATTATCAAATCATCATGCTAGATTCCAGCATTAGTAACATAAGTACTTTCAAAGGAATAAAACCTATTGTATATCTTAATCTTGGAATACTTCACTTAGAAAAAAAAGAATCAGTTTATAATGGCAATAATGAAAATGAAGTGGTTTCTATTGTTAACTCAACAACAGTAGCTGCACTTCTTGATACTAAAATTAAATTTCTATGGAAAGGATTAACAATTGGAGAAATACCGCATCCAATCATGTTTACCGAAATAGGCATTACGTTCAAACAAAATGACCGCTATCCTTATTTTAATTTAGGTGGTTATTATGAATTTAATGATCAATTTATTATCCAAGCTCAATGGGGATTAAAACCAATTTATTCAAAAAGCAATAGTTTGGTTGGAAATGCAAGTATTGGAATTGAATTTCAATTTTAATACGGGTTAAGTGTTATTTTTACGAGCATTTAATCATGTCTGATATGTAAGCGACCGGTTAAGTATTAACATGGGGCCGACGATTGTATGGTAGACAGCCAGTTTGGGTTCAATAATAAAAATTGAGAAAAATCTTTCATATTGATTGACAACGTCTCGACACAATGGATGGGGTCATCACCATACGGATATTCATCAACCTCCCGATGGATGAGTTCATCACCATACGCATCTACATCAACCTCCGTTAACACACAAGGTACATCATTTTGATATAAATATTTAATATTAAATACGTTAAGGCGTTGATATGATTGAAACTGTTTATAAATAAAATATTGCTCTTCAGCAACAGTTGGCCTATTGCCATGGTTATACTTTAAATAAAAGCTTCCTTTGTTATGAATAAGTTTAAAATTTAAATCAGTTAAAATATTAAGCACTTCTAAAATATCAGAAAAAAATTTATCAATATCAGCTTCAGATGCTGAACTATGAAAAGAATCAGGAACAAATTTTTCAAAAATCGAACGGGCAATAAACTGATTAACATTGCTTATAAATTGATTATATACATCATCGGTAATCTTAAAAGAAAACATATTATTAGGGGCAAGTTTTTTTGTAAAAAATTCTTTATACAATTGACCAAGAACAGGAATATCAGCCCAGTAACGAACATGTTGACCTCGCTTATAACCATAGACATCTTCAAATAAAGGTAAACCTAATTTAACTTTTTGATTATTCATTAAATCAATCCATCTATCGGTCATAAATTTCACAAGATTATCTTTAGGTATAATCATATATAAAGTAGAGTCTTGCTCATCTTTTGAATTTAAAAATCCTTTTGGAATTAATAAATCCCGACGGAGCTTTCCCAGCAGAGAATAACTTAACTTCTTTGTGCGAGTGTTTGTTTGAATAGATGTATTCATAAGGTTAGAAGCAAGTGAAGATCCAAAGTTCATCACAAGACGTTTAAGCGGTAAAAAGCGATTTGATTCGTCAGATCTACAACGACTGTTTGGTTCTGCTACATAATATAGTGATCGTTTTGACGGTACAAATCTATTTTCGCCGCATCTAGTCATCCTTGAATCTACTTTAATCAAACCATACACAATAAACCTCAGGTCTAACTTTATATCGAAATAAAAGATTAAGCAATTTCATTAGTAATGGAAAAAATAAAGAAAATTATTTATGGATAAATAAGGAAACAGTAATAATCAATTAACTATCACGTTTAATTAATTTGATTTAATAAAATATGGATTAGAATAAACGGGAAGATATCATTGAATTTCATATCAATTTTGGTTAAAGAAACATTTAAAATAAAGTTATAAGTAATTAGTACTATTATTAGACCTAAAATAAAAATGGTGGGCATACTTGGAATTGAACCAAGGACCTCACCCTTATCAGGGGTGCGCTCTAACCATCTGAGCTATACGCCCTAATATAAGCATAAAATAACAGGCCTCATTAAAGACCGACCTTGGTACTCAAAATGAGTACCCATACTCCTTAGAAAGGAGGTGATCCAGCCGCACCTTCCGGTACGGCTACCTTGTTACGACTTCACCCCAATCGCTAGCTCCACCTTCGACAGTTGCTTCCAAAAGGTTAGCACACTGGCTTCGGGCGTT
>JBMHDV010000024.1:0-29682 GCA_049889215.1 Candidatus Marinamargulisbacteria bacterium
TGGTAAGGGCTGGACCATGTTAATGGATTGTTTATCTGCCGGTCGCGGTATTTCATTGCCATCATTGAGTGCCGGTGGCGCACAAGCCATGGTGCTTGCCACCAGTTCATTTGGTGTGATCCGTCAGCAGTTTGGCATGTCTGTTGGTCAATTCGAGGGTATCGAAGAGCCCATGGCGCGTGTGGTTGGTAAAACCGCCATATTAAAAGCAGCGCGTGATTACACGTGTGGTGCCATCGACCAAGGTGAAAAACCATCGGTAATTTCCGCCGTATTAAAATTGCATTCTACCGAAATGTTTCGTGACATTGTTAACGATAGCATGGACATTTTAGGTGGTGCGGGCATTACGCAAGGGCCACGAAATGTGACCACCAATGCCTATAAAGCGGCACCCATTGGCATTACTGTTGAAGGTGCCAATATCTTGACTCGAACACTGATTATTTTTGGGCAAGGTGCCCTGCGCTGTCACCCGTATGCTTACGATGAAGTTGCAGCTGCAGAAGCCAAGGATGTTAAACGATTTGATCGTGCCTTTTTTGGTCATATGGGGCACATTGTCCGCACCAAGTTACGTGTTATTTTATTGACCCTCACCCAGGGTGGGCTGACACCCTACTATGGTGGTTTCTTGTCGCCATACAAGCGGCGCTTGGCTTGGACCTCCGCCATTTTTGCACTGATTGCCGATATTTCGATGATCTATTTTGGTGGTGCCTTAAAGGCAAAACAAAAAATCACAGGCCGGTTGGGTGACATCTTATCGTGGATGTACTTGGCCACGTGTACCATGGTCTATTACGAAAAGCACCGTGACAATAAAGACCTAAAGCCAATCGTTGAATGGGCCCTCGATTATTGCTTCTACAACATTCAAGTTGCACTCATCGGTTATTTCGAGAACTTTACCTGGATCACACGCTTGTTAGTGGCCCCAATCTACCGTATCTTGCGAGTGGGAACCCACCCCAGTGATGCTCTCGGTAAAACAATATCCGTTGCCATCCAAGCCAATCAATCATTAAGAAGCTTTTTAACCGATGGTACCTATGCCGTTGACGAAGATAAACCAGGCATGGGCAAACTCAACCATACCTACAAGCAACTCATTCAGTCCGAACAAGCATTCAAAAAGATCCGACGTGCCGTCAAAAAGCGTCAGCTTCCCAAAAAAGCCGTGACCTTTGTCCTTGACGATGCTGTTAATCTGAACATTATCACCGCCCAAGAAGCCGATCAAATCCGCGCTGCGGAAAAGGCACGCTTGGATGCGATTCAGGTGGATGCGTTTACCAACGACGAGTATCTAAACAACGCATAAGGCGATATAAAAAATGATCCTGCTACGTTTCGTCTCATAAAAATTATCCTCGCTGAATGTATATTCACCTACGGAATTTTTAATCGAAGGCCTTGCAGGATCACATTTTATTATCGCCTGTTTTGAGGTGCGTTAAATTCTAATTGCGGGAACTCATTTATAGAAATAAACTCCGTTTCCTCGCATCGAATTTGCCTAGCACTCACTCAAATTTCGGCGCGATAGGGGACGGAATTTTTAATCGAAGGCCTTGCAGGATCGCGATTTATGGTTGTTATAAATATATTGGTTAGTGGGGCTGTTTTTACTATAATCATATTAGGAGAAACTAAAGACGGATTGAATGTCAAAAGTAAATGCAACCCAACAACCAGGAATACAACTTAAACAACCTTTAATCTCAAAAGGGGCGACTCTAGAAAAACGGCAATGCAGGAATGATAGCCCATCAAATCTAGGAAAAAGGCCACGTGAAAATGATGGCGGCCCATCAAATCCAGTAAAAAGACCACGTGGAAATGATGGTGGCCCATTGAATGATTCACCTCAAAAACAAACAGAAATCGACGTGGCATTAAAAGCGCAACTGGTGCCGGTTGCTCAACCAGAAGCCTATGATTTGGTTAAGCAACCATTTGATGAAGTAGTTAAACTGTTTAAAGATAATGGGGTTAACCTTTTTTCAAACTCTAGTGACCTGGTTACGCTAGTTGAGAAAAAAAACCTGAATTTGGTTAAGCTTCTTATTGATAATGGGATTGATGTGAATGCGAAATGTAACGGGAGGAATGCTTTGAGTTTCGCTGTGAAAGCGGGGCATCAAGGTATTGTTAAGCTTTTACTTGACAGTGGTGCGAATGTAAATGCGAAAGCTGATGATGGAAAGACGGCTTTAATGGATGCCGTTGAATATGGCAATAAAGAGATTGTTGAGCTTTTACTTGACAGTGGTGCGAATGTAAATGTGAAAGTTTGCGGGGAGACTCTTCTTAGGATAGCCATAACAAAGGGCAATAAAGAGATTGTCGAGCTTTTAGTTCAAAACGGTGCTAATGTTCGTGCAAAAACTCTAGGCGAGACCACTCTAATGGTTGCACTAGAGCATAAGCAAGATGAAATTGCTGATGTTTTAATTAAATACGGTGCTAGGTTTAATGTGAGAGATCAAAATAAAGATACCATTCTGATGAGACTCGTATTGCAGAGGGATAAAGAGGCCGTTAATTATTTTATAGAAAAATCAGAAAAGCGTGTGAGGATTGATATGACCAATAAAGCTGGTAGCACCGCTTTGATGCTTGCCATACTATGTAGTAAAAATGAAACTGTTAAGTGTTTACTTGATCATGGTGCAGATGTAAATGTGAAAGATAATGTTGGAGAGACGGCTTTAATGTATGCCGTAGAAAAAGGCAATAAAGATATTGTTGAGCGTTTACTTCAAAACCGTGCTGATGTAAATTTGAGAGATGAATATGGTAGAACTGCTTTGATGCGAGCTGTAAGTAGTAACCATAAAGATATTATTGAGCTCTTACTTCAAAACCGTGCTGATGTAAATTTGAGAGATGAATGTGGTAGAACTGCTTTGATGCGAGCTGTAAGTATTAACCATAAAGATATTGTTGAGCTTTTAATTAAAAACAGTGCAGATGTAAATGCGAAAAATAATGATGGAGAGACGGCTTTGATGCGTGCGGTCAAAAATGGCAATAAAGATATTGTTGAGCTTTTAATTAAAAACGGTGCAGATGTAAATGCGAAAAATAATGATGGAGAGACGGCTTTAATGTATGCCGTTGAATATGGGAGAAAAGATATTGTTGAGCGTTTACTTCAAAACCGTGCTGATGTAAATTTGAGAGATAAATATGGTAGAACTGCTTTGATGCGAGCTGTAAGTAGTAACCATAAAGAGATTATTGAGCTCTTACTTCAAAACCGTGCTGAAGTAAATTTGAGAGATGAATGTGGTAGAACTGCTTTGATGCGAGCTGTAAGTAGTAACCATAAAGAGATTATTGAGCTTTTAATTCAAAATGGTGCCATTGTAAATGTGAAAAAGAATGATGGAGAGACGGCTTTGATGCGTGCGGTCAAAAATGGCAATAAAGATATTGTTGAGCTTTTAATTAAAAACAGTGCAGATGTAAATGCGAAAAATGATGGTGGAAAGACGGCTTTGATACTTGCCGTAGAAAAAGGCAATAAAGATATTGTTGAGCTTTTAATTCAAAAAGGTGCTGATGTAAATTTGGGAGATAGCTATCATGAAACTCCTTTGTATCGTGCCGTTTTAAATTGTGAAGAAAAGATTGTTGATCTTTTATTTCAAAAAGGTGCAGATCTTAATAAGATAAAATGGAAATTTAAAGACGCACTAATTTTTTTAGAGGAAAGAAAGTATTATAAAATGATTCATTCTTTTGTTGCAGCTGCTTTGAGGAAGAGTAGCAGGTTTCCAATACCCGATTTTGATGAGGTTTCGAGATTCGTGTATTCACAACATAGAAAAACTAATTACTTGGATGCGGTTAGAGTAGGGGAGCTTAGGGCGACAAAGGAAAGATTGGTGAAGGTGCTAATAAAAACAGGTCGTATTTATGCAAAAACTCCTCCAGTTCGTTTTACATGTGAGGACGTTTTAAATTACAAGCCCTTCCCAAAATGAATTTTCAAAAATACATGAAATTGTTTGGTTCTTCATGACGATAATTACTGTAAGGTAACACACCTTACCACTGTAGAAGGACCTGATTTAGAGTCTCCCCCCCTTATCTAAACCAGGCTCCGTTCTACAACGCTTTAACTTCTTACTTTTTAAACGGTTAAGACAATGTCACGTCTAGGCTCCTGGTTAAATAAACATTGAATTTTACCCCGTTAGTTTGGTAGTTTTTTTGTGTGGGAAAACAATATTGGTTCAGTTTAGTTGTTGTTTCGTTATTGTCCGGGTGCGGCTTAATTCCAGTTGATGATGAAGGGTCGGGTGCAAAAACTTGTGATGGCACCACGGTGGCTTATTCAAATACCACGCGTGCGGGGGCCTTAACCACATCGGAAACCTGGAGTGGCACCATGACGGTTTCTGGTGATATATTAATTGGCAATAATTGCACCTTAACCATCGAACCCGGCACAACTGTAAAATTTACTGCAAATTCAGATAGTACTGGGCATGGCTTTGATACTCCCATTACAGATGCGCCATTTCCAAACGACCCAGCAACCAAACCGTCGGAATTTTCAGGGATTGAACTTTGGGGTGGTACCTTGATTTCGGTTGGTACGGATGCGAGTCCCATCACTTATACCAGTGATGCCACAAGTAAAGTGGCCGGTGATTGGCATTCCATTGCATTGCGGCAAGAAGGTAGTAAACTTAACATGCAAAAGTCGACAATTGAGTATGCCTATTATGGGGTTCAATTTAACGAAACCACCAACAACGATTATGTCACCATTAATAACAATACCATTCAAGAGATCGTCGCTTGTGGCATTTGCTTGGGTGTTGAAAAGCATAAAACAGTCACGCTAACCATATCTGGAAACCAAATTTCTTCGTGCGGTCACGAAGGCATTGACCTGCACGAAAATGCGGTTGCGATTATCGAAAACAATACATTTACAGATAATCGAGGAAAGTTTGTATCAGACCCTAATGAAAGTGGTGGTAATGGTATTGTGGTTGATAAAAGTAACAATTCCATTATTCGAAACAATACCTTTCTTCGCAATAATCAAGGCATTGCTTGTGTTACCGATGGCAGCAATCCTACCATTGAAAACAATAATGTGTATGGTACTGGGGTGAACGAAAATGACGAAAACATTCAAAATTGCCCCCGTTAAAAATGCCTGAAATTTTTAACATGCTGGTGACGATATTTACTGTAAGGTGATCAACCTTACCACTGTAGAAGGGCCTGATTTAGAGTCTCCCCCCCTTATCTAAACCAGGCACCGTTCTACTTTTTACCATTCACTCAATTTGACACACCAGGAACCCCATCAGTACACTTTTAACATGAATGGCTTACTGATTATTGTTGTAACCTATATCGGTTTTTTATTGGCGTACCGTTGGTATGGTAAGCGATTGGGTTCAACCGTTTTTGGTTTGATTGCATCCAATAAAACCCCAGCGCATGTGCATCAGGATGGCCATGACTTTGTGCCATCAAAAAAAGGGCTCGTCTTTGGGCACCATTTTACATCCATTGCAGGCACTGGCCCCATAGTTGGCCCAGCCATTGGTGTGATTTGGGGCTGGTTACCAGCATTGATTTGGGTGGTGTTTGGGTCCATTTTTATGGGGGCTGTGCATGATTTAGGGGCCTTGGTGGTATCGCTTCGCCATGATGGGCGCTCCATTTGTGATATTGCCAATGATTTGGTATCAAAACGGGTGCAGCAATTGGTGTTTTTTATTGTATGTTTGGCGTTATGGATTGTGATTGCTATTTTCGGGTTGGTCATTGCCATTATTTTTCATTTGTTTCCTGAATCCGTTGGCCCAGTATGGGCCGAAATTCCCATTGCGATTGCGTTTGGCTTTTTTGTTCGGCGCCACCCTGGTCAATTTAAATTGATTAGTGCATTGGCCATTTTGGCCATGTGTGTGGTGGTGGCAGTTGGGCACTGGTTCCCCATTACTATGCCGTTGGTGTTTGGCATTCCAGCCACAGGGACTTGGACGGTTTTGTTGCTTGCCTATGCTTGCATAGCGTCAGTATTGCCGGTTCAAACATTGTTGCAACCCAGGGACTATTTAAATGCTTGGCAGTTGGTGATTGCTTTGGGCCTATTAATGGTGGGGGCGGTGGTGTCTGGCGTGATGGGCAAGTTGACCATGGTGGCGCCGGCCGTTGTTGCTGCACCAGTGGGTGCGCCTGCTATGATGCCGTTTTTATTTATTACCATTGCTTGCGGGGCCATTTCAGGGTTCCATTCCTTGGTAGCGTCGGGCACCACATCAAAGCAGCTTAGCTCGGAATCTGATGCCGTCGCGGTTGGGTTTGGGTCCATGTTGGTTGAAGGGGCGTTGGCCGTGATGGTGATTGTGGCGTGTTGTGCTGGTATTGGTATGGGCTACCCAACCGATGGGGGGAGTGTCTTAATGGGGCAGGCCGCATGGGAATCCCACTATGCGTCTTGGGGTGCAAGTGCCGGACTAGCATCCAAACTGCATGCGGTGGTGGTGGGGGCGGCCAATATGATGACCAGTTTGGGTGTGCCACAATCCTTAGGGATTGTGATTATGGGGGTGTTTATTGCATCGTTTGCCGGCACCACGTTAGATACCTCAACACGGTTACAACGTTACATGATTACTGAATTGGGAAACTCACTAAATATTCGATTTTCAACTATTTCTGCAACATTGCTTGCCGTTGTTACCGGCGCTTTATTGGCGTTTTCATCAGGGGCATCGGGCAAAGGGGCCTTGCAACTATGGCCACTCTTTGGGGCGCTTAATCAATTGCTTGCGAGTATTGGACTTGGCTTAATCACCCTTTACATTTTAAAGACACGCCCTCGGTTTGTTATGGTTAGTGCCATCCCATTTTTGTTTATGTTGGTGATGACGTTATGGGCAACCATTCATAACCAATGGCAGTTTTTTCAACAACAACAATGGTTATTGTTAAGCATAAATTCTCTGGTATTATTTGCTGCAACTGGCATTTGCATTGGCATGGTCAAGCGGTACCAACAAGGAACGTTGGACAAAATAATTAAAATTTAATAAATTAATTTGTGTGATGAACATTAATATACTTAATAAACATATTGCTGTTGGGGAAAAGCGTCCATTTAATACTAGTGATGCAGCATCAGTTCGTAAAGAACAAAAGCTTGATCCTAAAGAGTTAAGGGAAAAGCTCAATGATTTAATAAAGAAAACATTTCCCTGTAAGATTGGCTTTGAATTTATTGATCATTTTATAAAAGGGCTTTCTCAAAAACAGCTTAATGAATTTATTCAACAACTTGATGCTGAACCTACGGGTGTGGAAGGCTTCCCTTTTGAAGAAAATAACGTCCTTGACTGGGTTCTTTATTCTCATAACGAGAAAACGATAATGATGCCACTTTTTCATCTGGTTGCGAGATATGGATCAAAAGATAGTATTAAAGCGGTATTAAAATGGGCTGAGCAAAATGACACTCAATTGGGCCTATTAACAAATGCGGTAACGGGGAATGATAAAGCGCTCAATGGGCTTACATTTTTTCATATGGTTGGGCGATTTGGATCAAAAGATAGTATTAAAGCGGTATTAAATTGGATTAATCAAGATCCTTGTCCCAATCAAAATCCTCGTCGATTGGATCTATTAAATATACCAATAACGGGGAATGTTTGGGGCAATGGCTATACATTTTTTCATCTGGTTGTGGGAAATAAGTCAAAAGAAAAGATTGACGTGGTGTTGGCATGGGCTGGACAAACTGACGATCGATTGGAATTGTTAAACGCACCGATAATGAAGAGTGATCGTGGTTCCAATGGCTATACATTTTTTCACATGGTTGGGCAATTGGGACCAGAAGAAAACATTAAAGCGGTATTAAAGTGGGCAGAACAAGATGTTGTTCGACTGAAAATGTTAGAAACGCCGATAACGGGGAATAAAAAAGGATGGGATGGCTTTACATTTCTTCACCTGGTTGGGAGATTTGGAACAAAAGAAACCATTAAAGCGGCTTTAAATTGTGCTGGAGAAAATAATGCTCTACTGAAAATGTTAAAAAGGCCGATAACGGAGAATGTTCTAGGTTACAATGGGAACTTATTTTTTCACCTGGTTGGGCGATATGGATCAAAAGTTAGTATTGAAGCGGTATTAAAATGGGCCGAGCAAAATGACACTCAATTGGGCCTATTAACAGATGCTGTAACAGGGAATGAGAAAGAGCTCAATGGGCTTACATTTTTTCACCTGGTTGGGCGATATGGATCAAAAGATAGTATTAAAGCGGTATTAAATTGGATTAATCAAGATCCTTGTCCCAATCAAAATCCTCGTCGATTGGGCCTATTATCAACCGCGATAACGGGGAATGATAAAGGGGTCAATGGGTACTCATTTTTTCACCTGGTTGGGCGATTTGGATCAAAAGAAGCTGTTGAAGATGTGTTGGCATGGGTTGCCGAAGATTCAAGCCGATTGGGCCTATTATCAACCGCGATAATGGGGAATGATAAAGGGGTCAATGGCTGTACATTTTTGCACATGGTTGCTCGTTCACCAAATCCAGAACATATTAAAGCTGTGTTGGCATGGGCCGCCCAAGATTCAAGCCGATTGGGCCTATTATCAACCGCGATAACGTGTAATGATATAGGGGGCAATGGGTGCTCATTTTTTCACATTGTTGCTTGTACTTTAAACCTAGAAAAAGTTAACGCTGTGTTGGCATGGGCCGAACAGAATGACGATCGATTGGGCCTATTATCAACCGCGATAACGGGGAATGATAAAGGGTTGAATGGGTACTCATTTTTTCACCTGGTTGGGCGATTTGGATCAAAAACAAATATTAAAGCGGTATTGGCATGGGTTAATAAAGAAGAGTTGTATAGCCATCGATTGGAATTATTAAAAGCACCGATAACGGGGAATGATGAAGCGTTCAATGGCAGCACATTTTTTCATTTAGTTAACAATCATTCTGAATTGTTGTTGGAATTTATTCAAACGTTAGCCAATGAAGGCCGTAATCTTGAATTTATGTTACATTCAAACTTAAGAAATCAATCCCCAATATCTTTGCTTATGGGTGATCACTTTCAGCAACAACCTAATTTAAAAATCAAGAATACAGTGTTGTTAACCAAGATTTTTAACCAACAGAAATTTCCAGAAGGCTCTGAGGATGATGGGGCTTGCCCAATTACTCAAGATTCGTTAGCCGGACAAGCGATTGTTTACATTCAAACGGTTGATAATAATGGAGAAAGTAACTCACATCATTTTATGTACTCGGTGAGTGGTGCAATTCAACTGTTACGTCGTCCAATGGATGAGGCCAATACCCGTCAGCAGATTATAGACGTTTTATTTCGTCGCCCGTAATGCAGTCTTTGTGGTAACCTAAGGGTATGAATCGTTGGTTAACCCCGCAGTTGATTGATCATGTGGCCCGTTTTGTTTTAGCGGTCATTTTCTTGTTTTATGGGTTCAATTATTTTTTGGGATGGTTGCCATGGCCAGACATGCCGTTGGAGGCAATCATGTTTTTGGACGCACTACAAAAGGTGGGGTATTTGTTTCCTGTGGTATTTTCAATTCAATTGTTGGGTGGGGTGTTATTACTGCTCAATCGTTTTGTGCCTTTGGCCATCGTCATGTTGGCACCCATTGTGATTAATATTGTTTTATTTCATGGTTTTTTAAATCCTGGGGATGGGTACATGGCCGTGTTGCTAGCAGTGCTACTCATTATCTTAACAAACCATCACCGCCAGGCGTTTACTGGCGTATTCAAATTTAAATAATGGCGTTTGCTTTGGTGGCTGTTGGTGGTGCATTGGGGGCCTTGGCTCGCTATGGGTGCCTGTTGTTGTTTCCTACGCATGCAACGGTGACCATTTTGCTGGTGAATGGCATTGGTAGCCTATCCATTGGGTTCTTGTATCAAGCCAATGTGACGCCCGTGTGGTTGTTTGTTGGTGTTGGGTTTTGTGGGGCATTAACCACGTTTTCAACCTTTTCGTTGGATACGGTAAAGCTATTGCAAAGTGGCCAATGGGTGTCTGCCCTGGCATTGGTATTAGGAATGAACGCGGTTTGTGTCTTGGCCTGCCTTAGTGGGCTGCTGTTGCGTCGCTTAATAGGTTGATCATCTCAAGGGCCGTTAACGCCGCCTCATACCCTTTATTGCTCGTGCAGTTTGGCTTTGATCGTTCATCCGCTTGCGCTTTGGTATTGGTGGTTAGAACACAAAAAATACCCGGTTTTTTATGATTGGCATTGGCCAATGTCATGCCTTGCGTGATGGCATCGCATACATAATCAAAATGGGGGGTATCACCTTTAATTACACAGGCAATGGCAATAATGGCGTCATACTTTGGAAAGATGGTTTCTGCCACAACCGGCACTTCAAATGCACCAGGCACCCAGTGCGTAACAATATTCGACTCAGAAACTCCATGCTCAGTTAAACCCGTAATGGCACCCATCAATAATGATTTTGTTATGCGTTCATTAAATTTTGCGCATATAATGCCAATTTTTTTTCCTGTTCCAGTTAAACTGCCTTCGATGGCATGCGCTGGTGGGGTGTATCCCGTAGGATTGCCAGTAATGTTATCAGACATTGTTTTTTAACATGTGCCCAAGTTTATTGGCCTTGGTGGATAAGTAATGTTGATTGTGTTTACAGGCAGTGATTTCGATGGGGACGCGTTCAACCACTTCCAAACCGTACCCTTCCAGTCCAATGATCTTCTTTGGGTTATTGGTAATTAGGCGCAATTTTGTTAGGTTTAAATCCAACATCATTTGAGCACCAACACCGTAGTCGCGTAAATCAGCTTTGAAGCCCAACTTTTCGTTGGCCTCAACGGTATCAGCCCCTTGTTCTTGCAGCTTATAGGCTTTTAACTTGTTGGCAATGCCAATGCCACGCCCTTCTTGGCTCATGTATAACACGGCGCCTTTGCCTTCTTTGGCAATCATTTGCATCGCTGTCGATAATTGTGGGCCACAATCACATCGTTGCGATCCAAACACATCCCCGGTAATGCACTCCGAATGAACACGCACCATGATGGGGTCATCAGCGACCCATTCACCCATGGTCAGGGCATAATGGAATTTTTTATTGATCATATCTTCATAACAGGTAAGTTGGAAGTGGCCATGATCGGTTGGCATTTCAACTGTTTCAACTTTATTAATAAAGCGCTCGGTTTGAATGCGATGTTGAATTAAATCTTTAATGGTAATCATCTTTAAATTGTGATCCTTTGCAAATTTGAATAACTCATCACGTCGGGCCATTTCGCCGTCATCTTTAATAATTTCACAAATCACACCGGCTGGAGAAACGCCAGCCAAGCGTGCCAAGTCCACAGCGGCTTCCGTATGCCCTGCGCGCTTTAAAACACCCATTTCTCGTGCTTGCAACGGAAATATATGGCCAGGAGACACCAAGTCATCAGCAGAACTTGTGGGTGATATCACCAATTGAATGGTTTTAGCCCGTTCAGCGGCCGAAATGCCAGTGGTAATGCCATGTTTTTGGGCACCATCAATCGATACCGTAAACGCTGTTTTTAACTTTTCTTGGTTGTCAGGTACCATTTGCTTTAAATCAAACTTATTTAATATGGCATCGGTTGCAGGTAAACAAACCAATCCTTTAGCATACTTGATCATAAAATTAATGGCTTCCGGTGTCGCAAATTGGGCAGCCATAACCAAATCACCTTCATTTTCGCGATCTTCATCGTCCACAACAATCACCATTTTTCCATTGGCAATGTCTGCAATGGCAGCGGGGATTGAGTCAAATTGTTCGTTTTCCATGCCATTATTGTACATCAGTGTGGCCGCCAGCCCAATAGCAAAGCGGATTTCCATGGTTGCCTTGCTGGTTTTTTGTTAAAATATAGTTGAATTTAATTTTGGGAGGCAATCATATGTCAATTTTAAAAAAAATGGTATCATCGGGGTTCCAACGCAAGGAGATAACACAAGAAACGATATTATCCTGTGTTAAAGAAATTATTACTTTAATACCTAGTACAGCTACTTTTTATATTGATAATCAAGCTTTGATCAACCATATTAATAAGTTTGAGCTGTCACTTGAACCAAAGGGTGTTGGGGGCGTTGCGTCAACCAATTTAAATCGAGGTACATATGTTCAGTTAAAAGATTTTGAAGGCCTTATGAATAAGTTTCATACAGCTTTGAATAAAACGCTTAATATAAATGAGAAGATTAAATCAAAAGAGATTCAGGGTCAGTTACGCCGCACTATTCAAGAATTTGAGTCAATGCATAAACTGTCGAGTGGCGAGGGTAAAAATCGCAATTGTTCTATCCTTTAATTGTCGATGTAGTGTTGTGTATTGGGTTGGCCAATAGCGGTAATCATTTATTTTAAATACAGATATTTATATAGCTCCATCTAAATTTAACGAATCGTTTGGTCCAGTTGATTAAATGACGTATTTTTTGTTTGCTTTGACTTAAATTGGGGTATAACAAAGCATGACAAACTTTGACTTTGTTTCAGGTTTTGGTGAAAACAAAACTTCATGGGGTGGTAAACCGCATCCTTTAAAGTCATATAATAAAATAACGCGACAAAATAGTGAACTAATATCTAATATGATTGAAGCTACGCTAGATAAAGATCAAAAGTCTGCGTTTTTTTTATCAATTCAACATTCTATCTTTGATGATCCACCATCAAATGAATTAATTACTGAATTGGATGCCGACTGTTGTGTGCCTGGCTTTAAAAACAGTGATCGGGTTATATATGAAGAAAATTGGCCTGAGTTAATGGATTTTATTGATCAACATAAAGGAAATGAGCGAGCCTTTGGCCTTGAACAATTAAAAAATACGCGCACTGTGCAATACATACGATTAATGACTCGTTTGAAAAAGATAAATTCAAAACAACATCTTGATACGAGTTTGAAACCTCGGCGGGTTTTACAGCGATTGAAACATTCAAAAAATAAACAATTGATCAAGAAGCTAAACTTTAAACAAGCGTTAACCATTTATCAGTCTGTGGCTGAATACTTGGATGAAAACCAAAAAAGCAAGGCCATTCAGTTACTTGGTTTGGTTGAAAAAAATTCATATAATTCAGATTCTTTGGGTTCTAAAGTAAAAGAGATGCAACACTTAATTAAAGACGATATGGTTCTATTTCAAAAATTACTGGTTTATTTTGCAAAAAATATTGCAGCGGATGATACATTGCAGTCATTAAATGAGCTGGACATCAATGTGCTTATAAACGTCCTAAAAACTTTGCCAAAAAATATACGTATAAGTGGACAACAACATCGTCATCTTAGAGATCTAAAAAGTAACTTGCAGGAATGGCTCAATAAGCAGAACATCAATACGTTAAGCTTAGATGCTCGTTTGTATTTGCACAGTTTAGGCAAGGATTTTAAGCAATTAAAGTTGGAGGAATCTTTTAAAGCTGCAGGCTTAGATGCCTTTAAGCGAATTGACGGACACCCGTTTGAGGTTGAACAATTTTTAATTTTAAGAAAAATTGTGTTAACTCAACCCAATGCATCTGATGAACAAAAGCAAACGGTATTGGATGATTTAGGTCAACGCTGCAAGCTTATTTCTTATTTAGGTAAGGCACAAAGAACCGATTTAAGTGATAAAGAAAGTGCCTACATTGATCGTAAGCTTCGCTTTGAATGGTTGTTTCATTTAGTTGAAAGTGATTTGAAGAATATTGACCTAGATCAGTTTAAATTTCGTTTTGTAAATCAATTATACCTGCAGAATCAATTATCACAGGTTGACGTAGTGACGTTTTTGTTTGCTCAACAATTGTTGGACATTGACGATATCCAACAATTAAAAGTCTATTTTAAAGAGCATTGGATGCTTGGTGATCATCGGCTGAGTTTAGGAACGGATTTATTTTCTGAAAAAGATCCATTTTTAGCTGATGGGGCTCAAGTTCAGCAGACGTTGCATCCAGCTCCTGAGCCAGTGTCGGGTGACTCTTCGATAAAGAGTTATGTTCAGTCAATGTTTGGTGATGAAACAACCATTTACGTTGTCGATAATGAAGGGAAAAAAACAAAGTATTCTACTGAGTCTGATTATAAACCAAAAGAAGGTGATAAGGTTCATTACCATCGTCAAATGGCCATTGATTATATTGAAAAAATAGTTGCCCATATGTCTAAAAAATTTTCTGATGCGTTTACTAGATTTGAACAGGTCTTCAATGCGATGGATCCAGATCAAAAATCGGTGATTATTCATCAATTATTAGAAGGCAGTCCATTAGGGGGCAGTGGGTACGAGTCATTGGATTCGAATTGTGGTGCAAAAATGTTGTCTGTTGCAGAACAGGTTGTTCGTCGAACGATGGGTGAACGGCATGTGACGGATCTTAGTTTAGCAGATCAACTTAAGGCGTGTGTTCATCAATTTAGAGATAATCAAGTTGAGCAGGTAATCAATTCAATGTTTGTAAATATCACGCGTGATACAGAGTTGTTATGCCCTGGGGACGTTATATTTCCGCTATCGGATGCTGATAAAAAACAGTTTATAGATGTCCTAAACCAAACTATTTTTAACACCTATATTTTTGATATTACTAAAGTTCCGTTAACAGATAAAGAGTTGTATGTTTTGGCGAATAAACAAGATGCCTTGTCTGAGGAATTAATACAATGCCAAATTCTAAAAACAAAGGTCGCGCATGAGCAAATTGGGTTCTTTGAAGATCTCAACCAAATCATACGCAATGAATGGTATTCAAAAAATCAAGACATCCCCCCTTCTTTTGCGGCTGAATTTTGGCCTGGGACGCTTAAATTACGGTTTTATCGTGAGTTGGCCAAGGTGTATACGCCTAAAACGATTATGGCGCATGTTCGATTATATTTAAAAGGTTTATTTGAGTCTGAAGAATTAAATAACGATCGAAGAATTAGTTTTTATCTGGATTTAGCGCGTAAAGCTAAGCTTGATGGGGCAGCTGATTTTGAAATGGGAGATCTGCTCAATTACTTTGAGGATGATGTGGCTACCATTAAAGACGATCGTATCATTGCTCAACTATTAACTCATCCAGACATTGCTATGCTGGGTATGACTACTGCCGCTGAACTTCCCAGTTAGTAACACATGAAAACCATTGATACTCTTGAATGGTTTTTTCTGTGTTAATGATGCGTGTTATTGGTTTGTGTTGGGATTGTATCCTGTCCTAATTCATTAAATCGGTACAAATATTTTCCCACTTGATCAAATTCCAAGTTGATATGGTCGCCCGGAGATTTCGTATGCAAGTTGGTATGGCTGAGCGTATGGGGAATCAAGTGGCAGGTGAATGTCGTGTTGGTTAAATCCACCACGGTTAAACTAATGCCATCAATAGCTATGGATCCTTTGGGGATTAAAAATGGCGCAAATCGAGAGTTGTATTCAATGGAAATGACGGCCCATTCGCCATCATTGTTGATGGATTGAATTGTTCCTTTGTCGTCCACGTGCCCGGATACCAAATGCCCACCCAATTTGGTTTGAAGGGTTAGGCAAGGTTCCAAATTTACCTTGGTAGTTGCAGTAATGCTTCCCATGGTGGTTTTATTTAATGTTTCTTCTAAAAACTGAACAGTAAAACTGGTGGGTGTTTTCGATATGGCGGTACTGCACACGCCATTAATGCTGATGCTATCGCCAATGGCGATGTCTGTGCTAAATTCGTTCGAACATTCAATGATGGCCTCTTTACCGTTGCCAAGGTCGGTAATGTCGCTAATCCGGCCAACGTCTTTAATTAGTCCGGTGAACATGTTTCTTTTACGAACTTATCTAAAATTCCGTTAATAAATTTGGCCGATTCTTCTGTGGAGTATTCCTTGGATAGTTCCAGTATTTCGTTAATCACCACTTGGTAAGGCGTCCCAATGTAATTGATTTCAGCCATGCCCATGCGTAAGAGTGCTTTATCGATATGATTGATTCGATCGGATTCCCAATCAATACTTAATTTTGCAATATGGCCATCAATATCGTTCAAATTTGTATTGGTAATCGATGCCAGCTCAAATGCCCAGTCTATTGTTTCTTCGGCATACTTATCTTTTTCTAGATCGTTAAAAATGGTCGCCAACTCCAATTGACGAATGTCCAATTGGTAGAGCATTCGCATGGCCAGTTTACGGCTGTTTGATCGTTTAGACATGGGTTGGTTTTAAAAAATGCTCGTCAATAAATTTTGTGGTTACATTTCCGTTGATAAACTCTGGGTGATCCAATACTTTTAAGTGGAATGGGATGGTGGTTTTGACACCGTCCACAATAAATTCGTTTAGAGCACGTTTCGCACGGTCAATGCATTCTTGGCGGGTAGGCGCCCAAACAATCAGTTTCGCCAATAATGAATCATAGTTTGGTGGAACCTTATACCCTGGGTAGCAGTGACTATCCACTCGAATTCCTGGCCCGCCTGGGGGTAAGAATAATTCCAACGTACCTGGCATTGGTAAAAAGTCACGATCGGGATCTTCTGCATTGATTCTAAATTCAATGGCATGGCCAGTCTGGTAAATCTTGGCTTGATCCATGTTGCATTGGTTGGTGGCGGCAATTTTGATTTGCTCTTTGATTAAGTCTGTTCCAGTAATGCATTCAGTGACTGGGTGTTCAACTTGAATACGGGTATTCATTTCCATAAAGTAAAAGTTTTGTTGGTCATCCACAATAAACTCGATTGTACCAGCGCCCCGGTAGTTAATCGATTTTGCAGCTTTAATGGCGGCGTCGGCCATGGCTTGACGCACATCATCACTAATAAATGGCGATGGGCTTTCCTCAACCAATTTTTGATGACGACGTTGAATCGAACAATCACGTTCAAATAAATGCACGGCATTGCCGTTTGGGTCTGATAATACTTGAATCTCAATGTGGCGAGGGTTTTTTACAAACTTTTCAACATACACAGCGCCATTGCCAAATGCTGCACTGGCTTCATTTGATGCCATTTGATACGCATTAATAAGCTCAGATTCCTCTTCAACAACACGCATGCCTTTTCCGCCACCGCCTGCAGTTGCTTTAATAATGATAGGGTAACCAATGTCATTAGCAACTTGCCGTAAATGATCTTCGGATTCAATTAAACCGTCTGATCCAGGTACGATTGGTACGCCAGCGGCTTTCATGGTGTCTCTGGCGGTGTTTTTGTCACCCATTCTAGAAATATTGCTTGGTGTAGCACCAATAAAGGCAATATTATGGTCGGCACACATTTGTGAAAATGCTTCGTTTTCAGCCAAGAAGCCGTAGCCAGGGTGGATGGCTTCTGCCCCGGTTAACTCAGCGGCAGAAATTATTGATTTTATATTTAAATAGCTTTCTTTTGGAGCAGCTGGTCCAATACAGACGGCTTCATCTGCTAATTTAACGTGCAAGCTAAATTCATCAGCCGATGAAAATACAGCCACAGTTTTTATGGATAATTCTTGACATGCTCGAATAATTCGAGTGGCGATTTCTCCACGATTTGCAATTAATACTTTATTAAACACTAGTCACCTCGGTTTTATTTTACTACAAAATTAATCAATCGTTCTTTAACCACAATGGTCTTAACGATTTCTTTTTCACTAACATGCTTTTTGACGCTGTCTTGTTGCAATGCCAATGATTTTAACTCATCTTCAGAAATTGTACGAGCAATCTGTAATTTATCGCGTACTTTTCCGTTCACTTGAACCACCATAACGATTTCGTCGTCAATGGTTAATGCATCATCAAATATGGGCCATTCAGTGTTGTGAACACTTCCCTCTTGCGTCAGTTTCGCCCAGCAATCTTCGGCCAGGAATGGCGCAAACGGCGCAATGAGTTTTGTCATGGTAATGGCAACCTCTTTGGTGGTGCCAATTTTTTGGATGGTATTTAGTAACTCCATTAACTGACTAATGGCCGTATTAAACTGAAACTGTTCAATATCACTGGTCATTTTTTTGATGACCTTATGAAGTGCTTTGGTTAAGTTTGCATCTTCACCAGCTTTTAATGGCAAATCAGTAAAGTTGCACACGGCATTGTGAAAGCGCTTTAAAAATCGAAACGACCCATCCACCCCTTCGGCAGACCATTCAAGGTCCTTTTCAACCGGTGCGCCAAATAAAATAAAGATTCGAGCGGTGTCTGCACCATATTTTTCAATAATGGATGCGGGGTCCACAGTATTGCCAAGTGATTTCGACATTTTTGCCCCATCTTTTAAGACCATGCCTTGGCAGATGAGTTTTTTAAATGGTTCAGAAATATCATGCAAGCCCATGTCACGTAATGCTTTCGTAAAGAATCGTGCATATAATAGATGCAGGCAGGCATGTTCGATGCCACCGATGTAGAAATCAACAGGCAGATACTTGTTGATGGCATCCTTATTAAATGGTGCGTTGGTATTGTTTGCATCCAAATAACGCATAAAGTACCACGATGAATCAAAGAAAGTGTCCATGGTATCGGTTTCTCTGGTTAATGTTTGATCCTCTTTGGTCATAGTTTTAAATGTTGGTGAGCTTTCAATGGGGTTGCCTTGATCGCTAAAGTGAACATCGGTCGGTAAAGTTACAGGTAAATCCGCTTCGTCAACAGGGTGGGGGGCATTGTTTTCATCATAGACAATTGGAATGGGGGTGCCCCAATAACGTTGTCGTGAGATTAACCAATCCCTTAATTTGTACTGGGGTTCTTGGCGACCTTTATTGATTTTATTTAAATGATTGGTAATGGCCGTTTTTGCATCATTATTCGCTAAGCCCGTAAATTCGCCTGACTGAATTAGAATTCCATCGTCTGTGTAAGCTTCCGTCATCACATTTTCATCGCCAGAGGCACTTTCAATGACTTGAATAATGGGTAGGTTGTATTTTTTAGCAAACGCATGATCTCGTGTATCATGAGCAGGTACAGCCATCACTGCACCGGTGCCATAATCCGTTAAAACGTAATCCGCTATAAATAATGGCACATGTTCATTGGTGATGGGATGGCGGGCAAAAAGACCTGTGTTTACACCGGTTTTTTCCTTATTTTGATCACTTCTATCAGCCACATCTTTTTTAAGTGACGTTTGAATATAGTCTTGGCAGTCAGTGGCATTTGGGGATTGGCTAAGTAACGCCTGCAACTGGTCATGTTCAGGGGCAATAGAGACATAGGTCGCACCCATTAACGTATCTGGTCGCGTGGTGAACACATCCAGTGGTTGAATGTCGGTTTTATCAGGAGTTACAATATCAAATGTAATCACTGTGCCATTGTTTTTTCCAATCCATTGACGTTGCATATTTTTCACACGCTCTGGCCATTCAGTAAGGTTATCCAGTTCAGTCAATAGTTCTTCTGCATAATTGGTGATTCGAATGTACCATTGGGCGATTTCTCGTTTTTCAATGGCGGCACCTGATCGCCAGCCTTTTCCATCAATGACTTGCTCATTTGCAAGTACTGTTTGGTCGACGGGATCCCAATTAACAAACCCTTTTTTTCGGTATATTAAACCGGCATCGTAAAGTTTTTTAAACAACCATTGGTTCCAGTGATAGTACGACGATCTTGATGTGGATACTTCCGTTGACCAATCATAGCTCAAGCCCATTCGAACCAGCTGTGACTTCATGTGCTCAATGTTTTTCTCAGTCCAATTTAGTGGGTTAACATTGTTTTTAATGGCAGCATTTTCTGCCGGTAATCCAAAACTATCAAAACCCATAGGGTAAATAACATCAAAGCCTTTCATGCGATAATAGCGCGCTTGAACATCCCCAATTGAATAATTCCGAACGTGTCCCATGTGCAAATGCCCAGACGGATAAGGGAACATTTCTAAGATGTATTTTTTTTCTTTTGTTGAAGTTGTGTTTGATTGGGTGCTGTTCTTCCAATCATTAAGTAAAGATTCTTCATTTTTTAGAGGGGTGTATTCGTGTTTCATTAATTAAAAAGGTTAATATGTAAATGGTAATTGTTCAAGTTGTGTGTGTGTGATAAAATGACCAGAATCTAAGGAGGAAATCATGGCAAATGCCTACGATAAAGAAAAGAAACAAACAGCAATAAAAAAATTCAAAACTCATGATACTGATACAGGATCATCTCAAGTTCAGATCGCGTTGATTACAGACAGAATCAACTATTTGGTCGAACATTTAAAAAAGCACAAAAAAGACAACCATTCTCGTCGTGGTTTATTAAACCTGGTTGGCTTGCGTCGTCGCTTATTAAGCTACTTGAAACGCAAAAATTACGACGAATACATTCGTGTATCAAAAGAATTGAAATTAAAAGTTGCTCAATAATCTAGCAACACTGTAAGGAAGAATCATGCATCAAGTAACAGGAAATATACAAGGTAGAGAGATTACATTAGAAACAGGGTCATTAGCAAAACAAGCCAATGGTGCCGTTGTTTTACGTTGTGGTGAAACTGTATTGTTGGCCACAGCGACCATGGCAAAAGAGCCTAGAGAAGGTGCAGATTTTTTTCCACTCACTGTTGAATTTGTTGAGAAATATTATGCAGCTGGTAAATTTGCCGGTGGCTACATCAAGCGTGAAGCGCGCCCATCTAAAAATGCGACCCTCATTTCTCGTTTAATTGATCGTCCGTTACGTCCTTGTTTTCCAAAGGATTTTTATAATGAAGTACAAGTAATTATCACATTGCTCTCCTTAGATGAATCGTTTCCGATTGAGCATTTGGCAATTGTTGCTGCTTCAGCTGCAGTTGCAGTGTCGGACATTCCAATGAACAAGTTTGTTGGTGCATCATTAATTGGTGACGTGAATCATGATTTGGTTGTTAACCCAACTCATGAGCAAATGGAAACATCCAGTTTGGATATGGTTGTTGCGGGAACCAATGATGCCGTATTAATGATTGAGTCCGGTGCAAAAGAGTTAACAGAAGAGCGTATTATTGACGCAATCACTGTTGGTCATGATGCGTTGAAAGCAACCATTCAATTGCAAGAAGATTTAGCAGCTAAAGTTAATAAAGCAAAATATCAAGTACCTGCTGGTCCAGACTATTCTGAATTGACAGCCAAAATTGACGCATTTTTAGGCTCTAAAATTGCGGATAACTTAGTGGATGGAAACAAACAACAAGTGGATGACTTTTTAGCTCAAATTGAAGCGGATGTAACCGCTGAATTCGGATCTGAAGATGATGATGATTTGAATGAGTCCGTTGGTGTTGTTTTTCAAAAATTAAAAAAGAAACATATTCGTCACTCAATTATCGAAAAGAAGGTCCGTCCTGACGGTCGTAAAACAGATGAGATTCGAGACATCAATATCGATATTGATTTATTGCCTGCGGTGCATGGATCAAGTGTATTTACCCGTGGTGAAACACAAAGCTTAGGGGTGATTACATTGGGTACGGATGGTGACGAGCAAAATTCTGATGCCTTTGGTGAACAAGTATCTGAGTCGTTTTACTTTCACTATAACTTCCCACCTTACTCAGTCGGTGAGTGTGGCTTTTTACGTACAGGTCGTCGTGAGCTTGGGCATGGCCAATTGGCACAACGTGCACTTGAGCCGGTAATCCCAAGTCGTGAAGACTTTCCTTATGTGATTCGTTTGGTTTCTGAAATCTTAGAGTCCAACGGATCGTCATCCATGGCGTCAGTGTGTTCCGGTAGTTTATCGTTAATGTCCAGTGGTGTTCCAATTAAAGGTCAGGTATCTGGTATTGCGATGGGACTATTAATGGATGATGCTGGTCAGTATACCATTTTGTCAGACATTCAAGGGTTGGAAGATCATTACGGTGATATGGATTTCAAAGTGGCTGGTACATCAAAAGGAATTACCGCACTTCAGTTGGACATTAAAATCGAAGGTTTATCAAAAGAGATTTTAGTCGATGCCTTAACACAGGCCAAAGCGGGTCGTTTTCACATCTTAGATAAAATGAATGAAGTAATTGACGCACCTCGTGCTTCTGTTACTGATCGTGCGCCAAAAGTTGAGACGATAATGATCAAGCCAGATAAAGTTGGTTTGTTGATTGGACCTGGTGGTAAGCAGATTAAAAAGATTGAAGAAGACACCAAAGCGGTTGTTTATGTTGTTGATGGTGACAAAGGTGAAGTGAGTATTTCGGGTAAAAACTCAGATATTATTAATGCAGCAAGACAAGTCATCCAAGATTTGGTTAAAGATGTAGAAAAAGGTGAAGTTTATGATGGTAAGGTTGTTAAGATTATGAATTTTGGCGCCTTTGTCGAATTATTGCCTGGAAAAGAAGCCTTGCTTCATATTTCAAAAATTGCAAAAGAGCGTGTTGAAAAAGTTGAAGACTACTTTAGTGTTGGTGATCCAGTTAAAGTAAAGGTCATGGAAATCGATCGTCAGGGTCGTGTAAACGTCGCACGCGTTTTAGATTAATCTGAATGAAACAATTTGATGTGAATGGAGTGACAACAGTCCTCCATTCACTTCCCTCAGCTAGCTCAGTGACACTGAGTATATTCTTAAAAGCTGGATTACCTTACGAATTGGATCAAGAAACTGGGATTTCTCACTTTCTTGAGCACATGTGTTTTCGTGGTACGAAACGACGCTCTGCATATCAAATAACCAAAGAGGTGGACGCGTTGGGAGCTCAGATTAATGCGTATACCAGTAAAGAGTTTACGTGTTATTTTATTACTGTTTTGCCAGAGTGTTTGGCAGAAGGTGCGGATATATTATTTGATATTGTATTTCACTCCCAGCTATTGCATGACAATATTGAGCTAGAGAAGTCCATCATTGGTGAAGAGATCAATATGTACGAAGATACACCGGATGAAAAAATTATTGATGTATTAAATGAGCAGCTGTTTGATAATGCATTTTTAGGTAAACCTATTTTGGGAACCGCCAAAACCATTGGTCGGTTTTCGCCTGATATCTTAGCGGCGTATTACAAACGTTACTTTAATCCAAAAAACATTAGCTGTGTTGTTGCTGGGGCGTTGCCTGAGGATGACAAAACCCAATCATTTATATCTCAATTTGTATCTGATATTCCATTTTCATTTGAAAATAACGCGTCATTAACGAACGATGATATCGCGTTTTCAGCAAAGTCACTAAATGTGGATAAAGATCTTGAGCAAATGCATTTATGTTACGGGTTTCCTGGTTTGGATTATAATCATAGTGATCGTTATGTTTTGACCATGCTAACAACATTAATGGGTGGTTCGATGAGTTCACGTTTGTTTCAGTCTGTTCGGGAGCAAAAAGGGTTGGCGTATTCAATTTACTGTACGCAAAATTGTTTTCACCGAACGGGTGCGGTTCTTGTGTATGCTGGAACAGCAATTGAAAAACGACAAGAAGCAGAAGCTTGCATAGAGAATGAATTTAAGAAGTTACAGGATACCAATATTCAAAGAGAAGAATTTGAAAGAACCTACCGTCAGTTAAAGGGGAATATTATCATTAACCTTGAAGGGTCGTCAGCTTGGGCCAATTGGTTGGGTCGTCAGTTGATTTACAATACAGGCATGTCGTCATTGGCTGATATTCAGGCAAAATTAGATGCCATTTCCTATGATGACTTAATTCGCGTCTCTAAAACTTTCTTTGATTCAAATCAGCAGGTGAAGGTTGCTTTGGGTAGAATGACTTAAACTTTATTTTTTCATTCACATAATCATTGAGAAAATAAAAAAAATCACCTATTATTGCCTTATGGAAACAACATCAAAAAATGAAGAGCAGTTTATTTCTGATATTAAAACTAGTATCGAGGAAACGACGTTAAAAGTTTCTGATAAAGTTGTAAAGTCAGCCTTCACCTATTTGGTTAAAAATGGTTGTTTAAATAAAGATAAGCAAGATGAAGCCAAGGCATTTTTTGTAAAAAAAATCCCTTCAGTTTTAGCTGGTGAGATTTCTAAAGAATTAAATACAGTTCTGGGTTTAAACTTAGAGATTTAGTGATTAATTTGCATTTGAGATAACAAAAAAGCATCTACGTTAGGTTTGTCTGAAGCTGCGTCTGACTCCACACGTTGATTTAACTTTTTACAGCGGTTAAGAAACGTTTCTGTAAAATAGTCTTGGTCATCATAAGAATAATCAATGAGTTTCATGCGGCCACCTTTAATTTTTTTGAGAGTTTAGCCAACTGTATTTCGTGTTTTTCAGCACTTGCTTGGTATAGTGCTTGTGATTTTCGTTGTGAAATTGATGTTTTAAAATGATCGTTAATCAATTTTTGAAGATCTTTACGTAACTTATTCAATTCTATATTAAACGAAGTTTGGTCTTTAATTGTAAGAATCACATCAATTCTTGCAAGAGTTCGTTCATATAACTCAAAAAAAGTTTCTGGGTAAGTTGGGGAAGCACCATAAGAAAAGTCTCGGCCTGATTGAGCTCCTGATGTGTTGATATTCACCATATAAATATTATTTGAAAAAAGATCTTATCTGTCAAATTGAAAAAAAGTATTGAGTTTCAAATTTGAATTTTGATACATTTAAAATAATCACTTTAAATTAAAGGGGAAGAAAATGAAAAAAGTTTTATGTTTAATGGTGCTTGTGGCAGTTGCAGGTTGTTTAAATAAGGTTGATCAAACCAAAGTAATTGCAAAAGTTGGGAAAACAATTTACTCAGTGGATGACATCAATTCAAAAATTGATAAGTTGGATCCGCAACGAAAAGCATTTTTTGAAAAAAAGGAAAATAAAGTTCGTTTCTTAGATCAGTTAATTGATCAAGAGATTATTTTTCAATTGGCTAAAAAAGATGGTTTGCATCGCGAAAAGGACTATAAAGAATTGGTTAAAAAATTAAAGCGTGATGTTTTGATTGAATATTTTATTGAGCAAAATGTTGTCAATGCTGCTGAGGTTACTCGTGCGGAAGTTGAGACTTATTATCAAGAAAATTCACAAGTCTTTGACGCTTTTGAAGCTAGAAATTTAAGTCATATTCTTGTTGAGAAACGCTCTGATGCTAAAAAAGTTCAATCACGAATCAATAAAGGTGGTAAGTTCGATGCTCTTGCACGAGAGTTTTCAATTGATCCATCTAAAAATAATGGTGGTCAGCTGGGGTGGGTTCGTAAGAGTGATTTGGTCCCTGAATTTGCTAACGCGGCATTTAATCTAACTAAAAAGCGGCCTGTATCTAAAATAGTAAAAACTCAATATGGGTATCACATTATTCAATTGAATGAGACACGCATGCAACCAAAACAATCATTGGAAAGTGTGTATCAACGAATCAGTAACGAGTTATTGTCACAAAAGCGTGCTGATAAATATAAGCAATTGCTTGATGGCGGTAAAGAAACCGTTAAAATTGAGCGGTCTATTGAAAACCTGTAATTGCATACGTTTTTATCTTACGCAAAACTTAATCTAAATCTTTATGTAGGCCCACCAAATGCAGTGGGCCTACATCCGTTATTATCCGTGTTTCAAACCATTGATTTGCACGATGTGATTCAAGTTACACCATCAATGTTAGATCAACATGTTGTTGAGTTTGATGGGTTGGATGTACCAGCAGAAAATACATGCACTGCAGTATTAGATGCTTTGGCAGATCAATTGCAATCATTCTGGACAGTAACAATTAAAAAAAATATTCCTTCAGGTGCAGGCTTAGGTGGTGGTAGTAGTAATGCGGCCACGTTACTTAAGGCATTAAATGATTTGGAGTCATTAAATATGAGCGTAAGCCAAATGGCTGATATTGCTCAGGGGATTGGATCTGATGTGCCGTTTTTTCTTTATGGTGGGCAAGCCAAAGTTGCTGCTACTGGTGAGGAAATTATCCCCAATCAGTCGTTGATTGATTGCCCGTATTTTGTCTTAATTTTACCGAATATTCACTGTTCGACAGGTGGGGTATATGGGGCTTTGGATTCCGCTGGTGAATTTGATGATCTGGAAACTATTACAGATGAGGTGTTAAAAAAGGTGGGGCATAATCGCTTGTTAAATGCAGCTATGATGATTGCGCCAGAATTGGCCCAGTTATATGACAAAGTATCTAACGTACTGGATGAGAATGTGTTTATGTCTGGGTCAGGCTCAACATTGTATGTGCCATGCCATACAGAAACTGAACAGCAACATATTTATGCTCAACTAGGTGCTGAACTGGTTGATTTTAATGGAATTCTTATTAAGGCCCTGGGTGTTTGAATAAGTTTTTATTGGGTTGTTCTTGTACATGTATAAAAAGAGGTGAATTGATTTATATAACGGTTTAATTTATGATTTTGATTATAAGAAGATCATATTGGAAGCTTAAACGGTCCATTTTGGATTAAAGAATGAAGTTATGAGATTAAGATTGCGATAATAATTAACAAAAAAGGTTTAACTTCTAAAAATATTTATTAAATATATGTATGATAGCAATTAACGTTTAGGAGAAAATTATGAGAGTACCAGGAGTATATCAATTATTTACATGGGTTACAGCTGCAACTGCCGTATTAAAGGGTGCTGGTGCACAAACAGCAACGACGGATTCTCATATTCCTCCTCCTGCTTCTTTTGTTAACCCTCCTTCGATTTTTGGTCAATTAGAAACAGACACAACTCTTCCATGGAGTGATTTCCATCTTCCATGGAGTGATTCCCCAATGGTTATGTCTAGTTGTCAACCGATGCCTATGCCTTCTGTGGGAGTGCCATCTGGTAGATCTAAATCAATGAGCATTACAGATCTTATGTCGGGACTAGCAGAAGAACTTGCTTCTGCCCACAACTCCCCCCCACCAGCTTTTAAAGTTCTTGAAATTTTTGGGATAAGTATTGAGGATATTGAAGCTAAACTAGAGATTGAAGCGCAACTAGCTATTGAAGCTAAACTAAAATCACCCTTATACTTTGAGATTAAGAAAGGAACGCTTGAAGGCAAGCAAAGTTATCATGTGGTTTTAAATGAGCCTTTAACTAACGAAAAAGACGTTGATGCGTATTTTGATAAAACTAAATTTTTCCTATTAAATCACATAGTGCGTCAGATAATCAAAAGTTCTAAGAGATCTCCAAGTTATGACTATTTTTCATTTCAGATTATCCCGTCTGGTGATGAACAACTTATTGAAGGGTTTCATATTCATTCAAAAAAGATTCGGGATTCGACTGAAACACTTATGGTTTTATCAAAGGATATAGATGCTGGAACAAGAATTTTAGATGATAAGTGTGAGCAAATCGATTCTGGGGATGAGGGATCTGAAGATGAAGATGAAGGTGAAGGTGAAGATGAACTAGTCCTGGCGGAATTTCTGGAATGTGAGCCACGGGATGGTACACCTATTTTTAAAATACCACCCAATAACTTCTGCAGATTTGACCTTACTGAAGTTCCACATGGGTCGCCAGGAGTAATTGATGCTGCACGAATAGTTACTACTTCCGGTCTAATTCCAGAGGATGTTAGATATAAGTTGAATATAATTGATAAACTGTTCCGTAAGGAACAAAAAGTATTGTGTTCTACGCATTCATCCAGTTTAGATCCAAGATTTTGTAAAGGCGCTTAAAATAAAAGAGTAAAGAAATTGTTAAGATGAGTGATTTGTAGATGAGGGCGCATATTGAGAGATATGACACCGAATCTAAAATTGCTTAGAACAAATGATGGTTAGGAAAGTGTTAAAAATAGTTCAGATGAGTGATTTCTAGAGGAGAGCGCATATCGAGAGATATGACACCGAATCTAAAATTGCTTAGAACAAATGATGGTTGTGGAAAGTGTTAAAAATAGTTCAGATGAGTGATTTCTAGAGGAGGGCGCATATCGAGAGATATGACACCGAATCTAAAATTGCTTAGAACAAATGATGGTTGAGGAAAGTGTTAAAAATAGTTCAGATGAGTGATTTCTAGAGGAGGGCGCATATCGAGAGATATGTAACCGAATCTAAAATTACTTAGATGGGCTATTTTTACCTTTTAATTGGTACCGAGGGCCGGACTCGAACCGGCACGGATGTTAAAGTCCATTGGATTTTAAGTCCAACGTGTCTACCAATTTCACCACCTCGGCAACAATATTAATTATAGTTTAATTGATCCATCGCATTGTCACAAGACCTTTGTTGATTTGCTCATTGTTTTTAAGAGAGCGATCAGATTTGGTGGCGTTAATTTTGATGGTTAGTGGTTAAATTGTGTTTATTTTTAGTGGTTTTTGAAATAGGATCGATTGAACTTAAATGTATCAAGATATATCGATTTGTTGAGGCTGGCGGATGTTCGATACTATTAACTTTAGCACTTGAATACTTAGAGTGCTAAAATTAGGAGGATATCTATGAAATATAAACCATTAGCTGACCGTGTGATTGTCGAGCAAGAAGCAGCTGAAACAACCACAGCATCTGGGATTGTTTTACCAGACGCAGCACAAGAAAAGCCACAATTGGGTAAGGTATTGGCCGTTGGTCAAGGTCGTTACAACGATAAAGGTGATTTAACACCATTGCAAACGCAAGTTGGCGATATTGTGATTTTTTCAAAATATGGTGGCACTGAGTTTAAAGAAGGTGGCAAGGAATATTTGATTATTAAAGAATCAGACATCCTCGCAATCAAAGGATAATAAGGAGATTAATATGAGTGCAAAACAATTAAAATACTCAGAAGAAGCATGGCGTTCGCTAGCAGACGGTATTGAGCAAGTTGCTGAAGCTGTTCGTGTAACATTGGGTCCAAAAGGCCGTAACGTTGTGTTAGAAAAAAAATGGGGATCACCAACCATTACTAATGATGGTGTTACCATTGCAAAAGAAATCGAGTTAAAAGACCGATTCCAAAACATGGGTGCCCAGTTATTAAAAGAAGTGGCATCAAAAACCAATGACATTGCTGGTGACGGGACTACGTCAGCAACAATTTTAGGTCACGCTATTTTTAAAGAAGGCTTAAAAAACGTTGTTGCAGGATCCAACCCAATGGAATTAAAGCGTGGTATTCAAGAAGCGGTTAACGTGATTGTTGAAGGAATCAAAGGGTTTTCAAAGCCAGTTGAAACCAAAGACGCAATAGCTCAAGTTGCTTCTATTTCTGCGAATAACGATGAAACCATTGGTAACTTAATTGCTGATGCAATGGAAAAAGTTGGTAAAGAAGGTGTTATCACTGTTGAGGAATCAAAAGGGATTAATACTGAACTTGAAGTGGTTGAAGGTATGCAGTTTGATAAAGGCTACATTTCACCATACATGGTTACTGATAAAGATCGCATGGTTGCGGACATGGAAGATGCATTTATCTTATTAACAGATAAAAAGATCACAGCGATTAAAGATATTTTACCTGTTCTTGAAAAAGTGGTTCAAGCCAATAAGCCATTGGTTATTATTGCTGAAGACATTGAAGGTGAAGCGTTAGCAACATTGGTTGTTAATAAATTACGTGGTACGTTTAACTGCTTAGCAATTAAAGCACCAGGATTTGGTGACCGTCGTAAAGCCATGTTAGAAGATTTGGCTATTTTAACGGGTGGTCAGGTGATTTCTGAAGAAGTTGGTTTAAACTTAGAAGCGACTGAATTAACACAATTGGGTCAAGCTCAAAAAGTAAAAGCAGA
>JBMHDV010000025.1:0-22806 GCA_049889215.1 Candidatus Marinamargulisbacteria bacterium
TCGTTAAATAGCTCCGATCGAAAGTTTAAGTCGCAACGAATAATATCCTGATCAATATAAATGTTATACATTTGGGTTTCCTCCAACAATTTTTTTGAGATAACCATCTTATGCCCACCACCGGAAAATTTAAAACATCGATTTATTTCGATGTATAATTTATTAAAATATATTAAAATAAGGTTTAAAATGCATCCATGTGTGTTGGACAATTAAATAAACGAATAACAAAGATTGGGTGGGCTGAGCATAACAACGCCGTTTTAACTGAAATGCAACAAGAAAATGCACAACTAAAACAAGTAATCAAACATCGTCGTCATGAAAACTGGCGTTTGAAAAAAACCGTGTCAAGCAAAGAAAACATAATTAAACATATGAATGAACAAAACCTATCTGTTTTATTAAATGAAGTAACAAGAGAGTGTAAACCACTTATATTACCAACAGCAGCTACACCTAATCGAAAGAAACCATTTATTACAAAACAAGATACTAGAATGTGTAGCACAAAAGATAACGCCATTATACGGCCCTGCCGACGCCCCCTAGTTCCAATAGATCAACCAAAAAAAATTGGTAAAAAAATAAAACCAACATTAATTAAAGATTCAACACCACTCATTAAAGCGTATAAAGAAAACATAAAGCTCAAAAGAACGCTTTGTAAATTAGAAAATAAACCGCTTATAATAAAGTTAACGACAAAAAATGAAACCTTAAATCGGCTTATCAAACGGGTTAATCAACGAGAATTTAGAACAATGAATGGAAAACGAAAAATGTTACCAACATATTTAGGCCCATTATCGAATAAAAAACCAAAATTAATGTTTAAAAGCACCTAAAACGGGGTATTACAAGTATTCATCAAATAAGGGGGGATTGTTATGAAATTATTTTTGCAAGTTGGTGATTTAACCGGCTTCAGTTTTTTCTTAGCGGCCATGGCACTACTAGCTGCAACCGCATTTTTTCTATTGGAACGAAATTCAGTTAGCGGTAAGTGGAAATTATCGCTCACCATTGCCACCCTTATCACAGGTATTGCAGCTATTCACTATCATTACATGAAGTCTGCCTGGATATTGTCAGCCGCATCACCAACAGAAATCCGCTACATTGACTGGATTCTAACGGTTCCGCTAATGTGCATCGAGTTCTACCTAATTTTAAAAGCCATCGGGCATGTATCCCGAGGGGTACTGCATCGGTTGTTTGGGTACAGTTGCGGAATGCTCGTGTTTGGCTACCTGGGCGAAGCCATTATTTTGGACCCCATCGTTGCCTTTGGCATTGGCATGGTATTTTGGGGACTGATTATTTACGAAGTGTTTGCAGGTGAAGCCGCGCATTGCATGACCAGATCAGGTCACACCAAACTAAAGTCCACATTTAAAACATTGCGACTCTTCATCCTGATTGGTTGGGCCATTTACCCACTTGGGTATTACATGGGCCTTACTGGCAGTGCCGATTTATTAAACGTTGCTTACAACCTAGCTGACGTCATCAACAAAATTGGGTTTTCATTTGTTATCTATTTACTCGCAAAACACGATTCGCATTTAGTTTAAGTACACCAGGGGGCTTTGGCCCCCACCACCAATCTAGCCCCAGTAGGACAAGCATGCTATGCTTAGTTTGTGAACTTCAATCAAGATGCATTTAATCAATATGTTCTAGATAATGGGATTATAAAGACCTTTGACGAGCCTATTACACTGAAGTCAGGGAAAACATCGAATATTTACGTCAATTGGCGTACAGCGGCGGAGGATGCCCAATTAATGGATGAGCTCACTGACTTTGTCTTGGCATTCGCCAATGATCACAACATCCAACCGGATACATTTTTTGGTGTCGCAGAAGGTGCTACAAAATTGGGCATTTTAACCCAGTTCAAATATGCCCTACAAAACAACGCTAAAAAAGGGGACTATACATTGGCCATGGGGCGTGCAAAACCAAAAGAGCATGGCGATCCAAAGGACCGCTTTTTTGTGGGTGCACCTAAAGGCAACATTTGTGTGTTAGAAGACGTTACCACCACCGGTGGTTCGCTCATCAATTGCATCCAACAGTTGCAAGATATGAACTGCACCATCACAGCCGCCATTGGATTAACCAATCGGAATGAATTTAGAGATGACGGTAAGAGTGTTACAGAAGCGTTAGCTGAATTGGATGTCCCTTACTACGAAATGAGCTCGGCAAAAGCGCTAATTAAACACTAAGCTTGTTTTAATAACGTCCAATGAGCACCATAGGGATTGGTTAACCCATACGATAATGATGGATCATTTTGAGTTGCATTTGACGAAAAAACACTAACGGCATTAGCTCGTCTATTACCATTGAAGTTAAGGTTATAGCGTCCGAACATATCCATCACAAAGTCCATTGATTCCATTCCTAACCATTGTCCATCACGTTCAATTTCATGCAAATAACGTTGCCTTATTGCATCATTAGATGTTTGAAAATCATTGTATGTTAAGCGCAACTTAAATAAGCGACTTTTCATCTCATGACTTGCGTCTTGAGAAACATCAAAGTTATGCTCAACATGTTGTTTAAGTAACTGCTTTAATCGTCTGGTAATCAGCCGTTGTTTATCTGAGGATGAAATATCTCTGTTGTTAAACAATGCAGTAGTTAGATTAAAATCATCGTTCTGTTTTGCTACATCGTTATTTAACATGGATAAAATAACGCCCTGTCGATCAGGATTATTGGTTCCAAAATCCAATAGCAACAAAGAAAATGAATTTAAAAAACAATTTCCGTCACCTAACGTCTCAACCCGAGAAAATCCAACCGGCTCAACTAAAGAACGAATATTAAACGAATAATTAATGTTATCAGATGGGCGAACCGTTGGTTTAAAGCCAAGAAGTCGAGAAATATTTGTTTTCAATGTTTCAATGGTTTGCAAAGCATCGCTTGAATGTTCAGTTTGATTAGACTTCATCGAATGCAACAAGTCTAAATAATTATTTAATTGATCCTCGCGTGAACCCTGCGTTTGAGGAGTTGAGAGTAAAGAACGGTATGTTGTAGATGGACAAGGTGGATTTAAAACTGGTTGTAATGATGATGAAAGCTTATTTAATTGAGAAACTGGACGATTTTGTTTTTCAATAAATACCAATTGTTTTTCCTGAGATTCAATAACCTCTTCATCGGTTAAGAAATGATTAGGAGCTAAATCACGGGCTAGATTTAATGCAACTTGATAATCTATTTTTTCACGCAATTTAAGAATTGGATCAGATGATGAATGAACTTGAATTTTAAATATTTTATTAACAAGCGATGAATTTGAAATAATTTGATTAAGCAACGATTTATTATTAATAATTTCAGTAATACGAGCTGGGTTAGACAGGATCTTTTTTAATGAAAGTTCTGAACCATTACCAAAAGTAATACGTGAATCACGTTTTATTATATTCTTGGATGATGTTAATTTAGGTAGAATGTTCGTAGTTATTAGACCCATATGATAATCTCCTCTTAATACATATCGTATTATAAAAGAAATATCTTGCATAAAAAGAAAATAGAACATTGAAATGAAAAAGAGGGCATTAAACTTGGCCACGACCGACTCTCCCACCAGGGTAACCCGGCAGTACCATGGGCGCTGGAAGACTTAACTGCTGTGTTCGAGATGGGAACAGGTGTACCCCTTCCGCTATAGTGACCAAGATTAATACTCTCTAAATATTGTAAATATAATTAATACTCATAATGTTATTCGCTTAATTAAGTATTGTTAAGCTGCCATTGTTAAGACCTCGATCTATTAGTACTAGTCCGCTGAATACATTACTGCACTTACACGCCTAGCCTATCAACCTTGTAGTCTACAAGGGATCTTAATCCCGAAGGATGGGAAACCTTATCTTGAGGTGGGCTTCCCGCTTAGATGCTTTCAGCGGTTATCCCGACCATACGTAGCTACCCAGCGTTTACCGTTGGCACGATAACTGGTACACCAGAGGTATGTTCATTCCGGTCCTCTCGTACTAGGAACAACCCCTCTCAAGTTTCCTACGCCTATAGCGGATATGGACCAAACTGTCTCACGACGTTCTGAACCCAGCTCACGTACCGCTTTAATGGGCGAACAGCCCAACCCTTGGAACCGACTACAGCTCCAGGATGCGATGAGCCGACATCGAGGTGCCAAACCTCCCCGTCGATGTGAACTCTTGGGGGAGATAAGCCTGTTATCCCCGGGGTAACTTTTATCCGTTGAGCGATGACCCTTCCATACGGAGTCACCGGATCACTAGGTCCGACTTTCGTCCCTGCTCGACTTGTAGGTCTTGCAGTCAAGCTCCCTTATACCCTTACGCTCTACAAACGGTTTCCAACCGTTTTGAGGGAACCTTTGAGCGCCTCCGTTACTGTTTAGGAGGCGACCGCCCCAGTCAAACTGCCCACCAGACTCTGTCTTGTCTCCGGATAACGGACGACAGTTAGTAATTCAATGTAATCAGGGTGGTATCTCAAGGTTGACTCCACAGAATCTGACGATTCTGCTTCAAAGTCTCCCACCTATCCTGCACAAATTAAACCAAATTACAAAGCCAAGCTACAGTAAAGCTCCACGGGGTCTTTCTGTCCTGCTATAGGTAATGCGTATCTTCACGCATGCTCCAATTTCACCGAGCCTCTCGTTGAGACAGTACTCAAATCGTTACGCCTTTCGTGCGGGTCGGAACTTACCCGACAAGGAATTTCGCTACCTTAGGACCGTTATAGTTACGGCCGCCGTTCACTGGGGCTTCAATTCGATGCTTCATCCGAAGATTGACACCTCCTATTAACCTTCCAGCACTGGGCAGGCGTCAGCCCATATACATCACCTTACGGTTTGGCATGGACCTGTGTTTTTGATAAACAGTCGTTTGAGTCATTTTATTGCAACCTATTCACGCTCCGACAGCAAGTGTCTTCACGCTACCTAGGCACCTCTTCTCCCGAAGTTACGAGGCTAATTTGCAGAGTTCCTTAACGAGAGTTATCTCGCGCGCCTTAGTATTCTCTACCTACCTACCTGTGTCGGTTTTAGTACGGGCACCAAAAGCACTCACTAGAGGTTTTTCTGGTCAGTGTGGAGTCAATCACTTCAGTGCAAGCACTTCGTCATAACATCTCAGAGTTATGAAGAGACGGATTTGCCAATTCTCTTCCTCCTACATGCTTAAACCGCAATCCAATAAGCGGCTGACCTATCCTACTGCGTCACCCCTTTGCTGATAACGCACTTTTAGTGGTACAGGAATATTAACCTGTTGTCCATCGACTACGCCTTTCGACCTCGACTTAGGACCGACTAACCCTGGGCGGACGAGCCTTCCCCAGGAAACCTTAGGTTTTCGGCGGATAAGATTCTCACTTATCTTTTCGTTACTCATGCCGACATTCTCACTTCTGATTCGTCCAACAGACCTCACGATCTATCTTCAGCCTAGTACAGAACGCTCCCCTACCGATTGCAAGCAATCCCGTAGTTTCGGTTATATGCTTAGCCCCGTTACATTTTCGGCGCAAAATCACTAAACCAGTGAGCTATTACGCTTTCTTTAAAGGATGGCTGCTTCTAAGCCAACCTCCTGGCTGTTTAAGCAACTTCACTTCCTTTCCCACTGAGCATATATTAGGGACCTTAACTGACGGTCTGGGTTGTTTCCCTTTTGTCTTAGGAGCTTAGCCCCCTAAGACTCACTCCTGAGTAGTACATTGTGGCATTCGGAGTTTGCCAAGGTTTGGTAAGATTGGTGATCCCCCTAGCCTTAACAGTGCTCTACCTCCACAATGCTTAATCTCAAGGCTGACCCTAAAGTCATTTCGGGGAGAGCCAGATATCTCCTAGTTCGATTAGCATTTCACCACTATCCACAGGTCATCCGAGCATTTTTCAACATACAACGGTTCGGACCTCCACGAAATGTTACTTTCGCTTCATCCTGCCCATGGATAGATCACTAGGTTTCGGGTCTAATGCCAGCTACTTTCGCCCTATTCAGACTCGCTTTCGCTACGGCTCCGTATAATAACTTAACCTTGCAACTGACATTAAGTCGCCGGCACATTCTTCAATAGGCACGCCGTCAGTACATATGTACCTCCGACTGCTTGTAAGCATATGGTTTCATGTTCTATTTCACTCCCCTTCCGGGGTTCTTTTCATCTTTCCCTCACGGTACTTGTTCGCTATCGGTCACACAGTCATATTTAGCCTTGGATGATGGTCCACCCGGATTCCCGCAGGATTTCTCGTGTCCGACGGTACTTAGGATCACTCAAATAAGATAAAAGATTTTAATGTACGGGGCTATCACCCTCTTTGGCAAAGCTTTCCAGCTTTTTCTACTAATCTAATATTTTCTGACTTATCGGTACATTTACAGCTATACCAAGAATGTCCTACAACACCCTTAATGCAACGCCTGTAAGCTTACACACTAAAGGTTTAGGCTATTTCCCGTTCGCTCGCCGCTACTAAGGAAATCTCAATTGATTTCTTTTCCTCTGGTTACTTAGATGTTTCAGTTCTCCAGGTTACTCTCCTTACCCTATGTGTTCAGGTAAGGATGCATAGACATGACTCTATGCGGGTTTCCCCATTCGGAAATCTCCGGATTAGCGCCTGTAGCGGCTCCCCGAAGCTTATCGCAGCTGCTCACGTCCTTCTTCATACTGTGCACCAAGATATCCCCCATATGCCCTTAATATCTTAACGAATGGCAACTTAAGAATACTTAATTATTTATGAGATAACATTAATACAATAAAATTGGAGTATTAATTTTAATAGTTACAATATTTTCCATTTCAATGATCTGAGCAGTGATAAAAAGTATATGAAACACTTTATTGTTTGTAAAGCCTATTTCTCATTTTTTTTTTAAAACATTTTTGTAGAGGCTAGCTTTCTACTTAAAGCAATTGATATAATCTATAAATGATCACTTATAAACATGTATTAATATGCGGAGGATCTGGAAAAAGACTATGGCCTTTATCCAGAGAAAATTACCCAAAACCTTTTCTACAACTAAATGACGGACCATCGTTATTCCAAGACACCATCCTTCGAAACAATCAATGCAACAACCACCTAATCATTACAAATGAGCGGCTTCAATACCAAGCAGCCTTTCAAGAACAAAATCTTCAATTATCAAAACCAGTAAGCTACTTATTAGAATCAACCGGACGTAACACGGGACCTGCCATTTTACTATCATGTTTGGATTCTAAGGATGATGAATTCATTGTAGTTACGCCTGCAGATCATTTAATTCAACCGGTAACCAATTATCAAAACGATATACAATCAGGGCTTGCATTAGCTCAACAAAAAAATGGAATTGTTTTAATTGGCATTCAGCCCACATACCCATCAACAGAATATGGCTACATAAATAGTAAAGAAACCATGGTTTCAGAATTTAAAGAAAAACCAAACATTGAAACAGCAACTTCATATATAGAGAAAGGCACATATAAGTGGAACAGTGGAATTTTCATTTTTAAGGCAGGGTTAGTAAAACAGTTATTTAAAGAAATTGCACCTGAAGCATACAATATTATTAGTACCGCCTATAACAATCGTAAAAAGGATGGAATAGTGGACTTAACTTTAGCACCATCAATGTCGTTTGATCGTGACATCCTTGAAAAAACGAATAATATATATGTTATACCAAACACATTTGATTGGAGTGATGTGGGTTGTTTTGACGAACTTGAACAACTAACCAGCGCGAACCAGAGTCAAATAAACGTAAACTCGTCAAATACATACTCATTTACAACATCCGAAAAAACCGTTGCATTTCATGACGTTAACGATATCTACATGATTGAAACTAATGACTCTGTTTTAATCGGTAAAAAAACCGTTTCGAAAAATGTTCTTAATGTTGTTGAAGCTGTTGGAAAATCGAACAAAACCTTATTAAATCATTCAAATATTGTTTACCGCCCATGGGGGTATTACTCAATACTATTCGAATCTGATACATACAAAGTAAAACGTATTATTATTTACCCAAATCGTCGACTATCATTACAGCGACATAAATTTCGCAGCGAACATTGGACGTGCGTCATTGGGCAAGTCCATGTCGTAAATAATGAATCTACAAAAACACTGTTACCAAATGAATCAATTTACATTGAAAAAGGACATTCCCATCGGATTGAAAACAAGTCATCTGAAATCTCCGAAATCATCGAAGTGCAATGTGGTTCATACCTAGGCGAAGATGACATCGAACGAATTGAATCTGATTATTAATGAAAATTATTGAAATAAATAAGCTGTATCACCCTTGGGTTGGTGGGGTTGAAACTCATGTAAAAGATATTGCTGAAGGAATTTCAGATACATTTAAGGTAAACGTTATTTGTTGCAATTCAAAAAATGAAACATGTGTTGAACATATCAATAATGTTCTTGTTACTAAATATAAGTCATTCGGCCGATTTTTTTCTCTACCAATTAGCTTCGCTTTCCTAAAAGGTTTCGCAAATCATCCCGGAAACATTCTTCATTTTCATTTACCCAATCCGTTGGCTGTAATTAGCTACATACTTAACCCACCTAAAGGTAAGATTGTTGTTACTTGGCATTCAGATATTATTAAACAAAAATTCATTTTATTTTTCTATCGACCATTTTTAAATCACTTTTTAAAGAAAGCAACCAGAATTATTGTCACTTCACCAAATATGGCAAAGAACTCACCCTTCTTAAAAGATCATTTGGAGAAAGTTAGCATTATACCATTGGGAATTCCAGATACTCATTTGAATAACCTACCCTCTATTGATGCACCCCAACCATTTGCTTTATTTGTTGGACGGTTAATTTATTACAAAGGTGTTATTGAACTTATCGAAGCAATGAGAGTTTGTGAAGCAAACGTAATAATTATTGGAGAAGGGCCATTAGAACCTATAATTCGTAAAAGAGCTGAAGATCTAATTGCTTCTGGCCGTTTAAAGCTACTTCCATTTCAAAAAAGAGAGGTTTTAACGAGCTATTTTAAATCTTGCGAATTTTTCATCCTACCATCAACCCATCCATCTGAAGCATTTGGAATTGTTCAACTTGAAGCCATGATCCATAAAAAGGCTGTTATTTCCACGAATCTACCAACGGGTGTTCCTTATGTTAACAAACACAATTATAGTGGATTGATTGTGTCACCTGGCAATATCAATGAACTAGCCGAAGCAATACAAAAACTTTGGACAAATCAAAAACTTCGAAATTCATTTGGAGAAAATGCGTATGATCGCTGTAAAAAAGAATTTACCAGAGACCAAATGATTAAAAAAACAAAAATGACATTCAATAATATTTTAAACGGAACAATTTAGATTTTTTTAAGCGTTCAAAGAAAAAAGTTAGTATAATAGAACCGTGTTATCAAAAAATAATATCGGATCATCGATTTTTCTTGGTTTAAACTATACCATTATCTTTGGTGTAACATTAATTTTTTCAACTGCTACTCGATCGGTTTTTGAAGTCAATAAGCTAGGTATCTTTAAAATTTGTGTCGCTCTTCTGGCTATTTTATTTGCATACGATCGACTTCTTGGAAGCAAAACCTTATTTTATAGTTTCAAGGTAAATAAGTGGTTTAATGCGTTACTCGTCGGAAGCTGGATAACCAATGTCCTCTCAACAATATTCTCTCAAAATATACTTATCAGCATGTTTGGTAGTTATGATCGATGGGAGGGACTTATAACAACATCATTCTATTTTATTTTCATATACTTTATCGCGAATAAAACAGGTGCAAAGTTTATTAGAAAACTATTGTGGGCAGTTATCATCGCAGCAGGGCTATCAAGCTTATACGGAATTGTTCAGAGCTTTGGTATTGATATTGTTCAGTGGAGTCTCGATCCTTCTCAACGTGTGTTTGGAAGCATAAATAATCCCGTCCACTATTGTGCCATTATGGGAATGGCACTCCCCGTCATCGCCGGCCAACTATTTCATACCGTTAAAAAAATAGAGCACATGCCAATATCTTTAAAACCACTTCTATTTGTTATTGGTTACTACTCACTCATTGCAATTCTTATTCTTCAATTTCCAGTAACCAATAAGTCTATTCTATGGATTATTAATTACGTACTAATCTTAGGTTCACCCATCATTTATTTCTTTTACTATCATTATAAAAACCCATCCTATCAACACAAACTAAATCTTATTTTCACCTGTTTTTTACTTGTCCTTTATGCTACTTTCTTATCCTATTCAAGAGCCACTTGGCTTGGGCTTACGGCGTCCCTAGGTCTAATGTTTACATTAACAAGCCTAATAAACTTAAATCTCAATAAAAAAGAGCTCCTAATATCAGTCTTTGGAAGCCTATGTTTTACACTTAGCACCTATTTATTTTTCATCTTTAATCTTTATACGATATCGACGAAGATACAACTATTATCGTTTATCATCATATTAGTAAGTGTTTTGATTTTTTCCTTATCATCCAAAGAAAAGTTATCACAAATATTAATAATTATGATGATTATATTGAGCCATTATCTACAGCACTCATTATTATCAAGTGGAATTTTAGTTGGATGCCTTCTTGCATCAATATGGCTAAAACAAAAACAAAAAAACACAACCATATTGAAATCAGCCTTATTTATGCTTTGCATGATGAATGTGCAATTTATTTCCAACTCAATCATTGAATTTATTAACTTTATATTACTATGCAGCTCGATAATCATTATTGAACCAAGCACCAACAAAAATAACATATTTTCTACGAACTCAATATTTAAATGGAAAATAATTATGATGGGGCTTATCGGCCTATTAATTATCACCCCAACGATTTTCAATAACATTCAATCAAAAATAATAACAAACTCAAATAACAATTTATTAATTAAACAAGCCAGCGAAAAAATTAATAGCTATAAAAATGTTGCCATTGAAGGAACAGCAAGAACATCCATGTGGAAAAGTGCGTTCCCCTGGATCAATGATCATCGTTTGTTTGGATCAGGGTTAGATACCATACGATTTTACTATCCAAAATATCGCCGATCAGAATATGGTAAATTAGAAGGTGGGCATAACTATACGCCTGATCGTTTGCATAATGAATACCTGAATACGTTAGCAACCAAGGGGATCGTTGGATTTATTGCATTTTACATTCTCTTTATTGGAGGAAGTTTTACAATGCTTTTATTTTTTATGAACAATGAAAAGAATGAATCCAGACAATATCTAATTATTGGACTTATTTGTGGAACACTAGTATACCTTGGACAAGTAATGTTTAACTTTGGTGTTGTTGCAACTCTTGTATTCTTCTATTTATTTATTGCTGCAGGCATGGGTCTAAAAGTAAACTATGAAAATAACTAAACCACTGATATTTGGATGCGTTTGCTTAATTAGTTTTTTTACAATTTTAAATTCAATCAAACATATAATGGCGGAATATCATCACCGGCAAGGATTTATTAAACAATCAAAAGGGTATCCCAACCTGGCAAATTATAATTACAAAAAAGCAGTCAATTTAATTCCTTGGGAAAACCACTATCGCTTACAATTAGCAAAAAGCTTTGAAAGCACTGCCAATCGATCCCAAGGAAAATATAATAAATATATAGAACTTGCTATTAAAGAATATATGACGCTTCTATCCATTGATAATATTAACCCCTGGTATAAAGCCCGGTTGGGGATCTTATACCATGATCGATTCAATAAATATGGACAAATTAACGATAAAATAAACGCTGAAAAATATGCATTAGCCGCAACCAATAGTGACCCAAAAAACCCACTCTTCACGCTACATTTCGCACATTTTCTATATACATATAATAAGATTGATGAAGCAACAAAATATTATAAAAAAACAATTGAATATGATAATGATATGCTTGAAGCACACTTCAATCTTGGCGCTATTTATTTTGAAAAAAAACAAATAGAGGTAGCGATGTCCCACTATAAAAAAATCACTGAAAGACTACCAAGCATTGAATCAAATTTTAGAATTAATCCTACCAAAGAATATGAAGAAAAAATCAAACGGTATCAAAATGCTCGAATTCGACTAGCTGATTATTATTTAAGTCAAAACAAATTGGTAGCTGCATATGAACTGATTTCATTGGTTCCTGTATCCATAGAGAAATATGAACTTTTAGCTAGTTATTACGAAAAGATGAAACAATTCACCTCAGCCATATCAATTTATGAACAATTAAACCAACGACTTGAAGAAAATCGATATGATTCTCAAATAAAACGGTTAAAGCGTTTATGAGTACAGGACTCTGCATTGGAATTGAAACCCCAATATCTGATTGGAGTGCAAATGATTCAATCAAAGAATTAGAAGAGCTCGCAATTACAGCAGGAATAAATGTAATTGAAACGATTTACCAAAATAGAGAAAAACCAAATCAATTATCGTATGTAGGTAAAGGAAAACTGTGTGAAATTAAAGAAATCATAACAGAAAAAAAAATAGAAATTGCCATTTTTGATGATGAACTAACCCCAATGCAACAACGCCATGTGGAAAATGAGCTTCAAGTAAAAATCTTGGACCGAACCAGCCTGGTATTGGATATATTTTCTCAAAGAGCACGAACAAAAGAGGCACAAATTCAAATCGAACTTGCTCAACTGGAATATTTGCAACCCAGATTACGTCGAATGTGGACTCATTTATCTCGACTGGGCGGAGGAATTGGAACACGCGGTCCAGGAGAAACCCAGTTGGAAGTAGACCGACGACAAATTGGTCGTCGAATACAAAAACTTAAAAAAGATTTAGAGAAAGTAAAAAAAACACGTGAAAACCAACGAAAAAAACGTGTTATTACTCCTTACCTCACCGTAGCACTAATGGGCTACACAAATGCTGGCAAATCTACATTACATCATTGCCTTACAGAGTCAAATGTATTGCAAGAAGATAAATTATTTGCAACCCTCGACCCAACAACACGACGAACGAAACTGCCAAATAACGATGAGGTTTTAATTACAGATACGGTTGGATTTATTCGAAAACTTCCCCATCAATTAATTGATGCATTTAAAGCAACACTAGAAGAAGTTATTTATGCAGACTTAGTTATTCATGTTATCGATTGTTCAAATCCACATTGGCATGATCTAATGCTCACGTCACACAATGTTTTAAAACAAATGAACATCACCATCAACAATGAAATTATATTATTCAATAAAATTGATCTTGCAGTGGACCCAGTAGTAACAAAACATGACTGTGAACAAATTAGTAATATCTTTATTTCAGCTAAAAATCAGACCTCAAAAGAAAAAGTCATGGCTATTATTGAAAAAAACTTAAATCAGTTTAAAACAGAAATGATTTTCAAAATTCCTTTCAATAAAATGCAATATTATGCATTACTACACAAAAAAAGTAATGTTCTATCAACTGAAAATACTGAAACAGAGGTCATTTTAAAATGTAAAATAAACAAAATACTTGGGGCTAAAATCATGGCTGATCTGCATCGGGACTAATCTTTTTTCTTGCTTCATGTTGTTCTAGTGCGTTATCAATAGCCTCTGAGGATATTGTATTCAATGATTTCAACTTAACTCGTCGGCGTTTTTTGTGTTCTAAAAGCGCTTGTTCATTCGTTGTTCGTGTTTGAGACTTAATAAATGTTTTTGGAACCTGAGGACGATATTCTCGAAGATAATAATCATTAATTTTTTCTGCAATCTCTAAACTATCTTTTAATGTGGGTTCACCGTTTGCATCCAATAAAATCTGATTAATTTGAGATTTTAATTGATGCAAAGCCAGTGCTTTATCTTCTCCAGACAAGTTTGTTACATCAACCAAACGTTGATCATTGCGCTGCAAATCACGATCTGGCACTGGTTCAGAACTTTTTTCTACATCTACAAGATCATTAACTTCAATTTTTTCTGCCATAATGTCATTGATTAATTGTTGCAATAAATCTATTTTTGAAACTTGTGGAACCTGAGCCGCCTTGGCTTGCTCACGCTTCTTTTTTGCTTGTTCCTGTAACTCAGCAAAGGCAGAGGAACCAGCTTTTCGACCGCCTTTTTTCTTAGTCACCTTTAATTTTCCAAGTTTAAATAGTCCCTCAGCATCTTCAGGTATTTCAATATCAATCGATTCAAATGGCTTTTTGCCAAATGTTAGTTGATATTGACCAGGGTTCAAGTTTGGCGCCTGAAAAATTCCAGAACGTGATGTAATAAACTTCACCTTCATGGACGGATCTGTTGCTGAAAGGATATACCCACGCAAATACTTTTTGGGGCGCCCTTTTTTACTGACCAACTTTGCCATTAATAAAACAGACGGTGTTACATGCATCTCAACCAAATACCCCTGAACATTAATCGGTTGAAATGAATGAAGTCGCTTATACTCAGACCCAACTGATAAAGAAGGAATATCTGCAACAACATCAGTAACTACACGATCCCGAATGGAAGGAAGAACTGTCGGACCAAAACCATCAATTTGACGCCCCTCATCTCCTACAAACACAGTTTTTCCTTTCACTGAATTATCACCACTAAAAACAACAAAACTATCTTGAACAGGTGTGGATAGTGCAAAACGACCATCCGCAAAAACAATGGATGACTCAGCACTCAACGAAAAAACATTGACTGGAACTCCCTCAATACTTCGGTTAATAAACCCAATATTTGAATTTAATCGTTGATTGGTAAATACGTACCCAAACTGCTGATCTTTTTGCAAGGCAGTATCCACATAAGAGATTGTTCCATTATGATTATTGTAGCGAATTGCTGAAGCCACCGACTGTTTTTCTAATGATTTATGGAATGTGGTTGATGTTGATAATTTATCTTCCATAAAATCTTTTTGATACGTGCCATCCACTTGGACATCTTTAGTCCCAACAGTTTGCTTAAACATTCCTGAGGTTGATAAGCCATCCAAACCAGACCAACTAACCTTAAATGTAATCAAATGAGGCTCTACAACCTCTTTGCCAATACTTTTTAAATACGACGCTGAAATGCCAAACCCATATGGCAGTTTTCGTTGAAAAACCGTTGAAAATTGCCAAACATCGCCATCAGTGTTTCCTAAAAGTGACTTAGTCTCTGAAAACTGAATTGTACCAGAAAAAAGATAACTAAACTGATATGACAAACTGGTTGCATATTGAACAAGTAAGTTTTCGTGAATCACAGGTCGAGCAACACCAAATGGAATAAATCGAGGAGTTCGAACACTGGTTGAAACACCAAAACTTAATAATTTAAAAAATGCTTTTGGATCATTATATAACGGGTAAGTTAAAAAAGATGCTCGAGAATACCCCCCCAATCTTGGGACTGCCTCTGTTTTTTTTAAGGCCGCATCCAACGTGATCGGGCCAAATGGGGTTGCAACATAGACTTCATTACCCATCAAAATATGTTGATTATTGAACTGAATATAAGGGGCTGCAGTAATAAACTTATTTAGACCCTTTTTAACATATAATGAATGCGTTAATTGATCTGAGAATGTCGGCTTAAACCCTTGCCAACCCATGGGATACCCTACCCCATAACTAAATTCATTATATTTTGGATCATACAAAACTGGATCAACGGCAAATGGAAAGTAAACCTCTGTCTCTACTTTTTTATCTGGCGGTGGTAGATCCTCATCAATGACAATTCCTCTTCTTGGAATTTTATTCGATACCAACCACTCTGACGATCGTTGTCGAGTTTTATGTAAGCGAAAGGATTGATCTAATTTAGATTCAGAAACTTTTTGGTCCGTCTTGTATATAACACCATCAGAAATATTATTGTATTCTCCATCATCAATCAATTCTGAAATCTTCTTTGGCTCAACTGGATAATAGGTTGTCTTAACAATCCGAATGGCATTAAACCCGGTTCGTAATGGAAAACCCCTCAATTCATACACGCCTCCCTCTAATTTCAATGTCCGAACCTTTTTATAATTAATATATATATCTAGCTGGCTCTCCTTATCCAGTTTTATCTCATGGGAAAACTGTGGGCTAAAATTGCCAATTGAGTTTAATATTGGACCTTGCGTATAACCCAGTCCCATTAATGCCATCGAACCTGCCACACCTTTAGTTAAAGGCGACACCTGACCTATCGTCACACGTTGGTTCTTTTCACCACCGTCATATTGAAAATTCAAGTTACTTAAATTAATCTTTGACTCAGCTCCCATATCTACAGCCCCTGCGTAATTTAATGAATATGACTTTGTTTTTACTAATCCCAAAAATGAGCCAACCGGAGGCTCTAATCCATTTTCAGCATCCTCCAACTTTGATGAAATATAACTTCCTGAAAACGAATAATTTAAGTATCCGCTTAAATTAGCAGGTTGAACTAATTGTGCCGCAGACACTTTAATGTCTTCTTCAGGCTCCCCCATGATGTAGTAGATGATTTTTTTCCGAAATTCTGGAGGAATTTCAATATTAATTTTAAACCCCCGTCGATCAACGACTACCCGATAACCTAAATCCGATAACGATTGTACAGTAATCATGCCATCTGAATCCACCGTCTTTGTGATCTCTTTTACAGTTCCAGGCTTTTGGTTTTTATGTAAATACTTTAATAACTGATAAGAAAATATTTTATAGTCACTTCCCACACTGGGAACTAATACCTGAATATCATCAGCAACATATTCGTGATCAATGACTAAACCCATTTGCTGGGAAAAATATTGTTTTTCAGGAACTCGACCAAAAACTGACTTAAATATATCATCAAAAGACTTTTTTGCACCATTCACTGGAACTGAACAAAAAATAAGCATTACGAATGCCACAAATAAAACACCCCACCTCAAGCTTACATCCAAAGCTGATCTTGCAAAAATAGCACGAAAAAACCGTCGCCAGCAAGCACTAAACATTAAATATGATATCATTATCCTTTTTATCGATCAGAATAAGGTCATATATAACAAAAAAGAGGCGCATATGCGCCTCTTAAATAGATTGATTTAAAGCGTTATATTAGTTATCAGAAATTGATACGACAATGGTATCAGTAAAATCACCATGAAATAATTGGATATCTGATGATTGAGTTAAGCATAAATTAAATACACCCGAACGTGTTGCACGAGACACTTCATTGAAATTCACATCAGAACCTGATTGTGTTGTAATCTGAAATTTTGTCGCTGTTTCTCCAGGTGTTGTACAATCTGAAACAAGACTATCTGGTCGAGACACATGCCCATATTCAGTCGTTGTTGCACTCTCTCCAAGTAATAACTCATACCGTGTGGTTGGTTTTTGACCTTCATTTGGCGTTGCTGTTGTATCATCTAAAGCTGACGTATGAATTAAATAACCAAAGTTATCACCGGTGCCATAAGTGACGCCGTTTTCACTTTGAAAATTAAGTGTGTAGCCATCATCATCATTATTATCAACAGTCAATGTGAGTATATGAACATTTGAATGATCAACGGTTCGAATATCGCCTAAACCATTGGCCTCTTCAAGCTCAATATTAATAAGCTGGGCAACGTTTGCACTTGTAACCGCAGAATCTGACGTTCCAGCATATGTTGCTGTTGTTGCAAAGCAAACCACAAATAATAAAAACCAAATTTTTTTCATTTTATATCAACCCCCAAATAATTAATAAACATCTACTTTGGTTATTCCCTTATATCAAAAATATATGCATTGATTATTTTTAATATTTAGATAAATGGTAAAGAAACAACCTCAGCTGTAAACTCTCTTGAGCGAATATCAACTGTAACAAGCTGCCCAACCTGGATGGTTTTAGGGACCATTGCAATTGCTACTGGGGCATCCAACATGGGTGAAAAAGTACCTGACGTAATGTGACCACCTTCTTTAATTTTGTACCCCTGACGTGGTAAACAACGGTCAGAAAATCGTAACCCTATGGTAATTAAATCAGTATGGCCCTGTTTCTCAACCAAGGCAGCTTCACCAATAAACCCCGTATCCCACTTTAGTACCCACTGATAACGCGTTTGCAATGGGGTTAAATCCTCACTCAATTCATGACCATACAATGGTAACCCGGATTCAATTCGCAAACTATCTCTTGCAGCTAATCCACAAGGTGCCACACCTGAATCAACCAACAACTTCCATACCGCTGGCAACGAAGCATTTGGAACCGATAATTCTACCCCATCTTCACCCGTATATCCCGTTCGCATCACCAGAACATCCGCCCCATCAATCTGAATTTGCTGCGACTGAAAACGGCCGAGGGTATCCCAATCAATGGTCAATAAACCCGTGAGTGAAGATTGAGCACTTGGCCCCTGAATTGCAATTAAGCCATGGGTATCAAAACACGGTTGAACGTCCACCTCTGCCAACCCATTGGACTCAAACCAAGCCATAATTTTATCTTTATTTGATGCATTAATAATCATAAAAAATGCGTTTAATCGGTCATTAAAACCAACCATAACATCATCCAAAATACCACCTTCATGGTTTAAGATCATGGTATATACAATTTTATTTGGTTGAGTTTTATCGATATCATTCGTGCATACTTTTTGTAAAAAATCAGCGGCATTTGAACCACGAAAATAAACCAATCCCATGTGTGAGATATCAAACATACCAACAGACTGTCGAACTGAGAAATGTTCCTCTTTAGCATTTTTGTACCAAACGGGCATTTCGTAACCAGCAAAATCGACTAATTTTGCCCCCAATTCTTTATGCAAATTGTAAAGTGCGGTTTTCTTTAACATATTGTAACTCCATTTCAGCAATTTCTTGCAGTATTTGTTTAATTTGATCGTAAGACTCCACTGTCGATAAGTATTTTTTAAAGGGCTTAGCCCCCCAAACACCTTTAACATACGCCAATAAATGCTTCCGTATTTCACGCGTACCAACTCGATCACCTTTGTGCTCAATGAGATATTTAGCATGGTTTAGAATTACAGGTAAACGATCAATAAATCGTTCTGGTTTTTGCCCAGTAAAAATCCAAGGGTTACCAAACGTCGCCTGACCAATGTAAAACCCATCCAACGATGAACAATACCGCTCACCATCCGCTAAAGATTCAATCCCACCATTCCCTATCACAGGAATACGAAGTGCTGATTTCAAGTTATAGACTTCCTCATATTGGGGAGCAACTTTATACGGGACTTGATAGGTACGTGCATGAATACAAATCATATCCGCACCCGCATTTTGAACAGCCATCCCAAAATCAACAAGGTCATCACCACTGGACCAACCCAATCGTGTTTTAACAGAAACAGGCAAATCAGTTGCTTTTGCAACAGCTTCAACAAGTTTACACGCCAAGTCTGGGTTTTTTCGTAGTGCAACGCCATGCTCTGACTTCACCACTTTTTTGGATGGACACCCCATATTTAAATCAATCCCAGAAAACCCCATATCTTCACAAACTTTGGTTGCCGTCACAAATGTTTCAACATTTTTACCAAAGATCTGAGCAATCACAGGTTGTTCACTGGGGTCAAAATACAATTTTTTCTTTAACTTTTCTGCTGAAAAGTGGAGGCCATCTGCAGATGTGAATTCGGTAACTGTTACAATATTCGGATTCACTTCCTTGCAAATACGACGAAACGCCGAATCTGAATAGCCATCCATAGGTGCTAGGCCAATAATGGGTTTTGGCAAATCCTGCCAGAACTGCTTACTCATGAACTTAGCTTAACAAATGAGGCTAATATTGACTAGAAGCTAACATAATCATTGATTCAACAATGGTTGCTCTAACGGATTTTTTGTTCGACACAATGGACAGCTGTTATTTTCTTTGTGCAACCAATAATTTAAAGAAAATATTCGAAACCGATGAATACAACGGGTGGTAACACTCACTGATGGGAGTAACAATTTAAAGGAAATCGGATCTTCACCATATTTATTCAATAGAGCGTCATAACGAACTAAAAAACCACGGGCATGCCGTTGAATAACAACCGCAGAATGATGTTGCAATACGCGCTTCTTTTTTGATTGCCTCAATCGAAACTGAGACTGAATTTTTATTGCGGCTTGATGGTCTTGCTGAGAGTGCCCTCCAAAGCAAAAATCAAACAAGCACCTTAACAATATGAAGCTCCAATTGCTCTCACAACTATATAGTAGCAAATTAATTCTATTTTAATTATAAAATTTTATTTATCTTCAAAACCATCCTTAAATCAATGGTTAAATCGACAGTGATTTTAGCAATTGTTTAGGTTGAGAACGCCGACACAGTGGACAAGAATTATCCTTGTTTAGCCATTGGTTTAGCGCAACAATACGAAATCGATGCCCACAAATGGTTTCCATCGATACTGGAGGCAATAACAATTGAAATGAAATTGGACACTCATCATATTTTAAACTCAAGGCATCCTGTCGAACCAAAAAACCACGGATGTTTTTTTGGATTTTTATCGCCGCTTGCCGTTGCAAATGAAATCGGCGTTTTGCTTGCATGGAACGAACTTTATTTTGAATCGTTTTCGCCGCATACCGCCGATAACGCGAACGACGACCAGATATGCAATCCGCCAAACATCGTATCACTGCAATACTCCAGATATAGCCACAAAGAAATAGTAGCACAGAGCTTCTATTTTACATAATCATCATTTTGGCAGCAACGGTATTCTAGTTTCGGGGTGTGAAGGAAACATAGGCAATAGTTCCAATCGGACAACTGCCCCCAAAACCAAGAATGATGCCGTGGTTAATAATGCGTTATTAACAGCTTCATCTACACCGTTAGAATGGGTGGTAATTGCAAAGGCACTAAACGTAGCAATCCCTAAAAATAACGCTGTTAATGCATGTTTTTGATGGCTCGGAACATTATTATTAAACAATTGATAAAGCTCAGAAGCCACATTGACAACATTCACCATCTGACAAGCAATAATGATTTGATTAAAGGTATCGGAAGAATCGCTGGACTGAAACCAATGTTGGGTTGCCATTAAACCGCCGCCGCTTAACAAGGCCACCATCATCAATGGTCGGGATTGTGTCCACTGCTTCATTAACAATGCCCCAGACTGCATACCATACGCACCTGTTGTGCAAGCTTGGTTATCTGACAATGTAAATGCCACACCTGCACAAGCAAAAAAGGCCACGGCCATATTAACCAATGTCGCTTTTTGAATGTCATCCACCGACTGACACGTGAGCAATTTGGTCATTGCAGACCGATTCCCTGGCAATAGTGCCAATAACAACCAACTGGCTGCCGATGAGCCAACAATAAAGGATGCTGGTTTCCCAGCCATCGTCCATGGGGCCAACGCCGATGCATAAAGCGATGAACTTGCATACGCAATTATTGAAACTGTATCCGTCCAACGGCAACCAATGATTTTATAATTAACCATCATAAAATGAATCAAAGCCCATTAGTTCTGGATCGCCCATTGCACCAGCAAATACTGGCATTCGAACCCGCAACGGGGCATTAAATAGAGAAGATGCACCATCAGGTATACTACGAACAATATGACGACAAATTGGGCAAGTTACATGATCACTTAACCATTGATCCAACGCATTCGTATCGAACTTGTGCCCACATACTGTTATTGTTGTATGATTCGGGTCAAGCAGATCATGAGTTATGGGACAAAACTGTTGTGGCACCTGCCGCTGACGAATCCTCTGCGTTATAGGAAGACGTGGTGATTGCCCACTTGATTGTGAAATATAACCCATAGGCACAATGTATCAAAGCCTTTTAAAAATGTAAATTTTACCAAAAAGACCCTAGGCACAAAACTCAGCCTACGATATAATTAAATCATGAAAAAAATAAGCATTGGCCAATTGCGTTTTATATCCTTAATTGAAGGGATTTCTTTTCTATTATTGTTATTCATTGGTATGCCACTTAAGTATGGGTTTGGCATTAAAGAAGTTAATATGGTACTTGGCATGATTCACGGTGGTCTCACCATGGTCTTTTGCTTGGTGTTGGGGTTAACTTGGATTCAAAAAACATTATCCACACGTTGGTGCATTGGTGTTTTTATAGCCTCACTGCTTCCTTTTGGAGCATTTGTGGCTGAATCACGACTAAAACAACAGCAACAATTGCAGTATAATTAAGCCATGTTTAATCCAAAAATTAACGAAATCACCCCCTACACACCCGGCCAATCCATTGAGTCCATACAACAGCAATATGGGCTATCAGAAATTATTAAATTGGCATCCAACGAAAACCCCTTAGGCCCCGCCATAGATTATGCCAGTGTTCAAAGCAAGATTGAATTTTACCCAGATTACCACTCCCACCCATTCATTAACACCCTTGCAGAACATTTAAATGTAAGTACGAATCAATTAATTCTTGGCAATGGTAGTGACGAAATACTGCAAATCATTGCTTTAGCGTTAATATCTCCTGGTGATGAAATTTTAAGTGCCAGTTGCACATTTTCTGAATACAAGTTCGTGGCCCAAGTAACCGGGGCAACCTATGTCGCCGCACCAATGGATGGTTACACCTACAGCGTTGATGCATTAATTAAGGCAATCACTCCAAAAACGAAAATCATTTTTATCGCAAACCCCAACAATCCAACTGGAACCATGCTCCCGCACAATGAAATCAAGCGTTTATTAGATGCAACCAGTAAAACAACGTTGGTGGTATTGGATGAAGCCTATGCAGAGTATGTCACCGATCCC
>JBMHDV010000026.1:0-130028 GCA_049889215.1 Candidatus Marinamargulisbacteria bacterium
AAAATTTAGTAAAATATATGGAAAAAGCTGAGACTTTTTGAAATAATGATTGTTACAAAATTTAAAATTTACATTTGAATCCAAGCCAATTGATCGGTACTATTAAGTTACATACTCTTCAAACAATAGTCGTAACTTAATTATGCCTTTTCTTGACTGATGTTGAATGGTAAATAAAAAAAGAAGGAGTGCATAGCTATGCCAGTAGGAAATAAAATGTTTCAGGGTGAATTCACTGAAGTGACTGAAATGAGTAATCAGAGCATCATCAATAAACGACGAATAATTAACGGATATGATGATGGATTGTTACAAGCATCTCCACTAAAACACCCTTGGGCGAGAGAGATCTTCAAAGGAATGCAAAAAAATAATTGGGTTGCTGAAGAAATTTCGTTCCAAAAAGACAAAGAACAGTGGGAAAATAACGAATTAACAGAACAGGAAAAGAAATGTTTTTTAAGAGCGCTTGCATTTGCGTCTAACTTAGATGGCTTACTAGTTAATTCTCTATCCGAGGTAATTAAGCCACATATTACATCGCCTGAGGTTGTATTGGCTGTTGCTCGTCAAATTTATGAAGAGTGCTTACACGTCGATAGCTATTCTTGCATGGTGGAAGCGGTTGGCTTAGATCCTGAAGAAATTTATGGTTTATACCGGAAAGATAAAGATTTATTTTACAAAAATAAACGTGTTTTAGAGTCCATGTACAAAATTAATCGAGCTGACTTCTCAACGAAAACAGTTGAAGGTGCCAGAGAGTTCGTTGAAGCATGTACAACAAATTTAATATTCGAAGGTATTTTCTTTTTCAGTGCATTCTTAGTGTTTTATAACTTCGGTCGTCATAACAAGATGCCTGGTAGTAAAGAGATGATTCAATTTATCAATAGAGATGAAGATCTTCACGTACGATTATTTGTAAATATTATTAATTCAATTAAAGAAGAGCAACCAGAAGTATGGACCGATGAACTAAAAGCAAAAATTCGTCAAAATATCGTTGATGCTATTGAGATGGAAATCGAGTGGGGCATGTCGTGCATTGATGATGGTATTTTAGGGATCACACCTGTAATGCTAAAAGAATATATTCAGTTTATTGGAGATATGCGGTTAGAGGCAATCGGTTTGGGTAAAGAATTTAACTCAGCAAACCCATTTCCATGGTTGGATGACTTCACTCAAAATAATATGATCGAGACAAATTTTTTCGAGGGTACTGTCCGAGAATATCAATCTGGAAGTCTTGAGTGGTAAAGTATTGTAATCAAGCTCAAACAGTGATATTATAAGCTCAAATATTGGAGGTAAAAACATGGCAATTGAATTTTACAATGTTAAGAAAAGAAAAAAAGTTACTATCAACGAATCTGAAATTAAAAAGGTTGAGTACAAAAGAGAAACTACTAAAGGTACTCAAGTACGTTACGCTTTCAGAGCACAAGACGATGACGGTACAAACTTAACAAAGTTCGTAAGCAAGGCTGACTACGACAAAGTAGACGCACCAGTAGCTGCTTAATTATAGTAAACTTTTAAAATTTAAAGGGCCCCTATTTTTAGGGGCTTTTTTTTTATGAATACATTATCAAATGAAGTAAAAATAAAAGGAATTGGTATTCATTCGGGACAAGAGGTAGAAATGTTATTATGCCCATCCTCTCAAAATGGAATACATTTTAATTTTCGTAATAGCACTATTCCAGTAAATTTAAGCACGGTTGCGACTAACCATATTCGATCAACGCAACTGACATCTAATGGAGCGGTTATACAAACCCCAGAACATCTACTATCGGCGTGTTACGCATTAGAGCTCACTAATATTGATATTTACTTATCTGAATCTGAAGTGCCGATACTTGATGGCAGTTCCATCAATTTTTTAGAGTATTTAAAACCAGCCGTAATATCTTTGAATAAAAAATCACCTAATTTTGTTTTAACAAAAGACGTTCATTTTGAATATAACGGTTCTTATTATTTTGCTTCTCCAGCAGATCACTATTTAATCAATGCTGTAATTTCTTATCCGGCACATTGGGTAAAAACAATGTCATTTCATTATACGCATTCATATGAGAACTATAAAAGCCACATAGCACCTGCACGAACATACGGTTTTACCCATGAAATAGAAATTCTGAAGAAAAATAATTTAGCAAAAGGTGGAAGTTTGGACAATGCATTGGTGATAGGGGATGAAGACTATGTTAATCATCCTCGATTTAATGATGAACTAGTTCGACATAAAATACTCGACTTTATTGGAGATATGGCAATACTTAACCAACCGTTTCTAGGGGCATTTACGATAATAAAACCATCTCACCAAGGGAATATTGAGTTTTTAAAGCTTTTGGTTAATGAGTTTAGCTAACTAAGTTTATTTTTCATTAAACGATCAGCTATTTTCATGGCTGAGTCTTTTTTTTCTTCGTCGTTAACAATCATTTCTTTTAAAACCTCAATTAACTTTGCATCTTTATCAGAAATATCTTTCCCAACAATCCCTTCAAGTTTAAGCGCCAGAACAATTAAAGCGGAAACAATTTTACTTTCGTCTTTACCAAGATGAGGAAGCACATTTTGTAATGTCTCAATAAACTTTTTATGAAGTTCTTGTTTTCGAGGTAGTAGGCCAGAACTTGTTATTTCTGGATCTGTTGCAATATCATAGGCGGATTCTTCTGATGGTGAGTGTGAATCAAGTTGATTACTCATCGAGCAATCTCATCTTTAAATGATTCTATGGATGATAAAAAAGATGTGTGGTTGATTGAGTAGTATACATTACGACCTTTTTTTCGTGCTTTTGTTATTCCTGCTCGTCGTAAAGTATTTAAATGATGAGAGGTTGTGGATTGTTCTAGAAAAAAATGTTTTTCAACGTCTTGAGCGCACATCTCCTCATTTTTAATTAGTAATTGTATAATCTTTAAGCGATCTTCGTTAGCCAGTGCTTTAAATAAACCAATATAGTCATTATTCATAATTTATTTCCTCCATCCCCATATATTGATGCAATGGTTCAGGTAGTTGTATTATACCAGATTCATCTTGAAAGTTTTCAAGAATTGCCGCAATTGTGCGACCCACCGCAAGACCAGAGCCATTCAATGTATGCACATAATGAATGTCGCCATTATTGTCTCTATATCTTATTTTCGATCGTCTTGCTTGAAAATCAAGGAAATTAGAGCATGAAGATATTTCACGGTATTCATTTTGAGATGGAAGCCATACTTCAATATCGTATGTTTTCGATGAAGAAAACCCAATGTCACCACTGCATAATTCTACAACTCGATACGGGAGTTTCAGTATTTTTAGGATTTTTTCAGCATGAGATAATAGCTCCAATAGGTAGCGATTTGATGTTTCTGGTGTTACAAACTGAACTAGCTCAACTTTGTTGAATTGATGTAATCGAATAAGGCCTTTCATATCCTTACCATAACTTCCTGCTTCTTTTCGAAAGCACTGTGTAAACGCACAATATTTTTTGGGCAGATCAGATTCAGTCAGTATTTCATCATAATGAAAATTCGTAAGTTGAACTTCTGCAGTAGGGCTCAACCAATGGTCGTCCGATAATTGATATTGATCATCACTAAATTTTGGTAATTGACCAGTTCCTCGCAATGATTGTGTATTAATAATTACTGGTGGTGACATTTCATAGTATCCAAATGATTGAACATGTGTATCAATCATAAGGTTTGCAACAGCTCGTTCAAGTTTTGCACCAATCCCTTTAAAGATGGCAAAGCGTGATCCAGAAATTTTAGTCGCTCGTTCAAAATCAATCAGGTTCAATTGTGTAGCTAGCTCATCATGTGCTTTTGGTTTGAAGTTAAATGTTGTTGGAGTCCCCTCTGTGCGAATGATTTTATTCGCTGTTTCATCCTGACCAATGGGGGCATCAGATTGGATAATATTTGGAATTTCAAATGATAAAGTGGTTAGCTGATCCTTAATTTCAGAAACCTCATTTTGTAAATTTTTGAGTTCTGCAGATAATTGGGAAAGTTTTTCCCGCTCCTCATCAGATGGTTTTCCTTTTGGAACAGATTTATTACGTAATGCTTGTAGCTCCTCAAGCTCTTGCTGTTTTTTCCGCCATAAAGTATCCAAGTCTTTTAATTCTTTAAACGTTGTTGTATTTACACCTCGGTTGATTAGAGAATGTTCAATAATATCGGGAGTATCTCTTAATATCTTAGGGTTAATCATCTAAATCTTGACTCCTATAATAGCCTAGCTCTTTAAAAAATAAGCATTTCCTTTTTACTTGGGATAATAAATCAATACTTGATAGTGTAGCTGAATCTATAGAAAATTCAATAAAGAAAACATAAGCACCTACCTCAGATTTTTTTGGGCGTGACAAAATTTTTGTTAAGTTAATATTGGCCACTTTAAATAATTCTAAAACTGATAATAAGCTGCCTGGTTTATCTTTCGGTGTTGAAAATGCAATTAGTCCATGTTGAATTTCCTGTGAATTCGTATACTTTGACTTTTGGATTAAGCAAAATTGTGTCTTATTATGCTTTTGATCATGAATGCTTTTTTCTCGAATATGAATTGGAAAAAAGTCAACAATGCCATGATGTCCTATAATTACAGTCGATTCGCGGGGGAGTTGCAAGGCATCTACAAGTGGGATAGCCCCAGCTGTTGAAGATGAATGATGAAATTTTGCGTGTGGGCAATTATGTTTTATAAATGTAAAGCATTGAGCAATAGCATGAGGCATTGAGACAATATGTTTGACCTGATCTAACTTTATATCACGACTAAAACTCAATAAGCTCTGCTGAATTGGCATATCAAACACATGAGAAATTTCACACTCAGGATGATTAATAAGCCCATCCAATACACGATTAACAGGACCTTCAATCGAATTTTCTAAAGGAGAGAAAATGGCGTCAACGGTTTGATCATCAAGGGCATCAAACAATCGATCCAATGACTGAAATTCAACAAGTTCCCATGCACTTTTAAGTTGCTCATTCGCTTTTTTGCAAGCAAAATGAGTAAATGTTCCCTGAGGACCAAGAAATCCAATTCGCATCAAAGTGACGGATATAATGGGAATTCAGCACAAAGATCGGTAACCATTTGACGAGCTTTTGCCAATGTCGCGCTATCCTCGTGGTTTGATAAAACTAGATTAACAATATCAACAATTGTTTCAAATTCAGTTTCTTTAAATCCTCTGGATGTAGCAGCAGGTGTTCCAAAGCGAAGACCAGATGTAACAAAAGGACTTTCTGTGTCAAATGGAACAGCATTTTTATTGGCTGTTACACCAATGTCATCCAATACTTTTTCAGCAACTTTTCCTGTTAGGTTTTTATTTCGAAGATCCACTAAGTTTAAGTGATTATCTGATCCACCAGTTAATACTTTAAAATCATACTTATTAAATTGTTTTGCCATTGCTTGTGCATTAGCAACCACTTGAGCTTGATATGTTTTGAATGATGGATCAAGTGCCTGTTTGAAAGAAATGGCTTTTGCTGCAATAACATGCATTAATGGACCACCTTGATTTCCAGGAAAAACAGATTTGTTAAATTGCTTAGCTAGGTCCTCGTTATTCGTGAGTATTATACCACCACGTGGTCCTCTGAGTGATTTATGGGTCGTTGAAGTTACAACATCTGCATGCGGAACTGGTGATGGGTGATGACCACTAGCCACAAGGCCTGCGATATGAGCCATATCAACCATAAAATAAGCACCAACAGATTTTGCAATTTTTCCAATGCGTTCAAAATCAATAATTCGTGGATAAGCGGAAGCTCCACCAATAATTAATTTTGGCTTTTTTTCTTTTGCAAGGCGTTCAAGCTCCTCATAGTCTAAAAGTTCAGTTTCTTTATTTATTCCATAAGAAACTACATTGTAAAACTTACCAGAAAAATTTACAGGTGAGCCATGAGTCAAATGCCCGCCATGAGATAAATCCATCCCCATAATGGTATCCCCTGGCTCCAATAACGCTGTAAAGACTGCAACATTTGCTTGTGCACCTGAATGAGGTTGTACATTTGCAAATTTAGATCCAAAAACCTTGCACACACGATCAATGGCAAGCCGTTCAACTTCGTCAACATGCTCACAACCGCCATAATAACGTTTACCCGGTAAGCCCTCAGCATATTTATTGGTTAGGCATGAACCTTGAGCTTGCATAACCGCTTCTGATGTAAAGTTTTCAGATGCAATTAACTCAATGCTGGTTTGCTGACGATTTAATTCTTTACGAATAACGTCATAAACGTCTTTATCAACGTCTTCAACGTGGTTTAAATGGTTATGTGTAGTCAATGTCATGTAAAATCTCCAATAAATTATGATCAATAATTATTTTATTATGTAACGTAATATTAGCTCAATTTTAGTATTTTCAGCAAGACTCATATCAATATTTTAGTTAGCTGAATTAAAACTATTAACATTAGTATTTGTGGGCAATGTCAAACAATGATTAAATAAAGGTATGTCAACGCCAATTTATCTTACTGGCATAAAGCCTACAGGCGAACCTCATCTAGGAAACTATTTGGGGGCAATTAAACCTGCAATAGAACTTGTGAAAAATCACGCTTCAAGTATCAATTATTTTTTTATTGCAGATTACCATGCACTTACGACAATTAAAGACCCTAAAGTAATGAAAAATTATCGTTATCATGTTGCAGCAACTTGGTTATCTTTTTTTGAAAATTTAGATAATTGTTGCTTTTATTTCCAATCAGATGTCCCTCAAATCTTTGAGTTATATTGGATATTAAGTTGCTTTTGTCCAAAAGGTCTTCTAAATCGTGCGCATGCATACAAATCTATCGTTGGTAAAAACATTGAAGCAAATCATGATCCTGATAAAAACATTAATCATGGATTATTCTCTTATCCTGTATTAATGGCCGCAGATATTCTGTTGTTTGAAGCAACACACATTCCAATAGGTGCAGATCAAAAGCAGCATGTTGAAATAGCCATTGAGATAGTTAAAGGATTAAATCGATTTCTTTCGGTTAAAATCCCTCTTCCAAAACCAATTATTCAAGAGAATGCTGAATTAATTATTGGCATAGATGGACAGAAAATGAGCAAGAATTATAACAATACATTGCCTATTTTTGCAGATGAAAAAGACCTAAAAAAACGCATTGGGAAAATAAGTACAAGTTCAATTCCTATGGGGCAACCTTTGGATGATAAATCATGCAATGTGTTTAAGCTATCATCTTATTTAATGTCTATTAATGAATTAAGTAATTTAAAAAGCAAATACCAATCTGGCGCTATTGGGTATGGCCATGCTAAAGCAGAATTACTCGCCACATTCCAATCTTATTTTCATAATCAAAAGCAACGTTTTGAGAGCTTTTTGTCGGATCCCATAACATTAGAGCATCAATTATCAAAATCAAGTAATGCGTTAAAAGAAAAAGCAACCCAACGCTTGGCTAGCATAAAAAAGGATCTTGGTTTCTTATGATAAGTACTTATCTGACATTGATGGTTATTAGTGCATGCACGATGTTTTTTGCGACAAAGTTGGCGATTTTTTTATCAAGAAAAATAAATTTTTATGATTTCCCATCAAAACGAAAGTCCCATCTAAAACCCACGCCAATATTAGGCGGTATGGCACTAATTATGACTATTTTAATTAATATTTTTATGTTTGCAAAATTTGAGCTTTCTCCATTTACAGTAGGTTTAGTTGGTTCAATTGGGATCTTTTTAATTGGTTTATGTGACGATAAATTTAACATTCGTCCAATAACGAAGATTATTGGTCAGTCTGTCATTATAACTGGGCTATTTTTTCATGGAATTAAAATCGAATATATTGCACTGCCTATTATCAGTGATCCGATATTTTTCAATCAAACTTGGTCATTTATTTTTACAATGATATGGCTATTAGTCATTATAAACATGTTTAATATTATTGATGGTATTGATGGGCTTTCCACAGGTGTATCCTTTTTAACTGCAATAGTTTTATTTTTTGTTTCGTTAAGTGTATCTCCTCCATTAATTTCATTTTTACTGTGTATTATCATTGGTGCAACTGGGATGTTTCTAAAGTTTAATTTCTATCCAGCAAAGATATTCTTAGGTGATTCTGGGGCGCTTTTGCTTGGGTACTTATTTGGGATTATTTCAATACTTGGTGTATTAAAGTCAACAGTATCTATTTTGGTATTTGCATTTATTTTCGCAATCCCTTTAATGGATATTTGCTTAAGTATTGTTCGGCGATTATTCAAAAGAAAAAATATATTCAATCCTGATTTGGAACATATTCATCATCAACTAACTCGCCGTGGACTATCTGTTCCTAAAGCAACGCTTATATTGTATTTTATTTCAGCTTTTTTCGGGATCATTGGTGTTGTTTCTGCCATAAATGGCAATGCCATAAAGCTTATCGGGGGTATTATTTTATTTGTTTTAGTTTGGTTATATTTTTCGATTCTTCAAATGTCAAAAAAACGATTTAAAAAGGAATTTTAGGAATAGCTTCAATAAGCAATTTTGTATAGTTATTATTTGGGGAGGTAAATATTTGCTTTGGTGACCCTTGTTCAACAATATTTCCTAGATACATTACAGCAACATGGTCACAGCGTTCAGCAACAACTGCCAAATCATGAGAAATAAAAATCATTCCCATATTATATTCATGTTTTAATTCATCAATGAGCTCTAGAATTTCTTTTTGAGTTGTTACATCTAAACTTGCAGTAGGTTCATCTGCAATAAGGAAATCAGGTTTCATCGATAAGGTCATTGCAATCATAATGCGTTGACACATCCCAATTGAGAATTGATGGGGATAATCATCAATACGTGTTTCTGGGTTAACAATTTTTACTTTATGAAGAAGTTCAATTGCATAGTCGCGAGCTTCTTTTTTTGTATAGTTATGATGAAGCATGATTGTTTCGACCATTTGATTTGCAATCGTAAATACAGGGTTTAGAGCAGCTAATGGATTTTGAAAAATATAGCCAATCTTTTTTCCTCGTATAAGACGATAGTCATTTTCACTTAAAGAAAGTAAAGACGTATTGTTATACAGTATTTCCCCAGTTACCGTTGCTGTATTAGGTAATAATCCCATGATGGCAAGAGCTGATACGCTTTTTCCTGATCCAGACTCACCAACAATTCCAATTGATTCCCCTGGGCGCACAGTATAAGAAATTCCTTTCACCGCATGGACAATGTTATTATCGAGTTTAAATTTTACATCTAAATTATTAACGTTTAGCATGATTCTCCTTTGCTTTTGGATCAAGCAAAAGCCATAATCCATCTCCTAAAAAATTTAATGATAAAACAGTTAATGTAATTAATATACCAGGAATTAATGCCATCCATGGTGCGTCTCTTAAAAAACCTAAGCTATTTTCCAGCATGTTGCCCCAAGATGCATGAGGCGGTTGAACACCCAACCCTAAAAAACTAAGTACAGACTCCACTAATATTGCCCCACCCATACCTAACATGGCACCAACAATTACAGGATTTAAAGTGTGAGGTAATATATGCTTAAACAGAATGGTTCTCATCGATATGCCTCGTGCTTTACAAGCAGTGACAAAGGTACGCTCTTTATAACTTAAAACTTCTGCGCGTACGATTCGAGCCATTCCCATCCACGATGTAATCCCAATAACAATCATGACATTAAAAATACTTGGCTCTAATATAACTTGAACCATGAGGATCAGGAATAGAGTGGGTAGGGCCATTAAAACATCGATGGTTCTCATAATAATAGCGTCTGTTCTGCCACCAATAAAACCAGAAATTAACCCAATAAAAACCCCGATGGATAACGATATACTAACTGCAACAAACCCAACCATTAAGGATATGCGAGCGCCATAAATGCTTCGAAGTAATAAATCTCGTCCTAAATCATCAGTTCCAAATATATGAGAAATACTTGGCGGTTGCGGAGTTCCTATTTGTAAAGTATTAAATTCATTTGGGTCAAAAGGAAATAATGGAATGAGCAATGCTGCAATACCGATGAAGCCTAAGTAAGCAAGAGAGAACTTGATTTTTTTAGTCATTGGGTTTCCTTTTGGTTGTTTTTGAAATTCTTGGGTCAGCATATGCATATGAGATGTCGGCCAATAAGTTTCCGAGGATGATTAGAAATGATGAAAATAAAATTGTTGCCATTAATACTGGATAATCTCTTTGAAAAACAGATTGAACACCAAGTTGTCCCATTCCGGGCCAGGAAAAAATATATTCAATAATAAAAGAGCCACTAATTAAAGACGGTAGATCCAATCCAAGAATGGTAATGATTGGTAAAAGCGCATTTTTTAAAGCATGCTTAAATAAGATACGCTGTTTTTTTAAACCTCTTGCTTTAGCAGATGTAATGTAATCTTGAGCTAATATTTTAATCATCGAAAATCGATTATATCGAATTAAACCTGCGATACCACCAATAATAATAGTTATTAAAGGAAGAAACATATGTTGTAGGATATTTAGCCCTTTTGTGAAAATAGGTGCATCCATTAGTAATGGGTCTAAGAACCCAGATGTTGGGAATAAATTTAGCTGTATTGAAAACAATAGGATAAACATTAAACCTAACCAAAACGTAGGAATAGAAAGGCCTAAAAAGCTAAATACAGTAATTGAATCATCGACCCAAGTGTCTTTTTTATAACCACAAATAATTCCCAATGGGAAAGTAATGAGTAAGATTAAAATCAAAGATGAGACGGAGAGTAATAATGTTGCTGGTAATCGTTCAAATATAGCTTCAAATACAGGTTTTCCAGTAACGTAAGAATAGCCTAGATTACCTTGAATCAGTTGTTTGAACCAATAAAAAAATTGAAAAAGAATTGGTTGATCTAGCCCCAGGTTTTTACGAACTTGCTCTAAATCTTCCGCATTAACATTTGGATCCATGTACATCAACGTTGGGTCCCCAGGTGCTAATTGCATAATTAAAAAAGATAAAAAGCACACCCCAAAAATTAAGGGGAGCGATGTTGCAATTCGTTTTAAAATGTATCCCATTAATTTACTAAGTAAACATTTTCAATCGGGTTCATAAGCCCGGCTGGACCAGCTTCTGAAAGTCCCTTTACTCGCTTATTTATACCCAAAAGAGTTTCAGGAAAATATAGAAATAAATATGGAATATCATTAGCTATATTTTGATAAATAGTTTCATAAATTTCTTTCCGTTTGGCTTGATTAACGGTGATGCGTCCTTTTTCTAGTAGTTGATCTACAGTTGAATTCTTGTATCCAATAAAATTAAATCCTTGAGGGTATTGGGTTGAATGCCAAATAGAATAGCCATCAGGGTCCAAACCCAACGACCATCCTAGAATGACAGCATCATAATCTTTTGGTGATTTATTCTCATTTACTATTTTAATAAATGAGCTCCACTCTAATAATTGTATTTTCACATCAATGCCTATATTGCCCAGCATTTGCTGAATAATCTGAGCTGCTTTCTCTCTATTTTTATTGCCCTTATTTGTAATTATTTTAAACGAAAATGGGACGCCATCTTTTTCTATAATTTTTGTTTGCGGGTTCAGTTTAAAGCCAGCATCAACCAATAGTTGAGTAGCTTTTTCAGGGTTAAACTCAAATATAGGTATACGGTCTTGGTTCGGATATGACCACAACACAGGAGATGATGGAATGTCAGCTGGAATTCCAAAGTCCTTTAAAACACCATTAACAATCACAGTTTTATCAATTGCATGTGCAATCGCCTGTCGTACAGTTTGGTCTGAGAAAAAACGGTGTTTAAGGTTAAATCCTAGGTAAGTATAAACAAGATCGTAATAACGGTGGATATCAATAGATTTCGATGATGTGTATCGATGAAAGTCTTTTGCCGGGATTCCAGATTCATCAACCTCTCCCTTTTCTAATGCCAATAAAGCAGTATTGCTATCTGGGATAATTTTCATAATGATTTGTTTTGTTTTTGGTGTTGTAAAATGGTAATTATCGTTTCGTTCCAATTGTATATATTGAGCAGATTGCCATGACTTAAATTTGTAAGGTCCGGTACCAATAGGGGATCGATTAAATTTACTTTTATTGATATCTTCATTTTCAAAAATATGTTTTGGTAAAATGCCCATTGCCATTCGAAGTAAAAATGGAGCAAACGGTTGGGGAAGAATAGCTTCAATCGAATAATCATCAATCACATTAAATATAACTGGGGTTCCATTTAAAATGTAGTTGCTTCGACGAACAGTATTTGTGGTTTTATCCAAAATTTTATCAAAGGTAAATTTTACATCATGTGAGGTAAATGGTTGCCCGTCATGCCACATAATATTTTTCTTAAGCTTAAATGTATAATGGGTCCCTTCTGAGTTGACATTATAAGATTCTAGCAAGTCTGGTTCTAGCTCCAAATCAGAGTTGGTACGAAATAAACCTGAAAATACAAGGCCTTCAACAGAAGAAGATGGTGAATCGGTAGATAATATTGGATTTAAATAAGTAGGCTCACCGCCAAGGTGCAACACCAATAAGTCTTTATTATTGTTCTTTTGATTTGGTTGACACGAAATAAATAAAATTGTCAAAAGCGAATAATAGATACTTAGTCTTAAAAAGTTAGAAATCATAAATTTACATTATCATAATCCTTTGCTGAATTTCATTGTTTAACAAGATCTATGGATGTGGTTTTAAAAAAAAATATAATTATGGTTTTTATCAATTTCACGACTTGTCATTCATTATTTGATTTTATAGTATTAATCATAATGAATCGTTTCATCACTTTTATTGTTATGTTAATTTTTTGGGTGCTGTGGTCTGGGATGTTTGATTTCTTTCATCTTACACTAGGTGTTATCTCATCGTACATTGTCGTTAAATGGACAGGACATTTATTTGTAGAGCAATCAAAGCCTTTATCGCAACGCTTAGATGAATGGATTCGTTTTGAGAAGTATACCTTTTGGTTGCTTTGGCAAATTGTGATAGCAAATTATGAGGTTTTTAAACTTGCTTTCCATCCAAATGTTTTATCAGTTTTACAACCAAAATTCTTTTCATTTGAAACTAAAATTTCTGGAGATGTGCCTCAATTTATATTTGCTCAATCGCTTACTCTTACACCGGGTACCGTTACGTTAAGTATTAACCAAAATAAATTTGTTGTTCATGCGATAAACGATGAAGCTGCAGCTGGAGTTCCCGGCGAAATGGAAAATCGTATTTTAGAAATTTATAAAAAGGGCGAAAATGGATAATTTATTTTTATATGCAGCAATTTTATTGATTGTTTTGATTATTCTTTTACTCTATCGAATTATTGTTGGGCCAACAGTAATCGATCGGATATTGGCCGTAAATGTAATCGGGACAAAATCAATTGTTATTTTGGTTTTGATGGGGATTATTTTTAAACGTATTGAAATGTTTGTTGATATTGCAATTGGCTATGGATTGCTCAATTTCATTGCATCTTTGGCGGCTGCTAAATACTTTAAGAAACATAAAAAGTTACAAGTGCAAACTGAATTGAATAATAATCAAACTCAGTCAGACCTAAGCGAAGGGAGTAGTCAATGATTATCAATTGTCTAGTTGTATTGTTGTTTGCAGTTGCTGCACACTACAGTGGTCATCCCGTTGTTAATTTAATTCTAAATGCATTAATTGTTGGCTCATTGTTATTAGGTTTATTATTTTTTCTTGCAACTTGCATAGGTATTTTAAGATTTCCTGATTTTTTTACAAGGCTGCATGCTGCAGGTAAAGGAGATACACTATCTACCATATTGATTTTATTTGCATGTTCTATGTTTGCAATTAAATCAGCTCATTATGTTGATAAGGTGACATTGCTGTCTGCCATAAAAATACTACTTATCATCAATTTTATTTTTATTGGTAGCCCAACAGCTACACATGCACTTATTGAAGCTGGTTATAACTCTGAAGTTGAACCTTGGGAAGGAGAAAAAAGCAAATGATTCTTCCTGTTGAAATATTGCTTCTTGTATTGGTTGTCATGTTAGCACTAGTTTCATTATGGATTAGGGATTTAGTGAGTGCTGTTGTGGTATTTGGGGCCTATAGTTTTTTAATGTGTTTAATTTGGACAGGCATGGGTGCTGTTGATGTTGCATTCACCGAGGCTGCTGTTGGAGCAGGCGTTTCTACGGTCTTTTTTATTGCTGTTATATTTAATACAACACGGCAAATAAAATTTAATCCTTTAGACTTGTCGATAAAGATATTTTCTGGCATTCTTTGTGCATTTTTTGGTTATTTACTTTTTTTAGGTATTTCTGATTTGCCAGAATGGGGAGATGCAAACGCTCCTGTGAACTCTGGGGTCGCAAGTTACTATGTTAAAGAAGCATATAATGATTCAAAAGTACCAAATTTAGTAACAGCAGTTCTTGCAGATTACCGAAGTTTTGACACAATGTTTGAAACAGCTGTTGTATTCATTGCTATGTTGGGTATTTTTACATTGCTTCGTCGAGAGGAAAAAGACGAGGAATCAGATCAAGTTAATGATAGTCTAATCATTCGTGTTGCAGCTCGATTCATGACGCCATTCATTCAGTTATTTGGTTTATACGTGATCGCTCATGGTCATTACAGCCCAGGCGGCGGTTTTCAGGGTGGCGTTATTCTTGGTACCAGTTTAATTTTATTAGCAATGGCTAATAACATGACGTTTGTGAAATCATTTCTTTGTGTTGAAAAAATGGTATCCTATGCTGCTATTGGTGTTTTAATTTTTGCAGGATGGGGGTTAGTTCCTGTCTTTTTCGGACACGCATTTTTGGATTATTCTGCCTGGGCTAATGTATTGCCATTTACAGGAGAGAAAATGGCAAGATCACATAGTATGTTAGCTGTTGAAATTGGTGTTGCTATAACAGTAATGTGTGGCATGTATGGAATCTACATGAGCCTTGTATCTGATGGAGGTATGAAAAAAGGACTATGATGCATTTTAATTTTATTGCTGCCATTATTTTAATGATGCTTGGTTTGTGGGCAATGCTAGCTAAAAAGAACATCATTAAAAAGCTAATTGGTATGGCGATATTTCAAACAGGAATAATTTTATTTTATATATCAATGGGAGCAAAAATGGGGAGCACAATTCCTATTTTAGATTACAGTAAGATTGATAAATCAATTGTTGCAGCTGATTATGCTAACCCATTAACACAGATTTTAATGCTTACAGCAATTGTTGTTGGTGTTGCAACTCTTGGTTTAGGCTTAACTCTTGCACGAAAGGTGTATGAGGAATATGGATCATTTAATGAAGACGAAATTTTAGAAAAGGCGAAAGAATATCATGATTAATCATCTACCTTTTTTCGTTGTCGGAATCCCTTTATTTACCGCATTATTCATGGGGGCACTCAATCACAAATTTCCAAATATAGTAAAGTGGTTGGGGGGCATGGGTATTTCAGCTGGGGGATATTTTGCCATTCAACTTTTTAATCATGTAAATAAAAATGGTGCAGTGGAGTATTTCTTTGGCAATTGGCCAGCGCCAATAGGGATAGCTTATAATGTAGATCATTTAAATGCATTAATGATTTTAATGATTTATGTTATATCATTTTTAGCATTCATATACTCTTTAAAATCAGTGCCAATAGAAATACCTTTAAATAAACAAGGCCATTATTACACACTTTATTTTTTACTTATTACAGGATTAGTTGGAATCACAATCACTGGCGATGCGTTCAATTTATATGTCCTGTTTGAAATCTGTGCTCTTAGTGCGTATGCTCTTTTAGCTTTGGGGGGCAGAAAATCTTTACTTGCAACATTTAATTATTTAATGGTTGGGTCAATTGGCGCTTGCTTCTATCTAATCGGGGTTGCTTACTTATTCATAAAAACAGGAACCTTGAATATGGCTCATTTATTTGAATTAATGCCGATGATTTATTTTGCAAAGTCTGTATTAATTGCTTTTATATTTGTAAATATCGGTTTATTCATAAAAATGGCGTTGTTTCCGTTACACAGTTGGATGCCAAATGTATATTCTCGTGCGCCGATTTCAACAACGTGTTTAATGGCACCATTGGGAACAAAGCTAAGTATATACATACTAATGCGGTTTTATTTTCATGTTTTTTCACCTGAATATGTTTACCATGTTCTAAATATTCAAACATTAATGGTTTGGGTTGCAACAATATCGATTATTGCAGGGTCTCTTTTTGCAATATTTCATTCCAGTTTTTTAAAGACTGTTACTTTTATCGTTGTAGCTGAAATAGGGTATATTGTTGGTGGTCTTTGGATTGGTCATCCTGATGCGATTATTGGCTCTATTTTTCATATTGTTGCTGATTCACTAATGACGTTATCATTGTTTATGATTGCAGGAATCATATTGTTCTTATTAAAATCTGATAAATTATCGAATTTCAATCATGTATTTAAAAACCTTCCTTATACAACGGTAGGTTTAATTGTAGTTTTTGCTTCAATTATAGGAATACCGCCAACATCTGGTTTTTTCTCAAAATTTTATTTGATTAAAGGTGCGTTTCAAATGGGGCATTACATGTTCATCGTTGCTTTATTAATAGCATCATTAACAGCATTATTTTTATTTTTTAGGTTATTTGAAACATCATTTTACAACAATGATTCAACAGACACACAATTACCAGTTAAAAAAGAACCCGTTCTATTAGTTCTTCCATTGCTCGTCACAAGCGGTTTAATCATTGCACTGGGTTTAACATTTAGTTTTTGGCTTCAGTTTATTATGAATATTATACCGGTGGGGTTAAGATAATGTCATTTGGATACAGTTTATTTTTCATATTTTTAATACCAATAATAGGAGCAATATTAATACCTGTTTTTAGAAAAAATATAAATCAGCGAGAAACAGTTAGTTTTCTTACAGCAATTTCATTATTTCTTTTTGTTATAAATTTGTTTTTAAATGAAAGTGGCGCGAGAGATATTATTAATTTAATCTCGATCTTGCCTGGAGTTTCATTATCATTTTTTTATGATCAATTAAGTGTCATTTTTGCTTTTGTCGCTTCTTCATTATGGATAATTACAACCATGTATTCTATAGGCTACATGAGGGGGGCCAATGAGAAGAATCAAACTAGATTTTTTATCTGCTTCGCAGTTGCCATTTTTGCTACGATGGGAGTAGCATTTTCAGCAAACTTATTTACTCTATATGTTTTTTATGAGCTTCTTTCAATTTCAACTTATGCGTTGGTAGGGCACCATCAAGGTGAGGAAGCCAAATACGGTGCCAGAAAGTATTTAATTTACTTGTTTGGAGGATCTATTGGTCTTGCATTACCAGCAATGATTCTTATCTATCAAATTTCTGGGACATTAGATTTTAATTATGCTGGGATTATTCCAGACTATACTAATCCTAAGTTGTTATTAGCATTACTTTTAATGTTTTTATACGGATTCGGAAAAGCTGGTTTAATGCCTTTACATGCTTGGCTTCCTGGTGCAATGGTAGCACCGACACCCGTTAGTTCATTACTTCATGCTGTAGCTGTTGTAAAAGTCGGAGTATTTAGTATTGTTAGAGTTGTAACAGGAATTTATGGTTACCATCTTATTCGATTGAATGACTTCAATTTGATTATTTGTTATATTGCAGCGTTTACAGTTATTACGGCATCTCTTATTGCTCTTTACCAAGATAGTTTAAAACGACGTTTAGCCTTTTCTACAATAGGCCAATTAGCGTATATTATTATGGGTGTTGGGCTTGCTTCTAAACTGGGGTTTATTGGAGGCGTATTACACATAGTTATGCATGCTTTTGGTAAAATTACATTATTTTTCTGTGCTGGGGCTATTTATGTAGCTACAAAAAAGAAAAACATTTCTCAATTAGACGGAATCGGAAAACAGATGCCAATTACAATGACAGCATTTTTTATTGGTGCATTAAGCGTTACTGGATTACCACCAACAGGTGGATTTATTAGCAAATGGATGATGTTAATTGGTGCATTAGATTCAGACCTTATATTAATTATGGTTGTCTATTTAATTAGTTCGTTTTTAAATGCTTGTTATTTTTTTCCAATTGTTTATCGAGCATTCTTCAAACAAGGTGATTCAGCTCAGGAGTTTAAAGAAGCGCCATTGTTTTGCGTCATTCCACCAACATTAACAGCGATTTCAAGTATACTATTATTTTTATTTTACACTCCGTTTACTAAATTAATTTTAGGGGCATTTAATGGCTAAGATAATTAAATTATTTTTTTATATATTACTGGTTGTATTGCTTGTTTTAGATTTTCTATTCTTGGAAAGAGAATCAAGTTTTACAAAACAAGGTTTTACGTTGGACTCAATCAATTCTTTTTTCGCTATATTTGCTTTTTTAGGATCTTGTTTTTTATTGTTAATGACAAAACTAATTTCAAACTTTATCCAAGTTAATGAGGAGTATTATAAAAATGACTTTTAGTTTAACTCCTGGTCTAATTTTTATTCTTGGAAGCTTTTTTACGTTTCTTGTTAAAAAGAATCTTCAAAAAATTGTTATTCTTTCAATCCCAATAATTGCATTTATTAAATTGTATTATTCTAAAGTCGCAACGCTCGAGATTCCTTTTTTATTAGGAAATCTTCATCTCTTATATGTTGACAACTTAAGTCTCTTTTTTGGTACTTTATTTATTCTAGTTGCATTAGCTGCATTTATTTATGGTTTTAATACAGCAAAACATTCTGAATACATCGCTGCTTTAATTTATATTGGAGCTGCGTTATCAGTTGTTTTTTCAAATGATTTTGTTTCATTATATATTTTCTGGGAATTAATGGCACTCAGCTCAGTATTTTTAATATTATTAAGAAACACATCTGCTGCTCAAAAAGCTGGTTTACGTTACATCATTGTCCATTTAGTAGGCGGGCTCGTACTTTTGGCTGGAATAATTTTACATATTCACCATACTGGATCTACTGAACTTCAAGCAATATCTCTTCAATCAGCTTCATCATATTTAATTCTTATTGGTATTCTTGTTAATGCTGCTGCTGTTCCTTTTTCATCATGGTTAACAGATGCATATCCAGAATCAACAATGATGGGTGGCGTTATTTTAAGTTCAGTTACAACAAAAACTGCCTTATATTTATTAATTCGTACATTTTCTGGTACTGATTTATTAATTTACATCGGTGCTATTATGGGCATTTTTGGTGTAATTTATGGTCTCTTAGAGAATAATATCCGTCGTTCATTAGCATACAGTGTGATTAATCAGTTAGGCTTTAAGATTCTTGCAGTTGGGTTAGGCTCTCCGCTTGCAATTGCTGGTGCTTGTTTACATGCATTTTGTGGAGTCATTTACAATTCCGTTTTATGGATGACTTCTGGATCTATCATTCATCGTACTGGTAAGGAGAATTATTCTGAATTATCCGGACTAAGAAATCATATGCCTGTTATCTTCACTTTCGCTTTAATCGGTGTTGCTTCAATTTCTGCATTTCCATTTACAAGTGGTTTTATTTCAAAAAAAGTAATATTAAAAGCTGTTGAAAAAGCTCATCTTTTAGGACCATGGCTTGCTTTGGAATTAGCATCTTTTGGGGTTGTCCTCTTTATAGCTTGTAAATTTATTTATTTTTTATTTATTTACAAAAATCCATCCCACTATATTACGGTTAAAAAAATTAATCCATTTATGGCGATTTCCACAGGTATTATGGCATTCTTTTGCATTTATCTTGGTTTGTTCCCTACGCTATTATACAAACATGTCCCTTTTTCATCTGAATTATTACAATATGTTCCATCTTATTTTTCAGCAATTTATATTAAGTATTTTTCTAATGTGATTGTTGGATTACAGAAGATAGTCTTTGCTGTTTTAGCTTTTAAAATATTAATCTCATTCCCATTCTTCAAAACCAAAATTCTATTAGATACAGATTGGCTCTATCGTCGTTTATTAAGGTATATAACATTATTTCTTATCTCTTTTATTGATTTCATTTATTCGTTTATTAATAATATTTCAATGAGTATAATTCGTTCCATTGTCACCGTTCTTTCTAACTCTGTATCATTTTTAATCTATTTAATTAATGTTCCTTTATTAAGAATGAGCAATATTCCAATAAATAAGAATCTTCTTTTAAATCAATACAGATTAAAAATCACAAACAATGCATTTCCATTTTTCGGATTAGGAGCTGCAATATTTTTATTTGCCATTATATTGCTGCTATCTTCATCTTAGTACTTGATTCATATCTCTTAGTATAATTTCCATTTGATACTAATCTTGGTTTAAATATTGGTTTTATCTATCATGTATACATAAATCTAATACTTATTAATTACACTAAACCAACTATGCTTTCAATTTAATATGTTACATACATATAATGTATATTAAGTAATCTTAAAACTCTGCTGCTTTTTCAAATGTGATTTAATAGAAGAAATTAGTTCTTTTATGGATCAAGTTAATAAAGATGTTTTTTAGTAGTGTGATGTAATCTAATTAAGAGGTTTTATCTGAATCTGAAGATTTATTATTTGATGAAGTCTTCTGCTCTTGATTCAGTTCATCAATACCCTTTTGGAATTCTTTTCTAGCTTCACCTATAGATTTAGCAAACTTAGGGATAGATTTTGCTCCAAAAAGTATGAAAACAATTAGTGCAATAACAATTAATTCTGTTGATCCAAACATTAGTGTTTTTTTGAATCTTTCATAGATTTTAATTTAACTGGGGAATCAATTTGATATGGTTTTCCTACTTTTTCGGTTATAGCATCTCTGTATGCTATATCAACAAATGTAAAGAGGAAGAACAAAATCATTGCTGCAATCGCACCAAATACAAATATTAAATTTGCTTTTTCCCATCGTAAACCCATAAAAAACGCACCTACTAGACTCGCTTTAAAAATTGCAACTAATAAAGCCACTGGTGTGTTTAAAATGCCAAGATCAACTCTTGAAATTAGTACTGTAAAAACAGTTAATATTAATAAAGCTACAAATGTAAATTGATAATATTTTTTTGGAATAATAAAGTGTCCTGCCATTTTTAATACCTCACAATAAATATAATAGTGGGAATAAAAAGATCCACACTACATCAACAAAATGCCAATATAATCCGACCATTTCAACTGGTGTAAAATACTCTTTATTAACTTCCCCTTTTGAAACACGATAGATTAACCAAGCAATTAGTACCATCCCAACAATAACGTGTATTGCGTGCAATCCTGTGATTGTGAAATATAATCCAAAGAATATATGCAAGCTATCAAATGGACCTTCTCCTGTAAATAATGTTCCTGGATAGTATCCATGATCAAATTTTGATTTATACTCAAATCCTTTAATGACAAGAAAAACTGTTGCTAAAGTAAATGTAGCAAATAAATTCGAGATTGTTTTAGCTTTTTCACCATGTTGAATATAGTAAACAGACATTACCATAGTAAAGCTACTTAAAATAAGAAATATTGTATTAATAAAACCCATTTTCCAATCCAACAATGAACTTGCATAAAAGAACATATCTGGATGAAAATATCTAAAAACGCCATATGCCACAAATAAACCACTAAAAAAGAGAATTTCTTGTGCCATAAATGCCCACATGCCTAGTTTACATGCTTCAAATTCTTGATGGGAGTCCTTAAAATAATGTGGAAGTTCTCTTTTAATTATATTGCTCATTGGTCTTCCTCTGAATCATAATCGTATGGACCTGCGGTAACTGTTGGTGATTCATTAAATGCATGATAAGCAGGTGGTGATGGTAATGTCCATTCCAATGTCAATGCGCCCCATGGGTTATCCGTCGCTTTTTCACCTGATTTTAACGATTTTACTAAATAGATCAACATGATTATAAATCCTAAACCCAATAACCACGATCCAATAGTTGATATCTGATGGTAAATCTGGAACTCTTCAATATAACTATAATATCGTCTTGGCATTCCTTTTGATCCCATAATAAATTGAACAAAAAATGTCATGTTAAAACCAATAAATATCAACCAATATGATACTAATGCTAGTTTCTCTGAATACATTTTTCCAAACATTTTTGGCCACCAATAATGTAAGCCACTCAAAAATGCATATAGTGTTCCGCCAAACATTACATAATGAAAGTGTGCAACTACAAAGTATGTATCATGTAAATGTACATCAATAGCTAAGGCGCCTAAAAATATCCCTGTGAATCCACCGATAACAAACAAGAATAAGAAACCTAGGAAGTAAAGAAATGGTGTTTTTAAATCAATAGATCCTTTATACATAGTTGCTATCCAATTAAATATCTTAATCCCTGACGGTATGGCAACAAGAAATGTTAAGAATGAAAAAACTGTTGCAGCAACTTCAGATTCAGAAGTAAACATATGATGTCCCCAGACAAGAAATGATATGATAGCGATTGCTATACTTGAATATGCAATTGCAGCATAACCAAAGATGTTCTTTCTACAAAATGCAGTAACAACTTCGTTCATAACTCCCATTGCAGGTAGAATCATAATATAAACAGCTGGATGCGAATAAAACCAGAAGAAATGCTGAAATAATACTGGATCACCTCCAATAGCTGGATCAAAAATTCCAATACCCCATACCTTTTCTAATATTAATAAGACTAATGTTATTGCTAATACCGGTGTCGCTAATACTTGGATAATTGCAGTTGCATACAACGACCATATAAATAAAGGCATTTTAAACCATCCCATGCCTGGTGCTCTTAAATAATGGATCGTTGAGATAAAATTTACGCCTGTAAGTATCGAAGAAAATCCTAGAATGAAAACTCCTGTAACCATACTTATTACAGCTGTATCAGTTGTAGTTGAATATGGTGTATAAAAGGTCCATCCTGTATCAACAGAGCCTAAAATAATACTAGCTATACAAAATAAAGCACCAAGAATATAAATATGAAAACTTGCTAAATTTAATCTTGGGAATGCAACGTCATTTGCACCAATTTGAAGAGGGAGAAAAAAGTTCCCCAAAGTTGCTGGAATCGATGGAACAATAAATAAGAAAACCATTATCGCACCGTGTAATGTAAATGCTTGGTTATATTCTTTAGCAGTTAAAACGATTTTATCTGGTGACAGTAACTCAAACCTTAAAAGTAAAGCTGCAAACCCACCAAGAGCAAATGCTGCAAATATTGCAACAAGGTACATAATACCAATTCGTTTATGATCGAGTGTAAATAACCAACTCATTAAGCCTTTTTTTTCAGTTATATAGTTTTTCATTTACTTAATTCCTTTATGTATTCAATAATTGCATCAATTTCTTTATCAACTAGTAAACCTTGATAGGACGGCATAACTGGCTGATATCCTTTTACAATCTTTCTCTGAGGATATAATATAGATTCCTTTAAATATTCTTCATCTGCAACGCCAGAGGTTCCATCAGTATATTCACGTTTTGCACCATATAAATTTTTCCAAGTTGGTCCTACCATATCAGTACCATCAATGGAGTGACAGGCATTGCATCCTTTTTTAGTATAAATGTTTTTACCAGCTTCACTTAGTGGGATTGAGTCATCAAAATCTACTTCTTTTAAAAAGTCATTATATTCGTTTGAGTCAACAACACTTAAGACTGCAATCATATTCGAATGTTGATCTCCACAGTATTCAGTACAAAATATTCGGTAATTACCAAGTTTATTTGCTTCAAAAGTTAAAATTGTATATCGATTCGGAATTACATCCCTTTTGATTCTTAAATTTGGCAGGAAAAAACTATGTAATACATCATCACTACTCATTATTAATTTTATTGGTTGGTTAACAGGTACAACAAGTTCATCGATTGCTTTCTTGCCATTTGGATATGTGAACTCCCAGAACCAACTTTTACCTTTTACGTAAACTTCTAAAGCGTTTGGTACCGTTGTTCTCATTACTAAATATTCTTTAAATCCCCATACAAAAATGATCAGAACAATAAACGTTGGAATAACTGTCCAAATGATCTCTAACTTTATATTATGTGTAATCTGTTTTTTTGCCTTTTGGTCAGGATGTTGTCTTTTACCGCTGTAAACAAAAAAGAAACCAAATAATAGTAGTCCAATTAATAATATGCCTGATAGCCAAAAAATGACATAAAATAATATGTCAAATTGATTTAATGTAGCTGATATGTTTTCAGGAAGATAAACTGATCCTTTTTTGGTTAAACTTTCAATAATTTTCATTTTCTTTTTGCCATTCTTTCTTTATAAAGCGAATAAAAAATAAGTATACTTAGAATTAGAACAGTTATCAAGCATAGAATTCTTAATATCTTAAAAATTAACATGCTATATGTTTGAGAATCCGGATCAAAATAATAACAATAAGTTATTATTTTTTCTTTTAAACTTTTATTAACTTTTAAAGTCATTATTGAAAAGTCAAAGAATTTTTGATCTATCATGACACCTTCAATATAATTCGTTAATTTTTTGTTATAAAAAAATATAACCGCTGGATGCGAATAATCTTTTGTTCGTTTGATATATTTATATCCGTAGCCAAGTTGTTTTGTAATCTCTTTAATGGTTTGTTTATCTCCTTTTAGAAAGTGCCATCCGTTATTTGTTTTAGATTCTGAATTATATTTATCTTTATATGATGAAAGGTTTTTGTTTGATTCTTTTGGGTCAATGCTGATTGTAACAATTTGATAATCTTCAAAAAGTCGATACTTACTTTCTTTAACCACATCTAAAATACCATCAAGATGCAAATGACATAGAAGTGGACAGTTTAAATATACAAAATTTATTATTGTTGGTTTTGCATTCACCAAGTCACTTAAATTTATTTTTTTGTCGAAATTGTCACTTAAAATTATATCTTTTGAAATAACCGTACCAACATTATTTGTAACTCCAATTTCCCTTAACTGGTATGGTTTTTTTAGTTCAGAAGAAAAACTAAAACTAGTTATTGTAACGACGAGTAGTAATATATATCGCATCATCAATATTTATCTTATCGTCTTTTTCTTGTTTTAAGTAGTCTTTCTCCCATTTTCTTAACTCTTTCAGTTCAAACGCGTTTGAGGTATTAATTTCATTTTGCGATTCTTGAACCTTTAAAGATCCTTTAAAGTAAATTACTAATCCAAATGTCATAATTAAAATAATAACAATTGTTATAACTATCGAGAGTATAATTGGCGTGTGTTTGGGTTCATTTTTATCATAATCCATAATGTTACTCATAGTGCATTCTCCAAGTGTTTAGATTCTTCAAGTCTAGGATCATTTACAGGTATAATCTTATTGTTTCTGATTTTTGAATATATTAATCCAGTAAAAATAAGTCCGAATGATAACAGTAGTAAATATTCATTACTTGTAATTTCATTTGTTTTGGTAAAGTTTGGGTAGATGATGTACCGTATATCTAAATAATGTAATATTATAATTAATGTTGAAAATGTTAACCTTGCAATTTTACTTCTTTTTACATGTCGTGACATAAATCCAAATAACGGTAATGCAAAGTGAAAAATAATTAAAATATAAAAGAGAGATTTCCATTCACCTTTTAATCTTGGATAATACCATTGTGTAAACTCTGGAATATTTGCATACCACGTTAGAAAATATTGTGAGAATGATACATATGCCCAAAAAATGATAAAACCATATAGTAATTTTGATAGATCATGAAAATGTTCTGTTGTTGGATATTCCTTTAATAATCCAACATCTTTTAAAACTTCATAAATAATTATTGTGATTGCCAGGCAAAAAACAATTGCACCTGCAAAATAATAGATACCGAATATTGTTGAAAACCAATGTGGATAAAGAGACATTAACCAGTCAAATGATGCAAATGATGTAGCTAAAGACATTAACAATAACGCAATTGGTGATTTTCGTTGAAGACTTTTTGTAATTTGGTTTACATCTTCTTTTTTTGCATTATCTTGAGTAACTGATTTTTTCCAATAATAGTATCCTGTTACTGAAAAAACAATAAAGTAAAAAATATTCCTTATTATAAAAAAAGTTAGATTAAGATACGGTAGCTTTTTTTGTATTAAGTAATCTTTAGCAATTACCGCTGGATCGAGCCATTCATAAATATGATCGAGTCCAAATAATAGGGGAATAAATAATAATGCAAAAAACGGTAAAAGACTCATTAAGTGCTCTGGAACTCGTTTAACAACTACGCCCCATCCACCTCTAGTTAAGTGCATTAATAAAATGAGAAATGCTGCACCTATGCTAGCTGAAATAAAAAATGAATAGACGCTCAAGTAATTAATATAAAAATCTTTTAATAGATAGTTGTTATAAAATAAATACCCAAGCAATCCAATACCTGCAAACAATAATAATTTAAAAATTCGATCAGTAGCATTACTCATGATTTATTTCCTTTTTTTAATTAATCTTTTTTCATAATTTGTTGCTCGTTCCATTTTTTGTAATGATCGAACATATAATACAATTTGCCACATTTCTTCGCTATTTAATTTTTTACCATAACCTGGCATTGATCTAATTCCATTTTTTACAATATTATAAAGTGCTTTGTCTGACTTTTTGTAAGTTACATCTTCTAATAAATTACTTGCAATCCAACCTTTGCTCGAAACAATACTTTTTGTTCCATTTCCTGTTTTTGTGTGGCAGGCTGAGCAATAAATATTATAATTTTTCTGTCCATTATAAATGAAATCCTCGTTAATTTTTAGATTTCGAAGAGTTGTATCGTTTGATTGAATATTAAATTGAGCTGTGTTTTGTGGAACTGGCCTCGGTTCCATTTGTGCTTTTACTTTTGGTTGAAAATCAAAGTTAATATTAGGATGTACGGGTGGTTTTTCTGTTCTCCATCCACGGCAACCAGAATTCATTGATACAATCAATAGAATCAAACAAAATTTAATCGTTAATTTTTTCAATGTTTTTTCCACCTGCCTTTTCTAGAAATACTTTTGTTTTTATATCATTAAAGTTTTTATCTTTTGATGATATGGATAAAAAGAAACCAGAACAAGTTGCTTTTTTAATAGATTCATTATTAAAAATAGGCTTATTCCATGTTGGTAATTTATTCAAACCAAACATTCCAAAAACAGTAAAAAATGCTGTAAATAAAATGGTTAACTCAAATGTAACTGGAACAAAAGCTGGTAAAGCAATGAATGGCTTACCAGATAGTGCTATTTTATAGTCTATTCCATTTGTCCATACTTGAAGTGCAATTGCTGATACAAGACCGATTAAACAACCAGTTAATGACAACCATGGAACAATACTTGGTTCAATACCCATCGCCTTATCTATACCGTGTACTGGAAATGGTGAATATGTATCAAATTTAATATATCCAGAATCTCTTACTTTTTTTGATAATTCAATTAATTCTTTTGGATTATCAACTTCACATAAATATCCGCACAATGCCATTATTTGCTCTCCTTATGATCATAATGATGTGGATCTGCAATATCCATAACCCCTTTTACCTCTGAAATTGAAATCATTGGTAAATATTTTAAGAACAATAAAAATAAGGTGAAAAATAACCCAAAACTACCTACAAATGTTAAAACATCTACATATGTTGGAGTGTAGTAATCCCATGATGATGGCAAAAAGTCACGATGAAGAGATGTTACCGTAATAACAAATCGTTCAAACCACATTCCAATGTTTACAAAAATTGAAATAATAAACATTACAGGGATACTTGTTCGAAGTTTCTTTGACCAAAAGAATTGTGGTGATATTACATTACAAGAAACCATAATCCAATATGCCCATGCGTATGGACCAAATGCTCTGTTAATAAACGCAAATGCTTCGTATTGATTTGCTGAGTACCAAGCCATAAAAAATTCCATTGCGTACGCATATCCAACCATTGTTCCAGTTGCTAAAATAAATTTATTCATGTTTTCTAAATGTCGGATTGTAACTAAATCTTCTAAACCGAATATCTTTCTAGCAATAATCAATAGAGTTAATACCATTGCAAAGCCTGAGAAAATTGCTCCAGCTACAAAGTATGGTGGGAAAATTGTTGTATGCCAACCTGGTAAATTAGATGTCGCAAAGTCAAAACTTACAATAGAGTGAACAGACAATACAAGAGGTGTTGCAATTGCCGCCAAAACTAAATAGGCTTTTTCATAATTAATCCAATGTCTGTTTGATCCATTCCAACCGAGAGCAAAAATACCATATGCGATTTGTTTTGCTTTTGTCTTAGCTCGATCTCTGAATGTTGCTAGATCTGGAATTAATCCTACATACCAAAAGAGAAGGGAAACAGTAAAATAGGTACTTACAGCAAATACATCCCAAAGGAGAGCACTTTTAAAATTTGGCCACATTACCATAGAATTTGGAATTGGGAATAAATAATATGCCACCCAAACTCTCCCTACGTGAATTCCTGGAAATATTCCAGCACATATTACAGCAAAAATCGTCATTGCTTCAGCAAATCGATTAATAGATGTTCGCCATTTTTGTCTAAATAGAAAAAGAATTGCTGAAATTAATGTCCCCGCATGGCCGATACCAACCCAAAATACAAAGTTTACAATTGCAAATCCCCAGCCAACTGGGTTATTTAATCCCCAAACACCAACCCCATCCCATACAAGGTATCCAATCATTGCAAATAATAATGATGCTACTGACATTGATGCAAATAATCCAATAAACCACCATTTAGGAGCTTTAGATTCAGCTGGTTTTGCAATTACTTCTGTTACTTCTTGAAATGACTTGTTTCCAAGTACCTGAGGGACCCGTTTTATTTCTTCATTAGTGATATCCATGAGAAGACTCCTTACTAACCCAAAGATTTCTTTTGATTTTTGCTAAATAAATGGTTCTAGGTTTTGTATTTAATTCAGTTTGTAATAAATCATATCGACGCTTGCTTTCTCTTTTTTTACTTATAGATGAAGTTGAATTACTTATATCTCCAAAGTCGATTGCCATTGAAGGACAAGCTTGTTGACAAGCTGTTTTTAAATTTGAAATTATGCTTTCATCTTGATTATTTTTCGCATCTATTTTTGCATTTGTTATACGTTGTAAACAATAAGTACATTTCTCCATAACACCACGCATTCTAATCGTAACTTCTGGATTAAATTGTAATTGTGTTTCTTTTGCAGGTTCTTTGAAATAATCAAATAAATGAATTCGATCTTTCTTTTTTGACTGAGGATTTTTTTGATGCCAATCAAAATAATTGAAACGCCTTACTTTATATGGACAGTTATTTGCACAATATCGTGTGCCAATGCATCGATTATAAGTCATTACATTTAACCCTTCATCATCATGAACAGTTGCATTTACTGGACATACTTGCTCACAAGGTGCATTTTCACAATGTACACATGCAACGGGCATGTAATTTATTGTTGTTTCATTAGAGTCATTTTCAATATAATATCTATCAATTCTGATCCAACTCATTTCACGACCTTTAATGACTTCTTCCTTACCAACAATTGGGATGTTATTTTCGGCTTGGCACGACACTGCACATGCATTACATCCAATACATGCATTTAGATCTATTGACATGCCCCATTGATATTTCCCAGTGTATTGCTGCTCTTTGAATAAACTATGAATATGATGTGAATCATGGTGTGGTTCATTGATTTCTTCTATAGTTTTTATCTGAAGAATTTTTTTGATACGATTTTTTATTCCACTTGCGGCTAACGTTTCTTCATCTAAGCCATGGTTCATCTGCGTGTCTGCTAATGTTACTGTTTCTTTTGTCTTTCTTAAACTTACGATGTTATAGAATTCGTGATTTTTTAATTGATCCGAATTTATTCCATAGCCTGAAAAGGCCCCATCCATAATTGAACCATGCCCATAACTTAGTGTTATTGTATTTTCATTTTGTCCCGGCAGAATGATAACTGGTCCCGATATTGTTTGTTTACCTAGGTCCAGTTCAATAACATTTCCTGTTACTAAATTATTACTTTTTGCTAATTTCGAATTTATAATTAATGCATTTCCCCATGTTAATTTTGTTACTGGGTCTGGCGTCTCATTTAACCAAGCATTATTAGAATATCGACCATCATAAACTTGATATGATGGTACTATATTTAGGTTTAGTGTGTTTTTTCTTGTTTCTTGTTTTAATAAGAACTTTTTTAAATATAAGCGTTGCTTTTTATTTGAAACAGTGATGCCTTTTTCTTTTAAACGTTTAAACGAAATTTTTTGTTTCTTAAGAAACTCTGATATAAATTCGTATGAACTCGATTTTGTCTTGCTTAATAATAAAAGGAAATCTGTGGTTGATAGTGATGTTTGATTTATTGGTTCTATTAGTGGTTGTTGAATAAGTAAATTTCCTTCTTTACTAAGTAAAACTCCCCAATCCTCTAAGAAATGTGTTTTTGGAATAACAATATCTGAAATTCTGGATAACTTATTTTTATAATTAGTTAATTGAATAAGTTGAATACCGTTTATTTGTTCTTCGAAGTTATCAATAAATCGTGTTAGATCTATATCTATACTTATAATTTGTTTTATTGATTTTGCTTCTAATTTTTTCTTGATGTCGTTTATAGAGTTACTGAAACCTCGTTTGGTTAAAAAGCTATCTGAGTATCTTTGATATGCTCGTAAAAAAATCGTTCGTCCAATATTATTTAAAATATTGTTAATTAATATAACCATTTCATGTGTAGCTTGTGAATGAGTTTCTCCAGCAGTAACTATCGATTTTCCCTGGTTCGAAACTAACTTTATAATAATTTTATTTAGTAAATCTGTATCTATCAAACTTTTATCATAAGTTAATGCTTTTACTCTCTCTAATTCTTCTTGATTCCCAACTTTTTGAGCCACTTTTTTTGCAATATAAGCAATTGCATTTTCTTGTTCAATTATTGTTGAGTCAATTAAGCGATCTGATTTAGAATCCGTAACTGTTAAGCTGTTTGAAAATGATACTTTTTGGCAATGATCAGAGTTTTCAATAAATTCTTTTATTAAATTAGTTGATTGATTTTCTACACCTAAAAAGTCATGTGAGAATGATAAAATAAATTTGCATTTAGAAAATTGATAGTCAACATAGCCGTATGAACCAGTTGTTCGTTTGATTGCTGCTTCTTGTTTATCTTTATTAACTGGATCAATAAAATAAATAAATGTCTTACTTTTTTTAAGAGTTTGTAAAATTGACCGATTGATAATTGAATGTGTTTTAGGTAGTACAATAATTGTAGATTTATTTAAATTAACTGAAGATAATTGATTAATAAGTTGTTTATTTGTAATTGTTTGATTATTGCTTGATATTATTTTGAGTCGGTCTGGATCATAAAGTTGTTGAATTTCCGCTTGTAAAAATGCTGATGATGAGCCATTGGTTTCAGGACATATTGGATTTCCATCAATTTTAGTTGGCCGACCTTCATGTGATGCTACTAATAAACCTACAACTGAGTCCGAGATCTCTGTTGAAGTAGCATAGTAGTTTGGTACACCTGGAATCATATTGTCTGGCTCATTATTGTAAGCCCTAATTACGCGTTTTGGTTTCCTAATATTTACACATCCTGATAGTGCCGCAATGGTCATACCTGAAGCAATGCTTTTAATTGCGGATCGTCTACTTTTAGGAGATGAAAACATTGTTGTTTTAAATTCGCTACTATTATTATCTATCGGTGACATACGCTACACGCCTCTCCTGGATTAACATCATATTTTTCTTTCAGTTCTAAACCTAATTTTAACTGGTCTTTTGGCCGCCAATCTAGGTTTGTGACATTTTCCTTAGGCCATAAATACTTTTCTGGCTCTCGATGACATTCCAGACACCATCCCATACTTAGTGGCTCTGCTTGATATACTTTTTCCATTTTATTGATCTGACCGTGACATTGAACACATGATACCCCAACATTGACATGTGCGGAGTGATTGAAATAAACATAATCCGGAAGCATATGAACTTTAATCCATTCAATGGGCTTACCTGTTTCATAATGCTTTGTTAGTTTTTTAATGTGTTTAGAATCAGTTTTAACTTGTTTATGACAATTCATGCATGTCTCGGTTGCTGGAATATTTGAATGGCCAGCTTTCTCTACATTTGAGTGGCAATATCTACAATCTAAACCAATTTCATCAACGTGTTTTGCGTGTGAAAATGGAATTGGTTGTGTTGGTTGGTATCCTACATTCAAGTGCTTTGGAGAAAACCAAAACCAAAACAAGTGGACAACCGTCCCCAGAATAGCAACTAATAAAATTAGAACTACTACTGGGAGGAAGTTTAACCATTTAGGAAAAAGTTGTTTGGAACTCATCTTAGAATAATACTACTCCAAATTTTAAAATAAGCCCAACAAAAACAACAGAAACAATCGTCATTAGCTTTAATAATATATTTAATGATGGACCAGCTGTGTCTTTAAATGGATCGCCAACTGTGTCACCAATGACAGCTGCTTTGTGTGCATCTGTACCTTTACCACCAAAGGCACCTTTTTCGATGTATTTTTTAGCATTGTCCCAAGCGCCACCCGAGTTGTTAAGCATTATTGCTAATGAAAACCCAGTAGCAACTCCACCAATTAATAATCCGAGTACTCCAGGAATACTTAAGATTAAACCAGTACCTATTGGAACGAGAATAGCTAATAAAGATGGCAGAACCATTTCTCTTTGAGCTCCAATGGTTGCTATTTCAACACACTTTGCATATTCAGGTGTACCTTTTCCTTCTAAAATTCCTGGTATTTCTTTAAATTGCCGACGAACTTCCTCAACCATTTCACCCGCTGCTCTTCCAACCGCAAGAATCGTAAATGCACAGAAAACGAACGCTGTCATACCACCTAGAAATAATCCAATGAGGAATTTAGGGTTGATTGCATTGATCTGGAATATCTCAATTAATTGTGTAATGTTCAAAGTGCTTATCTGATAAACAGATGAGGTCAACTCTTCTTTTACGGTATCATTTGTGAATCCAATCTTCCCAATAAAGTGAGTTCCTTCTCCAGCAATACGAGATAGCCATATTTTAATTGAATCTATGTATGCTGCAATTAATGCCAGTGCAGTTAGAGCCGCAGATCCAATTGCAAATCCTTTTCCTGTTGCTGCTGTTGTATTTCCCAATGAATCGAGCGCATCTGTTCTTTCACGAACGATTGGGTCGAGTCCAGCCATTTCAGCATTACCACCTGCATTATCTGCGATTGGACCAAAAGCATCAGTTGCTAATGTAATTCCTAATGTTGAAAGCATTCCAATAGCTGCAAAAGCAATTCCGTAAATTCCCTTTATTGTTGACTCAACACCGCCGGAGAAAATAAAAGCTGCAATAATTCCGATTGAAATGATAATAACAGTTACACCTGTCGACAACATACCAACCGAAATTCCTTGAATAATTGCGGTTGCTCCTCCCATTACTGAATTTTCAGCAATAGATTTTGTTGGCTTGTAATGATCTGATGTGTAATACTCTGTTACTTGTCCAATTAAAACTCCTGAAATTAAGCCAGCCGTAACTGATCCAAAAATTCCCCAAGTAATAAACCCTTGTGAAGCAAGAATCGCAATAAAAGCAAGTGTTAATCCTGCTGCAATATTTGTCCCTTTGTGTAGAGATGACAATAACTTCTTTTGATCTGCATTCTCTTCAGTTTTTACAGTAAAAATCCCAATTATCGAAAATAAAATTCCACCCCCAGCTACAATCATAGGTGCTAAAATTGGACGAATGTCAAACATTCCATTACCTAAGTTTGCAACCATTAATGTCGCACCGAGGGATGCGCATGCCAAAATAGAACCACAGTATGATTCATATAAATCTGCACCCATTCCAGCTACGTCACCTACGTTATCACCTACGTTATCAGCAATTGTTGCGGGGTTTCTTGGGTCGTCTTCAGGTATTCCTGCTTCTACTTTTCCAACTAAGTCTGCGCCAACGTCTGCAGCTTTTGTAAAAATTCCACCACCAACTCGAGAAAATAGAGCCATAATTGATGCGCCCATACCATAAGGTAATAAAGATGTAGTTAATTCAACAAATTTAAAAGACTGGAATTCTGCAGTATTGATATACTTTGCATTCCAAACGGTTTCACCAATGGATGTTAAAAACCCAGAGTTAATATTTAAAATATTGTTTTCAAAAAAGAAATTTAACAACAAGAACCACACAGAGATATCTAACAATCCAAAACCAACTACAACAAGTCCCATAATAGCGCCTGCTCTAAATGAAACTTTTAAACCTTTATTTAATGATGTTCGGCATGCATTAGCTGTTCTTGCACTAGCATTGGTTGCAGTTTTCATGCCCAAGTATCCACAGACTCCTGACCATAAACCACCACTTATAAAAATAAAAGGTACAAAGATATTTTGAATACCTAAAAATACCATTATCAACAACAGTGAAAAAATAATCGCAAATACATAGGTAATAATTTTATATTGGCGGGATAAATATGCCATGGCTCCTTCTTTTACATAGCCCGCAATTTCTTTCATGCGATCTGTGCCTTCATCCTCATTGGATACAGCAACGTAAAATAAGCGTGCAGTTATCAAAGCAACAATTGCAGCAATTGGAGCAAGATACCAGATTATTGGTAATAAATTCATGTGAAAATCCTTTCAAATCTATTGATTAATGAAAAGTATTATCACTAATACTGTAAAAAAATGTCAATGGCTATTAAGATAATAACTAATGAATTCACAAATTATACAACGTTTCAAAGACTATTTTATTATTACTAAGCCGGGCATTTCTCGTGCTCAAATATTAACAGTTTCAATTGGATATCTGTTAGCAAAGCAAACATTCTTAATTAATTTAGATTATTTGTTTTTAGTTTTGGGAACTTATTTTTTATCTTCATCTGCATGTGCTGCAAATTCCTTAATTGAAAAAAATAGTGATAAATTAATGGTTCGAACAAGTGGTCGGCCTCTTCCAAAAAAAGTAGTTTCTTCAGTTGAAGCAATTTTCTTGATTTTACTTACATTTATTTTGGGTGTTTATTTTATGAGTCGATTTAATTTGATGACTTTGATTGTCGCTCTGTCAACAGTAATAATTTACGTTGGACTTTATACGCCTATGAAAAAAGTGAGTTGGTTAAATACACCTGTTGGCGCTATTCCTGGTGCTCTTCCACTATTGGGGGGGTGGTTTGCAACATCTGCACCACTTCACCTTGCGGTCGTTGCATTGTTTTTTACCTTATTTTGTTGGCAAATACCGCACTTCTATGCATTATCAATGATGTATTATGATGATTATAAAACTGCCGGTTTTAAGATGCTTCCACTAGAAAAAAATGGTGTCCCTGCAACAAAACGTCAAATCATTTTATTTAGTGTCTTAATGATAAGTTCATCATTATATCCATTTTTTATAAATTTTTTAGGTGTTTATTATTTTATAGGAATTGTCATCTTGTCATTTGTTTTTATGGTATATGTAGTAAAAGCAATAAGTAACTTAAATGAAAACGCAAGGAAATTGTTTTTTCTATCGATAATATATTTGCCCATTTGGTTTGGGTTGATTGTATTGGATATTTATTTAAATTAGGAGTTTTATTTGGGGTTAGGAGTAAATTCAGGGGGGCTATCAAAAGGGGGGCCAATTTGGCCAGGCGCAAAGCCAGGGCAGGCCAAACAGCTAGACCCTGCAAAAGAAGCGTTTGAAATTCATAAGGAAGTTTCTGCTCCTGATGTTAAATCCACAGGTAAGGCAGGATTGGAATCTCAAGTTTCTAAAACTGCACCAGTTCAGCAACAAACTCCGGTACAAATTAGTAAAAGTATGTCTCCAAAGGATATTTTGCAACAGTTAGCAAAAATAAATATTCCAATAAATGATAGTAACAAGGAAATTGCACTGTTGATGGCAACTCACGGTGTTGAAATCTCTGAAGATAGTTTTGGGCTTGTTAATAAATTACTCAAAGGTAAAAAATCAGCAAGTGCAAAGGAAAGTGCAGTTCTTCTTGTTTCTAAAGGGTTAGGAAATGCTGTAGATGATGTTTCAATTTTAGATGGGTTACTTTCAAAAAATGCAACAATTAACCAAGCCTTGAAGGATTTGGAGGGAATGCAGCAAAAGATGGGAAAAATGTTGCAAAATATGACAAAGAATTTTCCTGCCTTAAGTGGGTTTCTATCAACGTTTGATGACTTTAATGATGAGTTAAAAAAAATGCGGAAATTAGACCCAAGTAACCGCTGGCTATCAGAACCAATGGATATCATGGATGATTTGAGTGCAATGAAAGGTTTTCTTCAAGGTCTAGCGAATAAGGGGTTGTTAAAAGGGCGGACTATGAAAAACTACTTAAATGCTCTAGCTAAACTTAATGAAAATTTTTTAGCTCAAATGATCGCTAGCCAAAATTCCATAAAGCAGCCAATAGGTTTGCTAGAATCATTTCATTATACGCAAGTTCCAAATCCACTAGCTGCCCAGGCAGCTATCGAGATTTTATTAAGAAAACATGTGAATCAGAATGCAAAGAAATCCAAAAAGGATGCCGACAAAGAACAGGAAAAAATAATTATTTCTTTGGATACGGAATCGATGGGAAAGATAACAATTATTGTTGTTGTTATGGGATTCAAGGTATGGTGTAATGTCCATTCCGATAAAGAAGATGCTATTACTCATATCAATTCTTTTAGAAAAGAGTTCGCAGATAATTTACAGCAGATGGAGTTCAAGCTAGAAGAATTTAAAACATCGCGTAAGCTAATTAATATTCATAAGTTTATTGCCCCAACTCAAGATTTGTCTGAGGTTAAACGGATTGAAACAGAAATATGAAGAATAGAAAAGATGAAATAGTAAAAAAGAGAAAAGAGCTTGAGAAGAAAATTAAGCGGAAAATGGAGGACCTGTCTAATCAGGATAAGGAGAACTTACAAGCAATCGCGATTAAATATGACAAAGAAAGTAAGCGAGCGCCTATGGTTGTTGCATCTGGTAGAGGTAAAATAGCAAAGCAGATTTTAGAACTTGCTGAAGAGAACGATATTCCTATGGTTGAGGATGATAAGTTGTCAAAATTGTTGTCATCACTTAAAATTAAAACTGAGATACCTCCAAAATTATTTAAGATTATCGCAGAAATATTAGCGTTTGTTTTTTATTTAGAGAAAATGGCAACGAAAAGAAAATCCATTCGTTCTCGTTTTAAGGGTGTTAAAAAATGATAAAAGTAATTGGTTTAATTTTAGTTTTTATAGCCCCAGTGTTTGCAGCAGAGCATAACCCCATGCCATTTGAAAGGTATGATGATGTCGTAAGTTCAGTGCTAAAATTAAATTCATCCTCAATGGGAGGTTTTATGGATGCGATGAAGTCATACATTGTATATACTGCAATTCAGAATGTTCCTGGTGCTAAGGAATCTGGTGTTGGCTATTACTTTGATAATAAAACAAGAAAAATGAAGCGGATTTTGTTTTACCGTTTATCACAGGGGTATCCAAGGGAAACAAAGCAGGCGTTGGATTTTTACATCGAGGGAAAAGGTTTTTTTGTTATTGAAATTCCCGGAGGTTGGCCAGCCTACACGCAGGATGGTCGATTTGAGTTAGATGAAGATGGCCGTTTAGTTACATTTGAAGAAAATTTCCCTGTGCTTGGTGAAAATGGACACATATATTTGCAGCCTGGCGGCGTAAATGTCACCAAACAAGGTGTCATTTATCAAAATGAACAAGTCGTTGATACATTGCGTTTAGAATGGCCAACCAAATCCCATGATCTGAAATCGTTTAACCATAAAATCTTTTACTTCTCTAAAGAAGATTGGGAGAATGATGCAAAATTTAAACCAGCAAATGTTGAAGTTATGCAAGGTTACGTGAGTGATGCTTCGATTACAAAGGGGTATATTGGTCTTGTTCCTGAATGGAAAAATGGCCATGAAGCAAACGTTAAAATGGTAAAAGCCTATTTAAAAAGTTTGTCGTTAGCTGTTCAGGCAGCAAATCCATAAAACAAAGGAGGAATAAATGTTTCAACAATTTAATATTTCTAGGTCAGGTTTTGGTACTTACCAAAAAATGATGTTTAACATTACAAATAACATCGCAAACGCACAAACCCCAGGTTACAAACAAACGCGAGTGGAGCTTGCAACTCTCTTTCCTGTGATCTTGCAAGAGGCTGAGGTTAAATATGCGCAAGATGAAGATTTGAATCCATATGTGAAGAAAAAGCGAGGAATTGAGCTTGGAACTGGTGTTCGTATGGAAGCAATATCAACGGACTTTTCGGAAGGAAATTTGCAAGTTACTAAAAATGAATTGGATGTCGCAGTTCGTGGTGAAGGGTTCTTTCAATTTAGAAAACCTGATGGAGATATTGTTTATTCAAGGGCTGGTAACTTTGCTAAAGATGTGGATGGAAATATTATTAGTCAATCTGGTTACACACTTGATCCACCGATTCGAATACCCCAAAACACAACTAAACTTACAATAGATCCAGAGGGGCGAGTCTATGCCAATGTGAATAATGATTCTTTGCCTAGAGAAATTGGGCAGGTGTTACTGGCTAGATTCAACAACCCAGACGGGCTTAAAAATGTTGGAAATAATTTCTATAAAGAAACAATTGATTCTGGGGAAGCACTTGTTGAAATACCCGGTAGAAATGCAACGGGACAAGTTGTTCAATTTTCAATCGAAAACTCTAATGTGGATATCATTAAAGAAATGATGGATATGATTATGACTCAAAAAGGTCTCGAGCTTCTCGGAAAAGCAATGCAGTCAGGTGAGGCAATGTTGAAGGCTGGTATGGGTATGACCTAATGAAGTTTATTCTTCTTAATTTACTCTTTAGTAGTTTATGTTTTTCAAGTACATTTTCATGCATTGGTATTGAGGAAAAAATTCGAGAATCTCTAAATGATCTCATAAAGAAGTCGTATCCTAAAGTACGATTTCAATCATTGGAGTTGAAAGATATTGGGAGTGCTTTCCCTGAATCTTGTGATGTTATAAAAACAACATTTCCTAAACGATTAATGTTGAATAACGATATTGTTTTAAAATTAGATGTTTATGAAAATGATGAACTATTAAAACGAATAACCAAGATTTTTAGAATTAATGGTCAGTCGATAATCTATAGAGCAAAAAATAATTATTTTAACGGACAGCCAATCAGCAAAGACTTGTTCTTTGAAGATACTCTTCCAGTAAATCAAATTACACAGCATACAACTAGTCAGAAAAACTTTGATAAATCCCAATTTCGAAATTATCTGGGGAAAAATCAGATTTTAGAATCTTGGATGATCGAAAAAATACCGGACGTCAAACGGGGCGATGTTGTTAAATCAATTGTTAAAAATGATAACATTACATTGACTTTAGATGGGAGAGTTTTAGAAAATGGTAATATCGGAAGTAAAATTAAGTTAAAAATGAACGATAAAGTGTTTATAGGAAAGTTAAAAGATGAAAAAACAGTACTTATTGTTAATAACTAGCATATGTTTAACATTGAATAGTTACGGTGACTCACTTTGGTCCAAGTCACAAGCTGATTCAATGTTTAATAACGAAAAGAAATATAAGGTTGGCGATTTGATTACAATCAAGATTTCTGCAGAATCTACTGCTGTGCAGGAAGCGGGAACAACAACCCGGAAATCATCGGATATTGGGGCCAATTTTTTTGATACCTTTGACTTGTATTCATTAGATTCAGAAAATAATAGCTCGTTAAGAAAAATGCAAGATTATCGGATTGGTGGGAAAGATAATTATTCAGGTGTTGGACAGACAACTCGAAAAAGTAAAGTAGAAGCAATTGTATCGTGTGTAATTACTACAGTGCTTCCAAATGGCAATTTAGTTATCAGTGGTGAACGCACAGTTGATGTCAATAATGATTCTGAAATTATACAAATCTCAGGGATTGTACGTCCTGCTGACATTGATCTTAATAACTCGGTTGCTTCTTATCAAGTGGCACAGTTTAATATTTCGTTAAAAGGGAAGGGCGTTGTTAATTCAAAACAAACTCCAGGCTTTTTATCTAACTTTTTTAATTGGGTGTTTTAAAATGAAATTCAAATTATTTTTTATTAGTTCTATTTTTATTGGTGTGTTTGCAACATCAATGATGGTTGCAGAAGAGCCGTCGGTTAAGATTAAAGATATTTCACGAGTGATTGAATCAAGAGATAATCAATTATTCGGATACGGACTAGTTGTTGGTCTTCGAAATACCGGTGATACTCAACGATCGGTTTTTACCGAAAAGGCACTTACCAACTTACTTAAAAAAATGGGGATTAAATCAGATAGCAAAGATTTTAAATCCCGTAACGTTGCTTCTGTCATGGTAACAATGAATTTGCCGCCATATGCAAGGCCAGGTCAAAAACTAGATGTTAATGTGTCTTCATTGGGCGATGCAACAAGCTTATCAGGTGGAACATTATTAATGACGCCATTGCAAGGACCCGATTTTAAAACATATGCGGTTGCTCAAGGGCAAATCATCGTTGGTGGGATTTCAGGGAAAAGTTCGAAAGTGAATTTTAGAAAAAATCAAACCACAGCTGGTCGAGTTCCAAATGGTGCGATTGTTGAGAAAGAAGTTAAGGTAACAAGGGAAGATCAATTAAATGTGACACTAGTGTTAAACAAACCCGATTTTTCAATGTCATCAAAAGTGGTCAAAGCACTTAAGAATAATGGGTTTAAAAAAGTTTCAGCAATTGATGCCGGTTCAATTTCGATTCCAATCGCGGAAATTGCAGACATGCCTTATGTTGATATTGTTCAAAAAATTGAAAATACACGCATTGTTCCAGAATCAACATCAAAAGTTGTCATAAACTCAAAATCTGGGGTAATCGTAATTGGTGAAAATGTGCGGTTATTACCTGTAGCAATTACGCATGGCGGTATTTCAATTCGAGTGTCTGGGGGTGGAGACGATCGAATTTTTGATACAGATACTTCAGCAGATGCACAGATTGAAATTAAAGAAGAAAAGTCCAAGCTTCATTATTTGAATCCTGATAATAATCTTTCCAGTTTAGTTAAAGTGTTAAATAAAGTAGGCGTAAAAACAAAGGATCTTATTGCAATTTTACAAGCAATGGAGGAAGCTGGCGCTTTAGTTGCAACAATCGAGGTCATTTAATTGAATTTATTACGATTAATTTTATTCATAGCGCTCTGTACATCACCGAGCTATTCACAGGTTGAAATGAATTATGAGTTATTGAATTACATGGCTGCAAGAGAGCCAAATCCAGACCCTGGTGATCGCGATCAAATTAAACGACAATTTCAGACATATTTCATTAAGCAAGTTTTTTTAAATAACGTCTTTAAAACGAATCATTTATATTACGGTGAGGATAATAACGCCGATTATGGGTTGGTAAATCAACTTATGATCAATCAATTCGCAGAGCAAATGGTCGATATGGATGTAATTGACCTAAGTCATGTCACAATAGATGAGTAACAGCAATAAAGATATTGATATAAATAAGTTAAGCTCATCTGATCAGTTTGCATCAACTGATAAAATGAGTGCTTTATCCCAAGATGAAAAGACGTTAGTTGATGAATATTACTACGTCGTTGAAACCGTGGCTTCAATTTTAGTTTCGAAGAAAAAAATGCCACCAACGGTGGATTATAATGATTTATTAAGCGTTGGGTTTCAGGGGCTATTAAAAGCAATTCGTGGATTTAAAGATGACAAAAACGCTCAGTTAAAGACCTATGCAAATATAAGGATCCGTGGAGAAATGTTGGATTTTATTAGAAAAGAGTGGCGGTCAAAAGCAAGTCATCAACATTCAAAAATGCTTGATGATGTAAAACGAAGAGTTGAGCAAGTTGTTGATAATGAACTGGATAATAACAAGAGCACTATGAATGTGAAAAATCTATTATCATCAATGACAACATCATACATGATGTCTTTAGAAGCTGTGATGGATCAGTATGGGGATAATGTTGCAGACCCATCATCATCTGTTCATTCAAGCTATGAAGCTCAAGATGAATATGCTTTTTTAAATAATATAGTTTTAGCACTTCCTAAAGAAGATCGATTTTTTATCGAAATGTTTTATAGAAGAGGGTTATCTCAGAAAGATATATCTGTAAAAATGAATGTTTCTGAAGCAACAGTGAGTCGAACACATTCTAGAATTATTGGTGAACTTAGAGGGAAATTAGATAGGCAGTCATGAAATTGTTAAATTCTTCATTGTCGTTTATTATTAAAAAGAGGTTTCATTTGTTTTTTCTATGTATCTTTTTATTTTTCTCAATGCCTTTGTTTGCAGAAGGAAACGTTTCCAAAGTCTTATTTGATGAGACATCAAAAGAGCTAGAGGCTGCAATTTACGAAATGAATTCTCGTCAAAATGCGGCTGCATATAATATTGCAAATGCATCCACACCGGGGTTTAGACCAATTCGATTTGAAGATGAAATTGTTGAAGCAACGCGATTATATGGAAATGCAAGAATGTTAGATGATGTTAACATTGATGATGAAATGGTAAAGTCAACAAAAATCAGGCTAAAGCACAGTGCATATGTTCGTTTATTAACAACAAAAATTGGTATTACAAAGAAAGTTGTAACCTTAGGTAAGGGAGGTTGAATAAAATGCGTTTAGTTTTATTGATAATATTATTAACCATTGGTTGCTTTGCCGAGGGTAGTGGTTCAATGGATGCCTTAAATGTTGCTGGAAATGGAATGTTAGTCCAAAAGTATCGCCTAAGGGTTATCGCTGAAAACATTGCAAATGTGTCAACTCATATGACAGACCGAGGTGAGCCCTATCGTAAAAAATATGTCTTAGTTGTACCTGATAAAGAGGGGGTAAGAGCTGCCGGCATCATGGAGTCAGATGCTCCATTTGGCCAGATTTTGGACCCTTCACATGTTTTTTCGGATGAAAATGGTATACTTCGCACACCTAACTTTGAGCTTAATGATGAGATGGTTACTTTGTCATATGCAAACTTGTTATATGAGGCAAACACCACTGCATTCAAAACATCGAGGCAAATGTTTCAAAATACGCTGGAGCTATTAAAGTGAATACAAATATTAAAGGTATTGATCAGTTAAAAAACATATCTGAAAAATTAGGTGCAAAGTCACCTATTAATATGGAGCTTTTGGATGAATTTAATTCTGTTTTTAAAGAAGCGACAGCCGCAATGTCTAATGTAGATAATGAGTTAGAGAAAAAAAGAACAAAGCAGATTAATAATGAAAGGAATATCTCTTTAGATAAAATTGACCAGGCATACTTTGCACAGGTTAATGCAGGTGTTGTTCAAAATGCTCAAGCAGCAAATGCAAAAGACCTTAATATCGTTCCCCTGCAAATATTTTTAGATAATGCAATTAAGTCACTGGAGAATGTAAGTAAGCAAGAGTTTAGAGTGAACGACTTAATGAAAAAATTTGTAAAGGGTGAAGTATCAGAAGATCAGGTTGTTTTAGAAACCGCAAAACTTAATCTTGCGATATCCATGGTTACAACAATCGTACAATCTGCAGTTCAAACATTTAAAGAAATACAACAAATCCCAGTTTAGGTGTAATATAAAAGAATGGCTGAAGAAAATCCCTTAGAAAACGAAGACGAAATAGAAAACCAACTTGATGAACAAGATGAGGACTTTGGCTTGGAAGAAGCTGAAGGAGATAACATAACAAGTGAACCAGAAAACGAAAGTGTTGAATCTGATTCACAAGGAAAATTCACAAGTTTAATTAATGCATTAAAAACCAATCGGCGATATCAATTTATAGCAGGTGGTGTTTTGTTGCTAATCCTAATTATTGCCTCATTTTCTATGTTTAGCACCAAAGAAAAGCCAAAAGATGCTTCGCCTGGAATGACACAGGCAGAGGCCCCCAATTTCAGTAGTGAAGAAATTGTCAACAAAAAGTCAACGAAAAAGAAAAAGAAAAAAATTAAATATGTTGATTTGTACAAACAACTTGAAAGCAAGCAAATAAATCCAATATTGCGCGAACTAAGTTATAAAAGCATTTCTTATAATGTTGTCCAAAATGGTAAGCAATTTGATTTACAAGTTGATGAAGACCAATTGGATGATGCAAAGCATTTGCTAGCAATAAAAGGATTACCTTCAGGCACTGTAAAAGGATATGAAATTTTTGATGAGGCATCAAATTTAGGTGTGACAGAATTTGATAAGCGAATTCGTTTGATTCGAGCATTATCTGGTGAAATGGAAAAGTCGATTATGGAGTTTGATGTTGTCGACTACGCTTATGTTGAAATTGTTATACCGGAAACAAAGTTATTTGCAGTTACTCAGCCCCCAGTAACGTCTTCAATACTTATAAAAAGAAAAAATGGAGCTAGTATTAACGATGAAACTGTTTATGCAATTATTCAATTAGTGTCAAATTCAGTTGAAAATTTGTTGCCAGAAAATATTTCAGTTGTTGATACTGAAGGTCGAGTATTATCAACCGGTGTGATTGATCGAATGACAAAAAAAATAGAAGCAATTCAAAGCAAAGCTAAGCAAATGCCAACACAAGTTGGAAATGGTCAGGTAATCATACCTGTAATTGAAGATGTTGTAGATTGGTTTCAATTAAAATTTAATTATGAAACAGTTCTTGAAAAGAAAGCTTTAAATCAGTTAAATGGGGTGTTACCTGTTGGTTCTTATAAAACAGCGGTTACAATTGACTTAAATTCAGTAAGCAAGACAGGTGCTCCTGACATTAAACAAATAGTTACAAGTGTTGTTGTTGATGAGCAATTTGAAGAAGTTGAGTTGAACGATGATACATTAAATCAGATTAAGCAAGCAGTGGCCGGAGCAATTGGATTTGTAGAGGGTCGAGATCAAATTCATATATCCAAAGCTGCGTTTTTACCAAAACGAACAATCTTAGATGACTCAGAACCGCTTGAAAAGAAAGTGTTAATGCCAAAGGATTCATTTTCTGATAAATTTTCAAGAGTTGCTCGACTTTGGCCTATTTTTGGCATTGGATGTTTAATCTCAACGATTTTTATAGTTATTTTTGCGTTTTTGCAATCCACTGTTACGAAATTGCTTAGTGGTCTTAAAGCCTTAGGTAGCTTATTTAAACGAAAACCAAAACCAGTTGAAAATGAAGTTAAAACCGAGGAACTCATTGAGCCAGATAGCGAAGAACCTGTTATTGTTGAATTAAATGAATCCGAAGTTGTTAATAATTTAAAAGCAAATTCTAATTTTGCTCAGGTTATTCAGCTAAAAGCAATGTCCACTCAAGAGTTAGAATCCGTTGTTGAGGAATTAAAAACTATGGTGAAAGGGAACTAATGGAATCGATACTTAAAGCTAAAGTAATTATTGAGCTTCTTGATGATAGAAAATACCCAGTTCTCTCATCTTTTTCTAATGATGATTTAACAAAACTTAATAACGTATCGTTAGAAGACCTGAATCAGTTAACTGCGTCTGATATTAATACCATAATTAATGATTTTCTAAAAAATGTTGAACAGAAGGCATCTGAGTTGAAACAGAGTGAGTTAGAAAAAGAGAAAAATATAATCGAACAGCCAGTTCATTTGGAATCAACGTCTGTGACATCCCCGCCAGTGAATGTTGACCAAGAAACAGAGGTTATTGAAAAACCGTTGACGATCGAAGAGAAAATTCAGCAGCAACCCATTCAACTATTGGCATGTGCGGTTGCACAACTGGATTCCGAAAGAAAAGATCAATTGCTTTCACATCTATCAGAAGAGCAAAAAGTAGCGATTGAGTCGATAGAAGTTGAGAAAACACCTGTTACAAATCAGATTGTTCAAATTTTACTTTCTGAACTTGAATTAATCTAAATAAATTGATCAACGTATAATTCACATGCTAATATTGGGGCATTCATGCGATTAAATATTATTTTTTTACTGTTAACGGTTTCATCAGCAGTATTCTCTCAAAACCAGTTAATAAATCAAAATTTAAATCAGTTTACACCAGAGCAACAAGTTCTTGCTTCTCAATATTTATCTCAACTAAATACGACTCAAGGAGATTCTTTAAGTAGGACGTTGGTTGAATCAAATGAAAATAGTCCAGCTAAAGTAGATGAAGTAAAAAAAGATGTTCCTAACTTGTCTTCATTAGAACAGCAATATAATGCAACTGATATTCTAAATTCATTTAATATTAGTTTAGATCAAATGATTGAAGACCAAATGACGCCGATTAAACAGTTTGGTTACAATGTTTTTTCAACAAAATTTAATGTTCCGATAAGTTCAAACCATGTACCAAAAAATTATTTGTTGCAAACAAATGATATTATGACGATTTTTATGTACGGAAAAAAAGAACAAGTAAATCAATTTAAGTTGGATGAAGACGGAGCCATTTTTTTTCCAGGGATTGGTCCAATTACTGTTGGTGGATTAACGCTTAATAAAGCAAAGCAAGTTATCTTAAAAAAAGTTAATAAAAAGTTTGTAAATATTAATATCGATTTAAAATTAAATACCCAAAAAAAAGCGGCAATCGTAATTTCTGGTGACGTAAAATTGCCAGGAACTTATTTTGTAAATAAATTTTCTTCGATTATTTCAGTAATTAGTAGCGCAAAAGGAGTAAATAAGACGGGTAGTTTGAGAAACCTTACATTACTTAAAACGAATGGAGAAAAAATTGAAATTGATATTTATGATTACTTGTTAAAAGACTCCAATATTAATTCAATATATTTTAATGATGGTGACATTTTATACGTTCCTAAAATTGGCGATACTGTAGCAATTAAAGGCCAAGTAAAACAACCAGGTATTTATGAAATTCTTCCAGGGGAATCAATACAGAATATCATTGATTTTGCATCAGGGTTTAATTTAAATGCATACAAGAATACCATTGCTATAAGTCGTCTCAATCATCGGTTTAAACGAACGGTCCTAGAAGTGCAATCTAAAAACCAGATTGAAATGACAAAGAAACTTAATAAAAAAGTTGTTCAGAATGGTGATGTTATCCAAATTTTTGAACGTTCAAATAAAGTTGAGAATTATGTTCGTGTACTAGGGCATGTTAATGTGCCCGCTCATTTAAGTTTTGAAAGTGGTATGACTTTAGGTGACGCAATATTTAAAGTTGAAGGTGCTAAAGACAGTGCTTATGATTTCATCCATATATATCGTTATGTATCTCAAACAGATAGAAAGTTGTTAAGAAAGCGCGTAAATGACAATTCATTCAAATTAAAAGCGCAAGATATTATTGTTGTGTATAGTGACGACGATCTGAAAGAAAAAGACTCAATAGAAATTACAGGCGAGGTCATTGATCCTGGTAAATACGTATATTTTAAAGAAATGACATTGTTTGACGCAATAATATTAGCTAAATTAAAGACCTTTGCAAGTGAAAGTCAAATCGAAGTTAGTCGTTTTAGTGGTGATTTTTCTTCCATCCTTTATTTTTCTCTTATTGAAGCAAAAAATGTATCTTTAAAACCTGGAGACAAAATTAATATAAAGTATGATAATTTAAAGGATCAGACAATTTCAATTGAACTCATTGGAGAGTTCGTCTTTCCTGGGAAGTATACTGTAAACAAAGGAACTAAGTTGGCTGATGTAATTCAAAAAGCAGGCGGTTATACAAATTCAGCCTATTTAAAAGCAGCAATATTTTCACGACAAAGTGTTAAGGAGTATGATGAGTTAGGACAAGAAAAAGTCATTGAAGATGAAAAACGTCGATTGATTTATGATCAATCACATTTAGGCAGTTTATCAACAGACTCTCAAATTTCTTTTGGGGTTATGATGACCGCTAGACAAGAAGCTTTAAAATTCTTAGAACGTAAATCAAAGAGCACCGAAGGCCGTGTTGTTATTGATTTACACAGAGAGGACTTTATTCAAAGTGAAGATAATTTTAAGGTCCAAGACGGAGATAGGTTGGAAGTTCCAACACGCCCAGAATCCGTCCATTTAATTGGTGGTGTACAGCAGGGGATTTCTATGGCATATAACCCATCATTTAATACATATGATTATATTTCGAATGTAGGTGGATTTACTAAGTATGCAGATAAATCAAATATTTATGTCTTTAAGACTTCAGGACGAGTATTTCAAAATTATTCTAACATTGAACCGGGCGATATTATCTATGTTCCGGAAAAAGTCCGTATCAGTTTTAATTGGCTGCAATTCTTAACAAATATTACCTCCATTGTTTCTAACGCAGTTACTAGCATCGCATTGGTTAGGTCATTGCAATAATAAAATGGATAATAGATTGGAAACAATTGATGATGAAATAGATTTGATGCCATTTTTAAGGCATATAATTAAGCACATTCATTATTTTATTTTTGGCATTTTTTTAGCATCATTTTTAGCTGTGATTTTATTTTTCGTGTTGCCTAAATCTTACAAAGCATCCACATCATTTATTCTTCCTCAAACAACAATGGATTCTTCATCTGGTTTATTATCGCAATTTGGTTTTTTCTCATCTACGCTATCTTCAGCCCAATCGGGTACATATATAGAGTTTATTATGCCAGTCTTTAATTCAAATCGAATTAAGACTCACGTAGCCTCCAAATTATTAAGCCAAGATATTATTCCATTGGATAGTAATGAGGTGTTGCTTGATCATAATGAAAAAGTAGAATTAATAAAAACCCAGTTAAGTTTGTCAAAAAAAAGTGTGACTTTAATAAAAGAGGAAGGGGTGTACATAATTTCATATGAAAATGAAAATCAAGACTTAATTTTACCTGTATTAAATGCTTACCTTAATTCATTAATTGAATTAAATGAAGAATTAAATATTGATTCGGATAGAATTCAAATCATTCCCCTGGATGCAGCAATTTATCCGGAACATCAATATGCCCCAAATTTACAAAAACTATTTCTGATCTTGAACATTGCATTTTTAATAATTATATTTTTGTGGTTAATTATTCAAAAGTCCAGCCATTCAGATTTAAGAGAAAATCAATAATTTAGATTAATTACTTTTTGGATATTCCCAGATGGTTAATTTACCTATCTGGCAAGTGATGTAATCATATCCAAAATTATTTCCAATAGTGCTCATCGAAGAGTTGTTACAATCCAAATCCATTAACGGCAATGGTGGTTACTTTGTTAAAAAGCAAGCTGTAAATTCTGTTGATAGATACTGAACCCCCGCAAAACTAACACCATTTTCACTTAATATTGATTTATTATTATTTCTTAAACAATGACATTTGTTTCAAATAAACATTTACAATTTTTATATATTGAATTCGAACAGTGTAATTGTTAATAACTGAAATCTTGTGTATTCTAGAAAAAATGATAAACAATAAGACAATCTTAATTACCGGTGGAACAGGTTCTTTTGGCAAGGCTTTTATAAAATATCTTTTAAGTAACCATAGTCCAAAAAAGGTTATTGTATTTTCTAGAGATGAACTAAAGCAATACGAGATGCAGCAAGAGTTTAACCATCCATGCATGAGGTACTTTATTGGGGATGTAAGAGATGGTGAGCGATTAAAGCGAGCTTGTGAAGGTGTCGACTTTATCATTCATGCTGCAGCATTAAAGCAGGTGCCTGCCGCAGAATATAACCCTTTTGAGGCCATTAAAACAAATGTTGTTGGTGCTGAAAATGTTATCCAAGCAGCATTAGAAAACAATGTGTCAAAAGTGGTGGCGCTATCTACAGATAAGGCTGCTGCGCCAATAAACTTGTATGGGGCCACGAAGTTATGTTCTGATAAATTATTCATTGCAGCAAATAATGTTGTAGGTAGTAGAGACTTAAAGTTTTCAGTTGTACGATACGGGAATGTCATGGGGTCTAGAGGTTCGGTTATTCCTTTCTTTTTATCTAAACAACACGAAAAAAAATTGCCTGTAACTGATAAGCGCATGACGCGTTTTAATATTTCTTTAATTGATGGTGTTATGTTAGTAATGTTTGCATTGGAAAATTCAATTGGTTCTGAGGTTTTTGTGCCAAAAATTCCATCGTATCGCATTACTGATATTGTTGAAGCGATTTCTCCAAACGCTGAAATTGAAATTATTGGAATTCGTCCAGGTGAAAAATTGCATGAAGAAATGATTACGGTGCATGATTCATTACTAACTTTAGATATTGGTAATAATTATATTCTTGTCCCTGGTGAGTTAGAAAAGTATTTATCTCACTATAAGGGGGCATTACCTATGGAATATGGGTTTTCTTACAATTCAAAAGATAATGATTATTTTTTAACTGTAGACGAGATTCGCCAAGAGATAAAGCAGCATGTCGATAAAGAATTCGGTATTGAAGAAATTCCTGCCGTACGGTAAACAATCGATTGATCAAGATGATGTTGATGCAGTTGTAAAAGTATTAACATCGGATTTTTTAACTCAAGGACCAACGGTAGCTCAATTTGAAAATGAGTTTAAAGCTAAAGTTGGGGCTAATTATGCAATAGCTGTGTCTAATGGGACGGCTGCATTGCATTTATCATTAATCGCACTTGGTATTGGACCAGGTGATGAAGTTATAACAACCCCGAATTCATTTTTAGCCACATCGAATGCAATACTATATGTTGGTGCAACCCCGGTATTTGTTGACATTGAGATGGATCAATTTGGAATTGACTCTGAAAAGATTGAAGCTGCAATCACAAAAAATACAAAAGCAATTATTCCCGTTCACTTCGCTGGTTTTCCAGTCAACTTAGAAAAAATTCAGCAGATTGCAAAAAAACATAACTTAAAGGTTATTGAAGATTCTTGTCATGCGCTGGGTGCATCGTATAAGAAAAGCTTAATTGGAAGTTGCAACTATTCTGATTGTTCAACCTTTAGTTTTCACCCGGTGAAGCACATTGCAACAGGTGAAGGCGGCATGATTACCACAAACTCTAGCGATGTATACCAGAAATTATTAATGTTACGAACGCATGGTGTTACAAAAGATAGCAATCAACTAACTCAGAATCCTGGGCCCTGGTATTATGAGATGCAGTCACTGGGCTTTAATTATAGAATGACGGATATTCAAGCAGCGCTGGGTTGTTCGCAATTGAAAAAATTAGCAGGCTTTGTGACGCGTCGTCGTGAAATTGCCAAACAGTATGATACAGCTTTTAGCGATTGCAATTGGATTCAGCCAATAAATGAACAGGATCATTATCAATCATCGTATCACTTATATGTGGTTCAAATTAATTTTGAAACAATTGGAAAAACAAGAGCCGAAGTAATGACGATACTTAGAGATAACGGAGTTGGAACACAAGTTCATTATATACCTATTGTTGATCAACCGTATTACAAAGAATATGTTAATGTGACTGGTAATTTTAATAATTGCCGAACGTATTACAAACAGGCATTAAGTTTGCCGATGTTTCCATTGATGGATGATGGTGATGTAGAAGCCGTTATTAAAGCACTGAAATCTATTTAAAATGGCGGGTTTAATTACAATAATTCAAGCACGAATGGGATCTAGCCGATTGCCTGGCAAAGTTTTGATGCCACTAATTGATGAATTCTCATCACTCGAATGCATGATTAACCGAGTCTTGCAGTCAAAATATATTAGTCGGGATAACTTAATTATTGCAACATCAGAATTGCCTCAAAATGAGAAAATTAATAAAGAGTGTTTTAAGTTGGGGGTTAAATGTTTTAGAGGCAGTGAGAACAATGTGTTGAAACGATTTTATGATGCCACTAAAATGGTTTCAGGAAATATCGAATACATTATTCGTTTAACAGCCGATTGCCCTTTGCATGATCCAAACGTCATTGATTCTTTTTTAGATTATTTTTTTATTAATAAGGTTGATTATATGAGTAATACTGCCATTCGATCTTTTCCAAAAGGACTAGATATCGAAATTATGACTAAAAAGTCACTGGAGATTGCATATCAAAACGCAGCATTGGATTCCGAAAAAGAACATGTAACGCCGTATATTAGAAACAACCCAGACCAGTTTAAAATTGGCAATTTTACGAATGATATTGATTTGTCTCATCATCGCTGGACACTTGATTATGAAGACGATTACAAAATGATGTGTGCAGTTTATAAAGAGCTTTATCCAGAAAACCCTAATTTTAAGATGATGGATGTTGTGAAATTATTAGAAGAACGAACTGATATTTATGAAATTACTGCCCATTTGCCAAGAGATTAATGACTAAGAAAATACTCGTCCGTGTTGATGCTTCAATAGAAATAGGTGCCGGGCATTTTGTAAGACAGCTCGCTTTTGCACAGCTACTAATAGATGAGAGATTTGATGTTTATTTTTTTACAAAAACAACTCAAAAAGAATTGATAAATCAAGCCATAGAGGAAGGTGTTCATATTCAAACACTAGCAAGCTCAATGAGTATTGAAGCGGATGCACAAGAAACTGTAGCCTATGCCAAAAAGATAAATGCGCATTGGGTGATTTTGGATGGGTATTCATTTGTTACCGACTACCAACAAACACTTAAAGATGAGGGACTAAAACTATTGTGTGTGGATGATATGGCTCATTGTCATTTTGTTGCAGATATTGTGCTAAATCAAAATACAACAGATGGCCGTATTTATTCTAAAGAGCCCTACACGCAATTATTAATGGGACCAGAATTTGCCCTACTTCGACGGGAGTTTCGATTATTTGAATCTAAAAAAGTAATTAGAAATGAAATTAAAGACATTATGATTACAATGGGTGGATCGGATGAAAAAAATATGACAGAAACTATTTTGAAATGGCTATTGAGATTGCCAGAATTAAATGGTGTCCGCTGTCATATTGTTTTGGGAAGTTTAAACCCATATAAAGATTTGATTAGCGCCTTAATTAGTCAATCAAATTTAGATGGGAAAATTTACACATCATTATCGGCCAAAGAGATGTTGAATTTAATGCAGAGCGTTGATTTTGCCATTACTGCAGCAGGTTCAACAGTATGGGAATATATGAAGGTTGGGGTGCCATTTGTATCTATTAAACTTTTTGACAATCAAAAGCTTGTAAGTGATACAATAATCAATAATTTACAAGGGTATGTATTACCACAAGTGAAATATGATTGTTTAAGAAAGGGAGTTAATTTAATGTTTGATTTTAAAATTAGATCTAATATGTCTTTTCAGCAAAGTATAATATCTAATTCAATGAAAAATAGAGTTGTGCTTAATTTATTATGTCTTTAAAAATTCAAATTATAGTTGATAATGAAAGCTGGATTATACCTTTTGCAAAAAAGTTGAATTCAAGTTTATGCAAACACAATTATATATCAAGTTTTATTAATAGTGTTGATCTAATTGAAGATGGTGATATTTTATTTTTATTAGGGTGCCATAGTATATTAACACATGACATTTTGAAAAAAAATAAACATAATATTGTTGTTCATGAAAGCGATTTGCCCAAAGGTAAGGGCTGGTCGCCAATGACCTGGCAAATTTTAGAAGGGAAAAGTGAAATCCCTATAACTTTATTTGAGGCAGCTGAGAAAGTAGATGCCGGTGATATCTACATAAAAGACAAAATAGAACTAGATGGAACAGAGCTAATAAAAGACTGGCAATCAAAGCTTGGTAATAAAACAATAGAATTATGTAAAGAGTTTTTATTTAAATTTCCAAATAAGCTTGACCCAAAACCGCAAGATAAAATAAATGGTAATTATTACCCAAGAAGAACACCCCAAAATAGTGAATTAGATGTTAATAAATCAATTGCTGATCAATTTAATCTTTTAAGAACTGTTGATAATGATAAGTATCCAGCATTCTTTAAATATAAAGGGTGTCAATATGAAATTAAAATTACAAAAAAATAGTATTGTTATCAATACATTGGTTTAAACAAACTAGTTTTTTTTAAGTATTGAATGTATGATATATTGGAAATTATAGGAGTATCTACATGACCATAAAAGATCAAATAAGAGAAACCTTAATCATCGTTATGGAAGAAAATGAAATTACTCCACCAGAAATAACAGATGACACTGTATTATTGCAAACTGGTTTGGATTCATTAGGGTTTGCTATTCTTGTTGCTACCCTAGAAGAAAAAATTGGGTTTGACCCGTTTGTTATGATGGATGATGTTATTTACCCAACGACATTTAGTGAGTTTGTTGAAATTTACGAAAAAGTTAATCAGAAATAGTGCTTAAAGACAATCTCGAATTTTTTAAAGATCACCCAATTAGTGTTGGGCAAAAACAAACAAACCTTAGTGATTATGAAATATTGGAGAGTAATTATTCGGACGTTTTCGAAACAGCCATTAAACATAAAAAAATAGCTCTTTTAATTAATGACCCACAATTATTTTATTTTTTTCTTACACATCTGGATGGGATAGTTGATGAGGTTTTAATTTTATCACAGGTATTTTCTAATGGTGATATCAAGAGTTTCTTTTCCGAAACACAAATATCCTGTTGTGTAAGTGATTTAGACTCATTTGATTTGTTTAAAGACATAACATGGGTCAATACAACTAAAGTTATTGATAATAAAAACAGTGTGGCACTCCAGGAAGAAAAGAAGTCAACATTATGGATTATTCCAACGTCTGGAACAACCAATCGCCCCAAACTGATTAAACATTCAACGGATTCTTTAATAAGCCGAGTCAAAGTAGACAAAGAGAAAGGGAAGGAACTGATATGGGGCAACCTTTATGATCATACCAGGTTTGCAGGAATCCAAGTGTTACTTCAAGGCCTAATTGGTGGCTCAACGTTAGTTTTAGATAACAAATCAAATATTGAAGAAAAATTAAACGCTTTAATTGAGAATCATTGCAATGCTTTGTCTGGAACGCCAACCATTTGGCGAAATATTTTAATGCTTCCAAGTGCGAAAGAATTAAAATTAAAACAAATCACATTGGGCGGTGAAATCATCGACCAAGCAATATTAAATAGTTTGAGGAAAATATACCCAAACGCCCGAATTACACATATTTATGCGTTAACTGAAATAGGCGTCGCTTTTTCAGTTTCTGATTCAAGGGCCGGTTTTCCAATTGAATTTCTAAATGAAGAAAAAATAAAATCGAAAATAAAAATTAGTGAATCGAACACATTGTTAATTAAGCCTAGTTTGCAAAATGTCGATCCACATATTAAAGAAAAGCTTGATTCAAATGGCTATTTCAATACCGAAGATATTGTAAAAGTCATTGAAGATAGAGTCTATTTTTATGGAAGAGATAATAAATGCATCAATGTAGGGGGGCATAAAGTTCATCCTGAAGAAATTGAGCAGTTTCTTCTCAGGCATGATAAAATTCAATCGGTTAGAATCTTAGCAAAAGAAAATCCAATTGTTGGAAACCTCATTATTGCTGAAATTGTAGCTAGTAATATTTCTGAAGAAGATCAGCCTTCTGTAAAAAAAGAGTTAAAAGAGTATTGTTTATCACACTTTCCCAAATATAAAGTCCCGTACCAATTTAAGTTTGTTAATCACATTGAATATAATAAAACCGGGAAAATAAATAGAAATGGAGTCTAAAATGAAGGTGGTATTAATAACGGGTGGAACCAAAGGGCTTGGGCTGTCGATTGTAAAAGAGTTATTAAAAAACTCTTATTTTGTTATTGCTACTGGGCGATCTTTATCAGCCGGTTTAGATGCTGTATTACAACAAACTAAAAACGCAGCATTTGAAGCTCTAGATCTGAAAAATGATAACGTTCATGAATTTATTAAATTAATAACGAAAAAGTATGGTCGCTTGTATGGTCTTATAAATAATGCTGCAATTGGAAAAGATGGTGTGTTGGCAACCATGCATGATTCTGAGATAGATGAAGTTATGTATGTTAACACAACGGCATCGCTTAAGTTAACAAAATATGCGGTTCGTTCAATGTTATTAAATAAAAAAGGAAGAATTATAAATATTTCTTCAATTATTGCCAATACGGGCTTTAATGGGCTATCCGTTTACGCAGCATCTAAAGCTGGTTTATTAGGATTCACTAAATCATTTGCAAGAGAGGTCGGGAAGTCGAATATAACAGTAAATGCAATTTTGCCAGGGTATATGAAAACTGAAATGACATCCGGAATTGAAGACGAAAAGTTAAACACAATTATTAGACGAAGCCCATTAAAAACATTAATCCCAACGGAAGATGTCGCTGGCATGGTTGAGTATTTATTATCTGAAAAGGCCAGTTGTATTACAGGCTCATCATTCACTTTAGACGCTGGAAGTACAGCTTAGGAGAGTAAAATTAGTAACGTAGTGATTCGACCTTATAGGCCTGGAGATGCAAGCAAGATTTCAACATTTCTAAACACAACACAGTATAAAAGAGACCTTCAATTTTGGGTATGGTTAAATCGAATTTTACCTGAACAGGAATCAATAGTCTATGTTGCAGAAAATAACGGCGAAATCATTGGGCATTATGCGGCTATTCCACAAATAATAAATTACAAAGGGAATAAAATTAAGGCAGCATTGGGGTTGCATGCGTTAGTTTCTGAGGATTTTAGAAATACATTTACCATATTTAAATTAACAAAAGGGGTATATAAAACTCTAAAGGATAACAGCTTTGATATGATTTACGGCTTTCCAAATAAAAAGTTTAAGGATTTTCAAGTTAAAGTTGATAAATGGAAAGAAATTAAAACCATTCATTCATTTCAAGGTAAAATAAAGCAAAAGGTTAAAAATAAAAATAAAATAGAAAAAGCAAACAATTCTTATGAAGATTACTATAAGATTTCTGAGTTGCTCGACATTCAACATCAAGTTGAAAATGATCGTATATCAATTAGGAAAAGTGTCTCGTATTATATTTGGCGGTATTTAAACCATCCTCATCAGTTGTATGATTGTTATTTTATTTTAAACAATGGCGCTATGGTTGGGTTCATTGTGTTTAAAATATTTAAGTCGGAAAATGAGATTAGAGGACATGTAATTGATTTCATAAAAACTCAAGGTCTGACAAATAAAGGCATTATTAACTGTGCAATGGCATATTTTCAAGGGAAGGTCGACACGCTTAGTTTATGGCCCATAGATGATTCATTTGAAAAAGAGTTATTAGAGTATGGATTTACTAATGAGAATGGCTTTGAAACTTTTTTTGGATATAAGAAAATAAGCGAGTCAATAGAAGTTAATTTTGATAATTTTTACTTGCAAATGGGAGATTCGGATGCATTTTGAAATAGATGGAGTAAATATTGGGAAAAATACACCAGTATTTATTATTGCAGAGTTATCATGCAATCATAGAGGGGATTTAAATATTGCTAAAAAAAGCATTGAAAAAGCTAAAGAAATTGGCGCAGATGCAATTAAATTACAGATTGCAACCCCGGATGATTTAACATTGGATTCAGACCGTGACCACTTTAGAATTTCGGGGGGCACATTATGGGATGGTCGACGCCTTTATGATCTTTATCAGGAAACATATACGCCATGGGAATGGTACAGTGAACTTAAAGCCTTGGCAAATGAGATAGGAATATCGTTATTCGCAAGCCCATTTAGTACTCGTGCAGTTGACTTTTTAGAAAATCACAATTCATCAGCATACAAAATCGCCTCATTTGAGATTGCAGATATTCCATTGATTGAAAAGGTAGCAAGAACACAAAAACCAATTATAATATCTACTGGAATTGCAGATTTAAATGACATTAACTTGGCAATTGAAACTTGTTTAAAGCAAGGAAATAATAAAGTTGCTTTATTAAAATGTGTCAGTGCGTATCCAACAAAAATAGAAGAAATGAATTTATTAAGCTTAAAAACTTTAAGTGAAACCTATCCTGTAATTACAGGCTTATCTGATCATTCAATCGGGTCTTTATCCGCTATTATTTCCGTGGGATTGGGAGCTAAAGTAATAGAAAAACATTTTATTTTAGATAAATCCCTGGGAGGACCGGATGTTGAGTTCTCCGCAGATGCAAATGAATTCAGACAATATATAATAGATATTCGAGATGCAGAAAAAGCCCTAGGTAGCCACGAAGTAACAATATCAAACAAGATTAAGATTCAAAAAGAAAATTTTGGGAGAAAGTTATTCTTTGTAAATAATAAAGGCAAAGGTGAGAAAATTTCTGAAGCAGATATTAAATCACTACGTGGTGCTGGTGCATCCATTCATACAAAATATTACAAAGATATTGTTGGTGCAACCATTGCTGAAGATGTCCAAGTTGGTGACCCAGTCATCTGGGAAAATATAATTAAAAAGGAAGATTAATCATGAAAAAATCTATTTTAGTTGTGGCGGCACATCCAGATGATGAGGTTTTAGGTTGTGGTGGTGCAATGGTAAAGCATATAGAAAATGGTGATGATGTTCATGTCATTATTTTAGCTGAAGGAATGACAAGCCGAGACATAAATCGTAATCGAGACGGCCGCTCATCGGATTTAACTACCCTGGCAGAAACCGCAAAAACAGCCAATGATATTATTGGTGTAACATCATTGTACTTGCATGATTTTCCGGATAATCGTATGGACTCACTTGATTTATTGGATGTTGTTAAAGTGGTTGAATCCTTCATCGAAAAATATCAACCGGCGGTAGTCTATACCCATCACCGAGGGGATGTAAATATAGATCATACCGTAATTCATGATGCTGTTATTGCAGCGACTCGTCCACAACCTGGACATTGTGTTAAAACCGTATTGTTTTTTGAGACGGCATCTAGTACAGAGTGGCGGCCAGCACAGTCACTAAGTGCATTTAGCCCAAATTGGTTTGTAGATATTTCTGGAGATGCTTTAGAAAAAAAGCTTCAAGCATTAGATGCTTACACAACTGAGATGCGTTCATTCCCTCATGCACGATCAGTAAAAGCACTTGATTGTTTAGCCAAATGGCGAGGGAGTATAATTGGTTGTGATGCAGCTGAGGGGTTTATGCTAGGGCGACAAATAAAATAATTTAATATATGCTGTTAAGTTAACATAAAAAGTTAGATCTAGGATATATATTGACTAAAAAAAAATTTGTAGTTTTAACATCTTCAAAACAGTTAATTCCAGATAATAAGAGTGAGTTAACTTTATTAAATTATGGGGTGAAAAATTTTTCGTTAAACCATATTTGGTCAAAAAATAGAGTTACAGTTTTAAAGAGTCCATTAAGTGATCCCAAAAAATTGCACATTGCTCATGATGAAATCATGCAAATTTTTCCAGAATTTCTTAATATCCTTAAAAACAAACTCAATCGTATCCATAGCGTTAGTCAATCACAGGATTATTGGAATGTTTTATTGGGTTCGTGGGCAATATCGTATATTTCAGTTGTTTATTATCGGTTTAATGCGATTCAAAATCTAAGTAAAATAATTCCTGATTGGGAAACTGAATTACTAACAGAAGATAGTTTTGTAGTGCCAAATAATTATACGGATTATTTAAGTTTAGTTATGAATTCTGATGAATACAATCACCAACTTTACACACAAATTATAGCCTTTTTAGGTTTTAAATTTGAAAAAAAGAAAGTTGTGATTGATTCTAAACATCATCACAAAATAAATCCTATTAATCCATCTTTCAAAGTAAGATTAATTAACAGTTTCAATTACATTTTGGTGAAGTTTGCTAATATATTTTCTAACAGGGTAGTTTTTTTGGATATATATATTCCATATAAGCTATTATTTAAAAGCTTCTTTAAAAGTAAAGGTCGATTTGTTATTTATAAACCTAAAAAATCGTTGATACGTGGGACTTCGGTTAATCATGATTTACGAAAATGTTTATTAGATAATAATCCAGAGGAATTACATCCTTTAATAAAATTATTAGTTCACTTATTGCCACAAAATCTTCCTAAGGCGTTCTTAGAAGACTTCAAATATTATGAGTCATATGTGAAATGTAACTTTCCAAAACATCCTGCGTCTGTTTTTACATCTACTGGGCTATATTCCAATGAATATACTCGGTTCTGGTTAGCGCAATTAAAAATGCAAGGGGTTCCATTGGGTGTATTTCAACACGGGGGAGTATATGGCACGGCACGCTACACATTAGGTGAATTTTTAGAAGTTAGTTTTTCAAATTATTTTTACAGTTGGGGATGGCAAGATTCAGTGATAAGTACACTAAATAATAAAGTAGTACCTTCTTTTATGTTTCATAGTAAAAAAATCCAACCAATGAAACATGCAAAAAAAATATTATTTACGATTAATATTAATTCTCGATATTTTTTTAGGCTAAATAACACGAATTATTTTAATGTGGAGTTTTTGCTTAATTCTCAGTTTGAATTTATTGATAATTTAAGTCATTCCTTACACGAATCATTGATAATAAGAAATAAGTATGATTTTGGTTGGGGGATTAAAGATCAATATTACCAACGGTATCCAAAAATAAAGTTTGAAAGTATGGGGGATATTTCTCTAGAGCAAAGTTTATATAAAACAAAAATTATAGTCTTAGATCATTGTTCTACAATAATGTTGGAAGCTTTTAAAAGTAATATTCCAACTGTATTATTTTGGGATCCAAACATTGAAAAAGTTCGAAACGAAATAGAGGCATATTTTGATGAATTAGTTAAAGTTGGTATTCTGCATTATTCTCCTGAATCAGCTGCTGAAACTTTAAATACTGTATATTCCAACGTAGAAAAATGGTGGGCAAACCCGAAGCGACAAGCTGCAGTAAGTAAATTTCGTGATAAATTTGCTAAAGTATCGCAAGATGAAATTAAAGATCTTTTTGAGACAATTAAAAATGCCAAATAAATTAGAGCCAAGTCTGGTTAGGCGCTACATTAATAAACTATCATCACAATTGATAATTATGATTGTAGGCTTACTTACGGCTGGCCTTGTACCTAGAGCATTAGGTCCCAGTATGTATGGCAGCTTTCATTTCTTAACGGATTTTTTTATGAAACTTAAAAATTTTTTCGATATGGGGAGTTCAATTTGGTTTTTTACAAAAGTATCTAAGCAGCCAAAGGAAAAATTAACATATCTTTTTTATGGGGGTATTTTATTTATAATTACAGCATTAATACTAGGGTTTACAATTTTTGTTTTTAGTTTTGGATTAATGAACTATGTATGGCCAGATCAGCAGGTAAAGTTTATTTTTATGGCCTTAATATTTGTTTTGCTAACATTTTTTGTTGATATTTTTACAAAGATAATGGACGCGCATGCCCTGACTGTTCCATTTCAGTGGATGAGGGTAGTGGTGAGATGCATTTTTGTTGGAATACTTTTAATGATTTATATGAATGGTTTTTTAACATTGCCTATTTACTTTTTTTACCAATATGGGTTTCTTATCCTTATATTAATTGGAAGTATTTTCATCGGAATGAAGAACGATTTGTGGAGCAATTTTTTAAATGACTTTACAACTATTTTTTCTCTTTTTAAGAAATTTTGGAAGGAGTTTTATGAGTATGTGCACCCTTTATTTTTCTATTCATTGATGGCTTTAATTATAGGGGTTTTGGATCGCTGGATGCTACAGTTTTTTTCTGGGGGAGAACAGCAAGGCTTTTTTAGCTTAGCATATCAGCTGAGTCAATTATGCTTTTTATTTACATCATCTTTAACCCCATTACTTATGCGAGAATTCTCAGTTGCCAGTGAGGCAAATAACCGAAAGAAGATGAGAGAATTATTTAATCGATATATCCCCCTATTATATTCAATTACTGCATTTTTTTCTTGCTTTGCATTGGTTCAGTCTAAATCACTAATTATTTTATTTGGTGGTGATATGTATTTAGGTTCAATGGTTCCAATGATGTTAATGGTGTTATATCCCATACACCAAACATATGGCCAACTATCATCATCTGTTTTTTATGCAACCGGTCAAACCAAACTTTATCGGAATATTGGTGTTTTTATGATGTTCTTTGGTTTAATTGTGAGTTTCTTTCTATTAGCGCCTAAAGAATATTATGGGCTAGACTTAGGCGCCTTAGGGTTGTCAATGAAAATGGTTGCCTTGCAATTTATTTCTGTTAACATAGGTCTGTTTTTTAATTCAAAATATTTGAGTTTAAACCTTTTTAGATACTGGATGCATCAGATAGGTGTACTAATTATTTTTCTAATTGTTGCTTTTTTTGCTTCAATAGTTGTGGGTCAGCTAACTCAGCCGGTTATTTTAACGTTTATTACGTCTGGAATAGTTTATACCCTATCTATGTTTGTATTAATATTCCTTTTTCCTGGAATTGTTGGCTTTAAAAAAGAAGATGCTAAAAAACTGTTACAAAGGTTTTTGGGAGTATGAATATATTTCCCTTTATAGGTTATTGAGTTAGTATAATAAACTATATGAGCAAATTAAATGTTTTAGATTGCACTATTAGAGATGGGGGATATTACAATAATTGGAATTTTACTGACGAAGAGTTTATAAATTCTATAACAGCATTAATAAAGTCAGGTGTAGATACCATTGAATTAGGATATAAGTCATTAGAGTCAGCGCGGTTTTTTGGACCTTACAAATATTGCAATGAATCATTTTTAAGAACATTCGAATTTAAAGGTAAGTGCTCATTTGCATGTATGGTAGATTCAAAGGAGTTTATCGAAAACAAAGCAGGACTAAATCACGTCTTACCAAATCAAGATATGTCCATATTTTCAATGGTTCGTGTTGCTACGTCATTGTCCATAATTAATGAGTCCATTCAATTAGCTTTAGAGATTAAACGAAAAGGCTATGAAGTATGTTTGAATTTAATGGGAGTTTCATTAGCTTCAGATGATGAACTGCGATTAATTCTTTCTAAGATACCAAAAGAAATCGACGTGGTTTACTTTGCTGATAGCTTTGGGAATTTATATCCAAAAGATATCCAACGCATCTATAAAATCTTTAAAGAAAACTTAGATGGCCAAAATATTGGGTTTCATCCCCACGATAATTTGGGTTTGGCATTTGCAAACTCAATTGAAGCTATTGAGTGTGGCATTAATTATATTGATGGCACCATATTAGGAATGGGCCGTGGTGCGGGTAATTTAAAGTTAGAGCAGCTACTTACCTTTTTAAAATTTGAGAAAAAAAATAATCAGTATTCGTCTTACCCTTTAATTGACGTTATCCAAAATCATTATTTGCAGTTACAGAATCATTATGAGTGGGGTTTTGATTTAACGTATATGTTATCTGGTATAAATAATACCCATCAATCATATTGCCAATCATTAAAATCAGATAAACGTTATAATTATCAACAGGTATTTGATATTTTATCTAATATTTCAGCTGAAAAACGTTCAAAGTTTGAAAAAGGTGAGCTGGTAAAGTCAATGGAACGAACCTTTTCATTTAAAAAAACTAGACAGTTAGGCAGTTTGTCCGAAATAAATAAGGATAACGTACTAATTGTTGCTAAAGGGCAATCAATTTCTGATTTAAAAAAGTCTTTAAATCTTTTTATTGAAGAAAAGAGCCCGGTAATTTTTGATTGCAATAATTCTGGAGTATTTCAGGAATTCTCGAGATATGTTTGCATGATTAATACGAATAAATTGAAGGATTTAAATGAGTTAGATAAAAATGTTAAAGGAATTATTAACCCATTTGATACGAATTTATTACCAAACGATATTGAAAACATTACAATTGGCTATTCATTAGATCGGACATTAAATTACGAATCGGATAGCATTGGAATATCCGCATATTTGGTTGGCCAATATGCGATTATGTCTGCATTAATGTTAGAGTTTAAAAATATTTACCTTGCAGGGTTTGATGGTTTTTCGGTTATGAATGAAGAACAGGCAGACATGGAACGTTTCTTTAATGCATTAAAGAATTCATTAAATTTAGATAAGATTCTATCGCTTACACCAACAAAGTATAATATTAGAGAGCTATCACTCTTTACATTGATTCAAGATGAAAAAGTTCAAAGTTGTTATTCCAGCAAGACATAAATCAAGTCGGTTTCCAGGTAAACCATTAACAAAAATCCTTGGGAAAGAAATGATTCTCCATGTTGCAGAAAGAGCACTTGGAGCAGTAGATCGTTCCCAGCTAATTATTGCAACAGATTCTATGCAAATTGCTAATGTTGTTCGAGATAATGGTTTTGCAATTAAACTAACTTCTGATCAACATCCCACGGGAACGGATCGGGTATGGGAAGCGATAAAAGATGACAATATTGATTTTGTTATAAATATTCAAGGTGATGAGCCCATGTTTCATCCGGAAGACTTGGTTCAAATTATTAAGGCTAAAATAGATTTTCCTGACCATGTTGTGAATGGCATGGCAGATCTTATGATTGATGAAAATGAAAGTAATGTTAACATACCGAAAGTGGTGCATGATGAATCAGGTACTCTGCTATATATGTCACGTCAAGCCATTCCCGGAAGTAAAGCTAATGAAGAGCTGTCTATCCCTTTCAAAAAACAGGTTTGTTTGTATGGGTTTAATAAAGAACATTTAGAAGCGTATGCAAACTTTGGTCGAAAATCCAATTTAGAACAATTTGAAGATATTGAAATATTACGATTTTTTGAAGTTGGTATTCCTGTTAAAATGATTACTTTGATGGGTAATACAAAAGCCGTTGATATCCCTGAAGATGTCCCAGAGGTTGAAGAACTAATGAGGGCAGCATATTGAGTATTGAAAAATACGATGTAATTGCCCTTGATTGTGATGGGGTGATTCTAGATTCCAATCAAATTAAAAACGATGTGTTTTACGATGTTGCTTTACCCTATGGGGAAGCTGTTGCAAAAGAACTTTTAGAGTATCACAAAATAAATGCCGGCATTTCACGATATGAAAAGTTTAATTATTTTTTTAATCATATTTTAAATTTTCAGGATTATGATCAGGAACTTAAAATGGCATTAAATCAATATGCGAGCTTATGTAAAAAACGATTGTTAAATTCTGATTTTACGGCAGGTGTTAAAACATTTTTAGATGAAACAAGGCATATCCCTAAAATTGTTGTTTCTGGCAGTGATCAGAACGAATTAAATTGGCTATTTAAACAAAAAGGCATTGATCAATATTTCAAAAATATTTTTGGTAGCCCTAAAAATAAAGTTGAATTATTTAAAGATTATTTATTAAACAAATCAGCTCAAAATATTTTATTTATTGGCGATGCAAAGTATGACTTTGAAGTGGCTAGGCAGTTTAATTTTGATTTTTTCTTTATATATGAATACACAGATTTTGACGATTGGGCGTCCTTTTTTAATAAACAAGAAGTATCTAGTTTTAAAAATTTTAAAGAGGTTAATCAAAAACTGTGTATTAATAGGGGTAAACAGTGAAGCAGTTTTTAGTTACGGGTGCGGCTGGTTTTATTGGCGGTGCAGTTGCTAGAGCCTTAATTAATCAGGGACATCACGTGGTTACCATTGATAATTTATCCACAGGGTTTGAGAAGAGCATTCCAAAAGGGGTGAGGTTTATTAAAGGTGATTGTCAGAGTTCTAAGGTGATTAAACAGTTACATGAATATAATTTTGATGCCATTTATCATATTGCGGGTCAAAGTTCTGGAGAGATTAGTTTTGATGACCCTGTTTACGATTTGCAAACAAATACGCAATCGACACTGATGTTATTGGATTTTGCTAAACAGACAGGTGTTAAGCATTTTGTATATGCCAGTTCAATGTCCGTATATGGGAATCACACAACATTGCCTGTGAATGAAGAGTCACATTGCTCACCAGTTTCATTTTATGCCATTGGAAAATTAGCATCTGAAGAATACTTGAAAGTATATCACCAGCAGTATGGGATCAATACGGCGTCCTTGCGTTTATTTAATGTTTATGGGCCTGGCCAAAATATGGACAATTTGCGACAAGGTATGGTCAGTATCTTTTTAGCGCAGGCGTTAAAAAACAATCATATTTTAGTCAAAGGTAGTAAAGAGCGATTTCGTGATTTCGTGTATATTGATGATGTGGTTGATGCATTTTTAGCATGTCAGACCATTCAAGGTGCGAATGTATACAATGTGGCAACAAATAAAAAGCATACAGTAGAAGAAATTACTCACAATATTTGTTCCCAAATTTTAGGTGACTGTACAGTATCGTATGAAGGAAATACCCCTGGGGACATGTTTGGAATATTTGGGGATTATTCAAAGATTAATGCTGATTTGGGGTGGAGTCCAAAAGTGAACTTTCAAAAAGGGTTAAGTCAGATGATTCTAAAGATGAAACATATTAAAAGCTGATATTAATTAAGATGTTAGATAGATATTTTTGTTTTTATCAAATTTCAGATTTTCGAGAAAAATTAATTAATCAGATTAAAGAACACCGGGAAGACTTTAAATGGATTTATATTGGCACAAATATTTCCGTTGAAAATTATTTAAAAAAAGAGCTAGGGGATTCAAATCGTTATTTTTTTTCAAATGAATTAAATGAAGTTTCAAAACAATGTCGCGAGGAGTTTATATCTCAAATTGGTGAAATTTCCTGTGAGAATAGTCAATTAGATTGGTATTCTACTGTAGTATCCTATAAAAGCCCATTATCAACAGATTTATTTGAAAACTTTTGTATTGAGCGCCTATTTAATAAATGGAGGCTAAGTAGTAGTGGCCCCAATATTGTTTTTATAGAAGATAAGTTTTTATATTTAGACCTAATAAAAAATTACTCAAAGGGTTCATATTTTAATTTCCTAAAAGAAAAATTATATATGTCTGAACTTTTCTTTAAAAGTAACGTTCGAACTTTAAGGTGGATATTAGTAAAATTACTAAAAGTAAATGACCAAAGAAAAAAGTATTTAAAGAGTATGCATAAAGTTTTAAATGATAAATATGATTTTGGTATTTTTACTTGGGTTGAAAGTAATTCATTTAAGAATAATGTTTTTGTTGGAAAGTATTTAAAAAAGTTATATCCAATTATTCATGAAATGGAAAAAAGCAACATTATCATTACTCATTCAAAATTAAGTGATGAATTAGTTGAAATAGCTATTGAAAATAAAATTTTACCACTAAGTATTTTAGAAGCTAAATCTGATTATTTAACAAGTGCTTATTTAATGTTGCGTCAAAGAATTAGAATAAATAAGCAGAATGAAATTTTTAAGAAGTTAAGATATTCGTTAAAGAAAAACTTAATTGCGAATTTAACAAAGTCATTAGACTTCTTTTTGTTTTATAAAGTATCTCAAACTGCGCTAAAAAATATGAACTTAAGTACAAAAAAAATAATTTATCCATTTGAAAATCAACCATATGAAAAAATGTTAATTTTATCGAGTAAAAAATTGAAGATGGAGTATCGGTTTATTGGCTATCAACATGCATCAATACCAGACAATTATTTAAATTACTTTAATTCAAGTAAAGAAAAAAATAAAATTCCAACGCCTGAAATCATTGTGGCAAATGGTAACTTAAATAAGATAATTTTGAATCAATCAAATTTTAAATCACGAGTTATAAATGGGGGAAGTTTAAGATTTGCATCACAGTTGCGTTTGGAGTCCCCAAACTTGAAAAGTGAAAATGCCATGGATAAATGTTTAGTATTATTAAATTATAATACACGTCAAACCGTACAACTTTTAGCCGCTTTAAAAAAAGCTGACCACTCCATTTCTTTTTTAATAAAATTGCATCCTAATCAGGATGAAGAAGAAATAAAAAGCTATTTGGTTTCAATTCCAAATAATTTTATTTTTGTTTATGATAAAATTCCAAACTTATTAAAGAAGGTTAATATGATTATTCATAATGGTGGAACTGCTATTTTTGAATGCATTGGATACGGAATTCCTTTTGTCAATTATATTGATAATTCTTTATCACTAGATGCTTTAAATACAGCATTCCCTGATCAGATGAATATTACCGAAGTCGACTTAACAAATATAAAAGAGGTGTTCAAGAAACAAAAGATATGTCCAAATATTAATCTATTTGAAGATGTAAATATTGATAATTGGAAAAAAGTTTTAAGTGAATAAAATTATTAATAAATTCATTAATGGAATAACAATATTGGTAACTATAGTTAAGCCATTTATGAAAAAACAAACATTTCATTTTATTCAAACACCAACTTTTTTAAATTCAGAATCTTTTAATAAAATGAAAAGTCTTGTTGGAAAAGTTGATGATAATTTACGAGATGGTTTTGAAAATGAATTTGCAAAACTGATTGGCAATGGTGGAGTCATTTCATTTGCATCAGCGCGAATGGCATTTTATTCTTTTTTATCAGCAATAAATATTGGGGCAGAGGATGAGGTTATTATTACAGGGTTTACCTGTTCGGTAATGGTTAATGCAATCATTAGAACCGGTGCAACACCTGTCTTTGTCGATATTGATACAGACACATTTGGGACGAGTATAAATAAGTTAAATCAAGTAATTTCTAAACGAACAAAAGTGATTGTTTTACAACATACTTTTGGAATTCCAATTGAATTTGATTCACTAAAAAAAATAGCTGCAAAAAAAAATATTTTTTTAATAGAGGATTGTGCGTTGACACTAAGTTCAGAGCATAATAAAACTGTTGTGGGAAATAACGGTGATGGGGCAATCTTTTCTATCGATCATTCAAAACCAATAAATACTTTGATCGGAGGTTTCTTTTATTCGAATAACAAGGAGCTTTTAAATAAAGTGAGGCAAATTCATGAAAATAGTTCAGAACTTTCAGAGAATCATCAAGCGGCTATTTTTAAGCAATATAAAAGAGAGTGGAAATATTCTACTGCAAAAGACTACTCAAAATTAGTAGCACTGAATACAATCCAAAATTTATATTCTAGGTTTTGTAATAAAGTACGTCCATTTTTAGAGGATGACTTCTCGTCGATGGTTATAGAGCCCAAAAATTATCCCTATCCAGCAAAGTTTCCATCATTTTTAACAATTCCAGGTATGATATGGGTAAGACGATGGGAAGAAGAAAAAAAGAAAAGGTTAGAATGCCTTAATGCGTATAAAGCACTTTTTGAAAAGTTTGATAAGTTATATGTTTTACCAGAGGCTTATTTTGATAAGTCTAAACTAATTATCCCATTGAGGTTTGTATTCACATGTAATAATGCAGAAATAATTAAACGTGAACTTTTAAAATACCTTGATATAAACCAATTTTGGTTTACTCGCCCAATTGTTTGTTGCCCAGACCCATTAAGTAAAATGGGTTATATTGCAGGGACATGTGGAATAGCTGAAGAAACAGGAGAACGAATAATTAATCTTCCAATAACTTTTGTTGGTAATGAACAAGCGTATTTTTTTAAGGTAATTGAGAAAATTATTCCAATGATTGATTAAGTTTTTTGAAATATTAGGAATGCATCAATAAGCCATATTACATTATTTGAGTGTAAAATTAAAGATTCCATAAATCGTAAAATTTCTCCAAATAGATAATGAAAAGGGGAGGGATTTAAATAAGTTATGCTTTGATATAAAATATTAAAGTGAAAAATGTACGATTATCCAAATCGATTATCGGGGATAAAGAAAAAAGATTGGTTCAGGATGTTTTAAATGAAGAATACCTCGGGATGGGACGTTACGTTCAAACATTTGAAAATAATTTGTCCTTATTTCTAAACAATAAAGTTTCAGTTGTAAATAGTGGAACAGCCGCACTTCATTTAGCATTACTTGCAATTGGGGTTGGCCAAGGGGATGAAGTTTTGGTGCCATCACTGACTTACGTTGCAAGCTATCAAGCAATATCTGCAACGGGCGCTTTACCTATTTCTTGCGATGTATTAATTGACTCTGGCCATATTGACATCGAAGATGCTCGAAAAAAAGTAACATCAAATACAAAGGCAATTATGCCTGTTCATTACGCTGGAAATCCTGTTAATTATGAGCAGATACAAAATTTTGCAAATAAATATAAACTAAGAGTTATTGAGGATGCCGCACATGCTTTTGGTTCGTTACATCAGCATGGGAAAAAAGTTGGTGAGGTTGGTGATATTATTTGTTTTAGTTTTGATGGGATCAAAAACATTACATCTGGTGAAGGCGGCGCAGTTGTGACATCAGATGAGTCGATCATTCAATTTGTAAACGATGCTCGTTTATTGGGGGTGCATAAAGATTCAGATGCAAGATATGAAGGGAAGAGATCCTGGGAGTTTGATGTTCAACATCAAGGGTTTCGGTATCATATGAGTAATCTTTTTGCGGGTGTTGGCTTGGCCCAGCTCGAACGATTTGAGCTAGAGTTTAAGCCTACTCGTCAGACGTTGGCAAAACAATATTTTGAGCAATTAAAAACAATACCTAACGTCCAATGTTTTAAAATGGATTTTGATCAAGTTGTTCCGCATATATTTCCAATTAAAGTACTGAAAAATAGGGATCAGTTAAGGGCACAATTGATCGAGCAAGGAATAGAAGCCGGTATTCATTACTTTCCAAATCATCGATTATCATTCTATAAGAAACCTAACGAAGTGTTGGTAAATACGGATACATTGTACGAACAATTAATAACACTTCCTCTTCATCCAGAGGTAACCAGGGAAGATCAGTTGAAGATCGTTAAGATCATTAATGAATTTTCTAAGAGGGTCTAGCTAGAGTAATTTTAGTTATGGTGGTAAAATTTTTAGAATGAAAGTAGTAATTCTTGCAGGTGGTTTAGGAACAAGATTAGCAGAAGAAACACATTTGAAACCTAAGCCTATGGTTGAAATTGGTGGTTATCCAATCTTATGGCACATTATGAATATTTATAGCCATTATGGGTATAATGAGTTTTTTATCGCTCTTGGTTATAAAGGGCATGTCATTAAAGATTATTTTATTAACTATCAATTTCGTAATAGTAATATAAGTATTGATTTGAGCTCTGGAAAAACCACGATCTTAAAAGATCAGGCAAGAAATTGGAAAGTGAATTTAATTGATACTGGATCAGATACAATGACGGGTGGGCGATTATTGAGACTGAAAGAGTACATTGCTGATGAGCCATTTATGTTGACGTATGGGGATGGTGTTTCAAATGTTGATATTAAAAAGCTCGTAAATTTTCATAATCAACATGGCAAGATTGGGACAGTTACAGCTGTTCGTCCGTCAGCACGATTTGGTGCGATTAATTTTGATGGAGACCAAGTAAGCTCATTTCAAGAAAAGCCTCAAACTGGTGAAGGATGGATAAATGGAGGATTTTTCGTTTTTCAACCTCAGTTTTTTGATTATTTAAAAAATGATGCATCAATATTAGAGCGAGAGCCTCTCGAGCGCCTAACACAACAAGGTGAATTAATGTCTTACAAGCACCCTGATTACTGGCGTTGTATGGATACTATTCGTGATAAAGAGGCACTTGAAGAACGCTGGCAGTCCAATGATGCGCCATGGAAAGTATGGGAGAAAATATCTTCGCATGCTTGAAAACTTAAACAATACATATAATAAAAAAAAGGTATTAGTAACTGGGCATACCGGATTTAAAGGGAGTTGGTTATGCCAATGGTTATTATCCATGGGGGCCAATGTGACAGGGATTTCAAAAGATGTTCCTACATCTCCATCGTTATTTGATGCATTAAGTTTGTCTAAGAACATCAATGACATTCGTGGGAACATTAAAGATCTTCATTTTTTATCGAAAGCGATCAACGAAGTAAAGCCCGATGTTATTTTTCATTTAGCTGCACAACCTATTGTGAAAGAAGGGATTCAAAATCCTGTAGAAACATTTCTGTCAAATTCAATTGGAACAATGAATCTTCTTGAGTCAATTCGCCTAGGCCATCGACCAAATGCAGTTGTTCTTATTACGAGTGATAAAGCATATCGAAATAATGAATGGGATTGGGGATATCGTGAATCTGATGAGCTTGGTGGAGATGATCCGTATAGTGCATCAAAAGGGTGCGCAGAATTAATTATTCGCTCATACATTAACTCTTATTTTAATAATGGTGATCAAACAAGATTCGCATCTGCTAGAGCGGGAAATGTGATTGGCGGAGGTGATTGGAGTGAAGCGAGAATTGTTCCGGATGCAATAAAAGCATGGACATCTGGAGAGGTAGTTACAATCCGTTCTCCAAAAGCAACCCGACCATGGCAGCATGTTTTAGAGCCATTGGGAGGATATCTTAATCTTGGACAGAAACTTCTCGACTCAAGTAATCATCATGGTGAAAGTTTTAATTTCGGACCAAAAGCTAATGTGAATAAAACGGTTGAGCAGTTATTAACAGAAATGGCTAAACATTGGAGTCAGGTAAATTGGGAAATTAAAAAAAATGAGTTAACCCAAAATGAGCATGGCCTATTAAAATTATGTTGCGATAAAGCGCTTACAAAACTTAATTGGGAACCAACATTAAATTTTGAAGAAACCGTAGACTTTACAGTCAATTGGTATAAGACATTTTATGATAAATCTAAAGACATTTCCCAGTTTACATTGGATCAAATTGAACAATACCAAAAGAAGTCCTCTAAATCAGATTCTACATGCAAAACAACAACAATCGCATAGAAGACCAAATAATATTGGAGACATTAACAAAAGTCAAAAACCCACTGGGAGACTTATACCATATTTCAAAGTCGAATGAATTTTTAGAAAAAGTTAAAGAGATCTATGCGTCAACCGTATTGCCAGGACATTTTAAAGGGTGGAAGAAGCATATCAAAATGACTCAAAAGCTGGTTGTTCCAATGGGAAATGTTGAGTTTTTATTATTTGACGATAGAGTATCCATAAATAAAAAAATGCAATCGATCATTATTGGAGTAGACAACTATCAAAGACTTATTATTCCCCCAAATGTTTGGTATGGGTTTAGATGCCATGGTGATGGTGTAGCAATAATAATTAATACACCAGATATGACTCATGATCCTACTGAGGTTGAGCGTTTGCCATTAGATAATGACTACATCCCAATTCATTTGGAAAATTAATGAAAGTATCCGTTATTATGAATTGTTATAATTCGGACACTTATTTGAGAGAAGCTATAGACAGCGTTTATGCACAAACATATACCAATTGGGAAATAATTTTTTGGGATAATCAATCGAGTGATAAAAGTGCAGAGATTGCAAGGTCATATGATGGAAAGCTAAAATATTTTTGTTCAGAAAACTACTTAAAACTAGGAGAGGGGCGAAATAGAGCAATGGAGAAAGCTACAGGTGATTTAATTGCTTTCTTGGATTGTGACGACCAGTGGTTGCCAAAAAAACTAGAAAAACAAGTCAGTATTTTTGAGAAAAGTGATGATGTGAAGTTGGTTTACAGTAATTACATTAAGCATATTCAAGAAACAGGTTATGAGTTTGAGGCCATAACTAAACCTCAACCTTCAGGGCATGTATTTAAGGATTCGCTAATTTTTTATCCAGTGGGAATACTAACGGCCATTATTCGACAAGATGTTCTAAATGCACTCGATCATTGGTTTGACCCAACGTTAAATTTGGTTGAGGACTATGACTTTTTTATGAGAATAATTTTAACCGGCCAATTAGAATATATACATGAAACCTTAGCAATATACCGTGAGCATCAACAAAATCATACCTCTAAATTTCGTGCTGACTTTCCTGATGAAATGATTATTTCATTAAACAAACTTAAACAAAAAAACACAGATTCAAAATATCATAAATTAATAGAATTAAATATAAAACAACAAAAAGTAAAAAGAGCATCTTATTATTTTCTTTTTAAACACCAACACATGAACTTTTTAAGAAACTTATATGAGAATGATTTATTATCATTAGGGGTGTTGTTGACAGTGTATTTTAATTACAAAAAAAGCATCTTAAAAAAAATATTATTGAGATTGAAGCTTATAAAGAAAAAATACTAAATAATGAAAGTGCTAATTGTCACAAGAAATTTTCCAAATAAATTTTCTAAGCATGGCGGTATTTTTACCTTTAACAGAATTAAAGAATTATTAAAGCAAGGAATTGAAGTAGATGTGCTGCTGCTAAATTCTTGCGTTTCAAGAAAGTTGGGGTCAAGGTATCTTCAAAAATATAATACAAAAGATTTGAATTTAGATAATGAGGTTAATGTAGACGTTAATGTAATAAATTTTGTAAATTTACCAATCTTTAAAGATGTTTTTTTGAGTAAAGCAATTCAATTTTATGCCAATAAATTAAAGTGTGATTTGGTTCATTTTCATTTTTTATGGAGTGTTTATGGGATTAAGGAGTTAGCTAAAATAAATACCCCTTATGTTGTTACATGTCACGGGTCTGATATTCATCAATTACCGTCAAAATCTCAAAAGGAGATAAAGCTTAATTTATGGAGACTTAATCATGCAAGGCACGTGATTTTTGTATCAAACTTTTTAAAAGATATTGCGCAATCCATTGGATTTATATCGGATAATTTTTCGACCATTTATAATGGAATAAACCTAAATATGTTTAACTATATTAAAACAGGTGAAAAAGAAACAAACCATGTTGGGTATTTTGGCAATTTATTTCCAATAAAAAGAGTACATTTACTGCCTGAGATTTTCAAAAAAGTGACTCAAAAAATTCAATGTATTTCATTTATTATCGCTGGTTCTGGGCCTGAATTAGAAACGTTGAAAAAAGAAGTTGCTCAATTAAAATTAAATGTTACATTTTTGCCAAAATTTGAACATAAAGAATTTGTTGAAAACTTAAAAATGATGGACGTTATTGTCATGCCAAGTAAGCTCGAAGGTTTTCCTTGTATTCCCCTAGAAGCAAAGGCCATGGGGGTACCAACAGTAGGTAGTAATAATGGTGGAGTTCCAGAGGTGATCATGGGAGACGGGGCGTTAATCGACGATGGCCCAAATATGATTAATGATTTTGCCGAAGCAATAGTGGGACTAATTAAAAAACCATTAAATAAAGATAAAATGGTTGAACATGCAAAACAGTTTTCTTGGGAAAATATTATTAAAGATGAAATTAATGTGTATTGGGATGTGTTAAATCGGTCGACGTCTGGGCGATAATTTCACGACTATGATCAAGCCAATCAAAAATCTTTTCATGAATAGTGAATGAGCCAGCGAGAGCATCTTCAATTGCACGCTTAATACTATTTTCATTTGAATCATAATTAAAAACATGGGGTTCATTTAACTGAAGATATGAAGGAGTAATGATTGGTTTTTTAAAATACGTATATTGCATATATTTTAAGGGCTTATTAGCTGGAATAAAGCTAGATGGAGTTTCATTTGGGTATCTAGCAATATTTAGACCTAGATCACAATGCGCAATATATGGGAGAGAGTCTTGGAAAGGTAGGAGCCCGTGATAAAAAATATTTGAGGACGATATTTTTTTTGAGTATGGCCCAATAATATGAAATTGAATATTAGGGAATAGGTTGGCAGCGATTTGAATAAACTCCCAATCAATTTCTGACATGCCAACATAAGCGGCATGTTTGAAAGATTTGTCATATGGAGATGGTGATTGCATCGCATGTTCAAATTGATGTTTATTAACCCCTTGTTGTTGAAGTAATATTTTTGAAGATGGTGCTAATGCCTTAAAGGCAGCATAGGTGGCTTTAGTGGGAACAACGAGTAAATCAAAATCATGGATGATGGTTTTTTCATGAGCAATTAAATCATCAGAACCTCCGATTAACTTTAAAACATCAGAAATTCGATAGATAAAGGTTGCCGAAGGGAACTGTTTTTTTAATTTTTTGTGCAAGTATAGACAAATATTGGATTCAAAAATAATAATGTCGTAGTTTTCACTTGAATTAAATATTCGAGAATAACCGAGTAAAAAAATAAGTTTAAATATTGATTGCCCATAGTTTAAATTTGCATAATTATGCAACAATGAAAAATACCCGCTAACTCTGATCCCTTTTTTTCTGGTTGGGAAAAAGCTAAACCATAAAACCTTAACTCGTTCAAAGAAACGAGATGGGTCGGTTTTTAATTCTTTAAGTAGATTTAAGAGTGAGTTGGGGCATGTGCAAAATGAAACGTTATGGTTTAACTTTTGAAACGCATTGGCATAATGATGGAATCCAGCTTGATTTTTTGATTGGTAGAGGTGACATGAGAGTAAGAGTATTTTCATAATGTTTGTTTAAAAAGGAAAGGTTTTACGGTATTCAGAAGACAACAATATAAATACACCATCCATTTGTCCAAATTTAGAGAAGATTAATTCATGATCATGTAGTTTAAATTTTGATAAAGGTAATTTTCCATCCGGCATTGAATTAAGTCCTTATACTGAAATAGCCTATATCTTTGTTTATTTTTTGTAAACTAGAGACGTATATAGGTTATGAGTAATATGATACATACGATAGGCTTGTTTTATAGAATTATGTAAACAAAAGACATTATATTGAATAATAGTAGGTGAGATCGTTATAGTTAATGAAAGTTGAGTTTTATTGTATGAAAAAGAGGTATAAAAAAAGTATGGCTTTGATGAAAATGAATAAAGGTGATTTTTAATTTTTTATGGTCAAAGTAATGTCAGTCTTAGAGAGGTTTTGTAGATTTAAGTGTTCGCAAGCTATCTTTGTGATTATTTTATTCGCAGTGTTTATTGGTATTGTATTTTCCATAGGGCAGGCACTTGGATTGAATTTAGGTTTGGCCGCATCTTCAAGCAAAGTAAGATGGCTGGTGATGATAGCTTATTATACTGTGGTTCAATTGGGGATTATTGGGCTTATGAGCATTCGCACAATTTCAAAAGAGATTAAAAAGGATTGGATTATTTTTGTGGCAGGAAACCTTGTTTTCTTAGGAATAACTCTATGTTTGGAGTCAATTCAGGCATTTATAAGAATGATAATGATTTTGGGCGCATTTAACGCATTAGTCTTTTTTCACAGCATTAATATTTCAGATCAATCTTTGAAAAAATACATTAGGTTAATTATTCGATTATTTTATTTAGTGATTGCAGTTGCAATGATTCAACAATTTTTTTTATTGCTAGGAGTTAGTCATGTTGTATTTCATCCACCAAGAATTAATTCAATTTTTTCCGATTATAATGGGTTTAGTGGCTACCTTCTGTCATTAATTCCATTATTATGGGTGCTAAAAAAACGAAAGTTAGTAGCGTTAAGTGTCATCCTAATTTGCGTTTCAAACTCAGCAACTTCAATAATTATTTTATTCATTTTTCTTTTAATGGTTGGTTTCAAAATGATGAAAAAAAAGAGGTTTTTTTTAAAGGGGGTTGTTGCCCTTATTATTTTTACAATTGGGATAAGCGGAGGTATAAAATTCTATACGGTGGATAAATTTGATGACCATCCAACAAATCCTTTTTTCAAAGTTAGACAAATGATAGAGCTATTGAATATTGAGAAAATAAAAATAATTAAAGATAATATCGAAAATATTGATCATGACAACTCAAAGGACATTATTGGGTTAAAAAAATCATCAGCGGTAGGGCGTGTATTGCAGTTAATGCATGCGTTGTTTGGTTGGGAGTCAATAAAAGAACTGGTTTTTGGTTTTAGGACCGGCCGAGTAGAAGGCACATTTCTAACGATCTTTATACGCTATGGTCTGGTGGGCACTGCCTTTTATTTTTATTTTTATTATAAATATTTTATCTTTAAAACAAAAAATATCATGCTTAGATATTATTTTTGGGCTTTCTTTATTGGTGTTGCTGTTGGGCTTCCATTATTTTCATTTCCAATTTCCATGTATATAATTAGTTTGCAAATATATGTTCTGCAAAGATTATTAACAAACCAACAACTTATAAGGTATTTCGTAAAGAATGAATAAAATGTTTGATTTGAAATTATTAATTGGCATAGAAAGTCAGATTTGGGTTATTTTAATATATGTTATTAATTGATGGCTATTATTTAGATGGATACAGAGGTATCCCTCATTATTTAAATAAAATTATTAACGGATTAAACCCAGATGAAATGGTTTTTTTATGTGTTAAAAATACGATGAAATTACCAGAAAATATCCATAAAAAGTATAAGGTAATTCGTTTGCCAGATATTAATGTTATTATTTGGGAGCAATTGCTTATTCCAATAATTGCATACGTTAAAAAAGCGGAAAGAATTTGGAGCCCGGCTAACACATTTGGGTTAATTTTTTTATTTACATCAAAAAAGATTATCGTAACACTCCATGATTTAATATTCTTTGAAAAATATAGTTTAAATACACATTATTTTCAGAAAATTGGAGTATTATATCGACGATTTATATGGTCATTTTATAAGTGGTTCAATAATATCGATATAATCTCTGTATCAGAAACAACAAAAAAAGAACTTGAAAATAAATTTGGATTAGAATCAAAGGTTATATATCATGGGGTAGATTTGCCCCAATATCAAAAAGAAAGAAATCGAAACTTAGATTCATTGCCAGATAGTTTTTGTTTTCATTTAGGAAGTATTAGTCCATCAAAGGGGACAGAAATTGCTTTGGATGAGTTTTCAAAATGTGCCCAATTAATTAAAAAAGGTTGGAAGTGTATTGTTGTGGGAAAACTATATGAGGCTGATTTTTTTAACAAATATAAAAATAATAATGCATTTATATTTTATGAATATGTTTCAGGTAGTGATTTGCAGTTTCTTTATAAGCATTGCAAACTATTCTTATCAACATCAATTAAAGAAGGCTTTGGGTTTGGCCCATTAGAAGCCATAATAAGCGGAGCTCCAACACTAGTGCTAAAATCAGAAATTGCCGATGAGATTTTAGGCAATATTGGTTTTCCTACTGTGCCAAAACAACTATTTTCAGATAAAATTCAGGAGTTGGTATTAAAAAATAGCCATAATGATTTTTCGGAGGCATGCATGAATTATTATCAGTGGTCGAAATCGGTTGAAAAACATCATAGTATTTTATTTTGAATACTGAGCAATCCTATTTAACAAATAATAATAATCAATTAAACTAAATGAGATGGCTAATATATTAATGATTACACAACGGTATCCATACCCAACTGATCGAGGGGATAAAGTTCGTGTTTTTAATATTGCCGAGCAATTTGCAAAAAAGCATAACGTATACTGTTTAAATTTTACAGAAAACGGACCAATTGTCTTACGCAACGATGTATTTAAAAATATATACCATTGTAGGAAACCTCGTTTAAGGATGATTGCAGATATGCTTGTCGCTCTTTTTTCTTTTTTACCGTTGCAAGTGGCTAAGTTTAAATCAAGGAAAATGAATAATTTAGCGATTAAGATAATAGAAAAACATCAGATTGATATTGTTTATGGTTTTCATATACGAAGTCTTCCTGTTTTAAATGCAATTCGAAACCAGTACCCCAACATTAAAATTATTGGTGATTATACCGATACAATGGGACTATATATAACCCGGATGAAGCAGTTCACAAAGTCCTTATTTTTGAAATTGGTATTAGAAATTGAAAAGCCAAGAGTAGAAGCGTTCGAGAAAAATCACGTGGGCCTTTGTGATCAGGTTTGGTTAATTTCTGATCAAGATATTAATTATCACCCTGAATGGGAAAATAGTAAGGATAAATTTTACAAAGTATCCAATGGGGTAAGCCGGGATTTACAACTGAATTTAGACGAAAAAAGAAAAAATAAAATTGTTTTTGTTGGCTTTATGGGAGTGGAAAGTATTGAGGCATTAACCTGGTTTTTTGAAACTATTGATCCAATTTTGCAACTGAAATTACCGAACTATTCAATTGAATTAGTTGGAAAAGGTGCCCCAGACGCTTTTTTAAAATATCTTCAAAAATTTCCTCATGTAATATCCAAAGGGTTTGTTAAAGATTTAAAAGATGTGTATCGCGATGCAAAAGTGTGTATCGCTCCAATGGTATTTGTTGCTGGTCAGCAAAATAAAGTTTTGGAGGCCATGATGGCAGGAGTTCCAGTTGTAGCAACATCATTTGCGAATGGGGGAATAAAAGCGGAAGATAACAAAGAGATTTTAATTGCCGATACTCCGGAAGCATTCTCTGAAAAAATCCAACGTTTATTTAACCAACCTGAAGTTGCAAAATCAATTGCAAATCATGCCCAGCAGTTTGTATTGAATAATTATCAGTGGGATAAAGTTCCAACACAGTTTTAGATTTAATCATTAATTTATGACGACATTTACTAAAGAGTTTAACTCATATTATCCAAATGGTAAGTTATTTACTTTTTGGAAAGGTCGAGTGGCATTATATTGTTTTTTAAAGTCACTGAATTTATCACCTGGCGATGAGGTAATACTACCGGGACTCACCTGTGTGGTTGTTCCAAACGCAATTATTTACGCTGGTCTTAAGCCAATTTATATCGACATTGAACCAGATTCGTTTAACATGGATCCGAAAAAGATTAAAGAAAAGATAACATCTAAAACCAGAGTGGTTATTATGCAAAATACATTTGGATTATCATCCAATGTTGAAGACGTTATTGCAATTGCAAAACAACATGATTTAATAACAATTGATGATTGCACACATGGGTTTGGGGGGTATTACAAAGATAAGCCTAATGGAAGTCTTGCTGATGTTGCATTTTATTCATCCCAATGGAATAAACCTTTTTCTACAGTTATTGGCGGTTATTTAGTCATTAATAATCCGAAGTATGTTGCTAACGTTAAAAATGAATACCAGAGTTACAAAATGCCAACAATCGGGCAGAATTTAAAAATTCTCATTCTTTTTTATATAAAAAAATATGCATTGTTTCCAAAAACGTATTGGGTTCTAATTCGATTGTATCGGTGGTTAAGTAAGAAGAATTTAATCATGGGGTCATCACAAGGGATCGAAATAAGTTCAACCATAAAACCTGAAAACTATGAAATGCAGATGGGCTGGGGACAACAAAAAATCGGTATTCGTCAAATTAAACAATTAAGTAACACATTAAAATTACGGCATAAGAATGCAAAACAATTTACTAATTGGTTAGAGACGAATGGGAAAATAAGTGTGAAACCACAGTGCCAACAAAATCATTCATGGTTGAAATATCCTATACGTGTTTTAAATCGGGCAGAGTTTATCAAGCGAGCAGCATCTTCAAATATTATGTTAGGTGATTGGTTTGTTTCTCCGATTCACCCAGTAAAAAGTAACTGGACATTGTGGCATTATCAAGCGGGATCATGTGAACATGCTGAAAAAGCAGCAAAAGAATTGGTGAATTTACCAATGGATGTACTTAACACTAAGCCATTATTGAATTTTCTAGAAGAAAATCAAGATATGATTTGTTAACTTGTTTAGTAGAAAATATAAAAAATATCATTTAATATAACTGAATGAATAAATTAAACTACTGCATTATCGGCGCAGGCCGCTGGGGAAAAAATCATATTCGCACAGCTAATGAGCTTGGGGTCCTTGCTGGAATCATCGAGCCGAATAAATCTACTCAAGATGAGTTCAAAAAACTGTATCCAAATGTGAACGTCCATACATCTTTAAAAGATACAGGTGCCTTGGACTATGATGCGTATTCAGTGGTTGTTCCTGCCGAGCATCACTATAGCGTGGCAAAAACCCTAATTGAGCATAAAAAGCATGTTTTAATTGAAAAGCCAATTACCACAAATAGCAAAGAATCAAATGAACTGGTTGCATTGGCCAAGCAAAATAATGTTGTGGTTTGTGTTGGGCATTTATTATTGTTCCATAATGCATTTTTAAAAATGAAAGAGTTAATTGATGCTGGAAAAATTGGTAAAGTCCAGTACATATACAGTAATCGTTTAAATTTAGGCACGGTTCGAACAGAAGAGAACAGCTTATGGAGTTTTGCTCCACATGATATTTCATTATTTCAATATTTTACCGGTAGTTACCCTGAAAAAGTCAGTTCTACAGGAGGTGCATTTTTACAGCCGCATGTGCATGATACAACAGTGACAGTTTTAGAGTATCCAAATAATATTAAGGGACATATATATGTGTCTTGGTTGCATCCTTTTAAAGAACACAGATTTGTAATTGTTGGTTCTAAAGGAATGTTTATGTATGAGGATTCATCCGATGACAAATCCTTACTGTTTTATGAAAAAGGGATTGATTTTGTGAATGGTGAGCCCATTAAACGAGATGGGCCTACTGAAATTGTTGAATATGATAAAGCCCCTGCATTAAAAGAAGAAATTGCACATTTTATTGAATGTATATCAAACCAAACATTTAATTCTCGAATTTCAGCGTCTGCAGGCTCAGATGTATTGGAAATCTTAGAGCTTGCTCAACAGTCGTTGGAATCTGGTCAGGCCGTTACTGTGACCGAAAAGCCTCAATTTAATCACGATATGCAAAAGAACTACTTTGTTCATGAGACAGCGGTTGTGGATGAGCCTTGTGCCATTGGTGAAAATACCAAAATTTGGCATTATTCCCATGTCCAACAAAATGCTACCATTGGGAAACACTGTATTCTAGGCCAAAACGTGAATATTGCCTGCAATGTAAAGGTGGGTAATTATGCCAAAATTCAAAATAATGTGTCGCTTTATGAAGGTGTTGAACTTGAGGACTATGTATTCTGTGGACCATCAATGGTATTCACAAATATAAAAAACCCTCGATGTAAGTATCCCCAAGCTGAATCTAAATTTTACATTAAAACTTTAGTAAAAGAAGGTGCGACTTTTGGGGCAAACTGCACGGTTGTATGCGGGATTACTGTTGGCCGATTTGCCTTTATTGGGGCAGGTGCTGTTGTTACTAAGGATGTGCCTGATTTTGCAATTATTGTAGGAAACCCTGGCAAAATTGTAGGGTGGATGTCAGAAGGGGGCGTGCGCCTTAATTTTGCAGACACCAATGAAGCATACTGTGAAAAAAGCAACATGACTTATATTTTTGATGGTGAAAAGGTAGTAGAAAAACAACCACAGCTGGTCGGTTGATTACCCTCAATCTAATTGGAAATTAAACTCACTTAGTGTAATATGCTGTTAAAAGGAGTTATTTGATGTCTACTCAAACTATAAATAAAGTCCCATTATTGGATTTGCAAGCTCAATATGAGCCAATAAAGGACGACGTAATTTCAGCAATTACTGATGTATTTAATTCAAAGCAATTTATTCAAGGCCCAAAAGTTGTTGAGCTAGAAACCATGATTAAAGAGTATTGTGGTGTTAAGCATGCGATCGGGGTCTCATCTGGTACAGATGCCTTAATTGTATCATTAATGGCCATGGGCATCGGGTATGGAGATGAGGTGATTACAACGCCATTTACATTCTTTGCAACAGGTGGATCTATTCATCGTGTTGGAGCCAAGCCTGTTTTTGTTGATATTGATCCTGAAACTTATAATATCGATGTCAATCAAATTGAATCAAAAATTACAGATAAGACAAAAGCAATTATGCCAGTTCATTTATTTGGCCAAGTTGCAGATATGAAACAGATTAATGAGATTGCAAAAGTACATAACCTTTTTGTGATTGAAGATGCAGCTCAAGCTATTGGCGCTAAGCAAACCATAGATGGGAAAACTCATTCAGCAGGAAGTATGGGAAGCGTTGGTTGCTTTTCATTTTTTCCTAGTAAAAACTTGGGTGGTTGTGGCGATGGTGGTATTGTAACGACTAATGATGATGAGCTGGGTGAAAAAATTCGCTTACTTAGAACACATGGTGCTAAAGAACGTTATTATCATGATCACGTTGGAGGTAACTTTCGACTTGATCCAATTCAAGCCGCTGTTCTCTGTATTAAGCTACCTCATTTAAATAGCCAACATGAAGGGCGTCGTAAAAATGCCGACTTTTATAACACGCAATTAAATAATGTAGTGACACCAATTGAAAAAGATGGCAATTGGATGATTTACAATCAATACACAATACGAACTAAAAAGAGAGATGAGTTAATCAAGCATTTAAGTTCACACAATATTGGCAACGCAATTTATTATCCTCTGCCACTACATCTTCAGAAATGTTTTGATTATTTAGGATATAAAGAAGGCGATTTGCCTCATGCTGAACAAGCGGCAAAAGAAGTTCTGTCATTACCCGTTTATTCAGAGTTATCAACTGAGCAATTGGATTATGTCATTGATAAAATCAATCAGTTTTAAAAAGTAAACCACATAAATTAATGGGGGGGGCTAAATTTTATTGACTTTAATTCAATAAAATTCTAATTTGCAAATGGATTAAACAAAAGTCAAATTATTGCCTTTTTAATTCCTTTACCTAGAATATAAGAATTAAAGCCGGCATTATTTAGCTCTGCATGAGAATAAATGATTCGAAAGTCAATAAAGTTAGGTGCATTCATAACTTCCTTTAATTTAATTAGATCCAAATTTCGATACGCATTCCACTCTGTCATTAAAATCACCCCATCACAGTCTTTGCAGGCCTCATAAGCTGTTTTGAAAGGTGTGATTTTATCTCCATAAATGATTTGCGTATTTTCAATAGCTTTGGGATCTGTATAATGAATTGTCACATTTTGTTCAAGCAGCAAATCAATCAGTTTGAGTGACGCTGATTCACGAATGTCATCTGTATTTGGCTTAAAAGATGTTCCTAAAATAGTAATTGTCTTGTTATAAATCTTCCCATCAAGCAATTGAACGAGTTTTGAAAAACAATAATGAATTTGGTGGTTGTTTGCATGTATAGCGCCTTCCAACACTTTTAAATTTATGTTGAGTTGTTTGGCATTAAATTGTAGTGCATGTGTATCTTTAGGAAAGCATGATCCACCATAGCCGGGGCTTGGATTTAAAAAGTACTTTCCAATTCGGCCATCCATGCCCATTAACTTTGCCGTTTCTTTGATGTCAGCGCCTATATTGTCACATAAAATTGCTAATTCATTTATAAAGGATATTTTTGTTGCTAAAAAGGTATTGGATGCATATTTTGCTAATTCTGCTGTTTCCAGTGAAACATGAGCTATTGGCCGAGTATCTTTATGTAGCCCCTTATATAATAACTTAAATATTTCAAAAACAGATACTGAGTCAGTACCTATTATGATTCGATCGGGATGAAAAAAATCATAAACAGCAGATCCTTCTCTAAGAAACTCAGGGTTTGAGGCCACCAATATTTTTTCGGATAAATTTGCTTGGTCAATCATTTTTTTAATTCTTTTACCTGTACCAACCGGGACTGTGCTTTTTGTTGTTAAAACAACAGATTTGAAATCGATTGTTTGAGCCAAAGAAATAATTTCTGAAACTGCGTTAAAAATATGAGTTAAATCAGCCTCTCCAGTATCAAACATGGGCGTGCCTACAGCAAGCATAATGACATCTGAATCAAAACTGTCTTTAGATAGTTTATTTGAGATTGTTAGTCGTTTTGCATCCATAACATTGCTCATTTTTTCTGTTAATTCAGGCTCATAAAACGGAATAATTGAGTTGGATAATGAGTTGAATTTGGTTGGTTCTTTTTCTATACAGTTTACAAAATGCCCCATGTCTGCAAAACAAACGGCTGAAACTAGTCCAACATAACCGCCACCAATAATTGATATTTTCATGTTAGATTACTCCTTTGTAACAAAATTAAACGTCTTATTAAATTCTTTAACCATCTCCAATAAGTTATGAGCTAATAATTCAGGAGACGAGGGCGACATGGATTGAGAAAGTATTTTGTTGGCTTTTGATTCAACATCTTCTGTTATTTCAGGGTAGCAACAATTGATTTTAGGGTGGGACGTAACCGTTGGATTTTCAAAGTCATAAAATAAAGCTTCAGTTAGCTTTTCGCCAGGACGAAGACCTGTAATTTTAATTGGGATATCATCAACTGATAGACCTGATAAACGGATTAAATCGGTTGCTAATTGTGTGATTTTTATAGGGGCGCCCATGTCCAAAACAAACATCTCTCCACCTTTATCACTCAATGAACTTGCTTGAAAAACAAGGCTTACCGCTTCTTTGATGGTCATAAAATATCGGGTCATATTTGGATCTGTAATTGTAATGGGGCCGCCATTCTTAATCTGTTCTTTAAATAAAGGGATTACACTACCATAAGAACCTAGAACATTTCCAAATCGAACACAACAGTATTTTGTTGTTGAATACTTTGCTTTTTCAAGGGTAATTAATTCGCAAATTCGTTTGGTTGCCCCCATTGAGTTGGATGGGTCCACGGCCTTGTCAGTTGAAATTGTTATGCATTGGCTAACATTAAATTCATCACAAAGATCAACAATATTCTTGGTTCCACCAATATTGTTGAGAATGGCCTGATCTGGATTGACTTCCATTAATGGAACATGTTTATACGCGGCGGAATGAAAAACAATTGAGGGCGCATGCTCTTGAAATACTTTTTTTAATGAATTAAGACTTTTAATATCTAAACAAAGCGGTACAATTTCCACATGCTTAAATTCTTCTTTATTGGATAACTCCATTAAAATAAGATATAGATGGTATTCTGAATGGTCGAGGAGAATGACCTTCTTAGGATGAAACGAAAATATTTGTCGGGAAAGTTCAGATCCAATCGAGCCGCCAGCCCCAGTAATCAATATAGTTTGATTCCGAACAATCGATTGAATCTTAGATGTTTCAATATTAATAGGGCTTCGGCCCAACAAATCAACAATTGATACATCCCGAAGTTTATTAAGTTTGACGGTGTTATCCAATAATTCATTAATACTTGGGGTTGTGAGAAATGGAACATTTACTGATTTGCAAACGTCTAAAATTTTTCGAAATTCAGATGAGCTTGCTGATGGTATTGCAATGATGATTTGGTCAAAATGGTTGGACTGAAAGAAATCAGGTAACGCTAGTATCGGGCCAATCACAGGTGCTTGATGAATGGTTTTTTTATGGAGCAGTTCATTGTCGTCAAAAAAACCAATAATGCTATCTTGTGACTCTATCTTTAATAACTCCCTAGCTACCATTTCACCAGCATCACCAGCACCAATAATGACATATTTTTTACTGTTTTTTGTTTTGTTGTTCGAGTAACGGAGTCGGAGGACTTTAAGAGTAAATCGCGAGAAAAAGAAAATACCCATGTAAATTAAAAAATCAATAATAACCATTCTTGGATGAATAAGTTCAGAAACGGTTGTTGAGAGCAGTAAAGCAAGCATCGTAATTGTAATGGTGTTAAATGTTTTTGCAATATCTCTTAAACTTGCATATCGCCATGAAATTGAATAAAGACGAGCAATAAAAAAATAGAACACCTTCAAGAGCGGAATAGTAAAAAATAAGAGTGTGTGATTTTTTAAAAATAAAACACTTTCATCAAGGTCATTTAAAATAAATAAAGACAGGACTAAACTAAAAATGCCAATTAAGAAATCATTACACAAAAGCGTTAAAATTCTGTATTTAGAATTTAAAATAACCGTTAGAATTTTAATCATTTGCCTCATTATACTGAGCTAAGACATTTATTTCTAGTACCCATCGTGATTAAGAAATTGTTTGTTCAAATTCAATTGCTGATCGAATAATTAAATCCAAATCATTGTGTGAAGGCGTCCAGTTTAGAATGTTCTGAATACGTTCTGAATTCGCAATGAGTTGAGGCGGGTCACCAGCACGTCGATCGCTTTCAATAACACTAAACTCACCAAATTGTTGTTTTGCAGCATCCACAACTTCCTTTACTGAAAAGCCTTTGGAGTAACCACAGTTAAAAACCGTTGACTCGCCCCCTTCAAGTAAATAATTTAGGGCCAAAACATGCGCATGCGCCAAATCACAGACATGAATATAATCTCGTATACAAGTACCATCTGGCGTTGGGTAATCTGAGCCATAGATGGACATGCCTGTTCGTTTACCCGTAAGAACTTGAGCAATGATCTTTATTAAATGAGTCGCATCTGGCATGCGCTGCCCAAGCTGTTTGGACTCATGTGCACCAGCAACATTAAAGTATCGAAGCGCAACATAGTTCAGATTACTTGCTGCTGCAGAGTCTGCAAGCATCAGTTCTGTCATAAGTTTTGATCGTCCATAGGGATTGATCGGTTTTAAATCGTCAGTTTCAGAGCAGATTCCTGATGTTGGAATACCATAAACGGCAGCTGTTGATGAAAACAATATATTATTAACATGGTGCTTTTCACAAGAGCGAATCAAGTTCAATGTATTCGCCGTATTGTTTTGATAATATTTAAGCGGGTGTTTAACACTTTCTGGAACAACAATACTACCCGCAAAGTGAATGACTGCATCGGGTTTGAAATTTTCAATAAACTGATCAATATTTTGCCAATCATTGAGATCGATATTGTGAAGTGTGCCAAAGTGAATGTTTGATTCAAATCCAGTAGAAAGGTTATCAACAATAGCAATGGTTGCTTGGGTTTGTTTTAAAGCCAGACAAACATGTGATCCAATATACCCCGCACCCCCGGTAATTAAAATTCGTTTATTATTAAAATTCATACTTCTACCGTATCAAACTTGTTGAGTGGATAAAAGGATTTATCATTGATTAATTAAAGGTCATGTTAGAACGTAAGGTTTTTTGATAAAATTAAAGTATGGCAGTGAACTTAAGATCCATTCCTTTTCATAAAGCCTCAATTGGTGATGATGAAATTAACGAAGTTGTTGATACATTAAAATCCGGTTGGCTGACCATGGGACCAAAAACCATTGAGTTTGAAAAGCAATTTGCATTAGCTACTGGAGCTGAGTTTGCCGTGTCTATGAATTCAGCAACGGCATGTTTACATTTGGCGTTAAAAGCCATTGGGTTAAATGCTGGAGACGAAGTAATTATCCCAACAACAACATTTGCTTCCACGGCGGAAGTCGTTACTTATTTTAATGCAACTCCAGTACTATGCGATATTAACGCTGAAGATCATAATATTGATACAAAAAAAATCGAAAAGCTAATTACAGATAAGACGAAAGTAATCATTCCAGTTCATTTTTCTGGTATTCCTTGTGACATGGATGAGATTAATAGAATTGCTAAAAAACATGATTTGAAAGTCATCGAGGACGCAGCACATTCATTTCCATCACAATATAAGGAAAAGCAAGTTGGAACATTATCTGATATTACATGTTTTTCATTTTATGCTACAAAAACCTTAGCAACAGGTGAAGGGGGCATGGCAACAACCAATAATGAGGCCTATGCTAAATCAATGAAGTGCAATCGATTGCATGGCATCAGTAAAGATGCTTGGAATCGGTACTCAGATAAAGGGAATTGGTACTATGAAGTCGTTGATAATGGCTATAAATATAACATGACCGACATAGCTGCTTCTCTTGGTCTTGTTCAATTAAAACGTGCAAATGAGTTAAATCAAAAACGTTTTGAAATTGCAAAGCGTTATAACAACGCTTTTTATGAGCATGAAGCAATCAGTATTTTGCAGCCAGAAGAACATGCCGTGAGTTCATGGCATCTCTATGTTATAAAAGTTCAAAATAGAGATGAGTTGATGGCCAAATTAAAAGAAAATGGAATTGGAACATCCTTGCATTTTATACCAATTTTTGAACATCCTTTTTATAAACATACGTATGGGTATAATTCAAAACATTATCCTGTGGCAAAACGCATGTATTCAGAATCTATATCTCTTCCCATATTTCCTGATATGACAATGGATGAGGTTGATTACATTATAAATGCAGTGTTAGATCATGTTTAATATTTACCGTAATGGTGGTAAACGACTATTTGATTTTATAGCAGCGACGATAGGGGTATTATTACTTACCCCATTTTTATTTATTTTAGCCATAATAGTGAAGGGATCATCCAAAGGGCCTATAATATATAAACAAAAGAGAGTTGGCTTAGATTTTAAGCCCTTTACGATGTATAAGTTCCGTTCAATGGTTGTAAACAATGCGGAAAAGCATCAATTGGTTACAGCCGCTGGTGATCAGCGAATAACGCCAATTGGGAAATTTTTAAGACGTTACAAATTAGATGAATTGCCTCAATTAATAAATGTTATAAAGGGTGATATGAGTCTTGTTGGACCTCGGCCTGAGGTAATGAAATATATTCAATATTATGAAGAAGATTATAGAACAGTGTTAAGTATTCGTCCTGGAATTACAGACAATGCCGCGATTGCTTTTAAAAATGAGGAAGATATTCTATCCAAATATAAAGATACTGAATCTGCTTATATAAAAAAAATAATGCCAGAAAAAATAACATTGTATAAGAAATATATTAAAAAACAATCATTATTTAATGATGTTGTTCTGATTTTAAAAACTATATTTTAAAAATAGACGCTTTATTTATACCCTTAGTTGCATTTCGAGTATCAATAATCAACTTGGACTGATTTACAATTGTGTTTATATCGTAATAAGAATGATTGGTAATAATTGCAACACAATCATAATCATCGAAATTAATTGAAGCTAACTCAGTTGAATTATAAGAGGTGTCTTTTGATATAGAAATTGTAGGAATGAAATCATCATTATAAACGATGTCAGCACCAAAGCGATGAAGTTGTTTGATGACATCCAATGCAGGAGATTCTCGAACATCATTGATGTTTGGTTTATATGCAACCCCTAAAACTAAAATTTTGGATCCATTGATGGATTTTTTTATTGAGTTTAAAGCAGCAGTAACTTTCTTAACAACATAACTTGGCATGCTCGTGTTAATTTGTTCAGCAAGGCCAACAAACCGTGCGTCATAATTCAAAGATTTCATTTTCCATGATAGGTAACTTGGATCAATAGGGATACAATGCCCACCTAAGCCTGGCCCAGGATAAAATGGCATAAAGCCGAACGGCTTTGTTGCAGCTGCATCAATGACTTCCCAAACATCAACATTAAGTTTATTAGAAATTAATGCCATTTCGTTGGCCATTGCAATATTAACCGATCGAAATGTATTTTCGTATAATTTAACAAGTTCAGCTGCGCGAGGCGAGGAAACGGGTACAGTAGAATCAATCGCATGAGCATAAGTTTCACAGGCCAATGTAGTGCAAAGTGGCGTAACCCCACCAACAACTTTTGGGGTATTCTTTGTTGTGTAGGTTAGATTCCCGGGGTCAACACGTTCAGGGGAAAATGCTAAGAAAATTGATTTCCCTATAGAGAACCCTTTTGATTCAAAAATCGGTTGCAACAACTCTTCAGTTGTTCCTGGATATGTTGTGCTTTCTAGGATAATGAGTTGCCCATCTCGAATATGGTCTGCGATCGAATTAACTGCAGCAACGACATAGCTCATGTCTGGGTCTTTAGTTTTACGTAATGGGGTTGGTACACAAATGCTAATGGCATCAGCGTTTATTAATTCAGAGAAATCGGTAGTTGCAGTGAATTTGCCAGATAAATTACATTTTTCAATATCCTCATTTGAAATATCATGAATATAAGATTTCCCATTTTGTAACATGTCAATTTTTTCATCAGAAATGTCAAAGCCAATAACTTTAATATTGTTATTGATAAACTCATGGACGAGTGGTAATCCAACATACCCTAGTCCGACCACACCAAGTGTGAACTCTTTTGATCGTATCTTGTTTTTTAAATCATTAAAGTGGTCTGTTTTTACTGTCATTTTAAAATTATACGTTACTTTTTTACGCTTGAAAATACATATGGTAAAGCAGTTAAAGTATAATAAAAATATGGAAGAAAAGACGGTATCATCAAAACTGATTTATAATGGTAAAAAACTTCGATTAAGGGTGGATCAAGTTGAGGCATCATTTGGCAAAAGTGAGAGAGAAATTATTGAGCATCCTCCAGCTGTCACAATTTTACCATTTGATTCAGCTGATTCTATTTATTTGATTCATCAGTATCGTAAGGCCATTGACCAAATTATTATTGAAGCTCCAGCCGGCTGCATTGAACCAAATGAAGATCCTTACGACGCGGCCATTCGCGAACTAAAAGAAGAAACAGGGTTTACATCGAACAAGCTTATAAAGGTTGCAGAAATGTTTATGGCACCGGGTTTTTGCAACGAGTTTATGACACTCTTTTTAGCCACTGATTTAACCTCTGGAAAAACCAGCTTTGATTTTGATGAGTCCATGGAATTAAAATCCTATTCACTTAAAGATTTAAAGCAGATGATACGATCATATGAAATTAAGGATGCAAAAACAATTGCGTCCATTGGGTTTTTAAGTAATTATTTAACGGATGAGCTTTGAAACATACTTGGCAATTGAGTGCCATTTATCAACATTAACGATTCAAGCCTATAAAAGTGATATCGAGCATTTTTATTCAATAACCAATGTTAAGTATCCTCAAAAGCAGCACATTACATTATTTTTAAACCAACTTAATAATGAGCAGTTTACAAAAAGTTCCATTGCACGAAAAATGTCTGCACTTCGTTTGTATTTAACCTACTTATCAGTTAAAAAAAATAAAGATGTTCCGGATGTAAAAGATATGTTTACAAGTAACCTAGCACTAAAATTACCCAAGTTAATTGCAAAGGCAGATTTAGAGAAAGTGTTAAGTTATTCATTTAAAACCACAAAGAATTCAAAGAGAAATGATTTGATTGTCGCCTTACTGTATTACTGTGGATGTCGTGTATCTGAGGTTGCTAATCTAAAGCGAAAATGTGTATTTAATGAACATATTATTATTACGGGAAAAGGCAATAAACAGCGGCTTATTCCAATAGCAGAAGTGGTTAAGCAAAAGTTGAAGGCTTACCTCACAAGTCAAGAATTTGAACAGGGGGCAGATTATTTATTCATGGGCGCAAAAAATAACCCCATCACAAGACAAACAATATCAAACATTTTATCTGATTTAAAAAAAGCATGCGGAATTAAAGGGCGGTTATCGCCGCATACAATGCGGCACATGTTTGCTAGTTTCTTACTAGAGCAAGGAATGGACATTCGCGAGGTTCAGTTGTTATTGGGGCATGCATCAATAAAAACAACTGAAATATATACTCATCTTGATAAAACTAAATTAAAGCGTACATTTATTAAATATCATCCGTTATCATAAAACTATGCAATGGCTAAATCAACGTAAATACGCTCGGTATTCCTTAGTCGAATGGGGAATTATCGCTATTTTTGCCTATTTCTTTTTAGTGCTTGAGCGCCAAATGCTAGCAAATCTAATCATTCTAATTGTTTCCGTTGTTATTCATGAGCTTGCCCATGGTCTTGCTGCATTTTGGTGCGGGGACTCTACTGCCAAATATCAAGGTCGACTAACACTAAATCCAATCCCACACATTGACCCTATTGGTAGTGTCATATTACCACTCATGCTAACACTAAGTGGAAGCCCTTTTCTATTTGGCTGGGCCAAACCTGTACCTGTAAACGTTCAAAATCTTAATCATCCAATGAATGACATGGTGAAGGTTGCAATTGCAGGTCCATTATCCAATCTCTCCTTGGCTGTACTATTTAGTCAATTCATAAAGTTTCATGTGATTGTTGCACCAAATTTAATTCTTCAAGTACCTTGGTTAATTGATGTATTGAAGTATGGTGTGGTTATTAACATTGTATTAGCTGTTTTCAACATGATTCCGATACCTCCAATGGATGGGTCTCGGGTGTTATATCGCTTACTACCCTATGCGGGAAGATCATTGATGGATCGGATAGAGCCCTACGGTATGTGGATTATTATATTTTTGGCATTTTTTGGCATATTTGATGTTATTCTCAGGCTAGTCAGTATTCCATTAATTCAATTGATTTTATGAAGTATATTGTGGATGCCTATAATGTGATTGGGCAGTTGGACGACATTCAATTAAATGATCCAGATAAGGTGAATAAGTTTTTAGGTTGGATTCAACGGAATATTAAAGCCGGTATGCACATCACCGGCGTTTTCGATGGCCAAAATGAGCTTGTAGGGTTTCCAATGACAGAAAAAAGGCCCGGAATCACAATTGTTCACACATCGGGTCAACAATCTGCAGATGATTACATTAAAGGTAAAATTTCTCGCCTAACAGATGCATCAAACACAATCGTGGTAACATCAGATCGGGACATATTGCATCACGCTAAGAAACATCGAGTAAAAACATTAACATCCCCACTATTTATTCAATTAATGCATCAAACACCGCCGCAAAAACATAGTAAAAAAAGTCCAAGAATTACTGATCAACATGTTGATTATTGGTTAAATGAGTTTGGTGAAATTAACGATTAGTTTTTTCTAAAGCTTTGATCTGGTGTTCCTTTAAAGCAGTTAAGAACCCAGGGATAACTATCAGTTACATAATATCCATAAATATCATTGCGTGTCATGCCATTGCACTCATCCAAATCACAAGTGCCAGCAATTTGCGCTGCTTGATTATATTCATAATCTTGGATGTAGGTGCCATCATAAGTTCCACCTGGATTAAACTGCGCACCCGCAACCTGGTTAGGTAAAGCAACTCGAGCGCCTGACTTTAACTCATAGCAGGATTTTACTTTTCTGATGCTTCCATTATCAGAAATATAGGGGCCATATATTGGAAACCCATCTGCTGCAAAACCAATAAGTGGCGATTCTTTTTTTCCGGAGGTATCATACATGGCTTTTGGGTCCCCATGGTAGTGGTATGCCCCATTGGGTTGTGCGTGAGCATTATGAGTGTCTGTTCCAAAGTTATTTCCTGAGTACATTGGGTCAAACCTCCAGTATTCATCAACACCCTTATCAGCACCACACCCCTTCTTTTCGTCAGAAACACCTTTGCAAGCAGCTGCAATTAGATCAAGTTTAGCTCCATTTAAAAATATAGCATTATCATATTGAATTGAAAGGTCCGTTATTGACTCAGCAACACTGGGCATTGATGTTATAGAGTAAGTTGATTCAACATAGTCAACATCATTTGCAAATTTTGTTGGGCCGTCATTAAAATTGTGGTTTGGAATTGAGTTAGACGAAAATTGACATTTCTCATTATCTATTGTGATAGAAACAGAGCCAGAAAAAAATGAAGAATTGCCAATATCTTGAACATTTGAGTTGAACTGATTAACGTAGTCATTACAATTTGCATTCCGACTTAAAAATATGGCATCTGTTATGTCCGTAATCACCTGAGTACTAGAGTTATCTTCGCTTGTACATGATAAAATCAACATGGTGACTAAAAATAATATATATTTCATGTATTTAAAATAAACTAAGCTTTAACATGATTCAAATAATGATAGACACCAAAGAGTTTAAAAATTCAGTTTCTTCAAAGTCTTGAATTGATGGTAGCTCTCTTTTTTTACGGTTTTGATTATTTGTGTTAGAGGATGGGACCGATTTTTGTATTGGTTTACATTGTGGTTTTATTAAAACCGGATTTAAATAGGGTGAATGTGTTTCAGTCAGTTGATTAAATGTGAAATATGACAATAATTGTGGTTTCATACCACTTCAATTATCGATTAAAATAATGATTGATTTAATAGGTGTCAAAATAATCCTGTATCATGGACTTGTTTTTTGTTTTAGCTAAGGAAACCATTAACAAAATACGAGCTTGTTGTGGGGATAAATTATCTGCTGTGATAAAGCCAAGTTTTTTATCATTGACTTCTGTAGAGGGAATAATTACACCCGCACCTGTTCGACTTGATTTTACAACTTGAATAGCTTTATTTTTATTATCACTTAAAACAGATACGACTTTATCGCTGATATTACCATTGCCAACACCCGCAACTACAACCCCAGCAGATTGGTCTAGTATGGCTTGCACTACTTTTGAAGAAACCCCAGTATTAGAATAAATGATAGACACATTTGGCAGTTTTGAGATTGAATTTATATTAAATTCTGATTGATACGTATGTTTTCTTACTGATGAGTGGTAAAAATACGGTTTTTTATTAAATACATAGCCTAAAAATCCAGTATCATTTGTGCTTAAACTAAAGGTGCCATTGGTACTAATCTTTTTCATTCCTCTAGCACCAATGATTTTACTATTGCTAACAATTAAGACTCCTTTAGAAGTTGCCATATCACTTGCAGCAACAACAACAGATTCAAATAAGTTAATGTGGGCATCCGAACCAATATGATTAGATGATCGAGTAGCACCTGTTACAATAATTGGCTTTTTTGTATTGATAACTAAATTTAAAAAGTAGGCAGTTTCTTCTAGAGTATCTGTACCGTGTGTAACGATAACAGCATCAGTTTTTGAGTCATCGACATATTTTTGAACAGTTTTGGCAATGGTGAGTAATCCTTCACTAGTCATATTCTGAGATTTTACGTTCATTATTTGGTCCGACGAAATATTTGCAATTTTACGAATATCTGGAACCAATTGAATTAATGCATCAATGGTTAAAAACCCATCTGAAAACGCACTATCAGATGCACTAATTTGACGACTTGAAATCCCTCCACCAGTTGCGATTAATTGAATATTCTTTTTAGCAAATGTGGTCATAGGTAACGATATTAATAAAATAATAATTGTAACTAAAATATTCATAAAATTATCGTATCAAGTTAACTAGGAAATAGCGAATGATTTAAGCATGTCCAACTCGATCAAGAGTTGAATAGTCTCGAAAATGAATCCATTCAATAGATTCATCCCGATAGGATAACCAGTCGTTTAATTCTGATATTGCTACTCGAATACATGACTCAACATGTGGAATAACAGCAGTTCGTTGTTGAATTGTTTGATTTGCAACAGATTCAAGGGCGTCAACAGTAATAACATTTAAATGTTCAACATCTTCACATGATGCGTCAATTGTTCGAGGAAGTCCCACATCTACAAGTATTTTTGTTGTAGGGTTGTGAATAAAATCAACACTCGAAAAAAACTTCGTTTGCGAATAAATACCAACATAAATTGTATGGAACTTATGTATATTTTGTTTTATTGATGCGTATGGAATGACTGAAACATTGTCGTAAATATCTGCCAATGCTTCAGCCTTACTTCTTGTTCGATTTGCAATACAAATTTGCTGATGTCCAATGGCATTTAATTTTGCTAGAGCACGTTGAATCATGACGCCAGCACCAATTAATAACATTGGTTTTTCACAAAATTGTGGGTCAATCCCTTTGATGGCTTCAATTGCGATTGAACTGATCGAATGTGCACCTTTCGATATTTGCGTTACACTACGAACTTCTTTTCCTGTAGCAATTAATAGTTGAAAAAATTTATTTAAATAAGGCCCAGTGGCACCGAACTCCATACAAGTCCCATAATTTTGTTTTATTTGAGTTAGAATTTCATTTTCACCTAATACCATGGACTTTAAGCCACATACCACTTTAAATAAGTGCCAAATACCATCCATTTCCTTATAAATATGACCGTGACGGTATAATATTGATTCTGCAATATTTGTTTTTTCTTTTATTTGATTATAAAGAACAGAAATCGCTTTTTCTGAATCTGGTGAAATAAATATGAACTCTGTTCTGTTGCATGTTGAAACAATAACAAATTCTTTAAAAAACATCGTTCCAATTGTAGTCGATAAGTAAGCGGTTATATCATCTTTATTGCAAGAAAGTCGCTCAAGAAGATCAATTGGAGTATTCGTAAAATTAAAGCTTACTACTGTAACATTCACATAGATATTTTATTCGATTTTAGCAAACTGGGCAACCAATTCCATAATTGGTAAAAGAGGCAAATACTTTGCCTACTGACTTTACTTGTGATTTGAAGAAAAGCGGAAGGGTCAATGAACGAAAAGAAAGTGAAAAGGGTGGGGAGCTGGGTAAGAAAAGGGGTTGATTTGCGTAAAAAATGAGGGGGATTTTTATATTGTTAAGTGAAGTTGACTGAGAGCGGAAGCGTCAATGAACGAAAAGAATGTGAAAATCCCCCTTATTTTTTAGCAAATAATGGCGGAAAGGGTGGGATTCGAACCCACGTTACGCGTTAACGTAAACACGCTTTCCAAGCGTGCGCCTTCAGCCACTCGGCCACCTTTCCGTGATGTTTCATTATATTAATTTATTTTTGTTACTTGTTCAATTCATCGATATAGAGTTAATAGGCTTCTATTTAATTGAAGTATGATCCGGATTCATGTATATTGATTGAGATGCTTTCCCAATTATCAAAATGCTTTCTTACAAAAAGTAAGCTGCCGATTCGTATGTTTTCTTCGTCAAAAGTGACGGTTCGACCGAAAAAGTTTTTCAATTTAACGGATGATCAAATGGCATCCATTAAAAAACAAGCGCCATCGTCACAACATAAGTTTCAAGTTTATGATCGGCATAAAATTAGTGCGTTTTTTGAAACGAATAATCTTAATTTTACGCCCATTTCAACGCAGTTAAAACATTTCGCTAATCCCTGGAAAAATCCAGCAAGTATTTTAAGGTGCAATTTTTTTGTAGAGGGGAGTAAGGTTGAGTACGAGCCATTAGCGCGTCCATACACAACGGACCCAACGGTAGTAAAGGTATCTTTACTGGGGGCATCGATATTACAAGACCGCTTGTTTGATGGAAAATTAAGATCATTTAGTACCATATTTATCTATTACAGTGGGTTTGGCGCCAGTGCATTTGGTAATTATCATATTGATTCTTATTTAAGCAGTTTTGTAACCGATGTGGAGCGAAGTGAGCATTCATATACTGAGGCTATGTTTACAGTAAAAGAATATGGGGTTCAACTTAAAACACGTTATTCAGGAGAAGGGTGTCTTTTTCCTCAAAAGCAGCTTGTATCATTATCAGGCTGTGGGGTAAATAAAGATGATGTGGTCGAAATTTTTAAAATTAATCCAGATCAAAACCTATCAATACTAACTCAGGAAGATGGTCAATCATTTTGTGATGCCATGGCCATACTATTTGAAAATAAGGGTATTCTTCGTCACAAGGGCACAAACACCGAAGGTTTACTTCTAAATGTATCTGAGGAGTTACCGAATGAAGGTTATTCAGGCCGCTAAGGGGCTGTGATTTCAAACGTTAATGAGGTGTAATTCCCATCCGGTAACACAGATGGAAGGTTAAAACTTGCATTCGTTAATATCGCATGCAAAGCCGTATCGTCATTTTGAACTTTAATGGCGGTATTGAGTTTCCATTCATGTTGAATTTGTTCCAAGCGACCAGAAAAATTTTGTGCCCCTAAAAATGAAGTTATTCCCCAATAGAAGTACTCAGTAATCATACATGCATAGTCACATGATGGATCATCGTAAGTGTACCAAGCACCATCGGGGTAGTTGACAGGAACTGTTTCAAAATAACCACCACGCGCGGCATCCATGGCATTTGCAAGTTGGGACCCTTTTACTTCTGAGAGTTCCTGGTGAACATTGGCATACCCTTTCTGGGTAATAAGATGAAGGATCTCTTCAAGTGCAAAATCAAATTGGCCATTTGTTCCATTGGGGATGACGGTTTCACTTTGATATAACTCTTGCAAGGAGCGTCCATTTTTTCCTAAGCTATCCATAACAGATTCAGATTCATCACCATCTTTTGTAATACAAAGCCCACTACCACTGGACTGCAATGCCGCTAAAACATTGGCATCATTAACGGTGCCATCATCATTACTATCAAGGTATTTAGCCATGACCTTGGCCGCATGCATGATGGTTGTATCATTGACATTTGATGTGGCATAAATTGGGATTTTAAAAACAGTGACTTTTTTTGCAAAGACGTCGCTGACTTGTTTATCTTCTTCATCCAAAATGTCGCATCCAGAAAATAAATATAAACAACAGATCAGGCATAATTTTAAAAAATACACGTATGCAATATATCATCGAACCAATTTATTTGTCATGCTAGAATAAGGCCTTAAATAATGACGATTCAAAAAGATGTAATTATTATTGGACAAGGGGTGGTTGGGTCATTGCTTGCCATGCAACTTTTAAAAATGGGCATGCGTGTAATGGTCATGGATGATAGTGTCCATATTGGTGCAACACAAGTTGCTGCAGGCTTAATTAACCCATTGTATGGCAAGCGACTAAGTCCATTATTTAAATCAAAAGTTGAAGAAGAAAACATCTGGCAGTTTTATCATGACTTGGAAGATGATATTGGAAAAAAATTTATAAACTATTTTCCAATGGTCCGGCGTTTTGATGCAAATGATGTTCTAGCGGAGCGCCAAAGTAATTCTCAAACCGCCGAATGGTTTGACCAAAAGTCAATAATTGATACCACAGATTTTGATTTGGGACAGCATCAATTTCGTTTAGAAAAAGTGATGCAAATTAATGCGGAGTCTTTTTTAACTGGAATAAGAAGCACGCTTAAAGCTGCCGATGGATTTGTGTCTGCTAATGTTAATGTTAACAGTGTTCAGGTATCCGACCCATTTATTATTAACGGAGTTGAAGCACCGGTGCTAATGTTCTGTTCCGGGGCCCAAGCAAAACTGAACCCTTGGTTTAACTTTTTGGAATTTAAGAATGCTTATGGCCATATTCTGGATGTTCAAATTGATGGCATTGCAAACGATACAATTATGCACCATGGTATGTGGTTGATTCCTAAAGGCCGTGGCCAATTTCGTTATGGTGCCAGCTCATTCTGGGAAGATACTATCGGCAACCGCCAGCAATCACTGGCATCTTTAACAAAATCTTTAACTGAATTTGTAAATCCAGCTGTTAATGTTGTGGGGCACCAATTTGGTGAACGGCCCATTTTAAATCAACGCGAACCATTTTGTGGGTTTCATCCAACCATTAAAGGCATGGGGTTGGTGGTGGGCCTGGGTGGTCACGGGTTTGCTAAAGCCCCTGACGTAACAATGGCCATGGCAGAGAAAATTCAGCGGTATCTAATTTCAAGATAAACAACCTGAAAGTCCAGAAATAAAAAGTTAGGATGAGATAAGTTTTTTGGTGGTTAGGAATAATAACGCAAGTTATATTCCGAGGCCTAAAAAGGCGTAAAAAGATTAGAAGTTAAAATAAAGAAGAGATGTGGATAAATAAAGAAGTTGATAGCGATGCAAATAGCCGGTCCGATATAATTTGAAACCCTGAAAAGAACCTGAAGGTCCAGAAATAAAAAATAAAGAAGAGATGTGGGTAAATAAAGAAGGGGATAGCTATGCAAATAGCAGGCCCAAATTTATTTATTCATAGATCACTTTATTTTTTATTTCTGGTGGAGGTGACCGGAATCGAACCGGTGTCCGTGAAAGCGCCCAACTAAACCACTACGAGTGTAGTTCCTGTAAAAATTTCGCCAATGCCTTGTGCAGGAACTCACGGGCAATGACTAGTTCCCAGTTAAAATTTCGCAATGGGTACCTATGAACCCATACCAATGCTAGTTAACAAAAAAAAGAAGATTCAAATGATGGTTAACGCACCAAATAAATCTCGCAATGACTTAATTAAGCCGCTGCTAATTGCGCACCGAAGTCCGCTGAAACTACGTTATCTGCAGTTATTATTTTCTGCCTTTTTACGAGGCCGGGCAGCTCCTCGACTCGCGCTCTAGTCCAACGATCTTCCTCGTCGAAGCCAAAACACCCCCAAAGATCAATTTTGTTCGTGCAAATTGCACTAAACCCACAGTAAAGAATCTTTAAACGTTTGGCAAGTTAATTTGAGACCAAAGTCGATGGTGTGGTTTGTCGACACGCATCATACAACGCTTTTAAACGCAATGATTCTTCATCCGTAAGGGCTTGATTTCGGCGCGCCATCATACGATTAACAGATGTTAAAAAAGATCCAATATCCTGGTGAGAGTAATTTCCTTTTCGCCCCCATGTAAATGGCGGAATAAACTTTTCGTGTATTTCATGGCCCAATAGCGTGCAGCCAGATCCAATAACGCTCCCACAATCCAATCCAGTTTGGATACTTGTTTTTGTATAATCTCCAATCATACTTCCCAGAAATTGACGCTTTGTTGGCTGGTGAGCATTGAATTGACCATCTTTTGATTGAACATCTCCATATGTTACTTTTAGGTTTGATGTTGTTGTTCCAGCACCTAAATTAACCCATTCGCCAATTAAGCTGTCACCAATGAATCCATAGTGGGCTTTATTTGTAAATGATTGGATAATACTATTTTTTACTTCACCACCAATTTTGCAGTGATTTCCGATGTAGGACGATTGAATATCAGAATGTGAATTAATTGTTGAATAGGATCCAACAAAACAAGGCCCTACAATTCGGCTAAATGGTTGAATCGTTACGTGATCTTGAATAACAATTGGGCCCAGAGATGCATCCAGTGATACATATTCAGAAATCTTGGTGGACAAATCAATGAACATATTCTGATCATTTACGAGCGATGAAAAGCTTGATATATCTGCTTCAACCAAGCTTCGTTTTGAATAAGATGAAAAGTCACTTGATAAGAAATTTGGAAAATGTCCAATATAGTCCCACCAATGGTTGTTTATTGCAATATGATGACGTTCCTCTACTACAGATTCAGATCGATTATGTTTAATGATATCATCGAAAGTTGGATGGGATTGTAATAACTTAAACGTATTGGCCATTAGGTCATCGTTGCAAAATATTGCCAATACCGTTTTTTCTTTGATAAATAGATAATTCTTGTCTAGCTGTATACCATTAATAAGTGTTTCAAACTGTTCAGCTGTGAAATTAATTCGTCCATTAATAAAAAGTGTAGGCAAGCTCCGGTTTAGTTGATTTAGAGTTAAGTTTCGAAATCTTTTTTTTAATAAAGCATCATGAGAGGGATCGCAAATTAATGTTATTGGGACGGACCTATTATAACCATGAAGTTTCTCTACCAAATTAGTCATGCCCATAGGAATGGTATAAGTAGGGCGAGTAAGCTGATATGTTGTCAGTTTCAAGCCATGGGAATCATCAAAAAGACAAATCTGATATTGCTTATTCACTTGCGTTAGATTTCGAATTCTTATCGTTCACGTAAAATCCTGATCCTTTAAATTGGATTCCAACAGGTTGAATAATTCGCATGATACTTCCTTCACATTTTGGGCACGTTGTCAGTGGCTCATCCATCATGGATTGCACTTGATCAAATTCATAGGCACATGATTTGCATCGGTAATGGTAAGTGGGCATCTAGTTTTCCTTCCTAAGTTGTTGGATCAATTTGTCAAGCTCATCAAAAGCTTCTCCAAAATTAACCCAATCAGCAGATCTTAAATTTTTTCTAGCATTAGAATAGACGTCAATAATTTTTTTTGTCAAATTATTGACGCTGGTTACAGGTTGTGTCGATGTTTTTGAAGTTTGGCTAATTTGAATATTAGCTAGTTTTTGAATCCCTTCCTCCAAAGTAGGGCTCATAGTAACTTTATCCCCAGCTGCTAAAATTACACGTTTTAGCTCAGGTAGTTTACTTTGTGTCGCTTGCAAATAAATAGGCTCAACATAGAAGACTGAATTTTCGTAGGGAATAACCATTAAATTACCTCGAATAACACGAGATCCAACTTGTCCCCACAACGTAAGGTCTTTAGAAATTTCTGTGTTTTGGTCAATTCTAGATTCAATTTGTAATGGTCCATAAACGGTTTCCTGTTTGGGATATTTGTAGATCGTAAATTGCCCAAAATTAGATGGTTCACTTGATGCTGTAAGTACTGAAACAAGATTGTTTTTATTTGATGGGGTTAACGGCATGATCATTACATAATCATGGTTTCCAGTGGTCGGATTTTTTACAAACATATAATATGGGTCAACAATAATACCGGTATCAGAATCGTAGGTTTCTGTTGGGAATGTCCAAACATCTTCCTTGTTATAAAATACTTGAGGGTCGTTCATATGATATGTGTTATAAACCTTAGAAATGATTTTAAATAGGTCTTTTGGAAATCGAATGTGTGTTTGGAGATCCGTCGGCATGTCAGTAAATGGTTTAAAAAGTTGAGGGTAGGCCCGTTTGTGAGCAGTAATTATTGGGTCGTTAGCATCTTTGACATAAAAGTTTGTTTCTCCTGAATAAGCGTCAACAGTGACCACAACAGAGTTTCGAATATAATTGATTTTTCCATCAAAGGGAGTTGAGTATGGAAAAAATTTGGATGTTGTATACCCATCAATCATCCAAACTAGCCGTCCGTTATGAACAACCATATAAGGATCATTGTCATAAATGATAAAAGGGGCAATCTTTTTTGGTATTTGATGGACATTACGATCGAACATTAATCGTGACCTATCATGAATGTTTTGACTGATTAATAATTTAATATCACCCATTTTAAATGCATATAAAGCCCGTTTAAACAGTGAAGAAAGTTGTATCCCGCCAGTCCCTGAATAATTTGTATATCTATTTTCGTTATCTTTAGGATAATCAAATTCTTTTTGTTTTGTATTTACAATTACGTAATGATTTGTAGCTTCTCCAAAATATATTTCTGGTCGAGAAATGATGATGTTTGAATTACTAACGGGTGGAATATCGCGCACATAAAGCTCTGGTAAACCTTCTTCATTAAATCGATTAACTGGCACCATGCAAAGGCCATAGCCATGGGTGTAACTTAAATGACGATTGACCCAAGTTTGTGCCTTCTGAGGGATTTGATTGACATCCAGCTCACGAGCAGAGAGCATGATTTGTTCTTTTTTTCCATTTACAACATAACGATCAATATCGATATTTTTAAATTCGTAATATAAACGAATCTCTTGTAGTTGCTTTAAGGTAGATTTTAACGGTCCTGGATTCCACAACCTTGCATTATCAAGAATCGTTTCAATTGCAGACTTATCCTCGATCATTACATTTTTCTTATAATTAATATCAACTTCTTTTATGTTATCAAGTTGGTAAGCCATTTGTGTGAACTTAATATTGTCCATGATAAAGGGTTTTTCTTTTTTGAATTCATTGGGTGACACAATATAATTCTGAATTAATGAAGGTATCAGACTAAGAAACAATATTTGGATTACAAAATATGATCCAACGCAAGTAGTTAATAGTAGCGTTGATAGTCGAAATATTAGAATAATGCTGGTTACACTTAATAAAAGCCAAAACAACGGCATTAAACCGATAGCCTTTAAGTAATAATTAAAGTCAGTGTATGATAATCCATACAAGATTTCATTGTTTTTGAATAATAAATAAAATCTGTCCAGAAATGATGTTGCCGCAAACGTAAGAAATAATAATGCAAGCAAGCAAAAAATATGAGCGCGAATTAATCTGAAATGTGTGGTGAAAATTAGACCAATTACAGCATGGTTAATGTAACGCCATATACTGTAACCAACGCAAACGATAAATAAGAATTTGATGATTCCTAAGAAATGGGAAAAAACCGGTAAGCTAAATACATAAAAGCCAATATCTTTACCAAATACGGGGTCGGTAATGCCGAATTGAGATGAGTTTAAATAGAGAATAATGTCATTCCAATATACAGCGCCGTATTTAGCCGTAAGAAATGATAAAAATCCAAACCCAATGATTCTAAACGTTGCTGAGAATTTATGTTTAGTACCTTGATAAGAATTCGTAAGTTGATCTAAAAGCTCTTTGAATTTTTTTAATATAGCGGATGAAGGTTCATTTGGAATAATAAATTCAGCTTTGTTAATGACCTTTCGTACAATCCATTCATTAAACAAATAAATAGAAAAAATTGTGAAGAATAAGCCAATTAATAAACCATACTGATAGCCAATTTGTAACAAATATGTAGAGTTATAACCAAATGAATCAAACCAATACAGTTCAGGAAGTATATTTAGTAACGCAATACTTCCAAAAATAATAATCGCAATAATAATCGAAAAAAAAATCATGATCTCTTTGGTAGCGGCGACTGGAGTCGAACCAGTGACCTCACGGGTATGAACCGTGCGCTCTCACCAAGCTGAGCTACGCCGCCCTCGAGATTAGTTTACCAACTTCTTTTATCGAGGGCTAGTCCTTTTATTTCTTTGTCAGATAATGACATAAATGATCCGGGTTGCATTTGATTTAATTGTATATCGCCAATTGAGATTCGGTGAAGTTGAATGATTGGACAATTAAAATAATCAAATGCTCTCCGAAGAATCCGATTTCTGCCAATATGGATGGATACAATAAGATGAGTCATGGATAGAACCTTAACAAATTCAATCTTAACGGGCCCATCATCAAGAAAAAAACCGCTGGACATGGTATTGATAATTTGTTCGGTTAATGGGGAATTTAATTTGAGTTCATATGTTTTTTTTACCAAAAAGCTAGGGTGTAAAATCTGTTGAATAAATTCACCATCATTTGAAAATAGAAGAAGTCCTGAAGAATCTCGATCTAGACGGCCGATGGGACGAATAGAGGCATCTAGTTTGTGTTTTTTTACATAGGCATCAAGATCAAGGCGAGCTTTTGGATCTTTATACGTCGATATGACACCTACGGGCTTATAAAATTTATAGTAAAGGTATTCTTTTTTGTTAATCTTTTGACCAGATACTTTTACATTATCCGATGGCATAACCATATATTGTGAATCACAAACTGGGGTGTTATTTACATAAACTTCACCAGCAATTATTTTTGCAGAAACATCTCGACGTGATAATGCAGAGTTTTGTCGGATAAAATTAATTAGAGGTATTGATAAAGGCGCCTTCGATGTCATACGTTAAATAAATCTTATTTTCTTTAAAATTGCCAATCATTTTTTGAGCATTTAACATTAAAGTGTCAGATGTAATATTTATATTACCATATGCATATAATAGTGATTTTTCTGTTAAAAGTTCAAGCTCGTCAGAATGAATATAGTATTCATTATTATCAATAGATAGCTTTGACTTTGATTCAATCATTTTTAAATTTCCTTTTGTAAAATCAAAAGTGCCTATTGGAGATTTAAATGATACGGTTTTACCCTTTCCATCTAGATAATAATTCCCATCCAATTGTTCAAAATATATGGTTTGGGAGTCCTTGTAATATGATGAGACTTCAGCATTCAGTACCCATTCCTTTTTCCCTTTTTTTAGCAAACTGATGGTGACATTTTCAAATTTGTAGTCACCCATATGGGGAAGTTGCTTTTTTAATGGCGGTATAGGTGTTTGAATTGAAAAAAAGATGACAATTATAAAAAATAGTAGGATTGCAGGAAGTAATAATCGCTTCATTCGATACCTTTAGGAGGCGTTGGTCGATATTTTGCTTCGATCGATTTAAGTCGACCAACTTGAATAGTTTCACCCATCACACCAAAATAATTTCCAGTTTCATAGTAAGCTTTACCCAATAAAAAATGCAGCGCAGTAGCATCATTATTAATTTTTAATCCTTTTTTTGACCAATATATGCAATCCTTATATTTTTTCTGTTCGCCGAGAATAAGTGCGATTAATCCCATACTCCATTCATGGTCGGGCTTGATTTTTAAAACATTTTTAAATGATTCAATTGCTGCATCTTTATCTTTCATAAAATAATGCGCAAATGCCAATCTGAAATGAGCTTTCCAATTAGACGGGTCTTGTTTTATCTTTTCTGAATTGACTTTTAAAGCGATGGTTTCATAATTTTCTTGAAGTTCCGGTACTAACTTAAGTTGATCCCAACCGAGTTCAATCCAACCCGTTGCTGCATATTCCATGGCCAACTCGAAGCGTAGATCTGCATTCTTTGGTGCAAGATTAATTTTCTTTGTTAACTCATTTTGAATTGAAATATCTTCTGGAGTGAGTTCCGGAAACCCCATACAAATACTACATATTAATAGAAGCGAAAATATTGATAATTTAAAATTCATTTTTTATTCTCTCCTTTAAAGTAGTGAGTTTGGTTGTCCATTCATTTGCATGTGAATTTGATTGAAATCTATATATAATACGTAATACTAAAAGCATGAGTTTCATTATCTGTTTGTAGGCATTGAAGACGATCGGTGGGTAGTATTTTTTGCATAAATAAAGGCTTCCAATATAGCCGCCAATTTTGGTGTCAATTGGGACATCCCTGGTAGAAAGTCCGCCATGATGGGTAACTTTAATTGCCGGAAAGTAGATGAGTTTTTTGCTATGTTTCTTTGCTTGCTTTGCAAAGTCTATATCATCATTGTAAAAAAATAAATTTGGATCAAAGCCACCGATATCTTTAAAAAACTGAGTCGACATAAAAAGGGATGCGCCTGATAAAAATGAGACTTGTTTTATTCTATTTGTTTTAAACTTTAAAGCGCCTAGGCCACTGCCTTGTGTTTGTATGCTACCATCTGTATTCAAAAGTTTAGGGGATAATCCGACCACGTTTGGATGCTGTTCTAGATATTTAATGATTGGTGATATGGTATCTTGATTATGATCAAACTCAGTGTCGTTATTTAATAGCCAAAGATAGGGAGTGTCGAACTGATCAAGTAATACATTGTGAGCTGCTGGGAATCCAATGTTTTCCTTATGCTTAATCAATTCAATACTGTCAGTATATTGTTCAAGCGTGCTTAATGAGTCATCGGTGGATGCATTATCAAAAACAATAATTTTAAAATTATTGAAAAATTTTTTCTGAGAAAGAACCGAGTCTAAACACGCACGGATAAAATGATTTCCATTATAGTTAACAATTATGACCGTTAAGATCATGCGGATACAGAGGTCGTTGGTAACTGCAGTTTTTGACTTAATTCTTGAAGTGATAGAATATCAACATTATGTATTAATGGATGTGCAAATGGCGCGGAATTATTACTAGATGATGTTAGAATTGTTGACATTAGCTCATTTTGATCAAGTATTTTTTTTGAAAACGAAATGGACCAAAGTTCAGACATTGTGACGGATGTAATACTATTATTGCCAAGTAACTGATTTAATACAGATACTTTACTTTCTAAGTTTAATGGCGACTTTCGTGAAACATTGAAAATCAGCTGGTCATTATTAAAATTAGTTAGGTTTTGAATAAGGTGGTGTTTGTTTGGGTTAGCAAATACATGAGAGTTTTCAATATGTTTTAAAAGCAGTTGTTGATTGTAACTACCACTAATTTCATAATTCTCATAACGTTGTATGGTTGTGATCTCAATGGAAGATGGTCCATAATTTGCCAAAAGTTGTTGCGCACTTACAGCGTCGAGATCTTTTTGTTTTAAAGTAATTAAAATATTCATTTGAAGTCCTTAAATGCATCAAATAACTTTGTAAAATCAACTAGATTTAGATTGTGTTTTTCAGCATGTGCTCTGATTGAAATAGGGTACCGATCTTTATTTATCGAACGCTCTGGATGTGGCATGATAGCTAAGCAGTTCCCAGAATCATTAGAAATTGCCCCAATGCCATTTTTTGCACCATTTGGAATGGTAGGGAATGAGTGGTTTTGATTCCCATCAATTTTGCAATACTTCATTCCACAATGGATTTCTTTAGCAGAAATAAATCGGCCTTCGCCATGGCAGATTTGGATGGGTAATACATCCGATGTAGACAATTGTTTTAAAAATAAGTTGTTTTCATTATTAAATGGTCGCAAAAATCCCCAATCACAAATAAAGCCAATAGCTTGGTCATTTACGTAATTTAAATCGATAATCTCAGTTAGGTTATCTGAGTCTGAAAAGAACCCAGACTCAATTAGAATCTGAGCGCCGTTACAGATACCTAAGATTGGTTTGTTATGTGAATTTGATTGTTGTTTTAATTCCCTCATGATAGGTAACTTTGCAGCAATTACACCAGCGCGAATTCGATCTTGAAAACTAAAGCCGCCAGGTAAAATAAATCCAGAGAAACGATTTAAGTCAACAGTAGTATTCCAAGAAATTAATTCATGCTTAATGGTTTGTGATGCAAGTGCCTCACATGTTTCATCTTCGCAGTTACTTCCTGGGAATTGAATTACTGCAACGGTCATCTAAAATAGTCTCTTTCTATATTAATAGCAGCAATCATTCCATCAGAAACTGCCGGTGCAATTTGACGAACTTGTTTACTACGAATATCACCAGCAGCATAAACGCCTTTAATGTTAGTTCTCATAAATTCATCGGTAACAATAAATCCTTGTTCATCAAGCTGAACATCAAACCGTACAATGTCTTGTGGTGGAACACGTCCGATGTAAATAAATACACCCTGAGCGTCAAGCCAAGTGGATTGACCAGTGATAACATTTTCAGTTTTAACGCGCTCGACATGATCAACTCCAAAAAGTTCTGTAACTTTTGAATTCCACATGATTGTAATCTTCTCGTTTGATTCAATGGAGTTTTTTAGTTTTTTAACAGCTCGAATTGAGTCATAGTTGTGAACCATATAGACTTGGTTTACATATTTTGACAAATAATCTGCTGCATAACATGCACAATTTCCCCCACCAATAACAACAGCATTTTTATTTTCATAATAGCTTGGATCAGCTTGAGCGTAATACGATACACCTTGCCCCATAAAACGATGTTCAAAATCTGATTCTAGTTTTTTTGGTTCTAAGCCCAATGCAAGAATAATCGTTTTAGTGCGATAGCTATTTCCCAATGAGGTGGTTACTGTTTTAATCGGGCCATCAAAATTGATAAAGTCGACGACAGTTTCGCAAGTGTAAAAAACTTCTTGATTAAATAACTGTGCTTCCATTACACGGCTTAGTTCGGGGCCATGAATACCATTGGGTTGCCCGATGAAATTGTCGATCTTACAAGCTGTTGAACATTCGCCACCTGGAAGGGCTTTTTCGACTACCAACGTTTTTAAGTCTGCACGAGATGCACATATGGCTGCTGACATACCAGCAGGGCCGGCGCCGATTATAACAACATCAAACATGTCATTATTTTCGGGTTCTTTTTTTAATAATTCGGGATTGGGAAGCGTAACATCAATAGATTCAGTATCTGAAACAAACATAAATTACTCGCTTATCTTTAATTTGATACGTTCATTGGAAATAATAGTATCAGTCATTAAATTATAGATTAATTCATCAGCGTTAATTTGGCTACCATTTTGTTGAATCTTGACGTTATCCATTAGAGTCAATACTTCAAAATCTTGAATTTTTAAGTGATTTGAATTTGCAGTAAGTGTTGGGGATTTGAATGAAATGTTGCCGCGACCAAAAATGTGTTTTTTTTCGTTATCTATATTGAAGTAATCTCCCGAAAACTTTGAGTTTTTGTAATGAGCAATTACATCTGATTTAAAACGGCCTATATTTGTTTTTGTATTGAATGTGAATTCGTTAGATGTGATGTCGATATCACTATTTTTAAAGTAAGTGTTTCCAGACGCAATAATCAAATCCGGTAGATGGATGGTGAGTGATTTTGCTTTAAATTTGATGTCATCATTACAGTGAAGATGAGTTGAAATTACTAAAATACAGATAAAATATTTAAAAAGCATTCTGTATTAAATAATATATTTAAAAATTATTTCTTAACAATACTAATTTTTATTGTTAGTATATTTTTTACTGATCCGGTAGCTCAGTTGGTAGAGCACCTGACTTTTAATCAGGTGGCCGTGAGTTCGAACCTCACCCGGATCACCATTTCTTGATCATGAATTACATTAAAATCCTTGAGAAATTTATATCGCAAACACGCATTGATCATTCAATTAGAGTACAACAAGTGGCCATACAGCTTGCTAAACACTATGAAGCTGATGTTGATTTAATAAGTCGAGCAGCCATACTTCATGATATTGCAAAAGAACAAACCCCAGAGTCTTTAACTACTCATAATATTGATGCATCACATTATGATGACATTTGGAAGCGGTACCCCGCGACATGGCATGCTTTTGTTGGTCCGTTACTCATTGCATCAGAATGCGAAGTGCCAATGGATACAATTAATGATTTAGTTGCACACCATACTACGGGAAAAGCCAATATGAGTTTAGAAACGGCTATTATTTTTGTTGCTGATTTCATTGAGCCAGGCCGGAAAGCTGTTATTCATAAGCAAATTTTTCCATTAGCATTTCAAAACTTAGAGCTTGCAATTGCAAAAATTGCAGAAAACACACTGCAGAAACTGAAATTAAAAAAATTGGCCATTCACCCATTATCCATCGAGTGTTATAACTATTATACAAATGAAAAAGTTTAATAGTTCTGTGGTTCTGAACCAGATAAAACAATATAAATTCTCAATAGCAATTACATTTATCATTTTATTTACGATTGCGACATTTAAAAGTCTGACAATGTTTTTATTCTTTATAAATGTTATCGGACATCTTCCTAACCACGTGTCTGGTGGTATGAATGTATTGGTGGTCGGGACAGATAATGTTCAAGGTTCAAAGCGATCCGATGTTATTGCCGTTGTTCATTTTAATGAGCAAGAGAAAAAAGTTCGATTACTATCCATTCCACGTGATACTCGTGTCAATATTCCAGACATAGGTATATCAAAAATTAATCACGCTTATGCACATGGTGGTATTGCATTATTAAACCAAACAGTTGCTGAGTTTTTATCCATTCCCATTCACAAGCACTTTATTGTCAAATCCGATGGGGTTGAGCAGATGATCGACGCAATAGGCGGGGTAAAGGTAACCATTGAAAATGATATGCTTTATGATGATTTCGCTGGTAACCTTCATATTAATTTGAAGGCCGGAGAGAGGGTTCTAAACGGCAATGAAACCATTAAATATTTGAGATACAGAAACGATAGCAAGGGCGACATCGGGCGTATTGCACGGCAACAAAACGTGATGTCTCAATTATTTGACCAAGTATTTAACTTACGTACATTAATAATTACGCCAAAATTACTATCTTTGTTTAAAAAATCAATAAAAACCGACATAGAAATTACACAAATGTCGAAGTGGCTGAATCACTTTATTGAAAATACTTCGTCAGTTGACTTTGCAACTTATACCATTCCAGGAACCATTCGGATTATTGATGGCGTAAGTTATTGGCGCCCCAATATGGTGTATCTAGACAAACTGATTACAAAGACTTTTGATAATTATGCACCTACGTTTGATACACCCACAGCTAAACCTGAGCGGTCATATATTTCGAAACAGCAAATTAAACGTTTTAATCAACAGTTACAACTGGATAAAAAACAATTTATTAGGCAAAAGGCACCAATTAAAATAGAGGTATTAAATGGCAATGGCTTTGCAGGTGTGGCTACCAAAGCGGCTAAGTTTCTCAATCAAAATAATCTTCGGGTGGTTCGAATAAATAATTCTGAATCTTTCAATTATGAATCAACGGTAATTGTGGATTGGAAAGGCAATTTGCAAAAAAGCATGCAGCTGGCAAAGTTGCTTCAAATCGATGAATCAAATATTGTTGTTTATGATCGTAAAGATAAACCACTGGACATAACTTTGGTATTGGGTAAAGATTTATCTAACGATTATTTAGCTGGATTAGACAATGAAAAAAGAAATTGATTTATTTATTAACGAATTTAGTGAGCGAAAAGCTGAAAATATTGTGGTGGTAGATCTTGAGCCATCGGAGCATCCAATGACGGATCAACTAATTATTGCATCCGCATTGAATGACGTTCATTTGAAGTCGTTGGTGGATTCCATTCTTCGTTTTTACAAGAAAAATAAGGCAGAAGCATTCCAGGAATTGGACTACTTTGGCGCATCTGGTAAGCCAGAATCACGCTGGGTGATTTTGGACTTTAACGATATTGTCATCCACATTATGGATCAAGAAATTCGTGAGCAGTATGATTTTGATAATTTATTTGCTGCTTATGAAAATTATCGATATCATTAAAATCAACCCGGGGTTATAGCTCAGTTGGGAGAGCACTTGCATGGCATGCAAGGGGTCGGGGGTTCAAGTCCCCCTAACTCCACCAAAATATAGTAATAAATTAGCTATAATATTTTTCTTTTCTCGTTGAGGCTCATTACCAAATCCAACATCGCTCAATATAATGAAAAGATAAGTTATTTTTCACACAAATGACTAGGCCGTTTTCCCCTTTTTATTATCTGATGTATTTTTCGCCCATTCTGTCACAATATTATCGAGTTCCTCAATATTGAGGAACAAACGAGGCTGATGGCGTTTTTCTATATCTACAGATTGATAATATGTTGTAAAGTTTTCGGGCGGGCTGTTTGGGTTAACAGCGGTTAATAACCGGTTTTTATTAGTTTTAAATTCTTCATTTGAATTACTCACCCAGGAAAGTAAAATTAATGCTGAAAATACCAGGCGACCATGCTGTTTTGGGTAACAGCATTCTAATGGTGTTGCAGAACTAGGTATGTATAATTTTTTAGCAAGGTAAATTAAAAATTGAATACGACGGCTTTTATCTTTAAAGGTGTCTTTCATATTCTTTCTACCATTTTTACTAACATGGTCATAATAATCAGTTTGGTATTCATCTTTCATAATTTGTCTTATTATAGATTTAAATTGATCAAGGTCTACATCGAGCCATGATGTTTGACACGTTAATTGTTTTAAATGTGCGCTACCAAAATTCTCATTTTTATTAAGAATGCTATTAGCTAGTGAAAATGCATTAGTTAAAATGCTTCCGAATTGATTAAACATGGAGTCCATATTCTTTATAAATATTATGGCTGCCTCTTTTGTTTTTGGTTTCCATATATTGTCAATATTTTCTTGCTTGATCGCTACGGGAATAGTTTTAGTTGAATTTAAAGCAATGGTTTTTAACTGGGTCATGAATGTATATTACTTTATTTTATTAAAAAGGTATAACTTCGTTTATTAATTCTGGTTAAGTGCTTCATCCAGTAAGGTGAGGGCTTTATGGATGTTGGCTTTTGTTGGCTGGTTAAACGTCGCAATAAGTTCAATTGATGTTGTGTCTAGTTTTGCATTTATGAGAATGAGAGCAAATGCATCCTTGATTTTAATAATAGGTGAAATGGTAGTGGTAGGGAGGAATGCCGCATAAAATAAACCTGTAGGAGAGGATTTAAGCTGTCGTGTTTTAATAATCGCTTGGATTTTTTTTGATTGGGTGAGATTGATTATACACATAATAATATGTATTATCATGCAAATAAAAATACATGTCAATAAACTTAATCTTGTCAGGTAACTCGTTCTAACTTACACTAAACCTGTGGCTAAAGCAGAAAAAGTATTGGAACTCATTCGAAATAAATCAAAACGGGTTAATTTAGCATTAAATCCCCAGTTATGGCGTATGTTTGAAGAATGTGCCGCGAAGGAAAGTGTTGCAACAACTCATAAAATTGAAGAGCTTATTATTGCATATTTAGATAAGCATGGTTTCTTAGATGAGTGATGTTATTAAAAAAGTAAAAGAAGCCTGGGACATTGTTCAAGAAATTCAAAAGGTTGTAGCACTAAACAAACGTGGTCAGAATTATGTTGGGCTTTGTCCATTCCATAGTGAAAAAACACCATCATTTTATGTGAGTCCACTCAAAAAAATGTTTCATTGCTTTGGCTGTGGTGAAAACGGTGATGTGATTACTTTTGTAATGAAGCATGAGCATTTATCATTTAAAGAGGTGATTGCCGAAAAAGCGGCTGAGTTTCAAATACCAAATGACTTTAAACCAGATGGGGCAGGGTCATCAGAGATTGACAATATTCGAACTTTTTTAAATGAGTTGCAATTGAAATATTTAGAGTGGGTTGCAAATGAAGAGCTTGTAAAACAATACATTCAAGAACGACATGTATCTGATGCGGCAGCAAAAACATTTGGCTTGGGGTTTTCCCCTCAAGCAAAAATACAACAAACGTGGTTGCAAAAGTCCAGTCAGTTAAGCAATGCCAATAAGAGCGGGTTATTTAAGGAAGATGGTTTTCCACTATTGCAAGAACGACTTATTTTTCCAATTCATAATGCACGAGGGATTTTGGTTGGGTTTTCTGGAAGGGTACTAACCGATACAAAAGTGGCTAAATATATTAATTCGCCAGAATCATCGATATTTTCAAAAAAGAAGTTGTTGTATGGGATGCATCATGCAAAAGCTGCAATAAAAAAAGCAGATATGGCAATTGTTGTTGAAGGGTACATGGACGTTATTGCGATGCATCAACATGGCTTTGAAAACGTTGTGGCAGTAATGGGCACAGCATTAACAGAGCAGCATGCTCAAGAGCTATCAAAATATTCTAAAAATGTAATTTTGATGTTTGATTCTGATAAAGCCGGCGTTGATGCAACGTTAAAAAGTATTGAGCCTTTACAGCTGAAAACTATGTCGGTATCCATTGCCCATTGCAATGAAAAAGACCCGGCTGATGTATTGGCAAGTGGCTCAGCAGAGTCCATGAAAACCATCATTGGAAATGCTAAATTTTACATGGATCATTTTATGGACCGTTATCAAGATATAAAGCAGATGGATGCAAATAAAAAATCACAAGTGGTATCCTTTTTATGTAAGTTGCTCAAGAAAGAGCAAAATAAAATTGTCAAAGAAGATTTTATTAAGAAAATCGCAGATGCCTATGATGTATCACCGTCCATTGTTACCGAGTATTCAAGTAATGATTTAGCAGAGTATCGAAAACAGCCACCAATACAACTAAAAGCGGATTCAAAGTTTAAAAAGGCAGAAGAGGCAATTATTTATAAGTTAATTTCAGATGCAACATTTAGGCAGCAATATTTGGAAACCTTAAAAGATCATATTTCTATTTTTTCTTCCAAAGAAATTTACGAATTATTTTTAAATAATGATCTAATTGACTACGAATTGATGAATAAAATAGGGCATTCAGAAATTAAGAGTTTTCTGATACAATTAGTAATTAAATTCACAGAACAAAATTTGACATTTTCAAATACTGAAATGGAGGAATATATAAAGACGTTAAATCAAGCAAAGGTAACACAGCGAATTACTGAAATTAAAGAGCTGCTCAACCAAAGTCAGGGAAATCAAGAAAAAGAACTTTTAATCGAATTATCACAACTGATAAAAAAAATAAAATGAGGTGCATATGGCTGTAACAGGTATAGAAGAAAGATTTGATTGCGAAACCCTTAATTCTTCAATTGATAAAGAAACAATAAACAATTCCCAAAACAATGACAATTCAACTGACACAAATATTGATTTGAACTCTTATGAAACTCTTTTTACATCAGAATCGTCGTCAACTGATGATGCTGTAAAGATGTACTTAAAAGAAATTGGCAAAGCCAAACTTCTTAATAAAGAAGAAGAATTGGAAATTGCCAAGAAAATGGAAGACGGCTGCGCTTACAGTAAAAAAGTTTTAACTGTATGTAATTTGCGCTTGGTGGTTAGCATTGCTAAAAAGTACACTGGTCGAGGCATTCTTTTCTTGGATTTGATTCAAGAAGGCAACCAAGGGCTTATGAGAGCTGTCGATAAATTTGATTATCGTAAAGGGTACAAGTTTAGTACCTATGCAACATGGTGGATTCGTCAGGCAATTACTCGTGCGATTGCCGATCAAGCGCGTACCATTCGTGTACCAGTTCATATGGTAGAAACTATCAACAAACTTCGTAAATCTATACGTGAGTTAATGCAGGATTTGGGTCGTAAGCCATCCGAAGTTGAAATTTCTGAATACACAGGTATTGCACTTGATAAAGTACAGGAGATTATATCAATTTCGCAAATTCCATTATCTCTCGAAACACCAATTGGTGATGAAGAAGGGAATTATTTAGGCGACTTTGTTGAAGATCAATCCATGGAGTCACCAGATGCAGTTATTTCGAAGGACAATCTAAAAGATGGCTTAAACGCAATATTAAGCGATTTAACTGAACGTGAAGCGCGCGTTATACGCCTTCGCTTTGGTTTTGACGACGGAAAGGCACGTACACTTGAAGAAGTTGGTAATTTATTTGATGTAACGCGAGAGCGTATTCGTCAAATCGAGTCCAAAGCATTACGTAAATTACGTCACCCAAACCGAATCAAAAAATTAAAAGAATTTGGCTTGGCCATTTAACCCTTAAAAATAAAAGGGGGGGACATTTACAATTGAAAAAAAACCGTCATTGAATTATATTAAAAGTCCGGGCCCATAGCTCAGTTGGTTAGAGCATCCGGCTCATAACCGGCAGGTCCTAGGTTCAAGTCCTAGTGGGCCCACCACCTGGTATTTATTGCACGCAATTTGAACGTTTATCACTTTAGCAATTTTTAGAATCTAGCTAGATGTAATGGCAATCGGTTATAATGCCGGCAGTGTTGTAACCAATTGATCCGTTAATTGATTTAACTCAACCCATTGCAGCTGGTAAGCAATGCGCTGCTCCAATAGATCAAAATGGCTTGTGTCTCGGCGATTAACAGCAACAATAAAGTCATTCAGATTAATCTTGCCAAGGGCGTAATTGTCAGATTCATTTTTGAAAATTAGTTCTGCCATTTCAACTTTTTTTTCTGCCATGGCAATGCGCTGTTTTAAATAACCTAAGTGGGAATATAGGTTTTGAATGGTTACTAATTGGTTTGATTCAGTGGCCAGTTGGTTTGCCGCCTGTTTTTTAGTCTCCAATTGTTGGCTTAGTTTTCGAGCAGTAGCCGCCGTGTTTTTTATTGATTGCGTGTATGAAAACCCAATGGTTGATGTGGTATCAGTGGCTTTTGTTATTTCGGATGTGATGAAAATGTTTGGGAATGTGTTAGTGATGACCCGCTGATAGTCCAAGTTAACTTTAGTCTTGATTAAATCAAACATTCGCTTTGATCGGCTATGGTTGTATTGATGGATAACAATGGATTCAGATTCAGCAAGGGGCGACAAATTAAATGTAGCAACTGGAACATGTGTCGCACTAGGCTCGCCAATTGCCCGTGAAATTTTTCGGCTGGTTTCGCTAAAAGTTTGCTTCAGTCGGAGCAATGTTTCTTCTTTGGCCAATACTTGTAAATTTAGCTTGGCTACATCTGTTTCATCGGCAATGCGTTTTTTTTGACGGGCCATAACGCTCGCTAATGCTTTCTTATTCTCATTTACAGCCGATTGTGCAAAACCAATGCTTTGATATTGTCGAATCCAGTTGTAATACAATTTTGTCAGTGCTGAAAAGTACGTTTCGTAAGATTCAATGTATTCAAAAGTTGCAATGTCATCGGTAATGCTTTGCAGCCGATGATCCAGGCGTTGCCGGTAGCCAAAAGCATTTCGAGCAATGTCTTGAGAAAACTTAAATGTGGTTGTATCCGTTGTATCGGAATACGCAATATCATATTGTTGACCAAGCTCTGGAACTAGGCCGGCTAAGCCAAGTGTGGAGCGAGTGGCTGTAAATTGAAGGTCATTAAAATCAACAGACATGTTTTTTGCATATGCCTGTTGGTAAGATGCATATAAAATACGATGGAATGTTGGATCATTTTTGGATGCCCGCTCTAAAAAGTCAGGTAATGAAATTGGGGTTTGTCCAACAGCCAATTGAGAATAGCAAAGACCAACGCCAACAATAAGTAATGCAACGGGTGGTTTAAAGCGAGATAACTGACGTTTGATGTCCAACTCAACCCCAACCATACAGGGCACCAGCACCAATGTAATTAATGTACCAAATACCAGGCCCCAGGCTAAGGCCAGCATCATATCTGCCAACATCGGGTCATAGCCTAAAATGCCATAAGCAGTTGGGAATACCCCAATAACGGTAGTGAGTGTGGTGAGAACAATTGCACGTAACCGTGACGCTGCAATGGTTGGAATCGTTTCAATGGTTTGTTCTTTATTCGTTTGATCCAGCCGGTCCAACATAACAATCCCATCGTTAATCACCACGCCAATCATTCCAATGGATCCAATGCAGGCATAAAACCCAATCTGAGTTTTTTGATGAAGAACAAACGCCAATATAACCCCAATAATGCCGAAAGGAATAATTAAAATAACACGCAAGGGCTTAAAAAATGAGTTAAATAAAATGGCCAATACCCCGTAAATTAAACCAATAACCATCAGAACATTAACCAACAATTGTTGTTTGGATGATTGGGTATCCACAATTTCACCATCAAACTGCAACTGTGCACTGGGGTAGGCAGCTAATATCTGAGGGAAAATAGTGGCTTCGATTTGAGTTGCAATATCCAATGGGGATTGACGTATCCCTTTTTGATGATCTGCGTAAATGAAACTGGTGCGAGCCAGGCCTTGTCGACGAATGGATTGTTTACTAACACTTTCAATGGGTTTCGCTAATAGTTTTAGCGGCACCATGTACCCCTGTTGATTTGATATTGGAATGGACAATACCTTATCAATATTGTATTGGTAGTTAGGCAATACCGATAATAAAACATCCACTTCAGCATCATTTTTAAATAGTGAATATAGCCGATCACCACTTAAAATGGTGCGCATGGTCTGTGCAATTCGGGATGGGGCAACGCCCAATCGCTTGAGTTCTTCTTGATTATAAATCACATCGTAGGATGTTGATGTTAAGACTTCATCTCGTTCAATATTTTCAATGCCATCAACACGAGCCAATTGTTGCTCCAATAATGCCATGATGGCATCTCGGTTGGCATCGTTATTATCTTTAATCATGATTTCATACGTGCTGCCAGATGATTGGCCCCAGCGACGTTTTCGAAATGTGATTTTAGTTAGGTCAGGTTCTGTTTGCGTAAATGCTTTTATGTCCTCAATGATGGCATCAATCGACATAGTGCGCTGATTTTTAGGAACGATTTCAAAAGTGATTCGAAATTGATTTGGTGTACTAGCTTGTCCACGACGGCTACGCGCAATATTGGTTTGAAAGTTGAGGCCTTCGTTTCCAAGGTACTTTTCAAGGTATGTTTCTAATGGTCGCAGTTTATCGGCAGTTTCTTCTTTGGTATTGGCGGACTGAACTCGACCTGAAATTACAATTTCACGGGATTCAACATTTGGGAATAAAACAAATTTCAATTGCGATGCCCCTAAAAATATTGAGCCAAAAAAAAGGGCAATAAAACTAAAAATAATGATATAACGCCGTTGAAGTAAACGTGTTAGCCCACGTTGGTAACGGGCTTCAAAGCGATCAAACCACTGTTGTCGCTTGGTGTTGGGGGCCTTGCCGATGGTCATGTGCGATGGCAGAATAAAAAATGACTCAATTAAACTTGCGCCCAGCATTAAAAAAATAACGGGCGCTAAAAACGATACAAAACTACCAAACCGGCCACCAAAAAATAACAAGGGTAAAAAGGCAATGCAGGTTGTAATGATGCTGGCCAGTATTGGGGGCAATACTTCAAGTGTCCCCACGGTTGCCGCCTGTTTAATGGGAAGCCCCATTCGCATCTTTTTGGAAATATTTTCAGCCACAATAATGGCATCATCAACAACAATCCCCAAAACAATAATAACGGCCGATAGGGTAACCACATTAATGCTATACCCCATAAAGTACGTAACAATAACGGTAATGCTAAGTGAAAAGGGGATGCCCAATGCCACCCAAAATCCTGCACGCTTATTTAAAAAGACCATCAGTAGCAAAAAAATGAGAGCAATGCCGACCAATCCATTTGAGCCAACAATGCCCAAACGGTTTCGCAAACTTATGGATTCATCGTCCATAAACGTGATTGCGTAAGATGTATTGAGCAGTGTGGTTGACTCAAAACGTTTCACGATAGCATCCACACTTGCCAATGACTTTAGAATCCCTGACGATTTATTTTTAACCACATTTAAAACAATGGCTTCATGGCCATTGACCTTTGTAATCGAACTGGCCTTATCAAAGGTTTGTTTAACAGTGGCAAGTTGGCCCAATCGGATTGGCACACTATCGAATCCGCCTTGAACCACCAATGATTGTAGTTTCTGTGGGGTATCAAGTTCAACATTGACATTCACCTGATCCAATCGTTCATTATTGAGTTGCCCAGCAGGCGTTCGTACATGATTTCGTTTTATTTCAGTTGCGATCTGTGCTAAATCAATGTCATAAGTAATGAGCTTTAATGGATCAACTTGAATGGTTAATGTTTCATTTAATGTGCCACTGTCTCGTGCATCAAAGATGTCTGGGTGTTGCATCAATTGCTTTTTTAAAGCTGTTGCCATAGCTTGTAAGTTTGACCGCTCTGAGGTGCTAAGTAAGTGTGTGCTTCGGTTGTAAATCGCAATATCAATAATGGCTTTTTTACTTGTTTCAAATACCCGCACACTCGGTTTTGTTTTTAGGTCGGCTGGTAAATCCACAGTTGCAACTTGATTTCGAATATCATCAACAACAGCTTGAATCTCTGAATCTTCAACATCCAGTTCAATACTGACTGAACTTTGTCCTCTTGATGATGTGCTTTCAATAGACTCTACACCATCCATGCCATCCAAGGCTTCTTCAATGGGGCGTGTAATAAAAAATTCAATATCACTTGCCGAAGCCCCCGGATAACTGGTAGAAATCCGAACCACATTAAAGGTTATGTCCGGCAATTCCTCTCGATCCATGCGGTCCAATGCAATCACGCCACCAATTAAAACAAAGGCGGTAATTAAATTGACCAAAACATGCCGATGGCAAAAATACTCAATAATGCGTTTCATAGGAAGAATCTTCTATAGGTATCATACCCATAATTTTAATTTTGAAAACCTTTATTCACTAATTAAATATTTGTTGCAACGTCAGCGTGTTTGTTGGGCTAACATTTGAGTTATCCTGCCCGGTATAGGTTGCAAGTTTGGCATAAAACGCATCAACAGTTAACCCAAACGTTGAGGAGAACTTGTTTTTCCAATTGCTGTCTTGCGGTTGTGTGGCCATGTAGTCCTTAAAAATTAATTTGAATGCTTCGGCTTCAGAGTGCCCCATTAATTGCAGCTCTTTGGCAAGAACCAATACCATAAACACTGATGAACTATAGTTCGTATCAATGCCTTGTGAAGTACTGTGTGCCTCATACTTACTTGGTGTCGAAAAAACGGCGGCATTCACTTGGTTTTGATCATTTGTGATGTAATCAAAACTATAATATTGTTGAATATACATGCCCTCAAGTGCGGCAGCCGGCCCCTCTATTAACCACTTAATATCAAACCCTTCAGGGTCATCATTGGGTTTATTCATAAAATAATTCAATGTTTGTTGGTAGCAGTGAAAGTATTCATGGGCAATCACAGAGTAGCGGTGATACGAGTTGTTCGTAAATTCATCATTTGGAATTTCCATTACAAATCGTTTAGCACTCTGATTATTATTTTCAGTTGAAATATAAGCGCCGCCTTCAACACCATCAAAAGGGTCTGCAACATTATCATTCCAAGCATAGATTACAATGTCTGTGTAGTAGGTTTGAAATAAAGGCAATATCGAAAGTAAATTTGATTTAATGGTCCCAAATTCAGTGACCCACGCTGAAGGTAAACTAGAGTGGATATTTTCAGTGATACTCACAGGCGTAGTACTCGTTGGATTATTAAGTGTACTGTCCTTTTTTGCACAAGCCAATAGCATTATTAACATGATAAGTGCAAACGTCCTTATATATTTTTTCATAATAACCCTCTAAATACCTAAGATGGTTTTATTATAAGAAATCAGCGCTTAAAAAACGAAATCATTTAAGAAGTGTTGGTAAGTAACGATGCCCCAATGCATTAACCTCATCACTAATTTGGGGTGGGTTTTTTGATGTTTTTTTTGGTGGAACCAATTCAAATCGATGGGCTGCATCATTTTTCTGATGTTCTTTTAATTGATAGTTCAGGTCTAAAAAGCAAGCGATTTCCAACGCATAAGCTGTAAATAGACGTTCCGACTGATCGGGCCGTTTTGGGTGAAGCAGGTGTGTGAGGTCGATGGATGGGTCATTCTTTAACGTATTGATTTTATCTAAAAAGCGTTTTCCATTCATTCGAGTTGCGGTTTCTTTAATCACATCAATAATTGCATGAGGAAGTTCAGTAGCTAAAAATGCAGCTTGACTGGTTTGAGCCAATGCTTCGATAAATGCCAAGTTAATGCTCCAACTCCATTTTTTTTCATTTAATGTGTAATGCGATGTTTTTTTATTTTTTCGGGCAATGGTATCCACTTCGGCTTGCCGGCCCAGTAATACGGGTTTGGTATTATTTTGTGTGGCAGTTTCGAGGGTTTTATATTGCTCAAGATAATCATCCTGTTTAATCTTAGAAAATTCATCAATAAAATCCGACCAATTGAACTTCTTTTGACGAGAAGATGTCGGTCGATTTTCTTTTAATTGGGGGTATATTTTAGATACGCTGACCAATTTCTTTTTAAGGTCTACGTCTGTGTGTATGGCATTTTTTAAGGTATGAGTGACTTTTTTAAACTCCTTGGCCAACATTTGTCGACCGGTTGTTGTTATGGCGATTAACTTTTTTTTGTATTTTTTCTTACGGCTTTGTTCATGAATATATAAGAAAGGTGATGTGGCATTACCCCAGGGGAAATACACTAAATTAACGGGTGTTTTTGTGGCAGGGTGCAATACTTTTCCGCAATGAATGCCGACAATATGCCCATTTTTATCCAAGTAAACACCACCAGAGGCCCCATCATTTACCGCGTGTGATGTGAGCATGTAATGCGGTGATACCACTGCCGGTAATTCAACCATCACATTGGATGTTGCTGGGTTATCAATCGTTGATTGTCGTTTACTTGGTGAAGAAATGGTCACACGGCGAGTATGGGTTGAAACAGACGTAATCACACCATGACTGGCATGGTTTCGAATAGTGTGAGTCCCTTTTGTTGCCAGATTCGCTCGCAGGGCATCGTTCAACGGCGCCCATGGGTGCGCATTATGAACCGAGACTTTCTGATGTGAGCCAGAGGCATGCCCAACAAAGTACAGCTCATCATTGGGTTGAATATCCGTTACTTCAATGGACTTAAATCCATAAATGTCACCCGGGTATTGGTTATTATTAGGGTGTAACTTAAGCAGTGCTAAATCCCCGCCAATCGAATGCTGAATACCAAGCTTTTGAGCTATGTTGGAAGCGTTAGAAATAATACTATCAACTTCAAACGCTTGCCCTTGATCATAAAATCCGCCAGTCGCGTCAAACTGTACGGCTTGAGGTAGCCCTTTATTAAGGCTATGCTTTGAAACCAAAACAATATCACGACCAATTAAAACTGCTGTTCCAATGCCACGCCGAGTTTGACGTTCGGGTCCCATAATTAGTTTGCCTATACTTCGAGCAGCAACAGTAACCGGTTTTGGTAAATCAAGTTTACCAATCGCTCTATTTTTTATTGGGGATACGGATTGATTTAAATTGGGCATAGCATCTCTAGGGTTAATTTGCTTCTAATATTTAATCATAAAATTAAATAAATTAGAAATGTAAATTTAACCAAGGGGGGCTTGTATTTTGGTGATTGAGGTGGTTAAGTAAGAAACCAGGTAGGCGATGCAGTCGCTTTGATCTTTGCATTAAAGAGGAAAGTCCGGGCTCCACAGGGCAGAGTGCCTCCTAACGGGAGGAGGAAGTAATTCCATGGAAAGTGCCGCAGAAAATTACCGCCAGCAATGGTAAGGGTGAAAACGTGAGGTAAGAGCTTACGAAGTGGCTTGGTAACAGGTCATTTGGGTAAACCCCACTCGGAGCAAGGTTAAATAGGGGAACAGAAACGGTCCGTTTCATTATGATTCTCGGGTAAACTGCTTGAGGTGTCTCGTGAGGGGCATCCTAGATAAATGACTGCACTCGACAGAACCCGGCTTACACGCCTACCTACTTAATTAAACTTTAATTTGCGGCAACAAGAATGGATTGTTCATAAAGGTGCAAAATGTACTCATTTGTTAAATCGACATTTAACGTTTCTTTTGCGGTTTCTTGTACTTTTTCTGTGGGGGACTGCCCATCAAAAAGTGGCGCAATCTGAGCAACGATGCTGGGGAGTTTAACAAGTCGACTAATCATAAAAAAGGATTGCTGATCATCAAACGGAATAATCTTACACTTTGGGTTTAGCATTAATTGTGATGGCAATGTTGGTTCTGTCATTTGATTAAAAGCCGTCGTTAATTCTGCCAACTTAATGGCGTAGCGATTGGGGTTTAAGGCGGCAATTTTTTCTTCAGTCAATTCACTGGCAATCGAATAGCACTTGGCAAAGTAGTCCGCTTTGTTTGATTCCCATGCCGCCCAATGGTTTGTTGAATTGTTGGTGGCTGTAGGATCAAGCTGTGCATCTTGCACATTAATAAAAAAGTTTGTTGTGGCATTGGTTAAATACGATGCGGGAATTCCCAGTGATAGAGCACAATGCTCTGAAATCGCTTCTTCAATAAATTGTAAGAAATCTCGAACGGCTTCCCAGAACGCCTTGCCGTGAATGCCTTTGTAGTAATGGCAAAAGTACGATGAACAAATGCTATTACGGTATTGCCAGACAGAGCAATTACCATCCACAAGCAGTTCGCACATCACCGATTCATCCATGCCAAATTTGTCCGGAATAATATTGGCGTAATCCCTGAGCTCGGTTTTTGTTGGATAGTAGCCCAACGGCGCGAGCTTTGTCCCTGTTTTTATGTAATCATGAAGTTTGGTCTGATTGTCTGAATCATTTAATATGGCGCCGACCAGATAATTTGGAATGATGGGTTTAAATGTACAGCACTTGGTTTTTTCAGAAAATGTTCGAACATCTTTAACCGCATCATTTGGTTTGCACATATGGCAGTTCATGCAGTCTGCATATTGCTCAACAGGTATGGGTTTCCCAAAAATAGCTGGGAGCATTGGTTCATAAATCTTGGGCAATTGTTGAAATAACGTAGTGATCATTGTTAAATAAATTATACAAAAGAATTGATTTGATTAAATTAATTATCGGTCAAATTAAAAAAGTATTCACAAGGAGTTTTATTATGGGATTATCTATGGGGATTGTCGGATTACCAAATGTTGGAAAGTCCACGTTATTTAATGCAATTACCAATAACACCATTGACGCTCAAAATTTTCCGTTCTGTACCATTGAACCCAATAAAGGGATTGTCCCAGTTCCAGATGACCGCTTAATAACATTGGCGGACATATCCAATACGCAAAATGTGGTACCAGCCACCATTGAATTTATTGACATTGCCGGTTTAGTAAAAGGTGCGTCAAAAGGCGAAGGGCTTGGCAATAAGTTTTTAGCCAATATTCGAGAGGTCGCCGCCATTGTCCATGTTGTGCGTTGTTTTGAAGATGATGATATTGTTCATGTGGATGGTTCAGTTGACCCAGCACGCGACATTGCCGTGATTAATACAGAGCTAATCTTTTCAGACGTTGAGCAATGTGAAAAAGCCATCGAGAATCAGCGCAAGCGCACCAGAACCAACGATAAAGATGAGGTCTTTAAGTTTGATACCTTAAAAAAATGCTTGGCCGAATTAGAAAAAGAAGTGCCCATTCGAGCGATTGATTTATCAACGCAAGAAAAAGAAGCGTTAAAAGAATATCAGTTTTTAACCAGTAAAAAGGTCATTTATGTGTGCAATGTTAGCGACAGTGAGCTAACAGAAACGAATGATTTTGTAAAAACTGTGATGCAAATTGCCGACAAAGACAATTGCGAAGTATTGCAATTATCCGCCAGTTTTGAGCATGAAGTTTCGCAACTGGATGGCGAAGAGAAGCAAGAAATATTAGGCGAGTTTGGCTTGGACAAGCCTGGCCTTGAGCGGTTGGCTCAAAAAAGCTTTCATTTATTGGGGTTAGAAACATTTTTAACCACCGGAGAAAAAGAAACACGTGCTTGGACCATTCCAGTTGGTACCTTGGCGCCCCAAGCTGCTGGCGAAATTCATACTGATTTTGAAAAAGGCTTTATTCGGGCGAATGTCATTGATTATGACACATTTGTATCATGCAATGGGTATAAGGAAGCAAAAGAAAAAGGGCGTGTTCGCCAAGAAGGAAAAGACTACGTCGTTCAAGACGGCGATATCATCGAGTTTTTATTCAATGTTTAAACTTGTTGTTTCGGGCATGTTGATTGGCATTGCCAATATTATTCCTGGGGTAAGTGGTGCGACACTTGCAGTCATTACCAACCAGTACCAAAGGATCATGACCAACGCCGCAGACGTAACATCACTAAAGTTGAAGCGCGTGGAGTGGGGATACCTCGCCTGCATTGCCATTGCAGCAGTCGCTGGAATTTATTTATTGTCCTGGCCCTTGGATGTTGGCCTAACCCAATTTAATGCACTTACGTTAACATTAATCACAGGGTTAGTGATTGGCTCGTTGGGTGGGGTTAAGTTAACCGAAAATCAGCGACCCATCAAATCACGATATTTAAATGGTTGGTGTTTGGCTGGGGCGGTTTTAGTTATTGCCACTGGTTGGTTGCCCGAACTGGGTGGAGGTGATGGTAATCGGGTGATATTGCATGCCGTATCGGGTGCAGTTGCCATGATTGCCATGTTAATTCCAGGGGTCAGCGGATCGATGATATTGGTCCTATTGGGCACCTACACAGACGTCGTCCAACTAATAAAAAACATGGACGTGATTACAATGCTGCCATTTGCACTTGGCGCACTGACTGGTGGCGCTGTGACAGTGAAAGGCATTCAGTGGATGATACAGAATTTTACATCGCCATTTGAATCATTCATATTGGGGGCGGTTGTGGGCTCTGTTTTTTTTATTGCAAATCAAATTGATCCATCCAGCAGCCATCCCATGAGCATGGTTGTTATGCTCATTCTTGGAGTTGGTGTGTCCTGGCGGTTAACCCATGCGCGATAATATATTTGAATCGGCAACCCAAATGCCAACATTTGAATTTAATAAAACGGTCACGGGTGTGTTTGACGATATGATCAATCGCAGCGTCCCATTTTATAAACAGATTTTAACGCAAGTGGCTCAGTTGGTTGGCCCTCAAGCCAATATCTACGATCTGGGTTGCTCCACGGGGGCCTTAGTCCCTTATTTAAACGAATTGTATGCTGAATTTGATTATATTGGTATCGATAAATCACCAACCATGATCCAAAAAGCACGGCAGTATGAAGCCAGTAATATCCAGTTTTTGGAAGGGGACCTCGCAGCTGGTGTGGAATTGAATAACCCGACGGCCATTGTCTGCAATTTAGTCTTGCAATTTATTCAGCCAGAAAAACGCGAAGCATTAATCAAAACTTATCTGGATGCATTACCAAACGGCGGGCGATTGATCATCGTCGAAAAGGTGCGTCAGCAAAATCCTCAGTTGCAAGACATCTATAAAGAGAGCTATCACGATCTAAAGCGAGCCAACGGGTATTCGCAACAAGAAATTGATAATAAAGATGCGGCACTCGCTGGGGTACTGATTTCTGAAACGTCTCAATTTTATTGGAACGCCTTATCCAAAGCTGGTGCCACCACCATCGATGCATTTTTTAAGTGGTATAACTTTGAAGGCATGATTGCAATCAAATAGTTATTGAGTCAATCTTTTGTTTTATTTAATGGATTGGTTGTTAATTTTGATGAAATTGCCTATTATTTTTGCCGATAAATAATAAAAAAAGGATAATTATGTTTAGAATTTCACCAAATCATTTGCCTAATTTAGTACAGCCGTGGACGAATAAGACATCAAGTGACATGTTATCAGATAACTCAGATAACTGTATTTATGGAGCAGCAGTCGCCGTTGCAGTACCCTTATTTCCGCATTTAATAACAGCATTTCTTGATCGTGTTATTCTTCCAGTTGTTAACAGATCGACATTGGTTGACCATTGCCGAATGTGCTTTAGGCCGAATAGCGCTAGAGCTGAAACAGTTGTACAAAACCAATCAACGTTGAGCGAAGAGGCAACAAGTGAGTTGCTAGATTGGTTGGACTCAAAAAGTTCTTGG
>JBMHDV010000027.1:0-166272 GCA_049889215.1 Candidatus Marinamargulisbacteria bacterium
CCAAGTTCATCCCTCCCCGCCACAACCACTGGAGCACCAGCACCTGCAACCACTGACGCCAAATCACCAAGCTCATCAATAAGCACAACCACTCAAAATCAAAACAACAAAAATACCACACCGAGTTCATCCCTCCCCGGCACAACCACTGACGCCAACACACCAAGCCCATCAACAGACACAACCACTGGAGCACCAGTACCTGCAACTGGAACACCATCAACAACCCCATCGCCACAAAAAAGTATAACCGGAACCAACGAAGAAAAAACTGGCCCGGAATTAAAGAAATTTAATGACCAAAATAAAGATGCCCTTGTTTGCAACGACAAAACAGTTACTTGGTTGCCTCAAAATAAGCAAGTAAAAAATTCGTTTATGAAGATTACCCCTAACGGCTTTATAGCATTTAGTGAAAACGTGCCACCAGAATTAAATGGTTTTGAGTTTAAGTGTGTTCCTGACAACGAATTAGCAGAATTAATCGGTCAATCAAACACTCAAATCACAAAAGGGCTAAACATATACGACTGTTTATATAACACCCCAATCACTTGCAACGGAGTTGGTAATACAAGACGACTGGCAACCGCAACCAACTTAAAAATGGTTGTAGCTGATACAGGAATGATAAACGAAAATTTAACATTATCATCGGCTGCCACAGGGTTTTTATTGATTTCTTTAGTATTAAAAACTTGTTTTGGGCAACATAAACATGCTCATACAGCTACGGTTGTATCCGCTTTATTAATGATAAGTAACGTAATCAATGATGCCAGTTATGCATCAACTACTACAACCGGCGCTTTTAGTGGATTTGGCACAACAGACTACCGTCCATGGGCATTTTATCCATTAGCTGCCCTAACGATAGGGGGATTGGTTTATGGTTTAAAAACGTTTATTAATAACTACGATGAAGTTGATGGCAGCTTAATCAAAAAAACCAAGCAAGATAATGCTTTAAAATTGGAAATAATTGAAGACACACCAAAAAACACGGGATTAAGAAATCGTAAATCAAATCATCCTAAAACTAACGAAACAAAAGAAGGTACAAATCACGATCACATTACTATCGCCATCAAAGACAGCAGTGATGTGGAACTGGTCGCTAGTGAAGAAACAAGCCTTTAACTGGCTATCAACAATTGGGATGTAATGTGCATCCCAATTACCCAAAATCCTGTAAGCGTCCAAAAAAAAATGATTAATTTAGATTAAAAATGCAAGAATCATCAACCGAGTTACGAAAATTATATAGAACACCCCACATTAACAGTGGGAATAAATTAAAAAAATATTAAGGAGAATACAATGGCATCATTAACATCAATAGGATTACCAAATCAACAAAAACCATTATTAAGAGGAAGAAGACTATCAACAAGCGCCCCGATTACCTGTGATAACGTAAAGACTAAAGCTGCAGAATTAAAAGATACAATTCCAGCTGATAACGGCGGGTTTGATCCAAATTGCAAACCAGAAATAACAGCATCCCTGAATGATATCATTAACGGAGGAAATGGAGATATCATCAACCAACAAAACTGTCAGCAACAAACAGAAAAAAATGAAAACAACCAATTAGTAGCTGTGGCAACTGATTGTAATGCGCAAACCACAACTCCAGCGGCTACAACCACTGGAGCACCAGTACCTGCAACCGGAACACCATCCCCTACACCTGGAACTCAGACGCCATCCTCAGCTGCAACAACCACTGGAGCACCATCACCTGCAACAGGAACACCATCACCAGCAAACACAGGGTCACCAACAACACTAGCTCCAGCACCAGCAACCACAAACGCACCTGGAACACCATCACCATCACCAGCAAACACAGGAGCACCAATAGTTAAAGGTAATAGTTTAATGTGTGGTGATAAAACACTTTACACCGCAACAGATGATTTAGGAGCTTGGTCTGACCAGATTGTTGATATAACAAATAAAGGCTTCCTAGCTATTGCACAAGAAGCCCCTAAAGGACCGGGACCGTTTAGCTGTACTGATTTAGCAAATCATCGAGGATATAAACTGCCTTCAGATGCTAACATTGAGAAAGCACATTCCTTATTTAGATGTGTATTTAATAATGAACAAACGTGTACTACAAGTGATGAAGGTCGTCGATTAACAGAGACCAATAACAACCTAGACCCAATTATGGTTAGAGATGATAAGCATTCAGGAGCACAAATCGCAATGGAAGGAACTGGAATTCTTATCGGTGTATGTGCGTTATTATTGGCAGAAAAAGGACAACATAAAAAAGCATTTATTGGACTACTAGCAACATTAAGTATGTCTGCATTAAATTTATTGAATGAAGCAAGTTATGCATCTAAAAAAGCCCCATCAGTAGCAGAATTTAGTGAGTTTGCTTCAGAAAATCCAGGGGTAACCGCAGCTTTTTGGTTAACAACCGTTGCAGTTTTTGGCGGAATGGTTGCTGCAGGAGGATATTTCCTACGAAACTTCGACGAAGAAAATGGGAATTTAACGGTTGCCAGAAATCAGGACAATGCACTTGGCGAAGGCGTTGGTGTTAATCAAATAGAATTAGGGGGGATGAATGCTGGTCAAGGTAACGGTGGACCAGAGGCTGCAGAAGAGGTCAGACTCTAATCAACCAACAAGCATTAACGTTAACTCAAATGAATGGGGGCTTGCAATGCAAGCCCCCATCGCTATTTAATTAGGCCTTTAAATACTCCGCCACCTGACGTAACTCCGCCATAGTGGTCGGGTAACCAAAACTTAAACGAATAACAGACGCTTGCTCAGAAGCCTTCACCCCAATGGCTTGAATCACCGGCGATACATCCACTGCGCCAGTAGAACAAGCACTGCCAGTACCAACACCAACCCCCATCACATCCAGTCGCATCATTGCATCATGTGACAACTGGCCAGCAACAACCAATGGGACGGTATTCCATAATACCTGGTCATTCAAAGGTATCACTAAATTTACATTTGCAGACGCTTGGCAAAGCGCATTCGCCCAAGCATGGACATCCAAACAAGTTGGCAATGCATCATAGCAATACTGCAAACCAGCAGCAAACAAATCCAATCCCATCACATGCACTGTCCCAGCTCGTAGCTTTTGCTGTTGCGACCCACCCAATAACCACGGACGCAATAATTCCGCTGACTTTACCATTAATACCCCACAACCGGTGGGCGCATAACATTTATGCGATGATAAACTGACAGCATCCACAGGCATGTTGGCCAAATCAATTGGAATTTTACCCGCCGCTTGAACAATATCAGAATGAACCAATGCCCCTACATGCGATGCCTTGGTCGCAATCTCCTGCAATGGTTGAATGCTACCAATTTCGTTATTGGCTAACATCACACTCACCAAAACAGTATTCGAGGTTAATAATTCATCAAAATGAGCCATATCCAATTGACCATGTCGATCAACGCGACATAACTGCAAATCAATACACCCTTCTGTTGCATAGTGCTGCAAAGGCGCCATCACACAGGGATGTTCAATTTGAGAAGCAATCACTCGTGGGCAGCCCTCAATGCCCTCCAAAATTGAATAAATAAACCAATGATTTGCCTCTGTTGCTGATGAACACGTAAATAACTCAAAATGATGTGCGTTCAACAGTGATTTAATTCGGTATTGAGCATCATCGTATCGGCCATGCACCTGTTGCCCAAAATAATGGGATGAGGACATATTACCAACCACATCCTGCCAGGCATTAAACGCAGCAACCACAGGTGGACATAACGGGGTTGTCGCATTGTAATCTGCAAAAATAGACGACGTTAACTCGGCCACTGAAACGCATCCAGCACAGTAGATATTAACTGCAGGCGCGGTGCCAATTGTTGATGTTTAACTTGATCCAATTGATTTTTCACAGCGTCGATATCCGTATGATTTGCCAATGAACGAGTTAAAAAGGACTGGGTTCGCTGTCGAACATCCTCAATAAAGTCGAACGGTTCTTGAACATGAAACAACAGATTATAATGCATTTTAACTTTATCAAGCACTAAGATATCGTCAGTCACGGGACGCTTAAAAAAAGCATGCGCCGACATGGCTTGATCCAATCCATCAAAATGAAACTCTTCTGGTATCGCATCAGCCATATCTGCATAAAACGCATCCAATTGCTGATTACTTAAACACGACAACACCAAAAATGTCATTTCGTTAAATGGCAAATCAGCATTAATGGTCGTTAAAAAACCATCCGCCAACTGATCTGTTAAATTATTGCAATGATGGTGCAGTAATTGAATCGCAGGCCGAATGACATCCACCACATCGTCAAATTGGATGTTTAGGCATCGTTTTGCAATGTAGGCCATTGCTAAACGGTCTTTGCGGTCCCAACCAGACACCGAAAAACCATGGGTAATGCCGTTGGCCCATGTTATCGACAAATCATCTTCAGATGCATAAACGGAACGAACATTCGCCGAAAAAACACCCCCATCAAATAATGTCAAAGCAACCCCAATATAACGAAGAATCTCAGGCGATGGCTCGGTGGATTCGCCATTAATAAATTTTTGTATTTCTTGGTGAGCCTCTGAGGTGGTATCAAACCAATCTAAATGACGACTCACATATTGAGCCAACCACTCAGTTAACGCAATGGAAACGGGCACGCCCGTAGTGATCATTTAGTAGCGGAAGCAGCGTTAAACGCTTTTACCAAACGCGACTTTTTACGAGCCGCAGTATTTTTTTTCAAAATACCTTTGGTCACAGATTTATCAATTAATTGACAAGTGCTAGTAATAACGTCTTTAGCATCTTTTGCTGATGACTCAATTGCTACATTTGCTTTCTTAATCGCAGATTTAAGTGTTGTTTTTAAATGCTTGTTTCTGTCGTGATTACGCTTACTTTTGATGATATCTTTTTTTGATGCTAATAAATTTGCCATAATTTTTCTTATCCTTAAAATTGACATAACGTCCGAAATAACGTTAAATTTGTAGAAGAAATCTTAACTCGAGAATATATAAATGTCAATATTAGATTGGTTTAATAAACAAAAAATAAATGAACAAGCACCAGACGAACGTTTGGATATTCCAGGTGACCTTTGGTTAAAATGCCCAACCTGCAAAGATACGGTCTATTTAAAGGAACTGGAAGAAAACAATAAAGTGTGTCACTGTAGCCGTGCACATCACTTCAGAATTAGTCCTGAAGAGCGGATTAACATCCACTTTGACCCAGGAACATTTAAAGAGATAGAAACCGACATCGAAGCGGTGGACTTTTTAAAGTTTGAAGATACTGAATCGTACGAAATCCGACTAAAAAAAGCCAAGCAAAAAACAAAACATGCCGATGCCATTTTAATTGGTACAGCTAAATTAAATCATTTAAATGTAAATATTGGGGTCATGGACTTTTCGTTTATGGGTGGTAGCATGGGGTCAGTTGTTGGTGAAAAAATAACTCGAATTATTGAAAACGCCATTAAAAACAAATACCCACTCATTATTTTTACAAGTTCTGGTGGTGCGAGAATGCAAGAAGGCATCATGTCACTCATGCAAATGGCCAAAACCAGCGCTGCATTGCAAAAATTAAGCGAAGAACGAGTCCCATATATCTCAGTATTATGTGACCCCACTACCGGTGGTACATCAGCAAGCTTTGCGATGTTAGGTGACATTAATATTGCCGAACCAGGCGCATTAATTAGCTTTGCCGGCCCTCGAGTCATCGAACAAACCATTCGTCAGAAATTACCAAAAGGATTTCAACGATCCGAGTTTCTTTTAGAAAAAGGAATGTTAGACATGGTCGTAAATAGAAATAAAATGCGAGACACATTATCATCCCTTGTTAAACTATTAAGTCCGCATTACGAAAAGGCAGCCAAATGAAGTCCCTCGATTTTGAAAAACCATTGGATGATCTATACCAAAAGATAGATGAACTTAAACAGTTATCAGATGAAGCAAACGTCGACCTAACAAAAGACATTTCAGCCATCGAAGCACGTGCAGAAGAAATGAAAACAGAAATCTACGCGTCATTAACCCCAGCTCAAATTATTCAAATTGCTCGTCATCCAAATCGTCCGAATACGTTGAGCTTAGCTCGAATGCTTTGTGATGATTTTAATGAACTTAAAGGAGATCGATCATTTAGAGACGACCCATCCATTGTTGGGGGAATCGGTAAACTTGGTCCATTTAGAGCCATGATTATCGGGCATCAAAAAGGGGCAGACACCAAAGAAAAAATCAAACGCAACTTCGGCATGCCTCACCCAGAAGGGTACCGTAAAGCACTTCGCCTCATGAAAATGGCCGATAAGTTTAAAATGCCCATCGTTACATTTGTTGATACGCCTGGCGCCTATCCTGGCAAAGAAGCTGAAGAACGTGGCCAAGCAGAAGCAATCGCTCGAAATCTTAAAGAAATGATTGGTATTGAAGTGCCTATTATTACAGTTGTTATTGGAGAAGGTGGGTCAGGTGGTGCCCTTGGCATCGCAGTTGCGAATCGAATTTTAATGTTGGAATATGCTGTTTACTCCGTTATTTCACCTGAAGGTTGTGCATCCATTCTTTTTCGTGATGCTAGCCGAGCAGAATATGCCGCTGAAAAATTAAAGATGACAGCAAAAGACATTGTTGATTTAGGAATCGCCGATCAAATCATTCCTGAACCATTGGGCGGTGCTCACAATAATTGGGACGATGTTGCAAAGACCATTAAATTAAAATTGGTTGATGAACTTGAAAATCTGATGGCACTCGATACAGCTGCCATAAAAAACCAACGATTTGAAAAGTTTAGATCATTTGGAAAATTTAAAGATCCTACGGCTAAAACGTCTTAATGACCAATCATTCATTACTTTTTGACGAGTTCGATGTCAAAGAACACTCTACCATTGAGTATTTAAAAAAAGGAAAACGTGCCTTCAATAATAATGTCATTTCAAACGTTAAGTTATCGGAAACAAGCTTATCTGGCACTTACAAACGAGGCAATGTTACTCGATCAGTAAAAATTACTAAAGTCGACACCAAACTTGTTGGAACCATTAACGACTCACCAATCGCGCCATTTACATCACCATTAACCGCTCTTGCCTACTGGTACATTAATTACATCAACGAATCTAAAGAGCTGGCAACAAATCAAGCAGAAACTGAACATTCGCTTGAACCATTCAACAAATTACAACTGACCTTATTATTTGATTCAAATCACAATAAAGTGAATATTACATTTTACCAACCAAAAACCGGTGCATTTTGTGAAGAATCACATTTGTTCATCCACACATTTTCACAAATTATCGGAGAATTTGATTCAACCACACAAACCTTAATCCAAAAACTAGTGCAACATTATGATGAAACCATCTTTTATTCAAAAGATTGGCTTAAACTAGAACCGTTTTTATCAAACCATATCATTTTACTTATAAAAAATAAGAGCATTTACAGTAAAAATCATACTGCAATTTGTGTCGTTGAAGATGACATTCATTTAAAAGCCACTTGTAAAATTAGCAATCATCAGGTCATTACATCTTTTGATTGGGTAACCAAAAATTCAACCGACATCCCTATCCACGATGCAATGCAATGTGATCGAAGTGATTACATTGTTCACGATGACTTTTGTTATAAAATCACAAACCCATTGCATGCAAAAATGGCACTACAATTTAAGCAAAGCAGCTTTCAACGACTCGATATTTCTAAAATTCGACCATTCATTAATAAAATGGTTGAATTACGAAAAAAAATAAAATTAGAATTGGCCATCGATGCCAATATTCAAAAACTAAAAAAAACACCCACAGAGCCCAAATGTATTCTGGATATAGAGCCCCTAAAAAATGGCGGTAAAATCCACATTGGCTATCAATACAATAACATTGTTATTCAAGGCACCCACAACTCCCCCTACCTTATCTTTAATGACTTCACTTATACAGAACGCAACTTCGACAGAGAACATCAGCTTCGCGATATTCTACTTCATTACCATCCAAAAACAACAGAAGACAATGCCATAACATATGAAAGCCCCTATTTTGATCAACTCCTAGGAGAATTAAAATCAAAAGACATCAACGATATGGCCTTTAGTAAAGAAAGTGCTACCAAAGTCAAACTAAGCAAACAAAGCATTCAACCAAAAATAAACTTTAAAACCCATGGATCTAATCACCTATCAATTCAACTGGACTGGATCGATCCAAATAATAACAAAATCAATTCAGCCATTGGTGAACATATCCACCGTGAAAAAGATTTTTATTTTGATAGGAAGAATAACCAGCTTATTCCCATAAAAAACTCTGAAATTCTTACTGAGCTTTCCAAACAACAGGAAATTAAAATCCCGATTGGGATCGGAATATTCATAGCGCTGAATACTGAATTTGATGTCAACCTTCCTAGCAATCTTTCAACCGCAATAGAGTTATTTAAAAGCCAATCTAAAATTAAATTATCAAAAAACACGTCGTTATTACGCCCTTTTCAAAAAGACGGCTTGCAGTGGTTATTAAGTCTCTATAAAACAGAATTTAATGGCATCCTTGCTGATGATATGGGGCTTGGAAAAACAATACAGAGCATATTTCTACTTAAAGAAATTAATAAAACCTCAGAGCCAACCCTTATTGTTATGCCAAAAACACTCTTATTTAATTGGGAAAAAGAACTTAAAACATTTGCACCAGAATTATCTGTCTTGGTTTATGATGGGCCCAAAAGAAGTCAACTGATCGACTCTTTTAATGATCATCGTATTATTTTGGCATCCTATACAGCCATACGCTTGGATATTAAAGTACTTAAAGAGATCCCCTTTCATTTACTTATTCTTGACGAAGCTCAATATGTGAAAAACAGAACCACAAATACCTTTAAAGCAATAAAAAAAGTTACAGCTAAAAAACGCTTACTTCTTACCGGAACCCCTTTAGAAAATAACATTGGTGACTTATGGTCACTCATGGACATCGCAAATGACAATTATTTCGGCAATTTCAAATCATTCGACAATTTTTATTCAGAACCCAATCATCAACCCATTTTAAAAGCAGCCATCCAACCATTTATGCTTCGTCGTCGTAAAAAAGATGTTCTTACCGACTTACCTACGATAACCATTCAAGAGCTATGGGCATCACCAACCCCCGAAGAAATTAAAGCCTACACCAACTTTGCCAAAAAAGAATGGCAACAAATTGAATCCATTGTCCAAGATAAAGGACTTGAAAAATCCAAAATCCATATTTTTTCATTAATGACAAAACTTCGCCAGTGGTGTGCTCATCCAAAATTAATCACTGAACAAAATGACCCTGGCCCAAAATGGCACATCTTTTTTGATCGACTATGTGAAGCCATAGAAACTGGTCATAAAGTGGTTGTATTTAGCCAATTTATCCCCATGATTGAAACCATGCAGTCCGAACTAGACACCTTGGGCATTCCATTTATCTCATTAACTGGGCAAACCAAAGACAGGGCCAGTGTAATCGAAGAATTTAATGAAAATGACGCGATTCGAGTAGGAATTTTTAGCTTAAAAGCTGGTGGTGTTGGAATCAACTTAACCAGTGCAGATTATGTTTTTTTATATGACCCTTGGTGGAACCCTGCGGTTGAACAACAAGCCATTGACCGAGTCCACCGTATTGGTCAAGACCGACCCGTAATGGTATTTAAATGTCTGGTGGCCAACACCATCGAAGAACGAATGATTGATTATCAAAACCAGAAAAAAGAATTAATTGATTCATTAATTGAAGAACAAGAATTAAATCATCTTGATATATCTGAGCTTAAAGCCTTAATTGGCATTTAGATTGCACAAAACCACTTTCTTTTATAAAATTGTCTCATGGATTTCAAAAAAATTAAAAAATTAGTATCCCTAGTGGAAACATCTGACATTTCATCTTTATCTGTTGAAGAAGATAATTTAAAAGTAGAAATTAAACGTGAAGGTCCTGCTCAAATCATTCAAAGCAGTGTTCCAGCACAAACAATTCAAGCAGCTCCGGCAGCTCCACCTGCACCAGTAGCATCTGAATCTCCAGCTGCACCAGCCACTCCAACAGCGGATGATACAGCCGGATTAATTGAAATTAAATCACCAATGGTTGGTACGTTTTATTCATCTCCAAACCCAGAGTCTCCTGCATTTGTCGAAGTTGGTAAAACAATCAAAAAAGGGGATGTTGTTTGCATCATTGAAGCCATGAAGCTTTTCAATGAAATTGAAGCTGAAATCGAAGGTACAATAGAAAAAGTGTGCTTAGAAAACTCAGCACCAGTTGAATTTGGCCAAACGCTCTTTCTTGTTCGCAAATAAAAAACCAATGGGGGACACTATATGGCAAGTATTCCCTTCACAGGACGATATCGCTAGCAAAGTTGCAGTTCAACTGCAGTGCTCAACAACAGTTGCTCAGTTATTATTAAACCGGTCCATTTCATCCATTGATCAAGCACGTTGTTTTCTGAATGAGGAATGGAATGACTGGCCACTGTTACCCAACCAAGACACATTTGCAAATGAATTAAATGATCTGATAGAAAACAAAGCCAATATTTGCGTGTACGGAGATTATGATGTGGATGGCGTAACATCAACAGCGATACTGGTTAGTTTACTACGACAAACCGAATGCAATGTAGATTATATCTCTCCCCACCGATTTAACGATGGCTACGGACTAAATATTCAACGAATAAGAGAAGTTGCAAATAAAAAGTACGATGCTTTAATTACGGTTGACTGTGGTGTGAGTAATAAAATTGAAATTGATGAGCTCCTTCGATTAGCACCGTCAACAAAGGTATTAATGATTGACCACCATAAATGCCCACAAGAATTACCTAATGCCACAGCAATCATTAACCCTCAATTGGCAGAACCAACACATCCAGCCTACCATTGTTGTGCAGCAGCTTTAGTCGATTACATCTTTCGAACATCATCCATTCAGAATATAAATCCTGATGGATTTATTGATCTTGTTGCCATTGGTTTAATCGCTGATATTATGCCACTCACCAACCTAAATCGCTGGTACGTTAAACAAGGGTTGGCTGCTATTCAACAAGAACCACGACAAGCCATTCTAGAGCTTTGCATTTCAGCACGAGTTCATCACGAGACAATCTCCAGCCATGATATTGGATTTGGTATTGGCCCTCGAATGAATGCACCAGGTCGTTTGGGCGATCCAAGACCAGTTGTTGAGCTACTTTTATCAAACGATAATCAATTCATTCAATCTCAAGTTCAAAAAATAGAACAAATCAATAACAAGCGGCGCTCAATTGGTGAAAAGATTCAAATTGATATTGATAACCAAATCAAAGAAGACAATACCATCATTAATGACAAAGGCATCATCTGCTCTGGTCAATTTTGGCACATGGGGATTATCGGAATTAATGCATCAAAGTTAGTTAATAAATACAATAAGCCAGCCGTTGTCATCGGTTTTGAAGATGAATTAGCTCGAGGGTCAGCACGATCAGTGCCCGGCGTGAATATCTATAAAATTCTACAAGAATGTGAAGACTTGTTGGACCATTTCGGCGGACACAGCCAAGCCGCTGGATTTAGCCTCAAACCAGAAAACATTGTTGAATTTAAACAGAAATTTATTTCATCATGCAATCAAATAAAATCAGAAGATACCATCCCACGACTAAAAATTGATGCAAAATTAAACTTAAATGAAGTCACATTAGACCGTATTAAGGAATTGGATGCCCTCGAACCATTTGGTGAAGCGAACCCTCGCCCATTATTTTATACAAATGCAACCATTTTGGATGCAAAAAAAGTCGGTCAAACAAAAGCTCACATTAAGTTTAGATTTACACAAAACAACCACATCATGGATGGCATTGGCTTTAATTTAAGTGACAAAATGGCCACCATTAACTCGCAAGATGCTTGGATTGCATTTCATGTATCAATAAATGAGTTCCGTGGAAATATTACACCTCAGCTAGAAATAATCGATATAAAGTAATATGAGCTTAAACATTCTTTTAAAAACCTGCAAATACATGAATGCAGCAGATTTAGAAAAAGTTAAAAAGGCACATGAATATGCTGAGTACTTTCACAAAAATCAAATTAGGAAATCAAAAGAACCTTATATCACGCATCTCGAAAATGTAGCGATTATTTTAGCAAAGTTTGATCAACAGTGCACCACCATCCAAGCCAGCTTATTGCACGATATTTTAGAAGATACTGAATGCACTGAAAGTGAGTTAGAAAACGAATTTGGCACAACGATACTAGAGTTAGTTAAAGGGGTAACAAAATTAGAACGCATCAATTACCCATCAAATATTGATCAACAAGCTGAAAATTACCGAAAACTTTTTTTCGCTATGGCCAAAGATATTCGAGTCGTAATTATTAAACTAGCGGATCGGTTACATAACATGCGAACACTGCACTTTCTAAGCATAGAAAAGCAACGCCGAATTGCGAAAGAAACCCTCGAAATTTATGCACCTCTGGCGCATCGACTGGGAATGGGAACCATTCGTTGGGAACTTGAAGACCTCTCGTTTGCAACATTGCATCGAGAAGACTTTAGTCACATTAAATCGTTAATTTCTGAAAAAAGAAATCAACGCGAAGCCATCATCGATGCCATGTGCATTAGTGTTCGTGAACTTTTAAAAGATATGCAGATACAAAATGATGTATCTGGTCGGCCAAAACATTTCTATTCCATTTACAAAAAATTATATGAAGAACAAATTGAGTTTAGCCAATTATTTGATTTATATGGCATTCGAGTGATTACAGACTCAATACCAAATTGCTACCAAATACTGGGCTACATCCATGCAAAATACACCCCTGTTGAAGGTCGATTAAAAGACTATATCGCACTTCCTAAATCAAATTTATATCAGTCACTTCACACAACAGTAATTGGGCCAAATGGTCACCGTATTGAAATTCAAATACGAACAAAAGATATGCACACAATTGCTGAAAATGGCATCGCCTCTCATTGGATGTATAAAGAAAAGGTTAGTCATAAGAAAAATGTCGATTTATCTTGGTTAACACAAATTCTCGATGAAGAAAAACAATCGTCTAATCACTTTATCGAAAATTTAAAAATTAATTTATACGATGATGAGGTATTTGTCTTCACCCCAAAAGGCGACATTATGGTACTACCTAAAGGGGCCACAATTTTAGATGTAGCATTTAAAATCCATACAGATATTGGCTTAAAATTTAAATCTGGCATTGTAAACGGTCGGATTGTCCCCATCAATTATATTTTAAAAAATGGTGACCAAATTCAGATTCAAACCCGTAAAGAAACACAACCAAACTTGGGATGGTTGGATATCGTAACAACACGATTTGCAAAAAGTAAAATCAAGTCATTTTTTAAAAAACAAGACACTGAACTTCGTATTAAGTTAGGCGAAAGTAAAATTAAAAAGATTCTCATTAAATATGGCTTTATCAAATCAAAAAAAGATACCATTGCTCAATTTTTAGATCGACTATTAACGAAGACAAACTACAAATCTCACAACGATATTTTAATGGCAATAAGCAACAAAGAAATATCAGAAAATGTTGTGATAAAATCATGCAAAGATGAAGATAACGTTGACGACCTATTAAACAAGCGGAAAACAAAAAAAATCGACCGTCCACTTATTTCAATTGACGGGGAAATTGACATCGAAACTCATATTGCAAAATGCTGCCAACCGTTACCTGGGGACTCAATCATTGGATTTATTACAAGAGGGTACGGCATTGCTATTCATCGACGAAACTGTAAAATGATCCTTAAAACGAATCAACATCAACGATTAACCCCCGCATCATGGATCAATCGACAACAAAATGCCTATGCAACGGATATTATTCTCAAAGTAATTGACCGACCCAACCTTCTAAAAGATGTGCTTGAAGAACTGAGTAAATTTCACATTAATATCTCTAAAGCATCCACACGGCTATACAAAAACGGCCAAGCTAAACTATTTTTAACATGTGATATTACGCAAAGTGATGAATACAACCGAATAAAGCAACAATTACTTCAATTCGAAGACATCATCGACATTAGCAGAAACAACTAATTTGAACGTTGTTGGCGTCGAAACTCCCATGGTTCAATTGGGTGCTTTTTACCCCATAACCCATACTTTTTCTCTTTTGCCTTTGATTGGATAGTCACCCAATCCATAAAATTCTCTGTTAGATATTTTCGGTATGCCCAAGCAAAACCCATAGCAATCATTTCCTCATTTAAATTGGCCATCTTTGCATCATATACAAGCGCCACCTGACGGTCATATTGATCTGTATCCATCACCTTTATAGTAGCAAATTCACCACCGATTCTAGATGCTAAATATCGACCGGCTTTTGCGCCATATCGTTGCTTCATTTCTGGTGCATCAATACCATATAAACGAATTTTTTTCCGTTCCCCCTGTGCATTTCGAACATGAATCGTATCACCATCAACAACTCGTATAACTTCAGCATTATATGTCACTGAAAAAATAGGGATTGTTACAGCAAACAAAATTAAACAAAGATATTTCATAGTTGAAGTATAGCACAATGACGATGATCAAAATGAAATGATTATAACGACTTCTATTTTTAAATAAGTCTGAATTTGATACACTATAGTATAAAAGTGAAAAAAAGAGAGAAGAAAGAATTATGAGTATTTACGAAGAATCAATCGAATTCCACAAAAAACATGGTGGAAAATTAGACATTAACCCAAAATTTAATATTGAATCAAAGCATGACTTATCATTAGCATACACCCCTGGTGTTGCTGGTGTTTGCGAAGCAATAGCAAAAGATCCAAATCTAGCTTATGACTTAACAATTAAAAAGAATACCGTTGCCATTGTAACAGATGGATCAGCCGTTTTAGGTTTAGGAAACATTGGTGCATCGGCATCCATTCCCGTTATGGAAGGAAAAGCACTCCTTTTTAAAGAATATGCTGGCATTGATGCATTTCCTATCTGCATTGAATCACAAAACACATCTGAAATTGTGAATATCATTAAAAACATTACACCAATGTTTGGTGGTGTTAATCTTGAAGATATTGCAGCACCAAAATGTTTTGAAATTGAAACAATGCTACAGGATATTGGGATTCCTGTTTTTCATGATGATCAACACGGAACAGCCATTGTAACACTTGCAGCACTAATTAATGCGGCAAAGCTTGCTAATAAAGATATCCAAGATTTAAAAATTGTAATTAATGGTGCAGGTGCCGCAGGATCTGCAATTGCCGATATTTTACTGGGCATGAACTATGTTGGAGAAGACACTGTATCAGTAAAAGAAATCATCGTTTGTGATTCTAAAGGTGCTATTTACGAGTCTCGATCAGACCTCTCAGAAAATCCTGCAAAATTACGACTAGCAAGAAAAACCAATCGAAACAATGTTGAGGGTAGCTTAGCTGATGCACTCGTCGGTGCAGATGTCTTTATTGGTGTAAGTGTTCCAGATGCAGTAACCAAATCAATGGTGCAAAGCATGGCTGATAAACCTATAATTTTTGCAATGGCAAATCCAATACCAGAAATAATGCCAGAAGATGCAAAAGAGGCTGGTGCATTTATTGTTGGGACAGGACGAAGTGACTTTGCAAACCAAGTCAATAATGTGTTAGCGTTTCCTGGAATTTTTAGAGGCGCCATCGATGCTAAAGCAACAAAATTCACCCACGATATGAAGTTAGCTGCAGCCGAAGCTATTGCAGAATCTGTAACGGATTTAAATGTGGATCATATTTTACCTCAAGTACTAGATAAAAATGTGCCATATCTTGTTGCTGAAAAAGTAAAAAATACGTATTTAAAAACAGCGACACACCAGTGATTCGACAACTTCTATTTATAATTTTTGCCGCAACCAGCCTATTAGGAAATGCGGCAACATTAAATTTAGAACAGCAACAAAAAATAAATCAAATTTTAACCAACACGCTTACCCGTTATCATTATGTAGATCAATCCATTGATGATAACTTCTCTAAACGCGTATTTATTCTATTTTTAAAGCAATTAGACCCAAATAAAAACTTCCTTACACTAAACCAAATGGTAGAACTTAATGCTTACGAATACAAAATAGATAACGATATAAGAAACAACACCTTCAACTTTTTTAATCTCGCCATTCTTCGTTTTAAAGAACAAGTGCAATATAGCAATTCCATTTACAATACAATATTAAAACATCCACTTGATTTAGAAGAAGCCATTACGATTGAAGTTGACCCAGATAAAAAGAAATACGTAAAAAATAATGCAGAGTTAACAAAGCGATGGAAAGCCAATACACATTATCAAGTAGCTCAAAATTACATTACACTATTTAAAGAAAAGTACCCCTCAGAAAACACGCTCAAAATGGACAAAAATCTAGAGGCTGAAGCGCGGCTTAAAACAAAAAAAGAACTTGATCGCCGCTTTAAACGACTTCTTGAAAAAAATGATGTCGATTTTTTTAATGCCTATATGGATGCACTAACCCGATCATTTGGACCTCATACATCCTATCTACCACCAGAAGAAAAGGAAGATTTTGACATTAACATGAAAGGTCAATTAGAGGGAATCGGCGCAGTATTAAGGGAAGATGATGGCTACATTAAAGTCGTCCGAATTATTCCAGGGAGCGCATCCTGGCGACAAGGTGAACTTAAAGCGGAAGATATCATTTTAAAAGTGGCTAAAAATGAATCCGAAGAAGCCATCAGCATTGTCGAAACACCCGTACGAGAAGCGGTAAAACTTATTCGCGGCCCAAAAGGAAGTACGGTTGTATTAACCATAAAAAAACCAGATGGAATGATTAAAAACATCCCCATTCAACGAGATATCGTGGTTATCAAGTCAGCATATGCAAAATCAGGAATTTTTGAATCCAATGGCAACCAATTTGGCTATATTTATTTACCTTCATTTTATCGAGATTTTGAAAACAATAACAACAGGAATGCGGCAAGCGATATTAAAGCCGCGTTAACGACGTTTAACCAATCCAATACAAACGGACTGATTTTGGATTTAAGAAACAATGGCGGAGGGTCCTTACGCGATGCAATTGAAATTTCGGGCTTCTTTATTCCCGAAGGTCCCATTGTTCAAGTCACAGATAGTTATGATCAGAAAGACACCTACAATGATAAAGATAAAAAAACAATTTTCAATCAACCGTTAATTGTTTTAGTGAATAAGTTTTCAGCATCTGCTTCAGAAATTGTCTCGGCAGCATTGCAGGATTACGATCGTGCAATCATTCTTGGTGATTCCCATACATTTGGAAAAGGGACCGTACAAAAAGTGGTTGATTTAGACCGAATCATTTTTAAACGAAAAAACAATTTAGGTTATCTAAAAATCACCATCCAAGAATATTTCCGAATAACAGGTAAATCTACTCAGTTTACTGGTGTAATTCCCGATATTATTTTTCCAAGTCAAACCGATTATTTAGAAGTTGGTGAAAAAGAGTTAAAATTTGCTTTTAAAGGGTCTACCACATCTCCATCAAACTTTGAACTATGGACAAACAATCAACTCGAAAAAGATACAGTGATCAAAAACTCATACCAACGATTAAAACAAAATCAAGCATCAAAAGCGATCGGCGAATACAATGCTTTTATGAAGAATCAAAGAGAATTATCAACTCGGTCCATTCGATTAAGTGATTTATGGGAAAATCTACAAAAAGTTAAAGAAAAAAACGACGACTTGGATAACTTATCTGTTGAAAAAACATTTACAAGCTATGCCTCAATTGAACCTAAACTTGACGACCAAGATGAAACAGAAAAAGAAGAATACACGAAGTGGGTCAAGAAGTTTGATAAAGACCATGTGCTTAATGAAGCATTCTTAATTTTGGCTGAAATGAATCAAACAGCTCAAATTTCAACAAATGAATAACGTTATTGTTGATCGTCATTGTAAACGTGCATTTTTAAATACACCCATCAGTAAATCCATTTTAGAAAACGTATTAGGAAACGCCAGCCACGCCGCTTCATCTAAAAATACCCAACCCTGGGAAGTAAGCATTATTACAAATAAAACAAAAGATCAATTAGTAAAAATCATGTGTGAGAAATTCGATAAAAACGAATTTGAAGACCCTGACTATGATTATTCAATGGACCCACTCCCTGACGAATTTAAAGCACGTGCACGCGCCTGTGGGTACGAATTATACAAACTTAAAGGCATTGATCGAGATGATAAGGCCGCACGGTTGGCACATTTTCGAGAAAACTATACCTTTTTTGATGCTCCGGTCGCTATGATCTTTCATTTACCGATGGGATCTGAACGAGGTAATTTTTTAGATATGGGATTATTCATGCAAAATGTCATGTTAGGTCTAGTGGTAGAAGGGTTGGGATCCTGCCCACAGTTTAGCATTTGTTCCTATAGCGATACCATTCGCCAAGTATTGGGCCTTAATAACCGGATGATTGTCTGTGGCATGGCCGTTGGCATTCCAGATGAATCTGCAAAAGTGAATACATTTATACCAGATCGCTTATCCGTTAATAAATATACACAATGGTTTGATTAATTAAACACTCATCATTTAACAAGAATTGATTAAATTCTGTAAGCTATTGCGAATAAAATTTATAAATGTAGTTAATTCGTACATTAAAAGTAATGGTCTAACCATTATAATCGATAATTTTTAATAAACATTGGCTAAGTAAATGAATAAAGCTCAAAAAGAAATTAATGTAATATTTAAAATATTAAATGATACGTATCAGTTGATAGTTAAGGATACAAAAGAGACCAGGTTCGTATTGAATTATAAAAATAAAATCGGACTTTTAATGGTTGAAGGAGCAGCACTTATTGATCAAAAAAACAAATTATCAATAGAAATAGATATGAATAGAAAAACAATTAAACACATACATCAAAAATTGGATTTGAACCTAAGTGAAATCCAAAATTGCAACAATTTAATATCAACTGTTCTTAATGGTATTTCAAAAAAACATACAACAATTACATCCCTAAAGAAAAAATTATAGATGAGAGTTAGTGCAAATAATGGTCAAAGTTTCCATGTAAATAAAAACAGAATCGGCATACAATTTTTAAAACAAATTTGGAAACTTGCCAGTAAATGTTTGAATAAAGATTTAAAGTCTTGTGAAAAAACAGAAATATCAATAAGGCAAATTAGTCTAAGCCCACAAATCACAAAAGAAATAAGTTCAATCGTGCCACAACCTATAAATGAAAATACGAAACGACCTACACATAAAGATATAAATATTGAACAAACATCTTTTAGAGCGCAAATTCCAATAGAACAAAACCAAAGCAATACATTATTACCCGTATCAAAAATAGGTCAACGATTATTTAAAATAGGAGAAGAAGAATTACAATTCGATAAAAATAGTAAATATACATCGGCTGTTGGACAAACCGGCAAAATTAGAGGCCCGGTAGAAAGTGAGCGTTTTGGCAAAGTCGTTATAAAGCGTGTAAGAATTAATAAAGAACAAGACAGACATTTAGAATTTCAAAATACCGGTGAAAAAGTATCCAATTCAGAAGATTGGAAACAGGAGGTTGAAATGCACAAGAAACTTCAAAAAGCACTTGGAAAAAACGTCGTGCAACTATACGGAGTTTCGAATGAAGGTGAAAATAGAGGTAAAGACAACGTAATACGAGAATATATGGTCTTAGAGCACCTTGAAAAAACCTTTGAAGAAGGAGTTGAAGGATTTAGCGTAGAAGAAATGAATAAAAAATGTCTTACATTAATTAATTTAATCGAAGACATGCATACAAAAGGGTTTGCACACGGTGATTTTCACGACAAAAATATAATGATTAGAGATGATGGGTCTCTCGCATTAATTGACTTTGGAAAAACCGTCAGCAAGAATCATGAATGTTTCGAAGAAGTTAAAGATAGAGATAAAGAATTTTTAAACAATATGTTACCTACTAAGTTAATGAATATAGTCGATTTATATAATTCGAAAGACCATTTAAATATCCCCATCTCCAAATTATTATTTGCGAAACTTAACGAAATTGAAAAAGAGATCATTCTTAAGTTTTTACAACTAGATTTAGAGCAAATGGATGACATTAGTGAAAATTTTCCATCCTTAGCTGATTGGGGAAGTTTAATTACAGAAAATGGCTTAAATGATGAATATTACCAATTTACTAGCATTTTTAATTCACTCATGTCTTCTCTAAACTTGGGGGATCGTTGTGAAGATGAGGAAAAAGAATACTGCTTTCAGTTATTAGAAAATATTCCTAATATTAACGAGAACGTCAAAAATTATGTAAAAGATAGTTTAGGTTTAGAGTCAAAATAAAATTAATCATTAATCAAAACCTAAATAACGAATGGTTAAATAATAAAGCGACCAATAAATTTAAATAAATAACAGCCTGATTGTATACCAGGCTGTTTTAATTTATAAAATATAATTCAACCTAAATCATCTGTCGTGGGTTCACCCACTCATCAAACTGCTCAGCTGTTAATAATTCCAATTCAAGGGCAGCTTCTTTTAATGTGGTACCATCGGCATGTGCTTTCTTTGCAATCTTTGCCGCGTTATCATAACCAATATGATTATTAAGCGCTGTCACCAACATTAGTGAATCCTGCAAGTTCTTTTCAATAGCGGCTGGATTAGGCTCAATACCAATCGCACATTGGTCATTAAAGCTTCGAATACCATCAGTAAGTAACCGAATCGATTGAAGTAAATTATAAATTAACACTGGGTTATAGACATTTAACTGAAAATTACCCGATGCTCCAGCAAACCCAATTGCTGCATCATTCCCCATGACTTGAACTGCAATCATCGTTAGCGCTTCCGATTGAGTTGGATTAACTTTACCTGGCATAATGCTTGACCCAGGCTCATTAGCTGGAATCGTTAATTCGCCAATCCCACATCGCGGACCAGATGCAGACCAACGAACATCATTCGCAATTTTAAAGCAAGCAGCAGCTAAGGTTTTTAATGCACCACTTGCAGCGACAATAGCATCATGTGCAGATAACGCTTCGAACTTATTTGGTGCCGTTACAAAAGGGTGCCCAGTTAATGCTGCAATTTCTTTAGCAACATTTACATCATAATTATCAGGCGTATTTAAACCAGTTCCAACAGCTGTACCACCCAAAGCGAGTTCGTATAAACTACCTAAACTTTGTTCAATACGATCATATGCATTACTCAACTGAACCACATATCCACTAAACTCCTGACCCAACGTTAATGGGGTTGCATCCATTAAATGGGTTCGGCCAATTTTAACAACATCATTAAAGTCTTGCTGCTTTTGTTTAAATGTATCTCTTAAGACCGCAATCGTAGGTAATAAACGATCTTTAATTTCGATCGCTGCAGCAATATGCATGGCGGTAGGAAATGTATCATTTGATGACTGAGATTTATTCACATCATCATTTGGATGAACAGGATCTTTCGAGCCAATCACACCACCAGCGAGTTCAATCGCACGATTTGAAATAACTTCATTCACATTCATGTTACTTTGAGTACCACTACCGGTTTGCCAAACACTTAACGGAAAATGAGCATCCAAGTCACCAGCAATCACCTCATCTGCTGCTTTACAGATTAAGTCTTTCTTACTTTGATCCATCTTTCCAGCATCTGCATTAACAATGGCTGCGGCCTTTTTTAATACCCCAAAAGCTTTGATAAGCTCTCTAGGAAATGTTTCCAATCCAATGTTAAAGTTGATTAACGACCGTGCAGATTGTGCACCATAATAGGCATCAACAGGAACTTTAATATCTCCCATGGTATCCGATTCAGTACGAAATGAGTCTTGTTTAATAGTAGATGACATAATTACCCTCCAAATGATTCGCTTATTATTGTAAACCAGAATAGCCTGAATGAACACTCATATACATCAAAAATAATCCCTATATTTAATAAAACTTTAACAGAAGCTTTATACTACTCAAATAGATGAACCCTAGTATGTGAGTATGGGATCAAAAGTTAATACCATACGTCTCGGATCAAGTGAATTTACAATGTCAATTCAGGAAGCATATAAAATTGCAACCTCTGGATATATGTATGAGAAAAAAGCCGTTGGTATTGTTGATGACAAAGATAGACTTCAAAAAGAAAAAATTCAAACATGGTCCAAAGAATCCGCACAAAAAAAAGCAGATCAAAAACCAATGTATGATACGAAGCCTGTTACACGACAAGCATTCCAAAAATTAGAATCTACATTTAAAGCCATGATCAATAGCCCCGCAGCTACCATGAAATTGACTCAGGAAACAGGGTCTAAAAATGTAGAATTTATTCCTTTAATTGCAGCATCCAGTAACGCCGCAAGTAATCAAACCGTTAAAAAGCCAATTAACAAAAAGAAAAATAATAAACATGAGCAAATCGATGATATTTACCACATCGATGAAAACAAAGAAACAGAATTACTCCTCTATTGGGAATTCCAAAAACAACTTAACGATTAATTAATCGTCAATGGCTTTAAATAAAAGTTCGTAAGTATCCATGTAACTTTTAGCCGATTTTGCCATACCTTCACCAAAAGGAACAATCGTTGGCGAGGTCATCATCCCCGGAGGCTCATTTCCCTCCTCAAAATACCCTTGCAAGATTTCATACGGGGCATCTGAAAACTCAACTATGTCTGGATCCCTCATGTAAAAGACAGTCCCTTCAATTGTCCATAACCCTTTCGATGAAGCAAACTTTTGAATTTTAAATTGATCAACTTCGATGTCATCTTCATAAATAACCCCATACTGATCAACATCCGGTTCACTAGTAGATAAATAAATTCGGCCTTTCTGCCCAAGAACAGGTAAATGATGGGCAACTGAACGAAGCAAGCCATCTGGATCTTTATAAAACCGTCCATCATGCGTATATAAAGGGACACCATTTTGTGGCTCTAAACAAAAGAATGTATATTTTCCAGTCACATACATATCCAATGGGCGATGTGAAATGGTGGGCGGAACACGGGCCCAGTCGATAAACTGAATTGGAATGATATTATCATCTTCATCTTTATAGGCAACAAACTTATACCGCTTATAACTGGGATTTGAAATATGTAAAACAGCATTTAAGTGAGCTTTAAAATTATGAAATTGAACGGCCATACCTTCCTTAATGAGTCGATAATCCCGCTGCATTTGTTCGCGTGGAAGGGACCATTCCATATAAGGTTTTTTAGCATGGAGAATTTCGTATCGTTGACCAGGGTCAGCAATTAAAATTAACGAAAACCATGCTAAAAATAAAAACGAAAATCTAAAAATCAAATAATGCCTTCGTCAGTTAAATAACGCTCAGCTTCCAATGCAGCCATACAACCCGTTCCTGCAGCTGTAATTGCCTGTCGATAAATTTTATCTTGAACGTCACCACATGCAAATACACCAGGAATTGATGTTTCCATTGATGACCCTTTTGTAACAATATAACCCGTATCATCTAAGTTTAATTGCTGATCTAAGAAAGACGTATTTGGCTCGTGTCCAATTGCATAAAACAGACCATTCGCATCAATGACATCTTCGGTATTGGTTTGGTTATTCTTCACACGAACCTTCGTCATTAAAGACTCACCCATGACTTCTTCTGCTTCAGTATGCCACATTATGTTAATTTTCGGATTCTTTAATGCTCGGTCTTGCATTACCTTTGATGCCCTTAAGTGATCTTTACGAACCAGCATTGTCACAGATGAAGCAAACTTGGTTAAGTAACTCGCCTCTTCTACAGCAGAATCACCACCGCCAATAACAACCAATGGCTTATCTCTAAAAATAGGTAATGCACCATCACAAACAGCACATGCAGAAATCCCCTTTTGCCAATAGCTATCTTCCCCTTTAATATGCAATCGCTTGGCTGTTGCACCTGTAGCAATAATCACAGTATGAGAGTAAATATCCCCAAATGAACCTGATATTTTAAATGGGCGCTGAGAAAAATCCACAGTATCAACCGTCTTTGTAAAAATTTGAGCACCACAATTAATGGATTGTTCTCGCATTGAAAACATCAATTCCGGGCCCATAACCCCTTTTGGAAATCCTGGAAAATTTTCAACATCAGTTGTGGTTGTTAATTGACCTCCAGCTGCAACACCTCCAGCATATTCACCTTCAAACATGACCGGAGCTAATTTTGCTCGTGCTGCATAAATAGCTGCGGTATGTCCCGCTGGCCCGGATCCTATAATTACTACATTTTGTACTGAATTTAATAAATCATTTAATGTCATTTTTTTCCTCCATCACATATTAAAAAAGTCACTAACCAAGCTTTCTTCAACCTCTCGTTGTTGCTCAGATAATCGCAATTTTTCTATCATTTCTAAGGTATCGAATTCAGTTGGCTCTGTTCCAACCCAATACTTCTCAATAGTTACTTTAGACTCTTCAGGGGTATCTTTAGATGCTAGTAACTTTGTATCCCAATTTACACGTCGTTTAACCATGCCCCTTGGATATTTAAAATCTTGTGCAGGAACCCCGGCCAACGCCTTTTTCATAAACGCCTTCCACATCTGAGCAGGTACCCAACCACCAGTTACTCGATTCATTGACTCATTCCCATCATTACCAACCCAAGTTGCACATACCATTTGTGGTACAAACCCAAAGAACCAAGCATCTTTGTAGTCAGACGTTGTTCCTGTTTTTCCAGCAATTGGTCGCGGCAATTTAGCGCCACGGCCTGTACCATAATCAACGATGCCTCGCATCGTATCTACCAAAGTAACAACCAAATTCTCATCCAATACACGCTCTTCTCTAAAACGATGTTTATATAAAGGAACCCCATTACGATCTTCAATTTTTAGAATTGCCACAGGCGCTACTTTTTTACCATAATTTGCAAACACCATGTACGACTGCATCAACTCAATCATTGTAACTTCATTTGCCCCCAAAGGTAAGGAGAGTACAGGGTTCATTGGAGAGGTAATCCCAGTTTTATTTGCAAAAGAAACAACTGTTTTTGGGCCAACCAAATCATTTAATTTAACAGCGATCACATTTACCGACTTTTCAAATGCTCGTCGAATTGGCAAATTTCCAGAAAACTTTAATGTGTAATTTTGTGGAGAATATGGACCTTCGATGGTGTTAAAAGTTACGGGTTTATCGGAAACAATTGTTCCTGGCGAAAACCCTTTATCAAATGCAGCTAAGTAAACAAACGGTTTGAATGCAGACCCTGGCTGACGGTGTGCCTGAACAGTTCGATTAAATTGTGACTCACTAAAATCAACACCCCCTTGCATAGCCAAGACATACCCATTTCGAGGATCAACAGCCAATAGAGATGCTTCATTATAATTTAAACTCGGTACTCTCTCACCTTTAAGAACAAATGCTTGGTTGCCATAATCTCTGTATTTTTTTACAACATCCTCTGCATGCTTCTGTAATTCATAATTTAATGTTGTATATACCTTCATACCGGACGTATAAAGCGCTTCCTCACCGTACATCTCAATCAGCTGATCCACAACATAACTGGCAAAGTAACCAGCCTTATAACGATGCCGTTTTCGACTCGCTAATTCCATTTTTTCATTGTAAGCATCTTCAACTTGTTCGTCAGTAATTAATCCCAATACCGCCATTCGTTTTAATACAACACGTTGTCGTTTTTTAAAACGTTCAAAATATCGAAATGGACTAAATAATTCAGGACCCTTTAACATACCAACCAAACCCGCAGCTTCAGCCAGAGTTAAATCCTTAGACTTTTTATCAAAGTACATTTGTGAGGCAGATTCAATCCCATATGCATTATGGCCCCAATATACCTGATTTAAATACAATTCAAGTATCTCTACTTTGGTGTATTTGCGTTCTATTTCAAGCGCCATCAATATTTCTTTTATTTTTCGCTCAATCTTTTTTTGCTTCTCTAAAAATAAATTTCGTGCCAACTGCTGTGTAAGCGTTGAACCACCTTCCACAAAAGCCATGGCAATAATATCACGATACAATGCACGCATTATCCCTTTAATATTAATCCCATTATGCTTGTAAAAGTCTGTATCCTCCATTGCAATGACTGTTTTTTGCAACGTTTTAGATATTTCATCAATCGGAATACGTATCCGATTTTCTTCTTTGTGTAATTCAGCAAGAATCACCCCATCTGCAGAATAAATTTTAGTGGTTTCTGCTGGTATGTAGGTGCTAATGGTATCAATATCTGGCAAGTGCCTCATGTAATAAAAGCTAACCGAAAAACCAATAATAACACCCACAGCACCAAATAAAGCGCCTAGCTTAACTGCTTTAACCAATAATAGTTTTATAAAACCATTCCCCCGACTTGGACGTCCGAATCGAGAGGATGCCCGAGACCTTGAAATTTTCCCTATCGCGCGTTTAGACCTAAAAATCAACGGTTTCTCCTTAAAATATAGTATTTTTATTTTAAATCAAAACGCTGGGGCAATCAACGGCGATTCATAGATGATTCGACGTTTATAAAAAGAATCAATATAATACTAATTATGCAAGTCATTAACCTGGATTTATTCGAAGATGTCATATCAGATCATGACGACATTCAAACAAAGATCAATCACTCAACTAACCTAACCATAAAATGGGGTGCCGACCCATCAGCACCAGATTTACATTTAGGTCACTTTGTTATTCTGAATCAATTGGCTCAATTCCAAGCAATCGGGCATCAAGTCATTTTTGTTATCGGAGACTTTACAGCAAGAATTGGCGACCCAACTGGAAAATCAGCCACCAGAAAACCATTATCAGAAGACGATGTAAAGCAAAATGCAACAACATATTTGGACCAAGTATTTAAAGTACTGGACCCAAAAAAAACCACCGTGGTGTATAACTCATCATGGTTAAATCAACTAAGCCCAACTGAAATGGTCACCCTTTGCTCAAAGTACACGGTTGCTCGTATGTTAGAACGCGATGATTTTTCTAAACGATTTAAAGGAAACACCCCCATTGGGATTCATGAGTTCTTATATCCATTACTTCAAGGCTATGACTCTGTACATTTAAAAAATGACATCGAAATTGGTGGTACTGATCAAAAGTTCAACTTACTGGTTGGCAGGCACCTTCAAAAAGAATCTGGCTTATCGCCACAAACCGTATTAACACTTCCAATTTTGGAGGGGTTGGATGGGGTTCAAAAAATGAGCAAATCGCTCAATAACCACATCGGCATTCTCGACGCCCCCAATGATATGTTTGGCAAGTGCATGTCCATTCCTGATGAACTTATCATGCGTTACCTAAAATTAATTACAAACAGATCTTCATCAGAATTAGCAGGAATCCAAAATCAACTGGATGCTGGAGAAAATCCCCGAAACATTAAACTGGACCTTGCCCAAACAATCGTAGCAACATTTCACTCAAACGACGCTGCAGTAAAAGCAAAAGAAAATTTTATCAATGTTTTTTCAAAAAAAGCATTGCCTGACGATATCCCAGAAATTGAAATTAATGACAATACACCAATTCATCTTATAAGCTTTATATGCACTCAGTCCTTAGCACCATCAAAAAAGGAAGCACGTCGATTATTGGATCAAGGAGCAATCTCCATTAATGAATCACGCATTACAGATCCAAATCATGAATTTGTTCCTTTGAAAGATACCGTTATCAAAGTAGGAAAACGAAAATTTATAAAAATTATCTGATTTGATTTAAATACGACTCACAATCAGCCACACGATAATTCACTTTAATCAATGCCTCAAACATCTGCTTCGCCAAAGGACGATTGTTTAATAATGTGGCATACACAACAGCCAACACATAAATGGCTGAAACGTCTTCTGGTGAAATTTCTACAACAATGTTAGCAAAAGAAAAACTTTCACGATGATGCCCAGCATTAAAAAAAAGCTGCATGTAATATTTTGCTCGATCAAGCGTCATTGGTTTTCCCAATTTATACTCATTAAAAAATTCAAACACATTGTCTTTTGTGTGTTCAATCGGTGATGACCATGTCCAAAAATAAGCATCATTGCTAAATGATTCATCAATAAATAAGGCCCTGTCTAAAAATCGAACATCGTAATCTTTCTGAACACGCTGCATTGTTAAATATAAACAAACTTGATCCCAAAAAAATTCATAAGGACGAAAATTAAAAAATGATTCTGAGGACATGATCATTGATTGCCAAACAGCTGCAAATCCAAAGGCTGATCGTGAAATAAATATTAAACTGGCTGAAAAATAACGATGAATGTCATCCTCATCCACATTATTTTTAACCATAGCCAATTCAACGTTTTCATCACACATTTGATTAACCCAAGAGGTAATATCGGTACGACACAGCATGTCTACATCCAACATTAGTATCCAATCCGGTTGAAATCGTTGAGCAATATCATTTAAAACAACCACCTTCCGAGATGTCATGCATTCACGACGAGAATACGTATCGAGAGGCAAATCATATCGATTGGTTTGATCCAGTTCAATCCTAATTAAGGGTGACATAGATTCATAACGAACTTTCATTTCAGCCGTACCATTAAAAATTGAAACAACAACTGGAAAGGCATGGGGCTGAGCTGTATATGAAGCTAAAAATAGTGCCAACCAATGTTCATAACCATCATCACATTGCAAAACTATCATGAGAATTTAATTTTAACATGAAAAATAGTTAGTTTACCGATAATTAATTCCCATCAATGAAATAACAATAAAAATTAATGGAATACCTGCGGTTTTTAAAAAAAATGCAAAATACATCGATTTAATACCGTCTTGAACGAAATAAACGTTTCAAAACAATAAAATTCATGCTATTATTATTAGGAAATTTTACAAAAATAAATCGATTTAATTGCGATATTGTTTTTGAATCTATAAATAGTAAGTGAGTGTATTTAATGAGTCAAAATTACGGTGCAGACCACATTAAAGTCCTTGAAGGACTTGAAGCAGTAAGAAAACGACCTGGAATGTACATTGGATCAACCAGTGTCAACGGGTTAAATCATCTTATCTACGAAGTCGTAGATAATAGTGTTGATGAAGCCATGGCAGGCTATTGTACAGATATCGATGTCATTATTGATAAAGACAACATCATTACAGTAAAGGATAATGGTCGAGGAATTCCAATTGATACACATAAAGAAAAGAAAATGCCAGCCGTTGAAGTTGTATTAACAACACTTCACGCTGGAGGAAAATTTGAAGGCGAAGGTTATAAAGTATCTGGTGGTCTTCACGGCGTTGGTGTATCGGTTGTAAATGCACTTGCAGAATGGCTAGAAGTATCCGTAAACCGAGATGGCAGAAACTATACGCAAAAATATTATAGAGGCGTCCCAAAGGAAACCATTGGAACGTTTACAGATGCACCAGATGCAGACACTGGAACAAGCATCAAGTTTAAACCGGATGCAACCATTTTTGATACAGTTGAATTTGGGGTTAGCACGATTGCACATCGACTAAAAGAATTGGCCTACTTGAACAGAGGACTTCGCATCAATTTTTATAATTTCAGAGATCATGAAACTGAAGATGAAGCAAAAGAAACCTTTGGGTTTGAAGGTGGAATAGCATCGTATGTTGAAGACTTAAATCAAAACAAAGAAGCGTTATTTGTTCCGCCAATTTATTTAAAAAAGAGTCGAGAACTCTACGAAGTTGAAGTTGCAATCCAATATGTATCGGATCACTATGATGAACAAATTGCATCGTTTGCGAATAACATCCGAACAAAAGAAGGTGGTACTCACCTTTCAGGATTTCGAACAGCATTAACACGAGTCATCAATTCATTTGCTAAAAAATATGACCTGATTAAAAAAGATAAAACCAGCGCACTAACCGGACAAGATTTACGAGAAGGATTAACCGCTGTTATTAGTGTTAAATTGCAGAACCCTCAATTTGAAGGGCAAACAAAAACAAAACTTGGTAACTCAGAAATCAAAGGGGTTGTTGATTCATTACTGGATGAAGGTCTAACCGATTATATTGAAACAAATCCAAAAGTTGCAAAGTTAATTATCACCAAAGCATTGCAGGCGCAACGTGTTCGTGAAGCAGCTAGAAAAGCGCAAGATTTAGCACGTCGTAAATCAAGCTTAGAAAGCACGACATTGCCAGGTAAGCTTGCAGATTGTACGGAAAAAGATCCTTCTAAATGTGAAATTTTCTTGGTTGAGGGAGATTCAGCCGGAGGGTCAGCGAAACAAGGCCGTGACAGAAACTTCCAGGCAATATTGCCACTACGAGGTAAAGTATTAAACGTCGAAAAATCACGATTAGACAAGATCCTAGCCAATGAAGAAATTCGATCATTAATTACCGCTGTGGGACCAGAAGCACTTAAAAGTTTATCAACTGAAAAGCAAAATACTGAACAAGAAGAAAATGAATTAACTAGCGAGAGTGTATTAGAAAAACTTCGTTACCATAAAATCGTCATCATGACGGATGCGGACGTTGATGGTGCTCACATACGAACGCTCTTACTTACCTTCTTTTTTAGATATGCAAGAGAATTAGTTGAAGCTGGTGCACTTTACATTGCACAGCCACCACTTTACTTAATTCGTCAGGGTAAAGGTGGAATTTACGCCTATAATGACAAAGAGTTGGATGAGAAACTAAAAGAACTCGGCAAAGACCGTGAAAAAGTAAACATTCAGCGTTATAAAGGATTGGGAGAAATGAACCCAGACCAATTATGGGATACTACACTAAACCCTGAAAAGCGTAGCATGCTACAGGTAAATATCCACGACGCAGAAGTCGCAGATGAAATATTTTCTCTACTCATGGGAAGTAAAGTTGACCCAAGAAAAGAATTTATCGAGAAATATGCCGGCACTGTCCGTTGGATTGACGTATAAGGAGAATGACTATGGATAACGACGATTTACAACAAGGCGATTTATTTAATACACCAGAAGAAACCAACGAGGGGACAGCAAATGAATCAGTAGCTGAAACACCTGCAGTAGACGCCGCTGGTGATGGAGACGAGCCCATCGATAACATTAATCCAATTAATATTGATGACGAAATGAAATCATCATATTTAGAATATGCGATGTCTGTTATTGTTGGACGAGCATTACCTGATGCTCGCGATGGTTTAAAACCAGTTCACCGACGAATACTATATTCAATGTATGAGTCAGGTTACACATCATCAAAGCCATACAAAAAATGTGCACGTATTGTTGGTGACGTATTAGGACGCTATCACCCACATGGTGATACGGCAGTATACGACTCTTTGGTTCGTATGGCACAAGACTTTTCGATGAGATATCAACTCATTGATGGCCAAGGAAACTATGGATCCATTGACGGTGATAACGCAGCGGCAATGCGATATACAGAAGCACGTATGGCAAAACTTAGTATGGAATTACTGCATGATATCGAAAAAGAAACCGTAGATTTTTCCCCAAACTTTGACGAATCATTGGATGAACCAACCGTTTTACCGTCTCGATTACCAATGTTACTTTTAAATGGTACGTCGGGTATCGCAGTTGGAATGGCAACCAATATCCCGCCACACAACTTAACAGAAGTGATTAACGGTGTGAATTTCTACATCGATAACCCTGAAGCTGGTGTACCTGAGCTTATGGAACACATCAAAGGGCCAGACTTTCCGACTGCTGGGATAATTTGTGGTCAGGCTGGCATCATCAGTGCATATGAAACTGGTCGAGGTATTATTACCCTACGTTCCAAAACCCATTTTGAAGAAAACAAAAAAAGAAAATCAATTATTGTCACAGAAATTCCTTATCAGGTGAATAAAGCAAACGTCATCATGAAGATTGCAGAGTTAGTAAATGATAAAAAGATCAATGGTATTTCTGATTTACGAGATGAATCTGATCGAAAAGGTTTACGAATTTATATTGAATTAAAACGTGATGCTCAAGAAGAAATTATTTTAAATCAATTATTCAAACATACTCAGCTGCAAACATCATTTGGAATCAATATCGTTGCCCTTGTAAATGGACAGCCAAAAACTCTAAATTTAAAAGAGATTTTCTATCATTATGTTAACCACCGTAAAGAAATTATTAGAAAACGAACAGAATATGATCTTAAAATCGCAAAAAACCGTTTACATATTTTAGAAGGTTTACGAATAGCACTTCAAAACATTGATGCAATTATTGAATTAATTAAAAAATCAGAAGATGCACATGTTGCTCGAAAAGCATTGATTGAAAACTATAGCTTAAGTGAAAAGCAAGCCAATGCAATCTTAGAAATGAGACTGCAACGCTTAACAGGACTTGAGCAAGAAAAAATTGAAAATGAGTACAACGAATTAAAATTAAAAATTGCAGACCTTGAAGATATTCTTGTAAATGCACCTCGAGTACTATCCATCATTAAAGAAGAGCATAATGAATTAAAAGATCGATTTGGAGACGAACGACGCACTGAAATCGGTGAAGATGTTAGTCAGGTAGATTTAGAAGATTTAATCCCAAAACAAACGGTAGCAATTTTACGCACAAAAAATGGATTTATTAAACGCATGCCTGTGTCCAACTTTAGAAGCCAACTTCGTGGTGGACGTGGTGTGAGTGGTATCTCTACAAGAGAAGAAGATATTATTAAACAAATTCTGGTAACGAATAGCCATGACTTCCTACTCTGTTTTACATCAACAGGAAAAGTGCACAAAATAAAAGCTTATCAAATTCCAGAATCATCACGAACAAGTAAGGGATTATCAATAAATCATTTACTTGAATTAGATGAAAACGAAAAAATAACCAGCGTTATTCCAGTAAATACTTTTGAAACATCAACATTTCTACTTATGTGTACATCAAAAGGTGTCATTAAAAAGACAGAATTATCATCATTTAGTTACTTCAAAACAAGGGCTATTCGAGCCATTAACTTAGATGAAGGTGATGAACTATCATGGGTATTGCAATCCACGGGAGATAAAGACATTATTCTGTCTACCTCTGCTGGTATGGTTATCCGCTTTGATGAAAAACAAGTTCGTGCAATGGGACGTACATCTCGAGGTGTTCGAGCAATAAAAATTAAACCGGATGATACATTGGTCAGTGTTAGTTTAATTGACCCAGATACCACGAAAGAATACTTATTATTATTGACCACCAAAGGATACGGTAAAAACATTCGAGTTGATGAATTCAAGGTCCAGAATAGAGGCGGTATTGGTGTTAAAGCATTAAAGTTTAGAAAAACCGTGCCAGGCGATAAAGTAACAGACGCAGAAGTTGTTGAACGTGATGACGAAGTGATTGTAGCAACATATAGTGGCAATATTTGCCGCCAAAAAGTTGCTAATATCTCCATCCAACGCAGAACATCTCAAGGCGTTAGAATCATTAAATTAGATGATAAAGACGAAGTAATTTCAATGGCTAAAGTAATTGAAGTAGACGAAGAAGAGCAACAAACTGCAGAAGCTTCAACTACACAAGTTGTTAGCTCAGCGTCAGTGTCACAGCCAGTTTCAACCAATTAAAAATAAAGGGGGGGACACCCTTAAAATGAACTTAATATGGAGGCTTGAAGCTTGTATTGTTGTTGCTTCAAAAAAGAGATATTCGAAACATCAATTGGATCAACATAAATTGACGACATCCCTGTGATATTCGCCAACAAAACATCAGTAAATAACTGATCGCCAATTAAAACAGCTTCACTAACATCAATGTTATAATCCTGAATTAAACGTCTCATGGTAAAAACAAATGGCTTACATGCAAATGTTACAGCAGGTAAGTTTAACTGCTTTGATACATGTTGGATTCGATCAACACTTGAATTGTTAGAAATTAAAATAATATTATCAAAGTCATGGGTCGCAATTGCATTAAACAAATTTAATGACTGCAATGAGACAGCTGTTTCTCCATATTTTATAATTGTATTATCAACATCAAAAAATAATGACTTAATGCCATCGGCTTTTAATAATTGAAAATCAATGTCAAAAATAGACTCATAAATCAGCCTTGGCCTTAAATAATCATATAAAATAGAATTAAATCCCGTGGATTTAGTCATTAACAAACTTGGAAAAACCATCATGAATGGCCTGAACATCAGCAAATTTAGTCATCATTGAAGATCGATTAGCAACCAACCGTGCCGTAGAGTAAAAGACCTCATCATACTCAATCAAGCCATTTTCCTTTAGTGTTTGACCAGTGGCTGTTAAATCACAAATAACATCTGCGACACCAGTCATTGGAGCCAACTCCATCGCACCATATAATTTGATTGGGACACAACGAATTGATTTTTTTTGAAAATAATCCAAAGTTGCCATCTCATATTTAGTAGCAACACGAACATTATGCGATAAATATTTAGATTGATATGATTCTGGACCAGCAATCACCAAACGGCAATCACCAAACTTTAAATCCAATAACTCTAATAAATCAGGAGACTGTTCTTCTAATACGTCCTTACCTACCACACCCATATCTGCAGCACCTTCTTCAACGTATACAGGAACGTCCCATGGTCGTACCTTCATTAACTGAATTTTTCCAGTAGTATCAATGGTAGATAACTGTCGTGATTCTGATAAGTCATTATCAAATACAATGCCCATTCCATCAAAGAATGACATGGCCTTTTTCCATAAATACCCTTTCGCACAGGCAATTGTTAGTGGTTTAGTCATTAAGAGCCCTTTCCAAATAATGTAATCGTATAGCAAAACCAAATGCGTTTGCAGAAGAACCAAATGCAGAAAGAACAGAGTCATAACGCCCACCTGAACCGATGACCTTTCCATATGATGGGGAAACAATATCAAAATATACACCATTATAGAATGACAAATCCTTACATAATCCTCGATTTACCTTCACATTTGATATACCAGCATCAAGAAGTCCTGACATGAATGCAGTTAAATAAGACGATTGAGGCAAATCAGTTTGATCACCAATGGCTGGTAGTTTGGCTAGTCCTTTAAAATCACCCAATCGTAAATTATCAAGTTCCTCACTCGATAAATCTGAAAACAACTCAGGATGTGCAACATGAACTTCCGCATCTTTTAAACCAACCTTCTTGCAAATATCATGCAACATCTTAATCATATTAATTTCATCAGAAAGTGATAAATCACCAATATGCTCAACACCGAATTGAAAGATTTCAGTTTCACCCAATAATGGATCTTTACGAAACACCGGATCATGATAAAACAACTTCACTGGCATTTCTTCAACCAACCGACTGGTTGCAATGCGAGCAATCGGGGTTGTGTGATCAGGTCGTAAAATCAACCTTGAACCCGAACGATCAAAAAACATAATGCAATGGTCACTGAGTGCTCCCAATGCGGGTTGAAGTTGGTCGTAATGTTCAATTGATGGGGTAATAATCCGCCGATATTCTTGCTGTTGAACAACATCGACCATTTTTTGAATTAATAAATCACGCTGTTCAATATCATTTGGCAAATAATCCCTTAAGCCTAATGGAATGTGTTTCATATATTAAAGAGTATCATATGCATGAATGGTTGCAATACTTACTGAACAAGTTCTTTAGTAGAAATATGTTGAAACACACTGATAGGAAGGTTTAATACCAACTCATTAACAGATAAATGATGAAAATTTACCGGTAAAAACTGCAAAAACTCTTTGAGTAATTCGCTATAATAATCCTCTTCTTGCATCCCCATAATCTGCATTCTTGCTTGATGCACTGGTTGAGATGCATTCGGTGGTTCATAATCTGGAAAAATAATGATCCCTGATAATGAATTTAACTTAGAAACATCTGAAAAAAGTAAAAACTGAACCTGATGAGGACGATCTTTGTATTTCTGGCGTGTAATTCGATGAAGCTTTTTCTTCCAATACCTCATCTTTTGTTTTGACAAAACTACCACATGAACAGGGGCAAAAGATAGCTTTGATTGAATAAATGAAACAATCTCATGATCCGACCTAGCCATAATTGATACACCAGGCTGTGAAGCATCATCAAAATGTTCATCAACCAGCTTTGAACCAATCTGCCAAGTAAAAAAGTCTGTACTCGTATAAACAGCAGCTGATTGATGAATAATCACCCGTTGAGCATAATTCATTACATTTTGGAACAATTCGGTTGGAAAAATAGACAGTTTAACCAAACTACAATTGCTAGGGCGGTACTTCAGTGGAGATGCAATAAAAAGAACATCTCGATCACTAACATCCAATAATTGCTTTAACATAAAGCCAAAAGCATTAACTTTTAAAATGATATCCCGAATCCAAACCGACAACTGCGGCACAATATAATATGACACACGACCAAGGATTGTTGTTAACTCTGTTATATGATGTTGAATTAAGTGAATGTGACCAATAATTTCTTGCCACTCAAAGGTTTCCTTGACATTATCATTTACGTAAACCTCTCTCTGAGAATAATAGTGATTAACAGACAAGGCACCAATAAGAGCATCAAACTGTTGTAACATTTGGTTTTTTTCGTAATGAATTAAATCTATAGCATGTCGAATACGTGCAATATCCTGAATAAGTTTAAGCGGATGCTCTTCCTTCCTCGTCAAAAATCTAATCACAGATGAAAACTGAATGATCATATCATTCAAAAACTTAAATGAATATGATGATATTGATTGCTTAAATAACTCAGAGAAAACACCATCATAATTAGAGAAATGATAATACACAATAGCAAACAACGAACAAAATTTAGGCAATTGCATGGAAATCTGAGAAAATGTTTCTATATGACAAGAAACCGATTGATTTGATTGAAAAGCGGCTTCAATATGCAACGCTAAAAACGTCGTCTTTTCCATAGATTTTGAATCCATCGAAGAATCATTAATTTGGTAAAATCGTTGTTTTAAACTATCATTTAAATCATTCAAATAAAATGTTTTTGTCTGACGAAGCCAACCGATAATTGCAATTATTTCAACAACTTCAGAGTGAGATGCCGCTTGCTGCATAAGCCTCGGATAAAACGAATCAATATTGGGTGGAAAGGCATAGTTTGATGGAGAGTCAATAAAAGGCATATCCAACGAATACTTCGATCGCACAATATAAATTGTTCGTTGATCATGATCAGTAACATACGATTGTAGTTGTGAATCATCCCCCAAACATCGCGTAGCATGACGCTGCCCAATACGATCAACATCAAACTCAGCATACCCATGATGATCCATATCACGATCATGTTGATTATCTGGGGCACCAACTGAAAAAAAACGCAATACAAAACGAATAAGATGCTGTATTGATTTCTGCTGAGACTGTTTAAGTAGTGCCACTTCAAACGTCGATATCTTTAACGAATAATGCTTAGAAAAATAATGCATTAATTGAGCCAACCCCATAGCATCATCCAATGCACGGTGTGACTGAGCTTGAGAAATATCAAACTGATGGAATAGCTGCTGTAGTTGCAAGCTACGGATGGTTGGATGAAACCACTTAAAAACATCTTGAGAGTCCACCCAAATAAATGATTCAGGAACAAGGTGATAATAATCACAAACAGACATGTAACTCATTCGATCTAAAAATGCGTTATGTGCGATAATTGTTGAGTTTTTAATAAACTTATAAAAATCTAAATATACCTCAGTAAAAAGCGGGGCTTCATCCAGTGCATCGTGATCAATACCAGTTAAATTTAAAACAAAATCACTAACACGCGTCTCAGGTTTCACCAATGTCGAATACGTCTTACCAATCACCCCATCAATAATCTCAACACAGCCAATTTCCATGATTAAGGATTTGCCATCCAATGGATATGTTTCAAAATCTAAAACAACGACTCGATGCATAGTATTCATCATACCGGTGAACAAAGGATATTTAAAAATAATTATTCAAGGGACTGGAAAATAGTTAAAAATCGATCATGCCCTGACAAATCTTTTTTAAACAGCAACGAGGTATTCGTTGCAGCTGTTAAGTGCTGCCGTTGTTGATAACCAATTTCGCAAATAAGATCATGCCCCCCTTCAGTCGCTCGACCAATTAAATCTAAAATTATGGCCATACCATTATTATCTGCAACAAGTGCAACTTTTGGCTCAAGTTTCACAACATCATCTAATAAAATATACTCATCATCAGAAATATAAGGGGGATTCGAAACAATAATACAATGAGCATTGGGTGGAACATCAAAACATTCAACATCAAAAAAATCGCTATGAAAAAATTCAATATTAGCCACATCATGCCGACGTTGGTTTATACAAGCAACATCAAATGCGTGTCGGGAAATGTCCCACGCTTTGAATGAAATATTTGGAAACTGCAATGCCAAATCTATCGAAATTACGCCAGAACCAAAACCACACTCAAAAACATGAATGTCATGGCCCTTTAGATGTTGTATTCGTTTTGCAGCAATACCAACCAGTTCTTCTGTTTCTGGACGCGGAATTAAGACACCCGGTCGAACAAAATATGGTCGACCATTAAAGTAAGCTGATTCCAAAATATAACTCAAAGGTTCACCAGCAATGCATCGATCCACACATTGTTGGATGGATGTAATCTGGGTGGATGTTAGGGTATAGTCCTTTGAAAGCAATACCAGATATTTTTCATTTAAATGTTCTTCAATAATAAATAATACAGTCACTTCTGCATCTGGTAGTTGTGCAGCAATTACTTGGTTTACCCAATATCGATACGCTTGATCAATTCGATTATTGACCAATTTGTTTTAACTTTTCAATACGATCTGCTTTTTTTAGTGCGGAAATAATTGGCTCAATATCGCCTTGAATAATTTTATCAAGTGCATGAAGTGTTAATCCTATTCGATGATCAGTTACACGCCCTTGCGGATAATTATACGTTCGTATTTTTTCAGATCGATCACCACTACCTACTTGAGATTTTCTTAAATCCGATTCCTTTTTACGTTGTTCAAATACTTGCTGCTCATAAATTTTTGCGCGTAATATACGCATAGCTTTATCTTTATTTTGAAATTGTGATCGTTCATCTTGGCATGCAACAACTGTATTTGTTGGAATGTGCGTTAATCGAACAGCTGAACTTGTTTTGTTCACGTGCTGACCACCAGCACCAGACGCTCGATATGTATCGACACGAATATCTTTCATATTAATCTCAATGTCAACATCTTCAACCTCAGGCAATACAGCTACAGTGGCAGCAGACGTGTGAATACGACCGGAGCTTTCTGTCGCTGGGACACGTTGAACACGATGAGTACCGATTTCAAACTTAAGCTCACTATAAACACCGGCACCACTAACTGTAAATGAAACTTCCTTAATGCCCCCGATTTCCGTTAAATTTTGGGAAATAACCTCTATTGTCCACCCTCTCTTTTCAGCATAGCGTTGATACATTTTTAATAAATCTTCAGCAAAAAGCGCCGCTTCATCGCCACCCGTACCCTGACGAATCTCAACGATCGCATTACGATGATCATCCGGATCTTTCGGAATTAAAAACAATTGAAGTTCATCATCCAAATGTTTTATTTTTGCATCAAGTTCAGCAATCTCCTCTTTGGCCATATCAGCCATTTCTGCATCGACCAAAAGCTCCTCTGCATCCGCACGCTGCTGTGTAAACGATCGAAAATCACGATACATTTCAACAAACGATTTTAACTCGGTATATTTCTGTGATAGTGTTTTGTACTTTTTTTGGTCTGAAATCACTTCAGGGTCTGAGAGTTGGCGCTCAACATCCTCATACTGAAGTTCTATTTCATCATATGATGCATTCGACATTCGTCAAAAAATTACTTAGAAAACTTGGCGTATTTCTTTTTGAATTTTTCAACTCTGCCTTCAGAGTCAACAATTTTATTTTCACCAGTAAAAAATGGATGGCAATTAGCACAAATATCAACACGTACATCAGATTTTGTTGAACCTGTTTTATACTCAGCGCCACATGCACAAGAAATAACAATATCATTATGATACTCAAATGTTATATCGAATCCTTTTTTAGCTGCTTTTTGATTTTTACTCATAATATCTTATGAAATTAAGAGAGTTTAGCTTATTTGTCAATGCGTTTAATAAAACTTTGATGAAAATACTAACCCACATTTATATAAAAATTACGGCATTAACTCTAAAATTTGTTTAAAAATTAAAATCAAATGTGCTATATTATGAATAATTATGTTACTTGAACGATTGAATGGTCAGCCTGAAAATGTAGAGTTTAGTATTCCTTGCATGTCCGATTATGTAGGTGTCGTTAGATTGGCAGTATCTGGTCTAGCAACTCGAATGAATTTTTCTATAGAAGAAATTGAAGATATTAAAATAGCTGTTTCCGAAGCTTGTACAAATTCAGTGCAATATGCATTTGATGACCCATCTGAGCAACGTGTATTCATTACCTTTAATTTATTTAAAGATAAACTCGAAATTATTGTGAAAGATCATGGCAAAGGGTTTGAAGTTGAAACACTCGAAAGAACCCCTATTGAAGAACGTAAATTAGATGAGATTGATGAAAATGTCCCACGTCTTGGCCTGGGAATTACATTCATCAAAAGTTTAATGGATGAAACCAACATCACCTCACAAATTGGTGGTGGAACAACCATTCAAATGGCAAAACATATTTAATAACCATTGCTTAAGTTAATATTTATTTTTTTTATGTCCGTATCCTTCTACGTGTTTTACCAACGCAAATTATCACGCGTCTTGAAGCCGGGGTTTGTAACACCCATATCAGCAATTCTAACTCTAGTTTCATTAGCACCAATGGGATTTATAGTTGGATTAATTAGCGTATACGCCATACCAAAACTATTAACAAAACAATCCAGTATGCATTCAATGATTTGCGCTAAATGTGGTACCCTATCCAAAAAGGGGGAATCCATATGCAGAAAGTGCAAAAACATGCTGTCCTAACAGACAATAATCAACCATTACCATATTCAGTTGAACAAATTAAATTGGTAAAACAAAAATTAAACACAAAGCAAGAGACCGAAGTTCTTTATAATCAAACGCCAAAAAGTACGGCACCGTATTTACCAATATTCATTTTAACTTCAATAAACCAACAATATTATGAGATAGAAATTAACCCATCAGAATCATACCGAATCACATGCAACCCATGGAAAGATGAAAACTTATTAAATCATCAGAAATTGATTACGGTTTGTCCGACGCTTTTCATTTCATATTTAGCAAATCATCATCCAACAAATGCATGCATTGGGGCATTAAATATTCTGGCTACAATAATCGATCATTATAATATTTCCGATCTTCATTTTATAAAATCAACCGTTATTTTTAAACAAAACCAACAAGAAAGATTCCGTTTAATTTTTGCTGAAACAGACATGAAGAAACTGCGCTACTATTTAAAACTCCATGCTCATATGGATCCATCCAACACACAACAACCCCAAGATGGGTCCTTGTCGTTTAAATTTGAACATATTCAATTAGATCTTAGAGTTGCCACTCTACCAACAAGAAATGAAGAAATGCTTTCTATCCGAGCTTTTAATCTGAAAAATAAAATAAAATCTTTAGCTGAATTAGGGTTTAACAGTAAAAAAGCCGCAGCAATTACACAAATGATTAAAAATAAAAACGGGTTAATCTTAATAACAGGCGCAACAGGTGCAGGAAAATCTACCACACTATACGCACTATTAAAATTACTTAAAAAACGCCATGTTATTACAATTGAAGATCCCATTGAACAACCGCTCACAGATATTCATCAAACCAACATTAATAATAAAAAAGGTTATACATTGGATGTGGGTCTCAAAGCAATTTTACGACATAATCCGGATATCATAGCCATTGGTGAAATTCGTGATGCAAAAACTGCTGATATTGTGTTGCAAGCAGCATATTCTGGGCACCTAGTGATCGCATCACTTCATACAAATTCAATAGAAGCAACATTGCTCAGATTACAAAGTTTAGGATGTTCACCTTTTTTAATCAGTTATTGCTTACGAGGAATCATTGCACAAGACCTAATCAGTTCAGCAAACAATAACGTTAAACTGGTAAGCAGTATTCTATTATGTCAATCACCGTTTATAATAACTGACTTAAAAAAAGAATTAACGACTTTCATAAAACATAATACACTGCTTCATAATGATTGATATTATCTGCAACCAACTTTTAAATAATAAAATCGGAATTATTGCACATGATACATTGCCCGGTATTGTTGCAACAGCCACCGAAGAAAATGCAAAACGGATTCAACAAATCAAAGAGCGATCTGAATCAAAGGGGTTTATTTTACTCATACCAACATTCAATCATATTCACCAATTTGCTACCAACATTTCATCTGATGCTTCAAAGTTAATGAACACATACTGGCCAGGGCCACTTACTCTAATTTTTGAAAAGCAGCCTCAAGTATCACCACTACTTACTGGAAACAAAAGCACCATTGCCATTCGCCAACCAAATCATCCATTATTAAACTCAATCTTAAATAAAATAAATCAGCCACTACTGTCCACCAGTGCTAACTTAAGTGGCGAATCAACATTATCTAATCAATTGCTAGCCGCGGTTGATTTTACGCATGGAAACATAGCTTTAACTAAGCACGCAGTAGCATCAACCATTGTAGATACAACTCAAAAGAATCTAGTCATTCTACGACAAGGTAAAGTTAAAATTGCTAATCATTCGATAGGTTAAGTAACCCTGATAAGTAGTTATATTCCCCTAAAAACCAATATGAAAATGAACGTAAAGCTGATGTTTTAGAATCACGTAATCGGTAAATCATTCGGAAAATAATATTCTGACGAGATAAACGTTTACGAATAAAAACAGAAATTGGATTCAATCCCAAAAACAATTTTAATTCTGGGTGCTTCTGCATAAATATTTGAGCAGATTGGCCCATATTAAATTTCCGCTCGGCTTTTTCTTTATCGGAAATAACATGATAGTGATAGTTTATCGCCGTTTTAATATAGCGCAATGGAATCCCCCGCTTTTTAAACCGGTAACCCAACTCTAAATCTTCCCAACCATAATTCTTAAAATCTAGCGAAAACCCCTTTTCAACAACAAACAAAGATTTAGGAAATGAAATATTTCCAGTTAAAAAGTAATACCAGTCCAATACATCTCCGTGACGATATTTAGTAGGAACTTGCGTATGTTTATCATTAACGCTAGGGGGCCAATCATAAGAATCTAAATTATAAGCCAAACCTTCAAAGCAACTAACATCCTGACTGGTCTGATGTGCAGTGTAATGTGCTTGAACAAAGTCAGGGCCTGGCACCATATCTGCATCAGAAATAACAATAATGTCACTTTTAGCCACTGCCACCCCAGCATTTCTTGCCTCAGCTTTACCCGAAGGGTTTTCACGTTGAATGAAGTTTAATTGAAACAATGATGGCGTTATATTAGCCACCATATCAGCTGTACCATCCGTCGAAAACGAGTCAACAACAATTACTTCAAAAGCAAGCTGAGTCACCTGCTTACTGTAACCATCTAGAACACGTTTTAAACGATCACATTGATTATAAGACCCAATAACAACACTAATGTCCATTTTTTTGGGCGTCTTTCCAATAGATCAGAGGTGTTAAAATATACATACCAAAAATCATAACAAGAATGTCATATACATAAAAATTTTGGCCAGACTTTCCACGGATTAACATAGCAATAGAAAGCAATGTGAAAATAAACGCGGGGAATTGAACAAACCGTAAAAACCGTCGCTTAGCTGCCATATGACGATGTGGATAAGGAAATCGAGACACCATTAAAACAGCCATCAAAACAATCACAGCCATAAAAACATACTCAGAATTAAACAACACCGAAATCTTAGAAAAAATAACAATGGAGGCAGCAAAAGGCGAAGGAATACCATCAAAGTAATCAGAATGCCCTTTTTCAGCAAATCGGATCAATCGATAACCTGTAGCTACTAAATATAACGCAGCTAACCCAAGTGCCCCAATCATAGAATATTGATCTAAATGCACGTAAATAACAGTCGAAGGAAGTAAGCCAAAACTTACAAAGTCAGCAATTGTATCCAGCTTAGCACCCAATGGTGTAGACGCATTTAAACGACGCGCAATCGAACCATCTACTGCATCTAAAACAACACAGATTACCAAAAAAAGTGCAGCAAATCGAAACTGCAAATTTAATGCAAAATAAATGCCAATCATACCAAAAACAACATTAGTAACTGATACAAAGTTTGGAATTAATGAACGTAATGCTTGCCGCGCTTTATCTTCGTCATTATTGTAACGTTTTAAATGCAGCCCCCATAAAAAGTGGTCAAAATAATCTATAAACGACCAAATGGTTAGCGCAACAACTGTATAAATTAAAAACAGAAATACCCCCTGAGGCCATATCATAACCCAGTCAATTAACCATTGAATTGGCTGGAAAAAAACAGGAATATCAACTTTTTGAACTGGAACAATCCCGAATAGTATACCGCACACGGGAAATGTAAGGGCTGTTTTCAGCTTACCTGTAAATTGAGCAGGAATAGAATCCCCTCCATTTTGTACTGAATAAACACGCAACCCCATCATAGCAAACTCTCGAGCTAAAATAATAAAAACAGGAAACGACGTAATCACCTGCATCTCCAACAACGGTAAGAATAAAAGAACAAGAATCTTATCAGCCAATGGATCGAGAATTTTACCTAACTCAGACTCAATTTTTAATCGACGAGCAATCCAACCGTCCAAATAATCCGTTAAACAAATCACTGTGTAAAAGAGAATAACAAGGATTTGGGTAAAGTTGGTTGTATACGGTGTCATCCAAAATATACACCCAACCCCAACGATACGTAAAATCGTTATAATATTAGCTAGCTGATTCAACGATTTGCTCCTTTTTTTATATTTGTTACAAACATTATAGTTTTGAAAGTGTTTCCAAGCAAACAAACAATACAGGACTTAGCATCTGGCTGTTGACGATTATTCACACCACAAAGTATAATCCTAAGTCTAGTAAGGAAAAGATTATGAAAAGAACATTTCAACCAAATAATCGTAAACGTAAAAAAACACATGGCTTCTTAGTTCGAATGAGAAGTGTTGGTGGACGTCGCGTATTAAATAATCGTCGCCGAAAAGGCCGCCATAAAATCGCTGTTTAATATCATTGAAATTAACTCGTTATCGATTTAAAAAAAACGAAATATCTAAATTTCTAAAACAAAGTTTTGTTGTTAGATCCCCTTATGTAACTATTCATTATCAATTCTCTGATAAAAAGCATTTTGCATTTGTCTGTCCAAAACGAAACGGAAATGCAGTTAAACGTAACAAAATAAAGCGCCAATTAAAAGCCTTGTTTTGTATGATTTACCCTCATCTTCAAAAAAACATAAGTTTAATTTTAATCGCTAAAAAAGAATTTAGTGAACGCCCCTTTCAAAACCATATGAACATGCTATTATTAAGTTTAAAAAAAAGTGAATTAACCAATGAAACGGATTCTATTAGTATTAATAACTAGCTATCAAAAATTAATCTCCCCGCTCCTTATCCCTCGCTGTCGATTTTACCCATCATGTTCAAATTATGCTAAAGATGCCATTGAATTAAATGGACCGCTGATTGGAATTACACAGACAATTAAACGTCTTAGTCGGTGTCACCCGTTTTCACAAGGTGGCATCGATTTTGCAACAAAAAAAGGAGCAAACCAATGAATCCAATAACGTATTTAACTGACAGTGTCATGATCCCATTTTTACAATTCTCGTATCAAAACATTTACCCAAACTTTGGATTAGGAATCATAATTTTAACAATCTTAGTCAAAGTCATTCTCTACCCGCTTACAAAACAACAATTTGAGTCCATGAAAAAAATGCAAGAAATGATGCCAACATTTAAAAAGCTTAGAGAAAAACATAAAAATAACCCCCAGCAGTTACAAATGGAAACCATGAAAATTTACAAGGAGCACAAAATTAACCCATTGGGTGGTTGTCTTCCAATGTTAGTCCAACTGCCATTTTTATTTGCTCTTTTTTACACAATGAATGGTGCGAGTTTTGAGGCATTAATTTCACAAAATAATGTTTTTCCTGGTTTAACATCATTCTGGCTAGCAAATTTGTCACAACCCGATTCTCTATTTATACTGCCAATAATTATTGGATTATCGACCTACCTTGGCCAAAAAATGTCAACAGTCGATGCAAGCCAGCAAAAAATATTAATGTTTATGCCTGTGCTGATGGTTGTTATTTCCTTTAAAATGCCAGCAGGTGTTTTATTATATTGGGCAATTTCTCAAATCATCTCATCCGGACAACAAATTATCATTATGAAAAATGGAAAGGAAAACTAATTATGGTATTTAATTTATTTAAATCATCAGAAAAAACTGACCAAGAACCGATCACGATATCAAGTGAAATGAAAGACGATGCAAAAGCATTTGTTGAAGGTATTTTAGAAAAAGCAAATTTTAATTCAATTGTTGCAATCAACAATGACACAGATGATGTCATTTACATTATGATTGATGATGAATATGAAACAGCTAGAATTATTGGAAAAGATGGCCAAACATTAACATCTATACAAGTTTTAACTCAATCGTATCTTACTAAAAAATATAGCCAATATGTTCCAATATTTGTTGACTGCAACGAATACTTTTCATACCGAATTGAAAAAGCACAAAATAAAGCAAAGGAACTTGAAGATAAATTATCAGATGAACGTCCATCCATTGAGTTATTTCCGATGACCGCTTTAGAAAGACGCGCAATTCATACGCTGTATAAGGATGATACAAGAGTAAAAACTCATAGTGTTGGAGAAGGAGAAGATCGTAGAATCATTCTTTCTCTAAAAGATGCATGAATATCAGCGATACCATCGCAGCAATTGCAACACCCCTAGTTCCTTCAGCAATTGGAATTATTCGCATTAGCGGCCCAAACGTATCTGATGTAATTCAACATTGCTTTGGAAAGAATATTAATGAGTTATCACCAAAGCAGATGAATCGTGGCATATTCATTGATAAAGATAAAGCAGAACTAGATGACTGTTGTTATGTTTATTATAAGAGCCCATCCTCTTATACAGGCGAAGATAGCTGCGAGATTTTTGCACATGGAAGCGTATATATTTTAAAAACAATGTTATCGTCCATATGTCTTATTGAAAATTGCCGTATTGCTAAACACGGTGAATTCACTCAACGTGCATTTATAAATGGAAAAATACCATTATCAAAAGCAGAATCCATTATTGATATTATTGAATCTAATTCACAGACAGCACACGATATAGCACTCAACCAGTACAAAGGTTACGTATATCAAACAATAACCCGTTGTCGTCAAAAACTCATGCAATGCTTAGAAAAAGTTGAAGCATCATTAGAGTTTCCTGACGAAGTCGGCAATATCAAAGATACAACAGTGGCCAATGACGTTGAATCAATTAACAGCGAGTTAGTGCCAATCATTAAAGCCAGTGATTACGGATCAACATTAAAAAATGGGCTTAAGTTCGTCATTATTGGAAAGCCAAATGCCGGAAAATCATCCCTACTTAATGCATTAGCTGGTGAAAATCGTAGCATTGTAACAAACACTCCAGGAACAACGCGAGACTACATCGATGTATCAATTGAATATAATGGTGTATTAATACAAATTATCGACACTGCAGGATTACGAGATACCTCAAATAATATCGAACAACTCGGGATTGATAAAATTTCAGAACTTTCAGAAAGTACAGACGGCATTATACAACTCATGGACATTCAGGAAGATACAGCCCCGATTAAAACAACATTTGGACATAATAAACCAATATTACAAGTTTTTAATAAAATAGACACACAACCAACGGGATTTAAACAAGAACCCGATTTTCATTATATTTCCTGCACAACAAAACAAGGAATAATGGAATTAAAAGAATCATTAATCACAACATTTATCTCACCAGAAGATTATAAGCCAACTCAAATGTTATGCAATATTCGCCAAATTACAGAACTTAATAAAGCAAAAAAATACATTGAGCAAACCCTGCAACGCCTAAACGAAAATGCAGAGTTGGATATTGTTGCAATCGATATCCATGATGCAATTAAATGTCTAGCAAATATCACAGGCGAAGATTATACTGAAGAACTTTTGGATGGTATCTTTGCTAATTTTTGTATCGGAAAATAAAATTAAATTTGGGAAATATTATTTTTGTCACTAGAAGATAAATGGCTCGACAAATCATCAACTTTTGATTCTAATCCAGCCATTAAGTTTTTGGTGCGAATTTGAGTATGATGAAACTTTTTTAAACGCTTTTGAAATTCATCAAAAACCAATTTATTACGTCGATTCAAATATTGAAATGTTAAAAATATGGCAACAACCTGAATAAAGATAAATAAAGAAAACTGCAATAACATCACAAAAAATGAATTACTGGAAAAAATAGAAAGAAATCCAACCAGTGGAGATGATGTGCCCATCTCATCAACATACTCATTTGTATTAGCAACCACATCATTTGATACCATCGCTTTTAATGCAGAGTATATATTCGAGCGCCATTGAGACGCCAACTGGTAAGCAGATAAATCAGACCCAATAACATCTGATGGTGTAACACGATACAATTCAACATTATCCACATAAGCGACATAATCAGCCTTGTTTCGACTCCGTCGAATACGAATATGATTTAATTTTGCAGACTGACGGCCCAAGTCATTTAATGTTTTAAAAATCTTCTCAGAGCGTTCAAATGATGACGAAAACACTTGTTTTGTACCTACGTCTTTAACACGTATTACAATTTGTCCATTGATTTTAATAACAGGTATTAACTGTTGGTTTTCAACAATGGTAGATAATTGATAATCATTTGCAAACAAATGAACAGATAAAAATAATATGGTTAAAATTAGCTTCATTTACGTTATTTATAGTTTAATTGTTTTAAGCGAGATCGTAAACGAAGAATTGCTTTTGTATGGATTTGAGATACTCGTGATTCACTCACCTGTAAAATTAAGCCAATCTCACGTAAAGTAAGTTCCTCAAAATAATACAACACCAAGACCTTTTTTTCTTGCTCAGGTAATTCATGGACAACACGCTTAACCAGATCTTTTTGTTCTTTCTTCTCAAAAAACACTTCTGGTGTAATCATTTTTTGATCTTCAATTGTATCTGCAAAACTAGCTGTATTATTATCAGCATATGTTGGCTCATCCAACGATATCAAAAAGGATCGTGATACCTCTGCCATCATTTTATGCAGCTTTTCTTTACTAATCCCCATTTCATCAGCGAGCTCATCATCAGATGCAGCCCCACCTTCTTTTCGAATTTCAATCGCTTTTGTTGCTTGTTCTATTTGGCGCGCTTTTCGGCATAATGTTTGGCCACCTAATGTATATCGTCGCAGCTCATCTAAAATTGCTCCTCGGATTCGGGGAACAGAATATGTTTTAAACTGAACACCTTTACTCACATCAAACTTCTTGGCTGCGTCAATAAGGCCCATACTACCAATAGCATGTAGATCATCCTTAGTAACCCCTGGTGGTAAATTCATTGTTAGTCGATTAACAACAAACTTAACCAAGTATAAGTGGCTTATTACGAGTTGTTTTTCATTCTTCAAGGATGACATGCTATCTGGCAACTTGACCTCCTCGAAGCTTTGTTATGGTTAACAACAAAGGACTAGCAATAAATAACGATGAATATGTACCTGTAATCAAACCAACAATAAGCACTGTTGAAAATACTTTCAATGACATTCCAGCGAAAAAGAAAATACTAAACACAACAATACCCGTTGAAATTGATGTATGTATTGATCTGGGCAACATCTCATTAACAGCTTGGTTTAAGACTTCTTTAGAAAACTCTTCCTGGTCATTCATGCGCATTTTCTCACGAACACGATCAAATATTACAATCGTATCATTAATCGAATACCCCAATACAGTTAATAATGCAGCAATATATGCCGTACTTAATTCAACTTTTAGCAAAGCTGTCATTGCAAGGATAATCAGTGCATCGTGCAGCAATGCGATGATTGATGAAATCCCAAATATAAATTCAAACCGCCACGAACAATACATTAGTATCGCAACTGCAACAGAAATTAATATAATAAAACTGGTCTTTCGTAATTGCTCACCAATCGATGGTCCAATTACATCAACTTCCAATACCTCGAATTCTCCAAATTCTTTTTTAATCGCATTAAATAGTTGATTTCGAACATTAACATCGACTTGTTGTGTCTTTAATAAAATGTCACCAACACCTGATGTTTGAATCGAAAGCTTTTTTAAGCCCAAGCTACTAAACATTTCTCTTAGACGCGTTTCATATTGTTGTGGTGCAGAATCAAAACGTAACGTCATTGTAGATCCACCTGTAAAATCAATCCCCATATTAAAAATATGATTAAACGCTCTAAAGTTTTGTATCATTGCAACAATACCGATGCCAATTACAACTGTAGAAATTAAATACCATAACCGTCGTTTTTTTATAAATTCAATCATTTGTGATTCCTCCAATTAATACCCGTTTTGGAAGATTCTTAAACCTTAAAATTAATTCAACTAAAACTTTGGTCACAAATAACGACGAAAACATACTAACCATAACACCAATACTCAACGTTAATGCAAAACCCTTAATCGAACCAGTTCCAAGCCAAAAAAGCACCATAGCAGCAAATAATGTCGTAACATTCGAATCCAAAATAGCAACAAATGCTTTAGAAAAACCTTCATTTACTGCAGAATAAACAGACTCACCTCGATCCATTTCTTCACGAATACGGGCAAATATAATAATGTTTGCATCAACAGCCATCCCTAAAGTTAAAATTAAACCTGCAATACCTGGCAATGTTAAGGTCGCATCCATCATTTTAAGAATACCCATGGTTAAAATTCCATAATATGTTAAGGCTAATACGGCCATTGCACCAAAGGTACGAAAAAATACCATCATGTAAATAACCACGCCTATCAAAGCTATCATTCCAGCGCGCTTACCACTAGTGATTGAATCCATACCCAATGTCGGACCAATCAAACGATTTGACAAAATTTCTACAGGAACAGGCAACGATCCTGCACGAAGCTTAATCACTAAGTCTTTCACTTCTTGAGTAGTAAATGAACCTGAAATTACCGCACTACCACCAGCAATTGGTTCATTAACATTTGGCGCCGAAATTAATGCACCATCCAATAAAATTGCTAAAGGGCGTCCAACATTATTCTTAGTGGCCTGAAAAAACAACTCTGTACCTTCTGAATCAAACTTGATATTAACCATCGGCTGACCATAATTATCTGCACCAGCAAAAGCCTCTTTAAGGTTATTGCCTTGCAAAACCTTCTTTTTTAGTATTAACGGGCGCAAGATCATCTCACCATTTGCAAGACCTTGCTCCAAATACAAAATTTTTGCATTTTTACCTAATAATATATCTTTTTCTTCCTGGGACAATCGTTCAAGGTTCTGAGGTGCCCACTCTGCTTCATGAAAGGTCAACTGTGCAGTCTCACCAATCAATGACAATGCACGATCAATATCACTAATGCCAGGTAACTCGACAATCACTTGAGTTAATCCTTTTCGCTGAATGACAGGTTCAGTTAACCCCAAGGCATTAATTCGTCCTCGAATAACATCAATAACCCCCAAGATGTCATCATTAGTTATCTCACGACCATCCACTTCTTTTGCCTCCAAAACAACAGATACGCCGCCCCTCAAATCAAGGCCTAAATTAAATGGCTTAGTGGTAAGCACCCAAATAGATGCAGCCAAAATAATACTCGCTAAAAAAAATCGTTTAATTAGTGTCATAATAATTTCCTAGAAATTTTCTATATTATAACTAATCTTTAAACAAAATAACTAGAAATTATCAGATTGATTTTAAATGAGGAAAGAATAATACGTCTCGAATGGATGCTGCGTTGGTTAGAAGCATAACAACACGATCAATACCAATACCCAATCCACCTGTTGGTGGCATTCCATACGATAACGCCTCAATAAAATCATCATCCATTTGATGCGCCTCTTCAAATCCAGCTTCTCGTGCTTTCTGTTGCGCTTCCAGCCGTTCTTTTTGATCAATCGGATCATTTAACTCGGTAAACGCATTGGCAATTTCCATCTTATTGATAATTAATTCAAACCGCTCAACATATGCTGGGTTATTACGGTTCTTTTTGGCCAATGGCGATGTTTCTAATGGATAGTCAACAATAAACGTTGGTTGGATTAGGTGATTTTCAACAAATGCATCATACACTTCATTAATAAGTTCGCCTTTCGGTGCATCTGATCCAAATTCCAAACCTTTTGTTTTTAGAAGTGCCAACATGTCATTATTGGATGCTGTATCAATGTCCAATCCAGAATGCTCTAAAATTGCATCACGCATTGTCACGCGTTTAAACGGTAGACTAAAATCCAAAGATTGTCCTTGATACTCAATTGTTTCGGAACCATAAGTCGATACAACCAAGTGGTTCATTAACTGTTCTGTTAATGCCATCATGTCAGAATAATCAGCATACGCTTGATACAGTTCCAATAATGTATACTCTGGGTTGTGTTTAAATGATACCCCTTCATTTCGAAACACACGTCCGATTTCAAAAATCTTTTCAAAACCACCAACAATGAGCCGTTTTAAGTGGAGTTCTAGTGCAATACGTAAATACAAATTCTGCTTAAGTTCGTTATGGTGCGTCGTAAATGGTCGGGCCGATGCACCACCATAAATATGATGCAATACGGGTGTTTCAACCTCCATAAACGATTGATCCGCCAAAAAGTTACGAATATCATGAATCACACTGGAACGCTTTTTAAACACATCCATTACATCTGGATTAGCAATTAAATCAACGTAACGACGTCTGTAACGCGCTTCCTTATCTTGCAATCCATGGTATTTTTCTGGCAACGGATGCAATGACTTAGTTAATAGTTCAAACGAATCCACATTAATCGTAATTTCACCACGCCGCGTGCAAAACAACGACCCAGTTACACCAACAATGTCACCAACATCCAACATTTCAAATTGTGCAAACGATGGTAAATCATTCACCGAAGCATACAGCTGAACACTACCCGATGCGTCAGACACATTAGCAAAAATGGCTTTACCATGACCACGTTTGGCCTTGATTCTTCCACATACTTGCACTGTATGATCAGATTTTTCTCCAGCACCCAATCCATCAACCAACGCCAAAGCATCGGCAATGTGATGGGATCGATCATACCCATAAGCAAATGGTTCGATATTTTGTTCACGATAGGTATCTAGCTTATTTAGCCGGACATCAAATTCAGATTCTGTGGTTTGTGTTGTTTCTTGACTCATACTCAAATGATACTCATTTTTAACCCGCCAAACAATAGGCAGCCGATTTTCATTGCAACCATAAATTATGCTAAGGTAGTGGTATGGAATACATTATCGCGGTAGCTGCAGCTGCCATTTATTTATTTGTATCAGCAGGGTCACCTAATTCTAACCTGGAGAGCAACTATAAAGAGCTAACTGTAAACTCACGTTTTGGGCACAATGAAACCAAAGTCATAAACAATAAAAATTACACCTGGGTTGACCAAGCCAATGTGAAACTCGACGAGGCTGGTGTGATTCGCGATGACCGAGGACGGCCATACAAGATAAATTCAGCTGGTTACATTGTCATTGACACTCAAAAAGTCAATCAAGAAAACGCCAGTTCAAGTTAAGACGGCCAGGCATACGCCTGACTTACTTTAATAACTTAACGATGACAAATGATTTCAAAATCAGTCGGATTTAACACCACAAAAACCAATACTAGTCTCGAGAGCTTTTAGCTTACTCAATTTCTTATTATCGATATTGTAATGCTTTTGAATTTCTTTAAGTTTTCTATTGATTAAGTTTTTGATACGTAAAATCTTTTGATTTGATTCACCACAGTCAAGCTCTACATCACCAGCTTTTGTTAATTCAGAAGTTTCTTGAACTCCTTCAAGTATTTCAAATATTTCACGTAAATCGCGAAGATAATCTGCTGTAATTTCTTTTTTAATTATTTCATTCTCTAATTTTTGAATTTGATCTTCAGATTTACTTTTTATAGCAGACTTAATTAGTGATACAATTTTTTTGATAATTTTTCCCTCATTACAAGATCCATCAAGAACCAAGAGACCAACAGAAAACCATTGGGCAGCAGCCAAACCAACACCAGTTTGAGCTGTCTCTTTAACACGCGAAACTTTTGTATCAACAACCTTAATATCATCTTGCTGTTGATGCAACTGATCATTAATCGCTTTTTTATTGGCTGCTTCAACATAATCATCAAGACGGCGACAAACGTCTTCTACTACTGTTGATTCCAATTCATTTGTGTATTTTACATGACTATCTTTAATTAATGCATCATCTTCTTTATATTGAAAGTTCCCTTCAATTATTTGAGTACCATTACGTTCTGAGTAACCTGCCAAAACACTAAAAGGGGGATTAGCATACGTTTTAACATAGTTTTGATGGGATTGACCCAAACTTGCTTTCACAGCCTCATGGCAAGATGTTCCACGTAAATTTCGTTGTCCACTAGCTCCAGTGAATAATACTGCAGCAAATGCTAATGCCGATCGTAATCTCATAAATTTTTCCTCCAAAATTTTACTTATACATAAGCTATCGTAAAAAAATATAAAATAGTTTCGTTTTTAATAAAAAAAACCAATTAATTGTTTCATATTTTTTACATTATGGGAATCCTAAATGAGCACCGCATGCGAAAAGTAACAATGATATCTCATCTATCATACATGTTCACCAGCCCTTTTTTGGAGAGAGATCGCGGCACTTTTCAAAATAGGAGCGCAGTTTAGGTGAATCCTAAATGAGCACCGCAGGTGAAAAGTAACAATGATATCTCATCAAAAATGGGTTGGTGCGCGTGGAGGGACTTGAACCCCCACGTCAAAGACACTAGATCCTAAGTCTAGCGCGTCTACCAATTTCGCCACACGCGCAGGGTATTCATATATTACCAGGTTAACAAAAAGATGCAAAGAATGATAAATTAGAAATAGATTAGATTTAAAGGAGAGATCATGACTTGTCGAGGAATTCGAGGCGCAATAACCGCAGAAAACAACACAGCAGAAGACATTCAGACTGCATCAGTGACCCTATTAAATCACATGATTAAAGCAAACAAGATTGAAGAAGATGATATTGTATCGATTTTATTTTCTGTGACTGAAGACTTAAACGCAACGTTCCCGGCACGTGCGGCACGTGACATGGGATTAACAGATACACCGCTGCTCTGCTTTCATGAAATGAAGGTACCGGACGGCCTAGAAAAATGCATTCGCATTTTGATGCATGTTAACTCAAACAAATCGATTAAAGACATTGAACACTGTTATTTGGAAGGGGCAGCAAAATTGCGCCCGGACATTTCGAAGGCATGAACCAACTCTGCATCATTGGCTGTGGGCTGATTGGCGGCTCATTTGCAGCCTTGGTAAAAAAGCACCATCCGGATCTTGCCATTCAAGGGATTGGCCGACGACAAGAGCCACTCAAAGCCGCACAAGAGCGGGGCATTATTGACGACTATGCCCTAGACATCAATACCAGCAAGGTTCAAACAGCTGACATTATTGTTATTGCCAGTCCAATTGCAACCGTACTCCCAATAATTAGTAACTTAACAGCAACCATAAACGAAACAAAAACCATCATCGAATTTTCGAGCGTAAAGTCATTTTTAAATGACCCGGTGGTAACAAATTCCCATCACACGATTATTGGCATGCACCCCATGGGCGGCCTGGACGTGCAAGGCTTGGAGAATGCTGCTGCAACCGTGTTAGAAAACTGCCCGATGATTGTGTTTAATGAGGATCCAATCAACTCATTTATTGCATCTTGTAGCTTCAATTTAATTTCCTGCCCATCATATGAGATTCACGATGAATGGATGATGCAAGTGTCCCATGGCCCCTACATTTTAGCCAGTGTACTGCCAAACATCTTATCAAAAAAATCAAACGACGAACGTCGCCAATTACAAAGCATAAGTGCCGGCGGATTCCGCGATACTACCCGCGTCAGCAACAGCGCCATCGAATGGGGTTTGGACGTATTAACTGGCAACAAAAAAAACGCAATCGTCTTTATAGATCAAATCACACACGCCCTAACTCAATTAAAATCCCACTTAGAAAACGACCAACAAAGCGACCTAAGTGACTGGCTAACCGCAGCCAAAACCACCCGTAGCACCATTGTTAACTAATCAGTCATTTAAAGACATGGTCACCAAGCAATCTACCATTGAGGTTGCCAAACGGTTGCTGGGTCATGAACTCGTCTACAATGGCCCCAAAGGCCACGTTGGTGGAATCATTACTGAAACCGAAGCATACACCGAAGATGACCCAGCATGTCATGCCTACAAAGGCAAAAAAACACAACGAAATGCCCCCATGTTTTTAGCTGCTGGCCACATTTACATCTATTTTATTTACGGCATGTACCATTGCCTAAATGTAGTAACAGAAAAAGAAGGTATTGGTGCAGCCGTTCTAATTCGAGAACTGCACCCCACCGTTGGCATCGACATCATTCAACAGCATCGGGCAACCATAAAAAAACAGCGTGATTGGCTCAACGGACCCAGTAAATTAATGATGGGCCTTGGCATTCCACCAGAGCTCAATGGTAGCGATGCATTGTCCAGCAACTGCCCCATTTCATTGAGACCAAAAGACACCCCAAAAGGCATACAAACACTGCCACGCATTGGCATTTCGTCCGCCAAGGATCGGTTATGGCGATTTCGTTACAACGTTAATTCGTGACGCAAGCACGCTGCAATTTTTTCAGCAGCCATTTGATAATGATCCGATAACGGCGTCCAATCAAAGTCATTATCATTCAAAATAGCCGACACCCCCTGGGCAATGGTTTCAGCCTGATTTGAATCAATAAAATGGGTTGTTGCGCCATCAATTAACTGATGCTGTTGTTGAAATCGCTGCTTGGTGGACTGTGGTCCACACCCAACAAAAGATATCAGGTCCCGTTTGGCATGCATGGCTTGTTCATTGGCCGTACCAGCCAAACCAATCACAACACTGGACGCTTGCAAAACATCAAAAAACGCATACGACACACGAACACAAATGTCAGATTGTGAAAATTTAAAATAAAAGCCCTGCGCATCCTTCTCCAATAGCCATGGTAAATCAGCAATAACGGTTGTTAATTCAGCATGTTTAAAATGAGGCGATAACGAAAACACAAACGACCATGGGGCATCCAATGTCAATTGTGAAACAACCGTTAACATCAAGGCCATATTTTGAATGGCCTCCTGGCGTGAACCTGGCAATAACGCAATGGTCATTGGCACACCGCGCTCAACATTCGACGTCATGGCATCAAACATCGGATTCCCAAAATAACGAGAAGGGATGCCAGCATTTAAAAAGCGTTGGTGGGTAGCTTCATCACGCGGAAACACCAATGATGCTTTGGATCGAATATACTTAAGTTCAATTGCATAATGGGGAATCACACGTTCAGACTTTGCCGTTGGAAAAAACACAATGGGAATATCTGACTGTGAGGCAGCCATAAACAAAGCAAAGACATCACCAACCACCAACTGCACATCCGCTGTCCCTGTAGCCAATGCCTGTCGCTGTTTTTGAAATTGCCATAATAAGCCGGACCGCAAATCAGCCAACAAATCTCGCAGTCGCAATAAAAAACCACCACTGGGCAACACTGGCTGGGTAATGGTTGGTTGTATCCCCAACTGCTGATAGGCATTGCCGTCACCAACCAAAGGGTACACATCAAACGTCGCACTCGTTAAGCCAATCGCTTCAATAATTCGAGTTGAAATTAAATCTTCACCAAACCCATTACTTACGATTCGAATATGTGTCATTGTTTTAAAATGAAATCAGTCACTACCGCCAACACATCATCCCCAATAAACGATGGTTCACAGCTGCCATCGAACTCTGTTTGACGGCCATTGCCAGTTCGTACCAATGCAGCTGCCACACCGGCATGTTTGCCCGCATCAATATCAACGGCTGAATCACCAACCATCACCAACTCATCAGCTGTAAAGTTAAATCCCTTCATCACACGTTGAATCATGCCCGGGTTTGGCTTTCGATCATTGGACTCTTTTTTATACTGACCAATCCCGTGCTCAGGGTGACACGGGCAATAATAGGTCTGAGTAATTGGACAACTATTTTCTTCAAAAAGTCGTTCAATGTAATGCTCAACCACTTTGTAATCGTCTTCCGAAAAGTAACCACGGCCAATCCCGGACTGATTGGTAGCAACAAATACCTTAACGCCCAAATGATGAAGTTGTTGAAGTGCATCAAAAACACCTGGAATCACCTGCACATCCACCAACTTATGCAAGTAGGGCACATGCTCAATAAGCGTGCCATCACGATCAAAAATAACCCCTTTAATCATTTATATTTGCTGTTGGCGATTTTGAAAATGGCTCATTTGAATTTACTTTTTTCTTAAAATACTGTTGAATTGACCGCGTTAAATGATCGGCTTCATCTGCCGTAAATATGGCTGTTTTTCGTTTTGTTTCAATGTAACTTAATGCATCATATTCATCCCCATAATAAGATAAATCTACAATGGTCAATAAAGCATTAAAATACCCATCATCAAACGAAAATAACGGGTCATTAACCTTAAATATTTTAATATTATTGGTTGGAAAAATCATCGCAGATGTTGTCGCGCTCCCAGTAGGAATAATGGCATAAAAATCGGTTAATGGAATCAATGACTCCTGATTGTACGATTCCTTTTGTAGATGTTGAGAATAAAGTACTGACACTAAATGTGTATATGGAGAAACTTTAATATCCTTTGTTGGAACAGTATCTGCCAAATGAAATAAATACCGTGACTTAGACTGATAATGAACAAATGAATAAATATCATATTTGGGCCGAATCTTTCTAAACTGCGTTAATAACTTATAATTGTCGGTCACCACTTCTTGAAACTGAAAATAACCTTGTTGATAATGCGACGAATCAACCACATTTCGTTTTTGATCATAGTTGGTAACAACCAAGGTATTTTTTGTTCCGACCAACTCAACAATCGCTTCCGCACTGCCCCAAGCAATCGTTTCGTATCCCTTTTCAAAAATCAAACCTTTTGCCTGTGCATAAATCGATACAACATTGGTTGATACTGGCATGGCATCCCAACCAAAAGGTTCAAAATCCTCATGCTGCACTATCAGATTGACGGACTTAAAAATTGAATTTGTGGACTGATTGGATATGTCTTGGGCGACCTTGCCACAACCAACCATCAAGCAAAAAATTAAGCAAATCAACAAGCGGATCATAGCCTTAATTTTAACAAATAAATAGAACTGAAGAAATACTGGAAATAGAGCTGTTACGGAAGTGGCGATTCAGACGTCCCTGACACCTTGTAGTCATCAACCACTGGCGGGGAAACATCATCTACTGGTCGAGCCGAATAACCCGATTGATGCCTAGCTCGATTTGAGATTCGAGTTAGTCCTTTTGATAATGCATCAAAATTTGCATTTGATAACACCATTTGGTCATTCACAAAATGCAATATTTTATAAGCAATATCTTCAATCTCATTTTTAGCTGATTTTAATAATTCCGGGTGCAATTTTTCACTACCATTATCCATAATCATGGTGCCAGGCGGGACGACCTGGGATGTTCCGGAAAGCATCATATCCGGATCTTGCGGATTAGCGAGACTGGATTCCATTGCTAGCAACCCTTTATTACCACCCTGCGACTTGCCACTATTCGCCAATGATGGATCATCGCCAAATAGCTTTTTTGATAACTTTTTTAAGCCGGTGATCATGTCATCAATTTCTGGTTTAAACTCAGGTAAATGCTCTGCTATTTCACCCATTAAAGTAACCAATTTACTAATGTCGCCACGTTGAATGCCATCATTAATCAAAACTGTTATTAACTTTAGAATCTGGTCAATTTCGTCAATCTGACCTTGAGATAAACCAAACGGGTTACCAGCCACCGCATCAGAAATCGTATTTATAAAACTCTTTACGCTATCTACCATGGACATCATTAGCCCTCCTAATATAATATCGACAAAAATCCCAAAAAAAATGTACTCAAATTCATTAATCTATTTTAATGGTTTTCTAGTACAATAATACCATGATTCCATTTGGCATATACACCCATTATAAAGGGCAACAATACCAAGTCATTGGCTTTGCTCACGATACAGAAACAAGGTCCCCGTTGGTCCTCTATAAACCGCTCTATCGTGTGCCTGATTTGGAGGCCCAGTACAATAATGATGTGGTATTTGCTCGCCCATTGGCCATGTTTAACGAAAACGTCACCGTCAATGGCCAATCCGTTGAGCGCTTTAAGCTTACAGCTCCCCCGCCCGAATCCCAGCCTTAATGGCATCGATTAACTGAAACACATACGCAATATTATGAATGGACAATAACGTAGCAGCTAACGCTTCGTTTGCGACATGCAAATGCCGAATATACGCACGAGAATACTGCTGGCAAACCGGGCACTGGCAATTGCTATCCAACGGTTTGGGGTCATCCTGAAATTGAGCATTTCGAATGTTCTTTTTACCCTCACTAGTAAAAAAGTTGCCATGCCGAGCCAACCGCGTTGGAGCCACACAATCAAACATATCGATTCCTGCCAAAATAGCTGGCTCAAAGTTCTCTGGTAAGCCAACCCCCATCAAGTAGCGAGGTTTGTCTTTGGGCAATAAATCCGCCGTAAAGGCCGCCATGTCATGCAATTGATCCAAGGGCTCCCCTACACTTAAACCACCAATCGAAAATCCCGAAAAATCATGTTGCGTTAATGCATCGGCACTGTGCCGTCGACACGCTTCAAATGTGCCACCTTGCACCAACCCAAACAGCAATTGATCATTGGGATTTTGCTGCCAATAATCAAACGCTTCCTTTTCCCATCGATGGGTCATGGCCATATCGTCTTCTACTTGTTTTTGGGCGCTTGGATACGGCGTACAAATATCAAGCGGCATCATAATATCGCTACCCAAATTACGTTGAATATCAATCACACGCTTGGGCGTTAACCGATGCTTGGACCCATCCAAGTGGGATTTAAATGTCACGCCGTCAGGTTCAATTGTGCGTTGGTTTTGAAGTGAAAACACTTGAAAGCCACCTGAATCGGTTAAAATGGGCTTTTGCCAATTCATAAACTGATGCAGCCCACCCAACGCGTGAATACGTTCACTGGTTGGCCGTAAATTTAAATGATACACATTGCCTAAAATCACTTGGGTATTTAATTGATGCAAGGCATCAACTGAGACACCCTTCACCGTTGCTTGAGTACCAACAGGCATAAAAACCGGCGTTTCGATAGGGCCATGCGCCGTATGCAACACGCCCAAACGCGCATTCGATTTTTTTGATTGTAGCGTTACTTCAAACATTAAATCATTAAACCACAAGCCACCAAAAATGGTAACGCATAAATAAGCTCCCCCAACTCATACCAGTACACCAATCGCTTGGAATAAAGCACCAATGGCACATACAATAATGGCCCCAAACCAAAAATAGTGACCAACCACCAATAGGGTAAAGCAATAATGGCCAACCCAACACTCATGACCCAACAAAGTAGGCATGACCACGGCAGCCAAGGCCGCTTGGTTTCAATGGCTGAATGAACGCATAGATTCAACAATGTTAATCCAAAAATAAAACCATAAACAGCCATATATATAACCGGCAACCCGGCCACCATCACCCAGCTAAAAACAGCAGCAACCACCAGTGGCTTCAACCACCGATACCTTTTAACACGTAAAAAAATAAGATGCGCACCGCAACAACACCCCCCAACCAACCAACGAAGCTTAATCACCGTTGCAAATTGCAACCAATAATACATGTTAAAACCAGCCAACACCATACAGCAAGCCCCCACCCACTTTGAATGCCGTTGATACACCAAATGCCGAGACGATGACACGTCCTCAGCAATGCGACCGTCCACCCACCGATCGACCATATAAAATAACGAGGTTGCCATGGCAGTACCAACCATATATTGAACAGAAATGCCACCAACCAAGTGCTGCAAAAACAATTGCACTGCCAATACGCACAGCACAGTATCCAACCCAAACCAACGAATAACTATTAAAAATAAATGAACCACCACACTCTAGAGAAGGTGTCCCAACACCTCATCCAATACCAAAAAGCCCTGATGGGTAATCATAAAATCATCCTCTGAAACATCCAAAACACCCAAATCAGCCATCTTACGTAATTCAGTTGAGAACTGCTGCGGCATATCAATACCAAATTGCTGTTGAACATGCTCAAACACCAACGGTTCGCGCAAGCGCAACCGCGCCCCAATATAATCCGTCCACTCATTAGTTGTACCCTTAGCAAAAGCCGCAGGCAATTGATTCAAGTATCCCTCTATATCAGGAATATTTTCATAGCGTCGCCCATCAAAAAAGCTATGGGCACCAGCTCCCAATCCAATGGTTGGATTTGACAATAAATATTTGGCATTATGCACCGCCATGCGGCCAGGCTTACAAAAATTAGATACCTCGTAATGCTCATAGCCATTTTCAAGCATCACCTGCTGAATCAATTGGTACTGATCCGCCTGATGATCGTCATTCACAGTCAAGCCCTGGGCACTAAATGGGGTATTCGGCTCCACTGCCAAGGCATAAATGGCCAAATGATCAAATTCATACCCTAAAAAGGTTGTTAACGAATGCCTTAACTGAGTGTTAGTTTGGATGGGATGCCCAAAAATAATATCCACATTCACGTTATTGATCCCCACGTCAGTCACCTGATCAATAAACGCCAAAGTATCACTAACCGTATGATTGCGGCCATACTGATCCAATACCGCCTGATTAAATGATTGGGCACCAATGCTTAACCGGTTTACCCCCATATCTTTATAAAAGGTGAGCTTTGATTTGGCATGGACACCTGGATTCACCTCCATGGTAAACTCACACTCATCCGCTACATTAAACCGATCGTAAATAGCACTAACAAGGTGCTCAAAGGTGGCTTTCGCCAGCACATTGGGCGTACCACCACCAAAGTAAATAGTATCCACAGGAATTCGGCCATACTGTTGGGCATACCAATCAATTTCAGCCAAACCGTTCGATAAAAATACGGACTCTAAATCTTTGTTTACTGGAACTTTATAAAACGCACAATACGGGCATAGTTTCATGCAAAATGGGACATGAACATATAAACCTGTTGAAGTTAAGTTCAACTGAATTAATCAGTAATCAATGCTTTTTTGAAGACTTCAATTTCGTCGAGTGCTTTACCGGTACCCAACGCAACACATTTTAATGGGTCCTCAGCAATGCGAGTAACGATATTGGTTTGTTCTTGAATATGACGATCCAAGCCTTTTAACAAGGCACCACCACCAGCAAGCGTAATACCCAAATCCATAATATCAGATGATAATTCTGGGGGCGTCTTTTCTAATGTTTGGCGAATACCATCAACAATTGTTGTAATGGTATCTTTTAAGGCTTCTCGAATTTCTAATGATGTAAATGTAAATGTTTTAGGTAATCCAGACACCAAGTCACGACCACGGACTTCCATGGACTTTTCTTCTTCACATTCAGTAGCAGACCCCAACTGGATTTTTACATCCTCAGCAGTTCGCTCACCAATCAATAAACGATAGTTTTCACGGCAGTGGGATATAATGGCTTCATCCATTTCGTCACCAGCCACTCGAATTGACTTGGCAACAACAATACCACCCAAAGAAATAATAGCAACCTCTGTTGTACCACCACCAATGTCTACAACCATACTACCTGATGGTTCTGATACTGGTAACGATGCACCTATCGCCGCAGCCATTGGCTCTTCCAATAAATAGGCTTCACTTGCACCAGCTTGATACGCTGCATCTAATACAGCACGTTTTTCAACACCAGTAATCCCGGATGGAATACCAATAATGATACGTGGTTTTGCAACAAATAGCTTACGATCCAATGCCTTACGAATGAAGTGCTTCAACATGGTTTCAGTAATATCAAAATCAGCAATAACACCATCACGAAGTGGACGAACTGCCACAACATTACCCGGCGTACGACCGATCATCCGCTTGGCATCATCACCAACCGCTAAAACAAGATTCTTTTTAGAGTCCAAAGCGACAACAGAAGGTTCTTGAATAACAACCCCTTTACCACGAACAAATACAAGCACGTTGGCTGTACCTAAATCAATACCTAAATCACAATTTAATGAGGGAAACAACTTAACCAATGCACGGCGCATAGAAAACTCCTTGAAAGTAGTATGTAAATTATACCAGATCAAGAAACCTTCGAAAAGTACTTAAATTTATGGAACAACCGCGACTTTACCGCGACCAATCACTTTACCCTCGTGAATGAAAAGGTAAAAATAAACGCCTGCAGACATCTCATAGCCATTTAACTCTTCTTTATTAAAATCGATCTCATTTTTACCGCCTCGGCCACACGAACTATTTGCTGGGCATTCTTTGCGCCAAATGCGATGCCCAAACACATCATACATTTGCACTTCCATGTCAAATGCCTTAGATAGAGTGTAGTACAGCGTACCTCCATTTTTGCCTGTTGCTTTGTTTACATTAGAAAATCGAAATGGGTTTGGGTAAAACAAAGGCTCCGTCGTTAGTCGAGATTCCGTATTTTCAAGCATCGCGATATCATCAACAGATAAATCACCGTTAGCCAGGTCATAACCAAAGGTATTAAATACAACACGACCTACAACAACCCCATCACTGTACGAAACACCACTATTAACAAACCAGAGCCCTCGAACATCCAACGATCCATCTTGACTGGATGCAATCACATTGGACTTACTAACGTTACCACTCTGAGATGTCGCCTTAATTGCCGTATTAATATCAAATGAGGATATCGAAACCTTCGCTGAAACGCTAAATGTCGTTGCAACAATAAATGTAAATAAATAAATATACTGATTAAAAGGCATTATTTCCCCCTCTACCTAATAATATTCCCGATGTTTTTGAATTTAAAACATCGAAGAAAATTAATATATTTATGCGTTAGCTAAAATTAATTTCTCGACATCCTCTAGTGTTAGCCGCTTTAAAACATGTTGATACGGCTGAACCGAAGAATGAGTAACATGCGAATTTAAATCAGCCCATTGCTGTTGGGGAAGATTTAAAAAAGCAAATAGCTTGGATGTAATTGTTGGTAACACTGGGGATAAATAAATCGATAGTATTCGTAACGCATTTAATGCCACAGAACACACCTTCCTAGCCGCCTCTGGATCATCTTTAACCAACGCCCACGGCGCCTTTTCATCAATGTATTTATTGGCCAAATCCGCACACTCCATAATACGACGCATGCACTTATTAGTTTCTAACGCATCATAAGCAGCTTTAATATCATCTGCAGCGGCCAAAACCTCAGCCAACATGACCTGACCATCGGTATCTAAATCGCCTAGCTGACCATCCAGCTTTTTAGTAACAATTGACCCAGTTCTACTGGCAATATTCACAAACTTGCCTAAAACATCTGAATTAATTTTAGTTACAAAATCATCAAGGTTAAAATCGATGTCATCCATGGATGACGTTAACTTTGCTGCATAATAATAGCGCAAAATATCCGTATCCAATTGCTGGGCATAATCGCGAGCCAAAATAAATGTGCCTCGGCTTTTGGACATTTTCTCACCATTTACTGTTAAAAAGCCATGAATATGTACCTTTTTTGGTTGATTAAAACCAGCAACCGCCAACATTGCCGGCCAAAAAAGTGTGTGAAAATACATAATGTCTTTACCAATGAAGTGATGAATTTCAACATCATCATTCTTCCAAAATGCGTCATGAGATTGCTGACGTGTGGTTGCCCAAGCCTCGGTGGTCGCAATATACCCAATAGGGGCATCCAACCACACATAAAAGTATTTATCATCTGTTCCTGGAATCTTAAAGCCAAAATACGGTGCATCGCGCGAAATATCCCACGGCTTTAATTCACCATCCAACCATTCATTTAGCTTGTTTTTCACTGGCTGAGTAACAGGGTCGGTGGCCAACCAATCAACAATGGCACTTCGATAATGCTCTAAATTGAAGAAATAGTGCGTAGAATCTTTTAACACCGGTGGCTGTCCGGATAATACAGATACCGGATCAATCAAATCCGTTGCTGAATACGTCGCATAGCATTTTTCACAGGCATCCCCATATTGATCCTCAGCACCACATTTTGGGCAAGTCCCTTTAATGTAACGATCCGCCAAAAATAGCCCCTTATCTTCATCAAAATACTGCTGAATATCTTTTTTTATAATGCCACCATCTGCATGCGCAGAATTATAAACATGTTCAGATAACACACGATTTTCATCACTATGAGTTGAGTAATAATGATCATACGAAATATTAAATTGCTCGAAATCAGCGATATGTTGCTGTTTGACCCGTTCAATAAATTCCTCTGGCCGTACACCTTCGCTTTCAGCGCTTAACATAATGGCAGTACCATGCGCATCATCTGCACACATGTAATAACACTGATGCCCCACTAATTTTTGGAATCGAACAAAAATATCGGTTTGAACATGCTCCACCATATGCCCCAAATGAATGTCGCCATTTGCATAGGGTAGTGCACTAGTTACAAGAAAGGTTTTTGACATAAAGAAAAGTATAGCACATTCAATTCAAAAGCCATGAATGCTTATAATACAGTTAATCGACTCAGCCTTTGCTTTACAGCCGGGCATGGGATAGCGATGGAACTACGGGTTGCCAATGAATGCCACTATTTAACAAGCACCGTGACTGGGGATTGGCATTCACTAAACTTTGCACATCATCACTCGACAACTGTCCAACCGTATCTTCATTAATATTTTGATTCGAGTATGTAAATTTCTGAACTAAGTATCTTTTATTGGGATCTACACGACTACCACGATCTTTTATGATAAATTGCGGAACACCTGAGCTTTTTTTTGCATTCACACGAACAGCTGCAATGGCACATATATCAGCAAATTGACCAGCAGGATTGCCTGAATACCGCTTATTTTCAAAATAATTACCAATTAAATCGTTTAAATGGCACCCCGGCATTAATAAATCAAAATGCCCCTCCCACGTGTCCTCCACTTCTTTGCGAACTTCATCTAAAAAATCTAAATACCCATCACCTCTTAACTTTAAATGGTGGTCCTCTGTAAGCGGTCCCCCATTTAATGGCTCAACCGATGCCGCTCGTAATAAACAATGACCACAACCAGCTGTTTGTAGAATCCACAAATCATTTCTTTTTTGTTTCAATTCACTATAAGTTGGAGGCTGCTTTGGATCACAATGATAAGTTCGATACTGCCTAATATTATGTAACGCAGTGGCCACATTCAATTGCGCATTCAGTTTTGTTGATTGTGAATCATCAAAGTTGTTACCTTCTTCCATTGGTTGATCTAGACTCTGGATAATTTGATCGTTTAAACGATTGATTTGCTGATCAAGTAATTTGTAATTAGGCGTTGGTTTCAATGCCTGATTGACGGCCAATGAAATTTCTTCCGCTTCTTTAGGTTCAAATTCATAGAGTTGTTGCGGCAGAATAGCCAACTTTAATGAGTCAATAAAATCACGCTGAACAGGCGTTAGCTGTTGATTGTCAAACTTCTCCAACTGCCCCCCTGTAATATCACCCTGATCTAGCAACTGATTCAACTGTTGCTCCACTGTTGTTCCCTGAGTGCCTTGTTTTGATATCCCATGATGAGGATTAGGCCCTATAAACATGCTCATAATTTAGATGCTCCTTTACATAAGGGATTATCGATCAAGGCGAAGCAAACCTTTAAAATTGACAAAGCAACACAAAAGTGTACAATAAATGAACATATGGATCATGATAATCAACTGGTTGATATCAACCAACTGTTTAATCATTGGATGACACAAATTGAAACCAATGAGCATTACAAAGAACTCAGTCACGATGAACTCAGTCGAATTCAACAAAATTCGAAAGACTTTTTATCAAGGTGCATGACGTCCACACCTGAATTAAAAAACATTGATCCAAATGCGGTAAAACCGTTATTAGAATTCCTTCGTAACATACGAAAGGTTCATGAACAGCAAGGCCTATCCATTCGAGATACCACCCTGCTGACGTTGTCTTTAAAATCCAGCCTTACTGAATATTTAAAAACGTTGGATAAAAGCACGCCAATATTTGATGAGCTTAATCACCTACTGGATATGTTTAGCATTTTATCATTTGAACTTTATTCCCATGAACAAGAGTCCCTAATTGGTCAGCAAGCCGAACAAATTAAATACCTACAAACCACCGAGGGACAAGCGTTTGGTACTTTGATCGGACAATCTCATGCAATGAAAATTGTCTACCAAGCCATTGGCCTAATTTTAGAAAACGATGTCAGTGTATTACTGCAAGGTGAAAGTGGCACAGGTAAAGACGTCATAGCCAATGTTATCCATCAACACTCCAACAGAAAGCACCATCCTTTTATTGCGATCAATTGCGGTGCCATACCAGATAACTTGATCGAATCCGAACTTTTTGGTCATGAACAAGGGGCCTTTACGGGTGCTGATAAAGAACGTATCGGAAAATTTGAACTCGCAAATGACGGCACCATCTTCCTTGATGAAATTAGTGAATTAAGCTTGGATCAACAAACAAAACTTTTACGTGTCATTCAAAACCAGGAAGTTGAACGAATTGGAGGAAGCAAAAAAATCCCAATTAATGTTCGAATTATTGCCGCATCCAATCAACCACTAGAAACATTGGTCGACGAAAAAAAGTTTCGAATGGACTTATTTTATAGAATCAACGTGTTCCCAATACATTTGCCAAAATTAATTGACCGCGAAAACGATGTTTTACTCCTTGCCAACCATTTTATTGAAAAATATAGCCAAAAAATGAAAATCCCCATCGCAAACTTAACTCAATCGGGTGCAAACCACTTAATAAACCAACGCTGGCCAGGGAATATTCGAGAACTTGAGAATACCATTCAACGCGCCATTATTATTGCCAATGGAAAAGACATTACTGATCGCATCCTTAGTTACACACCAGGACAAACATCCATAATCCCACAATTACCCACACCCACACCTAAGATACCCCCCCCTTTTGAAGTGCAATCGCTCGAAGAAAATGAAGCCAAATTTATTCAGCAAACACTACAACACTTTAAAGGGAACATTAAAAAAACAGCAGAAACGCTAAAGGTATCTCGAACGACGCTTTACAACAAATGCAAAAAGTATAAAATTGAAATTTAATCGATTATAAAAATGGAATCATTGCTCTATCAAGAGTAAATGAAAGATTTGCTTTTAGAAATGCCATTGGATTTGGCACAGATCGGTCATAAGATCGCTGAACAGAGACTGCTAGATCTAAAAACACATTCTTTTTCCAGTGAATTCGCTGACCAAACTCAACTGAAATCATTAAATCCCACGTTGAATAGTGATTAAAACCAAATAATCCTTGCAAATAAACATCTGAATCAATAAATCCTTTATCTAGGTATAATCGACCACCTCCCATAATTCCCAGGTCGCCAGTTTGTGATTGAAATTGCTCCTGAGGATTGACATGGACATGCAATATAGTTGCCCAGCCAGCATTCCTTGCAGCTTCATAAGACAGTTGAATGTCTCCACGAGCAATCAACGCTTCCAAATTAGTAGAAATCATTTGTTTTTGTTTATTTTGTAACGAAATAACTTTCGATGATTTAGCTACAGAGGAAGGGTTCAATTGTATCGTTGATGAAGAAGAAGAACCCCCTTCTTCAAATAAAGTCTGGGCTGAAAGTGATGTGCTTAAAAAAACAGCAATAAAGAAAACATTAAAAAATCTCATAATGTCTATTATAATCATCTTTAAGCAAGGATGCATTAACTTTCTTATGTTTTACTTAATCACTGGTGAAAACACCACTTTAATTGAAGATGAAAAAAACAGAATTCTGACAGAATTCAAAGACATTCCCTTTGAAGACAGTAAAACAACATCATTAAATGAATTTATTCATGCAACAGAAGCTTGTGATATGTTTTCCCCCCAAAAGGGGTTTATTTGTACCAATCCAAAGTGGCTAAAAAAAGTTGATAAAATTAATATTGCATCCTTAGAACAATGCTTAAAAAACGCCCACAACTTTAAACTGCCCATTATCATTATTGCAACAAAAATAGATAAACGCTCTGCATGTTACAAACTATTTAAAAAACAACATGCAATAGAACTGAATTGCCCAGAATTTAAAGAATGGGAAAGCCAAAAAGTCATTGATTGGATATTATCTTATTGTCAAAATCAAGGAACAACCATTAATTCAAAATCAGCACAAATGCTAATTAATGCATACGGCAACAATCTTGGCATAATCAAACAAGAAATTAACAAGTGCTTAATTACAATTTTACCTGAAAAAACCATTACTGAAGAACACCTTCTTCACGCATCTAGCAATTCAATGGGCGAGTATAATCAACTATCCAGTGCTATAAAAACAGGAAACATACAAAATATCCTTAAACACATATTTAATCTTTTAGAACAAAAAGAAGACGCCCACAAAATTATGAACCAACTTGTGTTTCAAATCAACCAACTCATACCGTTAAGTCTAGGGGACACTCAACAAATGCAGTCCGATCAATTGGCAACCAAGCTAGGCAAACATCCTTTTTTCATTAAAAAACAACTGGAAAGCCTTCAAAAAAATACATTGAAGCATAAACTGCCCAATATCATTCAAAAATTAGGTGCAATGGATCTGGCTATTAAATCTGGGAAACAAAGTGCAAAACAAGCACTCATTGATCTTTCAAACCTCCTAAAATATCAAATATAATCAATGCATAAAACACCCTATAATGAGCGATACTCATATTAGAGGTAGATATATGGATGAATTTAAGGTCAATAATCAATTTGAACAAAAACTAAACAAAAAAAATGAACTGTCAAAACAAGAACGCGATGAATTTGAGTCTGAATTAGAAGAAATCAATCGACTAATCGAACAAAATCTTGATGATGACTCAGAGATCACAGAAACAAAAACCACCACTGTTGATCCAATCAAAGAACCAACCAATCCCACAACAACCATTGCCGATAAAAGCAATGAATTAGGGAATGCTAAATGGCACCGCGAACAACTACAACGACAAGAGATATTCAAAAACAGTGATCCACACGGCAAAAACAAAAAAGCAGCCGGCGAAGACATTTAAATGTCAGACATTGGCCCTATCTCTGCCGATCTCCCATCTCTTGCAGAAGAGGTAATAAATTCACCTGACACAATTTCGACAACTTGTCGCGCATGTGTTGAGTCATCATCATCGGTTGATGAACTTAGCGATAAACTAAAGATACTTGAAGAAAGCATAGGAAACAGCTCGCCAGCAACAATTCAAATGATCAATGAAATCAAAACAATGATTGAATCAGATACGAGTTTATCAGAAATCCAATCCAAACTGTCCAGTTAAAATGTTTGAGACACATTGAAGTGAACCATAAGCTCATCATTTCCAAAACCAAAATCCAATCGTAAAGGTATCACAGACTCTAACAATCGAACACCAAATCCGTACCCTCGATACAATTGATCAAACAATTGATTGAATTCATCATTTATAAATCCACCATCTAAAAATAAAACTCCAGCAATATTTTGTGATAATCGTTGCCTTAATTCAAAATTAAAAGATAAACGATAGTTTCCAAGAAAAGAAAACTCATTGTATCCTCTCAGTGAATTTGCGCCACCTAACGAAAACCGCTCAGTTTCAAATGTTGATTCTTGGCCTAATTTTTTATATCTACCCCCAAAAAGTTGAACTGCAAATGTCGATTGATTAAGCGTATAAAAGTAAGCATTTGTTAGACGAAACCGATGAAATGAAATCCCACCTAAATCAATAAGTCCCAAGTTGCCTCCAATATCATAATTCAATGCAATTCGATGCCCAAATGTGGGATATTGAAAATGATCAACTTTGTTTTGATCCAATAAAAAAGAGATGGATCGTGTGGTATAGCCAGAAAAGTCACCGTCATCTTGCGGAACTACAGTCTCATTGCGTAAGGTGGTGGCAATTGCCAAATATTGACGCTTAATTTGATGCATGAACGACACTGCACCACCTGAACGAATAGTTTTATAAATAGTTAAATCCTCTTGATAAACTTCAGAAAGAAATCTTTTGTAAAAACTAATGTCAAATGAAACTGGAAAAGAATTAAATAACCAAGGTTGATTATATCGAAATTTATACGCTCGAGTCTCTACATTGTTTAAATAACCCAACTGGAATTGCAACTCTATAAAATCTGTGTAAATAAACCGGTTGTACCACTTAAGCTTAGAAAATAGAGCCACACCTTTATCATCTTCCAATTCCTCTAAACCAATATCCAACATATTTTGCTTTCGCTCCCTTATCTGATACGCTAATCGAACATTATCCGATGAAACCATCTCAATGGTTGGTCCGTTGACACTACTAAAGTTTGACAATTGCGATAATGATTCAAGATCAATATCTAAAATTCGCCGATTGAGCTGATCACCGTTTGATAACAAAAGTTCACGATAAATAACCCAAGACGGGGTTGTATCCAATCCCATAACGACAATCTCACTGATTGTAGGTGACTCAATCATAATCGTCATTGTTCCAGCATCAGAAACCGAAATTGATTTAACGGATGCGGTAATATATCCCCAATCAACCAATTGTTTATTAATTGCAGCAACATCATCTTTTAAATATTTAAAGTTTAAATAGTCACCAGATGTATGAGCCATCACCATCGTCAGTTGACGCATTGGAATTGGAGAACCAACAACATGAATTTTTGTTATCACCGGGTTATACTGAATATTAACAACTAACCGACTACCTCGCTTCTTCTTATCAAATTGAAATGTTATGGATTGATATACACCATTCTGTCGAATTTGATTTAAAAAAGCTTCAACTTGCTGCTCAGATGAAATCACCCCATTAAACCGAGAATTTATCTTTGAAATCAAAAACTGATCATCTGTCCCAGTCACAGCAACCGACTGAATAAAGGCCGAATGAGCAGCAGTAGAAAAATAAATAAATAAAAAGATATTAAAAAGAATACGCATAACTTAACGACCACCTCGGATCAAACACCGTTACCTCTGAATACTCATTTGCATTCTTCAAACTCACTGAAAAATTGGGTTGAAAATAATACGTAACATCAACTCGAGTCAACTTTACACCTCTAGCATTTTCATTAACATAGTCTGTTGATAAATTTAGATCCGAGCGTAATGTTAAAAACAATTTCTCTTTATATAGATTTGATACAGTTTGAATACCAAATAAATCCTCATTAATTTTGCTATCTGAATCTGAACTAAGAATTGTTCGGCCAAAGTCATAATTTAACCTTAAATCATAAAGACCAACCCGCTTTGCAAAACGCCGCTCATACGGTCGTAATGAACTTCGGATAAATGTATTAATACGATCTCGTCCATAATTAGTGAAATCCGTCTCCTCTGAATTAGAAATAATTTTGGGTAGTAATAGATTAAGGCCGTAATAGCTAGCTTGCGAACCACTAACATCTGTTTGCATTAAATCAACATCATACGTCCCATAAAGCTCATATTCTGGAAACGTCAAAAAAGCATTATTTAACCCAAAATCAAAAACAGTCACCTTAGCCGCTGTACCCGACAAATCTCCATTAATCGATAACCCAATGGCATCATAAGGCAACGTATCATTTCGAACATTTTTTGAAGACACTTGAGTATCTATTTTTCGTAGCGCCCTTAAATTCAACGCCACCATCATTTGCTGAAAACCGTCATCTTGAATCGGAGATAGATCCACACGCTGATCTGTGACATACTCCGGGACATCTTTAAAAAAATGGTTTTGTTGTGACTTTGGCATTAACTCATAAACACCATCAAAAATAGAAATAGATCCATCATAAAAATATAAACTTGTCGTAAATTGAGGGGAATTAATTGAACCGGATATTTGAAAGGGGGCTGAGCGATTCTTTTCATCCAATTCCAGAAAAATGTTATTAGCAAATCTAAAAATGCCATCACCTACCAAACTTCCTTGTATATAGTTCCCAGAACCAAGTGTTGTTGTTAAATCCAATAAAATTCTAGGCTTTGTTTTATTTTTAGTACGCTTTGGCAAATTAAAAATACCGTCTCGAAAAATAAGGCTTCCAGACAATTGAGGTCCGGATTCATTGGCCTTACCAAGGCTATACTTAATGTTTTCCAAAGCGTTTTTTTCCCAATAAAGCGTCTGGTCCCCCTGAAATTTGATTTGGTTTGCAAGAACGTCACCAGAAAAAAAGACAGGAAAGTTCATCGAAAAAAATGTGTCTTTCATTGTTAGGTTATAGGCAACTTTGGCTTTCTTTTTCATTAAATCGATAGGACCTAAGTCAATATCTCCAGAAATATTAAACTCATTTTTCTTGTTTTCCCGAGTGACTCGTCTAAAGGTATGGTCTCCTTGCCATATAACATTTAATACATCCAGACTTAGCACAGATGAATCAACACGATAACGATATCTTGGAACTTGAATGACAGATGATTGCCCATCATTAGAGGACACTACCCTTAATTCAAAATCATTAAAATCAACATCCAATGAACGAACGGACAAATTATGAATTGGACCAACAAATTTCCACTTCACATACCCAGTATTATAAAGACTTTCAATATATGCTGAGGCACCTGAAAAAATATTTAATGACGCATCAGAAAATTCAAATCCCATATCCAACCATTTATCTTTATAGTTATATTCACCAAGAAGAAAACCGTTATAGTTTTTACCCAAATATTGCATTAACGAATTCGTAATCTCATGAGTGTTTTTCTCCTTATTATACGACAAATCTATTGCAAGAGATTCAACTTCGACCTTATTGAACACCAACTGATCAACATAAAAGTTATAATTTTCAATAGAGTCAGTTATATCTTTTGACTTTAATTGCATCAAATCGGCCTGGACCATTTGCATGTAATCAAAATCCGTTAAAATAATATCAATTTTGTTTTTGCCTAAATCACGATTATTAATCGATAAATACCCACTAAGTAATCCTTTAATTTTATTGTCAGCCAATGCTTTTTTCTGATATTGAGAGTAAAATTGCATAAAGCTTTGAAGGTTATCATGCTGATATTTGTGATAATCAAATGCTTCATTGAAAAAAAACTCATTTTCTTGTGATTGCATTGTAAAATCATCAAGTTTTTTAATTATTGTGTAATAAATATCAGACACAGTATTTAAATTTAGATTGGCTGCCTTCATGTTCAAATCATAAAATGAATAAAATGTATCAGAAGATGCGGTTTTAGAGAAATCTATAGAGCCATTTGCCAAAAATCGTCCTCGATTTAATTGAACTTGAAACTGATCAAAAGTTAGCGTATCGCCCAATTTTTTACCATCAAATAAAAGATACTGGATTGGAATGCCATCCAATTCCAAATCCATGGACTCTACTAAACCATCAAAATTTAAATCTGATAGATCCCCAAAAAAACGCCCCTTTACACTAACATCACCCAATAATTTCTGACGCGAAAAAAAGTCCAAAGCATCCAATCTAAAAAAACCTTTCTTCTTTTGCGTAACATCGAATGCCCCTTTTGAGCTTAATGAACCAGCTAAATCTAACTCATGAAGCCCACTAAGACGACATTGATTAATGGTAATTTCCCCGCCATTCGTCTCAACTTCTAAAAATACATCACCAAGTTGACCATATTGTAGCTTAAACCCCTGAATATTTAATTTTGATTTAAAGTTTAGCTCTGATGCGTGATCATACAATAAATAACCAGTAGCAACACCGCCAAAGGATCCAAATAACTGAGAATTAGTAAGTTTCGGCAATAACATTAAGTCAAACTGATCAAAATTTAAATCCAAAAGAATCGGTTTTTTCTGGTATAACTTAACCTCACCACTTAACTTAGTTGTCCCATACACTAAATCATTAATTTTAAATTTATGGCGCTGATTATCAAATTGATAACCTAAATCGAAAGCGTCAAATCGTTGATTATTGTAGGCAATGCCACGCCCTTTTAGCTGACTTTCAAACACCCCATTAAAGCCCTGCTCTGACCAAGAAACCTCACCTTTAGATTCCATTTCTTCCAAATAATACGCCTGCTGATCTGGCTGAGCTAGTTGCCCAAGGCCTGACTGATTAAACGATAAACCAGCTGAACTTAACTTTCCCGAAAACTCAAGGGCTTGGCCATTCGACAAATAAACACTAAAAACAGGCAATTTCAACACTTGTTTTTCCTGCCTCAAAATAGCTTTTATTTTTTTTATTGTAATTCCATAAAAAGTTAAATTTAATTGATCAAGATTAAATTCGGTTTGATTGTTTTTAGAGTCTGAGGCAAGATAAATATTTGCTGTCACTTCTGAATTAAGTACAGGAACAAAAAGAGGTAATCCTGCCAATTCAATATGATAATCATTCTTATAAATATTACCCGATACCTCATAAGATGATGATGACAAAGAGGTGAGATACCCTGGTTGACCGTCTTTTGCCACCAACTTTAAATTTACCGGATCGATATTAATCAGCTTGGATTTAATTTCACTTGTTTTAAGATAAGTGGTAAAAGTTGGGCGTTGAAACAAACCCGTCAATTTAACCATAACTGATGCATCAAAATCTAAATCAGTTGGTGGCGCTAACTTTAAATATGAAAACACATCTTCTGGTTGAATGACACCGTCAGATGCCATCGATAAATTAAACCGTCGGTTATAAAAAGAAATGTCCCCAGAAACATTAAACGGAACATCATGAATCATTGCCCGAATGTTTTTTAATATTAAGGAAGCTTCATTATGATTTGAAAAAACAACCTGACCAGATACATTTTTCAAAGGCACCTTAAATCGAGCTGGATTAATGGATAAATAATCAAAATTAATAGCAATATTATAGAAAAACCTCTTTTTAATTGCTTTATTTGAATTGCTCTTTATTTGACCTGAAATCTGTAAAAAGTCATCAGAAATATTAACTTTTGAAAATGGGACTAAATATGATGCCCAGTCATCCGTCACTAATGAAACAGCTTTAAAATCATACAAGTATTCAGTCCCCTGAATTTCACCCTGAATTGAACTTCGATCAGCAGATCCAGCAATAGAAAAATCAAAATCTAGCTTCACCTTTCTTGATGAATCAAATGCAATTGTCCCTTGCCCACTTGAAAAGGAAGACGAAAACTCCTGGGCGACTTTTCCCCAACCTCTAACATCCGTATACGTACCAGATATGTCGTTAAATTGAATTGTTAATCGTGATGGAGATGCCCCGCTCTCACCACTTTTCGAAGATAATGCTTTAACAAACTCAATGATATTAACTTTTTTTGATTCTAAGCGATTAACATTTAACAGAACCCCGTTAACATTTACTTTACCAATAATATCCGACAGACCATTGGTGATGAACCGCAATGACGGATAAATCGTAACTAAATCAGCTTTAATAAAATACGTTTGGTTCTTTACAGGTGCTTGACTGTAAATCACTACATCTTTTAAAACAATTCCAGAAAACAAGTTTCCCGATAATTGTCTAAAATCGATAGGCCTAGCCAAAGCACGCTCAATACTTTTTTCTAAATTATCTTTCGCTATTTTATTAATAAAAGGAACTTTTAACGCGTATCCTGATACCAAAGAAAAAACTAAAAATACAAAAGCAAAAAAAGTAGTCAGCCGAAACAATCGTTTCATAAATTAACGATTTTGACGAGAATAAATGGACTGGAATACTGCATCGTAAGTAGCCTCAACAACCTCTGGAACTGTTGATACTTTAATGGCATGATCTGGATCTTTAAGCCCGTGACCAGTTATAATTGAAACAATCGTTTCCGATGATTTAAACTGATACTTTTCAGCCATTTCAACAACTCCTGCAATTGCCACAGCACAAGCTGGCTCACAAAAAACACCATCTTCTTGAGCAAGCATCTGCTGATATTTAGTAATTTTATCATCTGATACCATTCCTATATGGCCATTCGACTCATCTCTTGCAGCAACTGCATACTGCCAACTCGCAGGGTTTCCTATGCGAATTGCTGTTGCAATTGTTTCAGGCTCTTCAACAACATGCCCTCTAACTATCGGCGCGGCGCCTTCAGCTTGAAATCCAACCATTTTTGGTAAAGACGCAATTTTGCCCATGGTTTTGTACTCATTATAACCTTTCCAATACGCGGTTATATTTCCTGCATTGCCGACTGGCATAAAATGATAATCTGGCGCTTTACCTAGTTGGTCAACAATCTCAAAAGCACCTGTTTTCTGTCCCTCAATACGATATGGATTTACAGAATTGACCAATGCAATTGGTTCCTTTTCAGCAATTTCACGTACGATATTTAAAGCAACATCAAAATTCCCATTAATCTGAATCACTCTTGCCCCGTGCATCATTGCCTGAGACAATTTACCTAAAGCAATCTTGCCTTTTGGAATTAAAACAATACAGTCCATCTTTGCTTTCGCTGCATAGGCTGCAGCTGAGGCTGAGGTGTTACCCGTTGATGCACAGATAATGGTTTTCATACCATCTTCTTTTGCTTTTGTTACAGCCATGCACATCCCACGATCCTTAAATGAACCCGTTGGATTTAACCCCTCAAATTTCACATACCACTGAGCATCAATCCCCAATGACTTTGCTAAGTTATTGACAGGTATTAAAGGTGTATTTCCCTCATTAAGAGACACAACAGGTGTCTTGGCACTTACCGGCAAAAACTCTCTATATTCTTCAACTAAACCTTTCCACAACATAATTATGTCACCTCTCTAATAAATTATACCTAAAATCATCGTCCATGATGTAAGGTTCTTGTTTTATTTCTTTTATTTTTTTTAAATCCACTTGATGTTCATCAGCCGAATTTTTATACATGGTCATAACTTTGTACCCAAATGTTGTAATCCTTTTTGTTATTGGCGTAGACTCAAACAAGTCAGCTTTCAAGCTCGATATAAATGTTAACACTACTGTTACTATTAGAACAGCTTTTAGTACATTCAAAACAGCACCTGAAATTCTTAAAATGAAATTAATACCTGTTAGCTTAAAAAATAACGTCGCCAATTTAGCAAAAAAATAAGTCATTATATAAAAAAGAACCCATAGCATTAAAAAGAAATAAATCGACGATTCATCGAATGGAATCGAAATAAAGCCACTAATGAAAGTATAGGCCTTCTGTCGAAAAAGCCAAGCAAATAACCAAGCACCATAAATTCCAAAAATACTGACCAAAACATGAAATAGGCCGTACCTTAAACCAACAAATGCAGCATAAGAAACATAACCCAATATGACAGTATCTAGAAGTTGGCCACTAATCATGACCAGAAACAAAACCTCGGATATTATTTACGGCTGTTTTAAGCAAATCAAAATCGGTCGCGATGCATGATCTTATGTAGCCCTCGCCACAATCCCCAAATACACTACCTGGAACAACAGCCACATTAGCCGCTTCCAATAATTTTTGAGCAAATGATAGTGATGTCATTCCCATTGATTGAATAGAAGAAAAACAATATAAGCCACCTGCTGGCATTATGGTTTTTAATCCCATTTGATTCATGTGATCAGTAAAATATCTCGCACGTGTCATATATGAGTTTTTCATAGCATTTACTTCATCAAATGAGTTTTTACATGCCTCTACAGCGGCAAATTGAGATAAAGTAGGCGCACACAATGCAGAATATTGATGAATTTTATTTATCATTTCAATAACATATTCCGGAGCTGCAACATAACCAATGCGCCAGCCAGTCATAGAGTGGGCCTTTGAAAAACCGTTGAGATAAATTAAATTATCTCGACATTTTTTTATTCGAGCAATTGAAAAAAATGGGTCAAAACTTAAATCTGCATAAATTTCATCAGTAATAATTAAAAGATTATTATCTAATGCAAAATCAGCGATCTCTTCTAATGTTGACTGAGGTATTGATTGCCCTGTTGGATTATTGGGGTATGACAATACGATGGCTTTAGTTTTAGGTGTTAATGCTGCCTTCATATCAGCAATTAGCGGTATAAAGTCTGATTTTGATGTGTCAATAGAAACAACCTTGCCCCCACATAATTCAATTAATGGTCGGTAACAAACATACGATGGCTCCGGTAATAAAATTTCATCTCCAGGGTTTATCACTGACCGAAATACAATATCTACACCCTCAGATACACCATTGGTTATTAACAGCTCATCTGAAGAATAAACAATGTTAAATTGATGATATAAATATTGACTTATCGCCTCCCTCAAGGCAAGTAAACCTCGGTTTGAAGTATAGGTTGTTGATCCACTTTCAATACGATAAATAGCCTCATCGCGAATATTCCAAGGCGTTGAAAAATCAGGCTCTCCAACACCAAGAGAAATTACATCTTTAGAATTCATTACCAAATCAAAAAAGACACGAATCCCAGACGGAGGTATCTGCTTAACTCGTTCTGAAAAAAATGTCATGGCAAAATTGGCAGTCGATTAACGGAGTTTTCAGCTTCCATTAAAACACCATTTTCTTTATAAGATTTGAAAATAAAATGGGTGGTGGTTGATTTAACATTTTCTATTGTTGCTAACTTATCAAAAACAAAATGTGCGATATCTTTATGGTCTTTACCTTCAACAACAACCAAGAAATCATATTTACCTGAAACAAGAAAATGTGATTTCACATTTGGAAAACAATAAACCTTTTTAGCAATTGAGTCATATCCAGTATCTTTTTCTGGCCGGATACTTAATTCAACCAATGCCTTAATTGAAGATGTTTGAATTAAATTTTCGTTAATGACAGTTGTAAACTGACAAATAATTCCAGCAGACTTCATCTCATCAATATGCTTAATCACATCATCAACATTTAAATTAACCATACTGGCTAATTCGTCATTTGTATATCGAGAGTTTTGCAATAATAGATCCAAAATCATTCTTTTATTTTTATCCATACATAAAAAGTATAATTTTATAGCAAATAAGTAAATAAAATTAAGCGCTGAGACGTATGAATTAATAGTAAAGTTTTAATTTAAATCACCGTAGCAAGAATTTCTTTGTTAGAAACCGTTTGCTTATTAAACACATGATCAATATCATAGGCGTCCATTTCTTTTAAGGATAACTCAATCGACTGAGAGCTTAGAAAATTAACTCTAGACAAACAAGGCTTTGTTTTAATTTGCCGCACAAACTCTAAACCATTCATATTTGGCAACATTAATTCAGTAAAAATAACATCAACACTAGTTCGAGCTAAAAAAAGCATTGCGTCTTTGGGGCAAAATAGCGAATATACCTCAACTGGATATTTCGCTAATAATTCAATAAAGCGACAGTGAACACTTACATCAACATCAATAATTAAAATTCGTTGATTCAAACTAATCCTTTTAGAAGAGGTTTAGTTCTAGTATAACAAAGAATTAGAACTCATTCAATTCTACTTATTTACAATCACGATAATTTTTTTTATAATTTTAATATGGGAAGATTTGGATCAACACTTAAGCGACTTCGTGAAAATAGAAGCATATCAAAAGTTAAACTTGCTAAATGCATTGGCACTTCCGACGCATACATTCGCCAAGTTGAAAACCAAGGCTACAAACCACCAACATTTGATCTTTGTGAGAAGATATCTTCAGAACTATCATTAACTAATAACGAGAAACTTGAACTTTATGAAGCTGCTTTTATGGAAAGAATCGAATCTGAAAAAGAATTTTATAGCTTATTAAAAAATTCTATTTTTTCAAGCAGAAACCTTCCATCTACAGCATCAACAAATGTGATTACCGCAAGGTTAAAACTGCGCCAAACAGTTAAAGAAGATTTATCTTCTATTTCTTATGATGTAGAGCGTATATTTTTTGATTATTTCCAAAAAAGCAACATTTCTATCGATAACATTGTAATTAATCAATCAAGCGTTACTTTAAATATAATGGATCAAGAAGCAACAACAGTTGAAGCAAATTTACCGAATATAATGAAACTGATTTCAAGCAAAATTAAAAGTGATTTTCCAAATTTTGCTGTCGCACCTTCGATTTGGGACAGTAATTTCGAAGTCATAAAAATATCAGAAACAGCCCAAGCCCGAACTGATAATCATGAATTATCTCGTGTTTAACCACGTTAAATGAGTCCAACAAAATCAAATATTTTACAACTAACAAATATTTTAAATTCAAACCTAAATGAATTTTTAATTGTATCAATACAATTAATTCAAAAACTAAAACAAAGCAGCACATCGCCAAGTTTCATCACACCAGAGCAAATTATTTTAGAGAAAAGTAATAACAAGTATTCAATTGAAATAAATGACAATAAGGACAGTGACCCATTTGCAATAGACATCTATAAATCACCTGAACAAAAAGAAAAAATTGATCGAGCCGTTGATCATCGATCCACATTTTACTCACTTGGTGTTATTTTTCACTTGATTTTAACTAAAGAATATCCATTAAGCTTAGGAAACATTATTAGCATTAACTTTCCTTCAAACTCAACAGCGCCTCAATCTGTTCAACTCATTATTGAAAAATTATTGTGCCGGTATCCCGAAGACCGCTACCAATCTTATGAAGGGCTTATATTAGATTTAGAAAAATGCTTAAATGCATTTGAAAAAACAGGTAATATCCCCCTATTCTTACCCGGAATAGATGACAAACCCATTGATCTAAAATTCGAACATTATTTATACGGCCGAGCAGTTGAAGTTGACTATATACAGAAATCAATTGAATCAATAAAAAAACAGAACAGTGCAGGACTTTTAATCATTCATGGTCCCTCGGGAATTGGTAAAACCCTACTTGCAAAGCATGTCATTAATAAGATAAATGTTGAAAACAAACTAGTCATTAAAACAAAACTAAATGCAACAAATGAATCGTCAATCGATTGTATTACAGATATTGTTTCAGCCATGGTAAATATTTCAAAAGAACACGCCTCTGATCGTAAACTGACAGAAAAACTAAAAAAAATAACCATAAAACATAACCGGTTATTGGAAACATTATTATCCAAAACAGAACTTGAATCACAAATTTCAAGAGAAACCATGCAATCAAAAACATTGAACTTAACTAATTTGCTTATCGACTTTTTCCAAATCATAACAGAAAAAAATACACTAATAATACAAATTGATGACATTCAATGGTTAAATTCAGCCTCAAAAACCTCCTTAATGATGGCAACTTCCTATATTTCAAAAAATTTAATTACCATTGCTACATCCAGAAAAGAATTTAAACCAAAAGCATCACTATTAAATCAACTATTTCCCAACGAAAAAATATCGGAAAACTTAATTGCTTCATTCAATAATTTAATTACATTTTTAGTGCCAGTGGCAGGATTAGGTATTCAAGAAATAACAGAACAAGTTCAAGATCTTTTACTGTGTAAAAAAGAAGAAGCCAATCGATTAGCAATTATTCTTCACAACAAAACAGGTGGAAACCCTTTGTATATTCAAGAACTTTTAATTTCATTTAAAGAAAAAAATCTGCTTTGGCATGACAATAAATCAAAAGAGTGGACTTGGAAAATGTCAGAATTAGAAAAAGAAAAGGTAACAGAGAATGTTGCTGATCTTTTAATCAATAAAATTAAAACATTACCAATGACTACTCAAAAGATTTTGCATTATGCAAGTTTAATTGGAAATAAGTTTAATACATCAATAATTGCAAGCGCCCTTAAAGAAGATATGATTGCAATAGATCTAGCCCTATGGCATGCTTCAGCAAAAAAATTAATCGTATCAACCAATGAGCAACTAAAAGACCAAGAATATACGTTTTTACATGATAAAATTCAATCTGCCTGCCTTAATGATCAATTATTTAATATCCTAGAATCCCATAAAATTATCGGAAAATCTTTATTGAAAAAATATGGGAAAGAAACATCAACAAACCATTTAACTAAAATTACATATCACCTAAACCAAAGCGTTGGTCAATTGGATAATAATGAAATAAACGAACTCATTTATTTAAACCAAATCTGTGGTAATCAATTGTTAAAAAACTTGGTTGATCCGGACGCAGAAAAATACTTTTCAACAGCTATTAATCTCTACCATTCTTACTCAGTAAATAATACTTCTTTGCTAGAAAAGTTATATTTTTCAAATATAACAGCTCATCAATTAAATGGTAGTACAACAAAAGCTCTAGAAATTATTAAAAAGATAAATAAAGAAATACCAAGTACAGAAAATTATCAAAAAACTCTGTTAATACGGCTGATGATTATAACAAGTGAAACAAATTACAAAGACGCATTAACGCTTGGAATTTCGACACTGCGCTCATCAAGTCCAAATTTAAAACTTATCCCATCAACGCTTAGCATCGCTACTCAACTTATATCAACTACAATAAAGACATTTTTTAACATAAACCGACTAAAAGATCTGCCTCGAAAAAAATCGGAAAAAGCTATTTTTGAATCACAAATTCATTGTGAGTTAACTGACAGCGCATATTTTTTCAACAAAAAAACATATGTTCAATTAATTTGTAATAATATAAACCTTGTTTTTAAAAAGGGAATCTCAAAAGATACTCCTTTCATGCTGCTACAGTTCGCTAATTTACTTGTAATAAAGTTTAAACTATTTAATCTATCAAAAAAGATATGCCAAATTGCACTAATCATTATTGAGGAATTTAAACACTCAAAATATACATTTCAAACTAGGTTTATATACTCAACTTTTATTTGCCGTTGGTTTGAAGATGAAGAAAACGTAATTAACGAACTTAATAAAAGTATAAAAAACTGCAAAGACAATAACCTTCTTTCATTTGCAATTTATTCAATTTTTCAAAATGTACTGGTGATGCTAGGTGCAGGTAAGCCATTAGAAAATATCGAGAAATTTATTTTTAAACACAACCCATTTGTTTATTCTGTCGACTTTTTAGATACAATCCTTGCTCTAGAAATCTCAAAATGCTACATACAATCTCTTAAAAGTGGTCAAAAAAACTATCAATCATCCATATTTAATGAAAACATTGCCGTGAAAAAAATGAAGGAAAATGGTTTAACTGTTTCATATGGCTGGTATATGAGCTCCAAATTAAAAACAAACTATTTTCTTGAAGATTTTGAAAATGCAAAAGCATTTGGAAATCAAACAGAAGAGTGTCTAGACTATTTATTGGGCCTAAACGAAGTGGAAGAGTTTCATTTATATCGATCACTTTCAATTTTGAATGATGCAACTAAAAGAAATCTTAAACTAACTAAAAGACAAAAAAAGCAAATTAAATCATCTATAAAATATTTTAAGCAATGGTCAAAACAAAATGCACAGAATTATGAACATAAATACCAATTATTAACAGGGGCCCAACTTGAATATCAAAAAAAGTACAAAAAGGCTGAGTTATCATTCAAAAGAAGCCTAGAAATGGCCCATTTTAAAAATCAAATTACGATAAAGGCACTAGCGTTGGAACACCTTGGAAAAATGAAAAAAAGACAGTGTGATCCAAACGCAAAATACATACTTCAAGATGCCATAAAAAGTTATTCAAAATGGGGAGCAAAAGAAAAAGAAAAACAACTTTCAAAAATACTTGAACAAATTTAATAATTCAGTATTGAAAAGCAAGACTAAAGTGAATATTATATAATAATGCTTATTGACTTATTTGATGAAGAAAAAGAAAACCCAGATGATTATATATCATTTTTAGTATTTGAGCCTGCCTCACTAAGAATTCCTGATAATGACTTATTATTAATTGGTGACCCAGTCACAGACTTATTTAAAAAAGTAAATTTATCAGATAGTTTTAATTCATCCCTTCCAGATCAAATTTTAAAAAACCGCTTACAGAGAATAGAAATGATGATCGATTTACTCAAAAATAACGATGGTCTTATCATGACCAAATTTTTAAACAAAATTTGGAGAAGATATAGCTTTTTTAGTAACTTAGGTGAGCTATTTGTTACTCAAGGTGAACTTAAAAGATTAGTTCCGGATTACTCATTTAACGAAAACCCAATTTTAGAACGTTTCATTTTAGAAGAGATCGACGAATCCGAAGATAATAATGAGGATGAAAACGACGATGAAAAGGAAAGTGAAACAACTGAAAATTCAGACTCTAAATCATCTTCAAAAAAAAGTGAAGTTGAAAGTAAGTAAGATTAAGTCTTTTGTCTTTTTCCTTATCTGATTTTGATTATTATCTACCAGATGCTCAAATCGCTCATACACCCACTGAAAGAAGAGATAAATCTAAATTATTAAAATACAACAAATTAACAAAAGAAGTATCAGATCATACATTTGATGAATTTAGTGATTTAATCCCAAACAATAGTGTTATCGTCTTTAATAATACAAAAGTACTGAAAGCTAGAGTAATATGCTACCGTGAGTCAGGTGCAAAAATAGAGTGTTTTTTTTTAAAAAAAATATCTGAAAAGAGATGGGAAGTTATAATAAAAAACAGTCGTCGAATTTCGAATAATGAAACACTAATCATCGATAAAAAAAACAGCATAAAAGTAATCGAAAAAAAAGACAAATGCGCCATTGTTTGCATAAAAAGTAACATGGAAGATTTTGAGTTTCTTGAAAATTTTGGAAAAACACCGCTTCCTCCATATATTAAAACCAAAGATCCAGATAAATTCCATGAACGATACCAAAGCATTTTTGCATCAAACCCCGGTGCTGTTGCCGCACCAACAGCAAGCTTACATTTTACAGATAAAATATTTTCTCAACTTAAGTCAAAAAATATCGAAATATTATATGTTACCCTACATATTGGCTTAGGAACGTTTAATCCAATAACAAAAGAAAATATAATTGATCATAAAATGCATAAAGAAAACTATTCCATAACTAAATCTACAGCAGCGAAATTAAACCAGGCAAAAAAAGAAAAAAAACCAATTTTTGCCGTGGGTACAACCGTTGCACGTTGCTTGGAATCAAATATCAAAGATAACCTATTTTCAGAACAAACAACAGACACAGACCTTTATATTTTTCCTGGCTATGAATATAAAGGGATTGATGGCTTACTAACCAACTTTCACTTGCCTAAATCATCACTTTTTATTTTAGTTGCAGCCATGATTGGCCTTAAAAATATTCAAGATATTTATCAACATGCCATTGAACATGACTATCGTTTTTTTAGTTTTGGAGACGCAATGTTAATTTCATAATGGGATTTCGATGGCTAGCTTTAATATGTTTTCTTCATATTTCAATATGCGGCTCACAAATTTACATGCCAGGTTACCCCAAATATTCCATCATTACTTCGCATAATATAGAAGAACAGGCAACAACCAACAATGTCTATCCAAAAGTAGATTCCTCGGGTTTTGTAGAGATGAAATTTTCTGGCCGGAATTATACGAAAGATCTAAATAAACTAGAAACAATCCGACAAGATCCATATTACAAAAAAATTCCAAATGAAGTTCAACCTGGCTCAAATAGTTTTAAAACTCGATATTTAATCGACTTAAATGGAGAACTTGATGAAAGTACATCTGTAAACGTTCATATTCAAAAGGAGCCAGAATTCCCAGGAGTTTATAACGTTAATATCAAACATAAGAAATCTGAAATTAGCTTTGGCGATTATAAAACTAACTACTCATCAGGTGAGTTTGTTAATGTGGAAAAATATCTTAATGGAGCTCAAGTTAGCTACACTGATGATCAATGGTACGGAAAAAGCAGTATTGGATCAGAAAAGTCTGAGCCACAAAAGTTTGAAACATTTGGTAATAATTCAAAAACTTATAAAGTAGGGCGATCTTTTTTACTCGAAGGTTCAGTTATCGTTTATGTAAATGGAGGTAATAATCCACTCACTGAAAACGTAGATTATACAGTGAATTATTATGATGGTTCTGTCACATTCAAAAAAGCAAAAACAAAGGTGGATTTTATTCAGATTATTTATGAATTTACGAATCCAATTCAAGATTTTATACCTGCGCTTTCTCGCAAAGATTTTGTTGGATTAACATATATTTACAACCCATCACAAAATGTTAATATCAACGAATTTATTTTGAAAAATGCCACAACAAATATACATATTTCAGATAACAAGGAAATACTTGAAAACCGCATCAAATTAAAAAAGTTACCGATAGAATTGGGCAGTGAAATAATTTACCACAACTCCAACCAATTAACGCAATCAAATGATTATCATATTGACTATAACTCTGGCATCATTCGATTTATTAAGAAGCCTTTAATAATCGATGATAGATTAAAAATTAGTTACACATATTTTGAAACAGGTAAATCTGAAGATCGATTTATTGGTAATGGTACGCCTGGCCCCTATAAATTAAAGCATAAACATCCAATTACAGAATCATTAGAAATTCACTTGGGAGGTAAGCAGGCACGTGAATTTATTGATTATATTTATAAAAAAGAAACAAATAGTATTCAGTTTATGTATGAAGTTTACTCTAATAAATTAATTAGAGTCACTTATAGATACAAAAAAGTTCAACAATCAAAAGTTAGCTTTAAAGATAGTCCCGTATCATACTCAGTCACATATCTTAATGAGTCAAATCGCATTAGAAAAGATGAATTGCAAAGCAAAGAAAACATAACCCCAAGCTCAATTACTGGAGTAAACAATAATATTATTGTTCTTCCAGATAACCCAATAGACTCAAATAAACCAATTCAATTAACCATTAATGGTTCAGATATTAGTGAATCAGAATATAGCGTCAATTATTACGAAGGCACAATCACCGTTTTAAATCAGTCAAATTTAACTCTTAATAATGTAAAAGTAAGCTACTCTAGTCAAAATAGTATTAATTCCGAACACTCCATTCAAGGATTAAGTATTTCTCAATACAATCAAGATCAAATCAAATTTAAGTCACTCCCAATAAAATACGATGGAATACAAAAAATAACTCTATACTCACCTGAAGAAATGGTATTAGAAGAAGGTACAGAATACGAAATAATGTACATCAATAATGGCGAAAACTTTACCGACATCCAAATTAAGTTCTTGCTAGGAAACTATTCTAGATTAACCAAATACCCATCAGGGTCCGATGTCATAAAATTTGATTACCTTTATACCCCATCGTCTGATGACATACAATCAGAATCAAAACATGAAATAATTGACGTGCGATTAAAAAAGAAGATAAGGGATAACTGGAATATTTTTACTGAAATAGCAAATAGTAAATATAACTTTTCAAAAGCCACAGAATTTAAAAAAGAAACATTTAAAAATAACCAACCAAATAATATATATCAATTAAGTAATTCGCCCATTGAAGAAAACTCTGAGCTGGTATTTATTAATGGGTTTTCTCAATCAAAAGATAATGACTACTACATCAACTATGAACAAGGAATAATAACATTCATTAATAAAACAATCCCTGACGGTCAAACAGTTGAAATTTCATACAATTACTTCTTATCAAAAACAGCAAACATTGGGGATGCTAATGCATATTCAATTGAATCTGAATACAGCCCAACATCATCAGTTATTATAAAAAACAAAATGAATAGTGTAGACCCAACGTTTCTGCCCATTGGTAATGCAAATATATCAAAGGGGATGTCAACTCAATCACACGAAATAAACTGGAAATTTAACAAAAATGAATCAGCTCACTTTTTTTATAATAACGAAAAAATTAAAAATATTAACAATGAAAAGGTTTACGAAAAGAACAGCTATATTTCAAAACTCGAACTTCAAGCGCTTGTATTTAAAACTACACATGAAATTCGATATGACGATATTGCATCAAGCGAAAATTACAAAGAAACACCGAAAAAAATTATTGAATATAACAATGACATTATCTTAGACAACTTTAACGATCGTTGGACATTATCTAATCGAATATCTCAAAAAAATGAATCCGTGTCCTCCACAACCTCTCTTAATTCACTAATTGCATCAACAAAACTTAATTATTTAAAAACATTTGGCTATAAAAATTTGATAAAAGAAAGCACATTTAGCCCATTTATTGGTATTGAATTAGATAAAACAAATACATCAACATTAAGCACTTACAATGAAAAAAGAATAGAAAATTTTGGATTGAATATAGATAGCACATTAATATCAGATATTAAAAACACATCAAATTTTGAGAAAAGTATTCATAAAATTTATTTTATAGACAATAAACAGTTTATTTCTCCTTACTACAACTATAACTCTTTTACTCAAATTTCCCCGTTTGAATGGTTGAATACTAATATTAATATTAATCATGAGGAAAGTATTAGCCCAATACCAGGAATAGAAGATAAAGTTGAAGATCGCCAAGGATACAATATTGTGAGAATTGCCAATGATGCATTTCTTGAATATTCAAATGTCCCTGATTTTATTTATAAACAATTTAAAAATAGTTACTCAAGCCTTGGTTATTTAAAAACGAAACGTCGAGAAAACAATGCTTTAAAAAAATATAAGGAAGATCGATTATTTACAACAATCAATAACCTTACTTTTGTTGAATGGGTAAAAATACCCAAAATTAAATATAACGCCTATGTATCTGATCTTGTAGATAAAAAAGAAACATCATATCAATCTGAAAGCATCTCAAAAACAGACTTTAAAGAAGTAAATACAAATTTTACAATTAAACCAAACGTAAATATTCTAAATAAGCTTTCATTTGATGGAGATTATAAATATTCCAAATCAACATTAGACTCTCAACTAACATTAACCAGTGGAACAGTAAACAATACAGAATCCATTGTTTCAAAAGATCAACAAACCTATGGCTTAAACATCAACTTACCCAATATCCCATTGGGGATAACTACTATCGCATCACCAACTCTCCGAATTGAAACAAAATGGAATAATACAATCGACAAAAACTCAACAAAATCATCCGATCAAGAAAATAACTCATTTTTAATCAATAATAGCTTTGTCTCAGCCAACGCACTAAATCTTCAATACCAACTGTTTAAAAAAACTAAAATCAAAAATACCTTTTTAAGTGAAAATTCTTTTTTTAACCGAAACAAAATAAGCTCATCAACTGGGTCATTATTCAAAACAAGACAATCAGCAGATCAATCGATTAAGTATCCAATGTTTAATTTTCTTCAAAATACTGAATATATTAAATTTGAAGCCTTAAGACAATACAAAAATAATCAAATTAATATAATGCCAAAAACGATCAAGTCAAATTATAATAACTTTCTATCATTGGATGAGTTATTAGCTTCTCACGAATCAATGTTAAACTTATCAAGATTTTTTTCTATTAATGGAAATATTGAATACAAAAAGTTAGATCAAAACTCCACCAATGAAAATACCGAAAACCCTCACAAGCTATTCGAACAGAAAAAAGGAAGTGCTGGTGCGATTATTAAGCCACTTTCAGGCTTGGAGCTTCGTTATGACTATTCTTTAAAACAAATCAGTTCGAATACGATTGATACAAAACAAGGAAATGAAGAAAAAATTTCAATAATATATAACCCTATAAAATACGACAATTTTGAAGTTCAATTTAATTTTTCTAAAGAAATAAACACAGGCAATGGCTTTAATGACATTCAAAAAGACATCTTATTTCAAACAACAAACGAATCAATAGAATTAAATGTTATTCCAAGAAATGATGAGATTTACCTCAGTTCATTGAACCTAAACATAAATATTCCAAATAATATTAGTCCAATTATCGAAAAAATATCATTTACAGGTGAAGGGTATTTTAAATATATTGTCGATCGAATTAATCCTGAAAACCAATTTTATATCAATGGCTTCCTATTTTCGTTTAAAATGGATTTATAACGCCCAAATGATAAATTAAAATATAACACTAAACTTACTATGTGTTGAATTTATTCAGACATATTGTCAAACTAGTGGTAAAGATGAAGTCAAAATTATACCTTTTATTCATTTGTTACCTTGTGACTATTAGTCAAATAAATATATTTGGAAAGCCAGTTGAAGTTGAATCAAAACTGTACTTTTCTGAAAATCCTATTATTTTTGACCCGCCAATGATTCAAAAAGGTAACACACACATGATTCCAATTCGGTCACTGTTATCTTATTTTGATGGAACAATAACTCAATCAAAAAAAAGTTACGCCTACACAATAACAGTAAATAACACATCATTTATCATTAAACAAAACAAAAAAGAATATACACAAAATTCAAGAAAGAACATTTTTAAAGAAGCACCGTTAAAATATAAAACAAGACTGTATGTCCCTTTAAAACAAATCTTAAATCAAATGGGATATAAAGTTGAAAATAAAAATAATAATTTTTATGCATACACGACCCAAAAATCAACATCTGAAACAAATCAGAAAATCAAATTAATGTATAACTATAAACAATTAAAAAATAATATTCAGTCAATATACCTACCTATATCTGGTGTAAATTTACCATTAAAGAAACTCCAAGAACGAGGAAACCAGTATGTGGACTTATCGCCATTTTTGAAATTTCTTGGATATAAGATATCAATTATAAAAAACAATGCAGTATTAAAAAAAGGAAATCAAGTTTACTCATTTAAGCATCTATCAAATGTCGTTCGAATTAATGTAGAAAACAGTGTAGTAAAAAAAACAATTCAATCAGCACCAATTATTAGAAATCAAACATTTTTTGTAAACATTCATTCGTTCCTTAATGATTTGGGCTACAGCTATATCTTAAAAAATAACCAGCTTATCATTCTAAGAAAATTACATTTTATAGAGTTAAGTAACAACAATATAATCCTAAGTAAAAATAGCCAAATTAACTTGGGTAGAGGTAATCGACTATCCTCTCCCCCTCGCTTATTTTGGGACCTTCCTTATACTCATTGCCCATCGAATAAAAGTATCCAAACCACAGCTAAAATTACCAACATATCATTTGGACAAAATGGAACAACCTGTCGAATGGTCTTCCACTTAAATTCACATCAAATTGCGCAAATAGAAAAAATTTCAAAAACAAAATCAAAAATACAATTAATAAGGACGCAATACAAGCAACCCACTATAGCTAAACGAAAGAGTAAATCATTAAAAGGAAAAGTAATCATTATTGACCCAGGACATGGTGGATCCGATCCAGGAGCAGTCACAAAAAATAAAGATTATGAAAAAAATTACACACTAGATATTTCTAAACGAATAAAAAAACATTTAGAACGACAAGGAGCAAAAGCAATTTTATTAAGAAAAAATGATACAAACCCTTCGCTGTATCAAAGAGTTATTCGAACAAATCGATTAAATGGAGACTTTTTAATTAGCGTTCATGTGAATTCCTTTATAAATGAAAAAGCAAGGGGAACAGAAACTTATTATTATAAAAAATCTGAAAAAAGAGCAGCTCAAAAAATTCAACAACAACTCGTAAAACATCTCAAATTACGTAATAATGGCATTAAATTTGCAAAAATGTATGTATTAAAAAACACAAAAATTCCAGGTGTTTTAATTGAGCCATGTTTTATGACAAATCCAAACGAATACCAGAAATTGAAAACTGTAGCATTTCGAGAAAACATCGCAAAAGGAACAGTTGCAGGTTTAAATGAATATTTTAAAAATTAATGACTGATTATCAAATTTAAATTATATTTAAATTATGTCAAAAATAGGAATTTACGATTCCGGAAGTGGTGGATTATCGATATTAAAGGAATTGCTATCAAATATTGATGGCGATGTTTATTATTATGGAGATTCTTTAAATAATCCCTGGGGCAATAAATCAAAAGAAGATATATACACATACCTAATCAAAATTTCGGATTGGTTTAAGCAAAATGGTGTGACAAAAATTATTACAGGATGTAATACATCATTAAGTTTTTTTGAAAAAGAGTTAGAATCCATTTTTAATCAACCTGTTTTAAATATATTAAACAATTCAAATGCAAATTATAAAGACAAGTCATACAGTGTCCTTCTAACTGAAAATTCATGTAAAAACAAACTTTTTAGTAAATTATTAAGAGACAAAGTGATTGATGAAGTAGCTTGCCCTAATTTAGCTAATTTAATTGAAAATAATAAAATTGAAGAAGCTACAAAAAAAGCCATCAAGTTTATAAAACAATGCCGCTACGAAAATATAATACTCGGTTGCACACATTACCCACTTATTCAAAAAAATATTGAGCAACATTTTCCTTCATTTAGATTTATCAATCCTGCAACATTTATAAATTACAAAACCAGACGTTCACAGACTTATCCAAAAATTCATTTTAAAGTAACTGGAAGTGAAACATTATTTTTAAAAAATTTAAGTAACATCATCGAACTTGAAACATTTGTTTTAAACAATAAATCAATCAAATTAGAACAATCTGTTATTACTAGTTAAGAATCGAATGAATATTGACCAACATCTCTTCTGGAGTAAACGGTTTTTCTATTACACCTGTCAGTAAGGATGTATCTGTAGAAGAAATACGTTCAGGGACACCAGTAACAGCTATCATTGGAACATGTTTAAATTTTGGAGAATCCTTAATAAAACGAAGAAATTGGGAAAAACCACCAGAAGCCATAACAACATCCGTCAAAATTAAATCATATGTATCATATTGCATATAATCATAGGCTTCCTGAGGTGATTGAGCAGCTTGTACATTGACACCAAATTGTGAAAATAACTCTGAATAAATATCCAAAATAAAAGGTTCATCATCAACAATTAAAACACTAGAATAATCAATACTAGCGTTGATTTGAAAAAAATCCATGTAATCTCACCACAACAGAAATAAATTTAAATTAAGATTTTCTTGCTTTCATGCGCTTTCCGTATTTTTTATACTTATGTTTACGCATTTTTTTTCTTCTTTTTTTAATTAAACTACCCAAAGGTTCCTCCAAAGTAATAAATCAATTTTAATAGCTGTTTTATAAGTCTTACAAATAGTTAAGATGATGTCAATTGACAAAGTCGACAAACCTCAGCTTTATCCCAAACTTTTTCACATTTTTGACACAAAAACTCACCACGCTCTTTTTTCTCATTTATATTCCACTTTATTCGATCAATAAATGAATCTGGCACATCATTTATTTTCTTCGTAACCGTTAAGCCTTGTTCAGCTTTTAAAACAGCCTTAACCCCTTTGATTGTAATTGGGATTTTTTTTAATTTTAATAAATCATTCACTTTATCCGTTAACTCACTTGAAAAATAATCAATTTCTGACATCCAAACAGGATTACTACAATGAATAATTAATATATTTTTATATATTGAATCCGGTCTTAGATGATTAGCCAAGCCTTTCAAAAGAGGCTCCCATTGCTTAGTAATCACCTCTAAAGCACGAGAATATTGAAAGTGAAACCGATATTTCTTTGACAATAATTGAGTTAATGACTGCATAAGACTCCATCAGTTATACCATAAGATTTAGAATGCTTTAAGAACATCAATTCATCGACTTGGGTTGATGTATAAATCTTATACATATCTTTTGGTATTGATTGAATTAATCGCTCTTTTAAATCTGGGTGAATTTCAGAAAAAGGTTCATCCAATAATAGGAGCATCGGCAACCCCATGGATTGCTGTAAAAAAGTGGACTCGGCAAGTTGAAAAAAATACGAAACAATACGACAAATCCCACGAGAATAAAATAATTTAACATTTCTATCATTAATCGAAAACGTATAATCATCTCTATGGACACCAAAAATAGAGGATTTAACAATTTTCTCTCTAGATAAAGAGTTACTTAACTCTTTTAGAATTTCATCCTCAGAAGCTCCAAATTGGACCTTAGAATTGAAAATAATATCGACATCACCATCAATATAAGGTGACCCCTTTAAATATTTGGCCATTATTTTCTGAATATCAGTTAAATATTTTGTTCGTTCCGCATTTAATAACTTAATCAATGGAACAAGTAATTGATTAATATTTGATATAAGCGAATCATCACCAAATTGTTTAAGAAGTTGATTTTTTTGAGCAATCAATCGTTTATACGTAGCTAGATTTTTTCGATATGTGTACGAGAATTGTGAAATACTTTGATCCAATCGATTACGGCGATATGAGGGTTGAGATGAGATATAAAATAAACTATCTGATGAAATATAATTAACTCTTAATATAGACTGTATTTCAGTCTTTTTTCGAACCACTTGACCGTTTAATGTAATATATTTTTTTCCATCCTGATCAACTTTTAAATAATAATTAAGCGGTTGATCTTGATGTATAATTTTTACACCAATAAAGCTTGCGGAATCTCCATGCATAACAACCTGACCAAGCTTCTGAGTGACAAAGGAGTTCAAGTGCCCCAGAATGTAACAAGCTTCCAACAAAGAGGTTTTACCAACATTATTTTTTTCAATAATTGATATAAAGCGGCTTTGGTCAAAAGAGAATTGATTTTCCTTCAAACATCGGAAGGACTTTATCCAAAATGAATCAATCACAAAGATTAAACAGCTGAAACAGTTTCTTCTTTAACTTCCTCTACCTGGTTTTCTGGAGTTGCATAATCACTCATACGAATAGGCATTAGAATGTGAGTATACGTCTGGTCACCAACAGGCTTTATAACGCATGGACTTAATTCACTATTTATTTCAAAAACAACATCATCTTGATCAATAATTTTCAAAGCTTCTTGCAATAATTTAATATTAAAAGAAACGGATATATCTCGCTCACCGACATGTCGACTTAACGACAAGTCCTCAACGTAATCTCCAAGTTTAGAATTACTGGCAGAAATAGTGAGATTTGAATCTGTAAATAAAAATTTAGCAACAAAATTAGAATGCGACGCAATAATATTCGCACGCTCAGATGCATTTAAAAGTAATTGACGTGAAATCTTATATTCAAATAGCGTATTTTTAGGTATAACTTGCTTATAATCTGGAAAACGACCATTAATCAAACGAGAAACAATTAACGATGTACCAACCTGAAATGAAATCTGACGTTCAGATAAACTAATTTTTATTTGCTCAGATTTTACCGCACCTAAGATTTTAGATAACTCATTCATTGTCTTAAATGGTACGATGCATGAAAACTCAGGTAATGGTGATTCAAAAGCTGAATATTTCAAGGATAATCGAAACCCATCAGTAGAAATAAAATCACAACGATTATCCTTAGCTTCAATTTTTATCCCATTTAAAAACTGCTTCGTTTCGTCATACGAGACTGAAAAAATTGTATGCTTAATTAAGTCGGACATCGTTTCTGTTTGAAGATCAAAGCTAACATCACGTTCGACATCTGGAAACTGTGGGTACTCTTCGTAATTAATACCAAAAATATCAAAATCTACAGAATTTGCTTTTATATTACATTTAAACGATTCATTTAACTCAAATTCAACAAAATCAGAATTTAATTTGGCTAATATATCACTTAATGTTCCGGCTTTTATCAGTACTCCGTCAGGACCTGAATTATCTAAAACTTCAACATTCAAAACATATTCAATGCCCAACTCTAAATCATTTCCTCGTAAGGTTATCTGATTATTATTTAGCTTCACATATAAATTTTCCAACACAGGTAACGTGGTACGATTTGAAATCGCTTTACATACAGTATTCACTCCTAATGTAAGTTCTGTTCGATCAACTTTGAATTTCATAACGATCTCCTAATAGCTTTTATATAATTATTATATATTAATAATATAAGTAGTAATAATAGTAGTCTGAATATCTGTAAAAGTCCATAAGTTGAGTCTAAATCACACTTATAATTGTGTGGATAGTTATGTGGATTTCATCTTAAAAGAATGTCGGTATTGCACATCGTGTATTTTTCAACATTTTGTCCACAACATTTATACAAAGTTATTCATAGGATTTGTGTATTTGTTGTTTAAGGTTATCAACAATTGTTTTAACATCATCATCACTCAGTAATAATTGCTTAACTTTGTCAATTGCATGCATAACTGTAGTATGGTCTCTTTTTCCAAAGTTCTCTCCAATTTTTAATAGTGATACATTGGTAACCTCTCGGCATAAGTACATGGCTATTTGTCTTGCAAGTGCAATCTCTTTTGTTCTTACCTTGGATGATAATTCATCAAAGTTAATATTCAAATGACTCGCGACCATACGTTTAATCTGTGGAATGGTCAGTGGCTTTTTACTATGTTCATTAATTAAGTCTTTTATAATTTTACTTGCTGCATTTATATCGATGTTAGAATCAAGGAGGTTAGCATAAGCTGTTATTCGATTCATCGCCCCTTCTAATTCTCGAACATTGTTTGGAAATTGAGACGCGATATAGTTAAGTACATCATCTGAAATTGGCGTGTTATTATCTTCAATTTTAGTTCTTAGAATCGCAATTCTTGTTTCTAATTCTGGCGGTTGGATATCAGCTGTTAGCCCCCAACTAAAACGAGTCTTTAATCGGTCTTGTAATGTGGGAATATCGTTTGGTGGACAATCGGACGTAATTACGATTTGTTTATTTTGCCCATGAAGCTCATTAAATGTATGAAAAAATTCTTCTTGTGTTGATTCTTTTCCTGCAAGAAATTGAATATCGTCAATAAGCAAAACATCTATACTCCGATATTTATTTTTAAATTCACTAGTTGATCTGTTACGAAGGGAGTTAATTAAGTCGTTGGTAAATTTTTCTGATGTAACCAAGCAAACATTCATATTGTTTTTTGATATCTCATTAGCTATTGCGTGTAACAAGTGTGTTTTTCCAATGCCCACTGACCCATAGATGAATAAGGGATTGTATGCATTTGCTGGACGCTTCGATACAGCCTCTGCAGCAGCGTAAGCAAATCTGTTATTGTTACCAACAATAAAGCGATCAAATGTGAATAGAGAATTAAATCGTGATGGCTGCGGAGTTGCTGGCGTGTTAAACAGTTCCAATTGATTTGTTTCTTTTGTATCCCCATTCTCAGTAACATCAATTTGAACTGCTAAATCCACATATGACTTTATTATTGATAAACATTTATTTTCAATCCATTGCTTCATATACGGATCTGTAACGACAAGTTTTAAACTATTGTTTTCTTGATCAACTTCAACTGAATTTTTAAATATTTGTAAATTTGGCTCACTGAGGTCGTTTTTTAAATGATTCAGTAATTCTTCTTTAGTTATTGACATAGTTATCCACAATCTCTATTGGGCATAATATACCTAAAATCTCTGCTTTCCACAATGTTATCCACATTTTCTCGCGACAACGTAAACACTCGGCGAAATATCGAGTCTTTTAATAAAAAAGTTTAAAAAAAGCTCGAAACTCACTAGTAATTTTGCTGGAATATAACGTTTAATTAATTGAATTCTAAACATTCCTAGTTGTCGTTTAGTTACTATTTCAAAGTTATTATTTTTTAAACATTGAATTACATAACTTGGATCGTAATTAAAAAAGTTTTCTGACAGCTTAGTCATTGGTTCTTTTGCTCTCATTGGATGTTTAAGTTTATTTTTTAAGTGGTAATAATTTGGGACATCTAAAATTAATGTTCCGTTTTCTGTTAGTGCTTCATTGTATTTTCGAAATAGCTGATTTAGATCCTGCAAATGGTGTAATGTTCGAATGGAGATAATGGCATTTACATTACTTTCTATGTTCAGCTCATATAAGCTTTGTGTGTAAAATTTAAATTTATCATTTGTTTCTCTGTTTTCTTTTGCTTGTTCAACTAATTGATTTGCATAATCAACTAAGTGGCATTTTTTAAATAGATGTTCATAACTTGGTATTAAGCGTCCAAACCCACAGCCAGCATCTAATATTTTATCTTTAGTGTCCACAAATTGATTGAGAAGAGTTTCAATTATTTGTGTTTCCAGTAAATGCTCGTATTCTCTATTTTTATTTAACCAAAATTCAGCTTTATAATCGTAATCCGAATAATCACATATTCCTATTTTTGTCATTGTTTTAAAACTATCATCTCTAGGTACATTTTAAAAGGATTCATTATTCAAGTTCTTTATTGCCTTTATTTAAACTTCTATTTGCACAATTTATCTAGCCTCATTATCATAGAGCCATGACAAAACGGTTTGATGTGATTATTGTTGGTTGTGGGCATGCGGGAGCTGAAGCGGCTTTAGCAGCAGCAAGAAAAGGTGTTCAAGTTGCTGTTTTTTGTTTAGATTTTTCTAAAGCTGCTAGTATGCCATGTAATCCATCCATAGGTGGTTCTGCTAAAGGGCAAATTGTTGGAGAAATTGATGCAATGGGTGGAATTATGGGAGAAGCTGCTGACAACACTTATTTACAAATTAAATATTTAAATCGTTCTCGAGGACCTGCTGTTCATGCTTTAAGAACACAAAATGATAAATATGAATATCCCAAATATGTCCAGAATAAAATTAAAAGTTACAGCAATATTTCTATTTTTGAATTAGAGATTGTTGATTTTATTCTGAATCAATCCTCTATTAGTGGCGTTGTATCATCGCATGGGGAACAGTTTTATGCATCTTCCGTAGTAGTTACTACTGGAACCTACTTAAAGGGGCTAACTCATATTGGCTTATCAAATAAGTCTGAGGGTCGAATGGGTGAACCTCCTTCTAATTTTTTATCAAGTAGTCTCGAGAAATTAGGTTTTAAATTAGGTCGCTTAAAAACAGGAACAACACCTAGGGTTTGTTCAACAACAATTGATACTTCCAAAATGGTGCGTCAGCCTGGGGATCAAGAAAACTTACATTTTTCATTCAGAACGTCTAATTTTGATCGGATCAGTCATCAGGTTGATTGTTACCTCACCAATACCAATACTAAGGTCCATGAAATAATTTCAGCTAACTTGGATCGTTCGCCAATGTATGCTGGGCTTATTGAGGGAATTGGCCCTCGTTATTGTCCTTCTTTAGAGGACAAGGTTGTTAGATTTAAAGATAAACAATCTCACCATTTGTTTATTGAGCCAGAAAGCGAATCAACAACTGAGATCTACATACAAGGCTTTAATACTTCCCTTCCTGAAGATGTCCAGCGCCAAATACTCGACGAAATTCCAGGATTAGAAAATTCAAAAATTCTAAAACCCGGTTATGCTGTTGAATATGATTTTGTTTTTCCCAATCAATTATATCCAACGCTTGAATCGAAACCTGTATCCGGTTTGTTTTTTGCAGGTCAAATAAATGGAACATCTGGTTACGAGGAGGCAGCTGCCCAGGGATTGGTTGCTGGTATGAATGCAGCCAATGTTTCCGCTGGTAAACCAACACATATTGTTTCACGTGAAACATCTTATATTGGTACCTTGATCGATGACTTGACCTCAAAAAATATTATTGATGAGCCCTACAGGATGATGACTGCTCGCTCAGAGTTTAGATTATTATTGCGTCAGGACAATGCGTTATTTCGATTATCTGAGTTTGCTTATGATCAAGGTTTATTATCCACCAACGATATTCAGCATATTCGCCATTTAGATCAAGATCGAAAGAATTGTATTGCTTTTTGTAAGAAGCGTTCAATATCAAAAGAGTTAGCTGCAGATTTTTCTATTGAAAGAGCACCGTATAGCTCTGTTATCAAGCGTCCAGATATAAACCATGAGGCGATTATTAGTGAGCTTGCGAGTACTTTTTCACGTGAAACTGTAGAGCGTGCATGTGTTGAAATTAAATATGAGGGGTATATAAAGCGCCAGGAAAGGCAAGTATTCAAATTGAAAGAAATGGATGATTTTATGTTGTCTTCATCATTAAATTATTCTTCGATTAATGGCTTAAGATCCGAAAGTATTGCAAAGCTTTCCCATCATCGTCCTGCCACAATACTTGAGGCAAAAAAAATTGCTGGGATAAATCCTGCTGATTTAATGATATTATTGGCACATGTTCGATCCAAAAGTTAATCAATACATCCAATTATTAAAAGAATTTAATGAAACTACAAATATTTACTCTAAACGTAGTTATGGTCAGTTGCACTATCATGTGCAAGATTCTATTAATATAGCCGAGCAAATTTCAAATTCGAAAATTCATGTTGATTTAGGCTCTGGGTCAGGATTGCCAGGAATTGTATTGTCCATTATGTCGAACGTTGAGGTAATTTGTATTGAATCAAAAGAAAGAAAGAGGGAGTTTTTAGAGTATGCTAAATCTTCGCTAGAATTAGATAATTTGCATATTTACAATGGAGATGTCCAGAGCTTTACAAAAAACTACTCAGGGGGCAAAATCACGTCTTTTTCAGCAAAAGCGTTTGCTAAGCCTCCTAAACTATTGATGTATTTATCGATGTTTCGTCCTCATCAATACAGATCAAATGCACTTTGTTGGGTACCAATTTCTGCTAGGCAAAAAGATGTCTTGCAGTCATTTGACTCCATTCAAACAATTCGTGCCGATGAGGATTTCTTTTATTTTAAGATTCGGATGGATTCATTTCGATCATACAAAGCTGATCTAAAAAATCAATATAATCTTTAAATCGGTCATAGCTTAATGTGACAGTTAATTGATTCTTTCTGTGTTTAATGTGGACTGGGGTTTGAAGTTTTTCTGATAGTCGTTCGATGTAATTGTCAAATAATTGAAGTTGTTTTGGCTTTTCTTTCACTTTTTTATTTTCTTTGGACAATTTCTCGGCCTGTCTGACCGAAAGTTTTTTATCTATAATTGTTTTAGCTAGAGATAGGCATTTTTCTGGATCTGAGGCAAAGTCGATAAGTGTTCTTGCATGCCCCTCAGATAATTCATTGGTCAAAATCATATCCTGAACATCTACCGGTAGTTTTAGCAATCTTAAAATATTTGCAATACTTGATCTTGACCTAGAAAAGAGTTCACCAAGTGTTTCTTGTGTATAGTTGAAATCATCGATAAGTTGCTTTAGTGATCTGGCAACTTCTATAATGGTTAAATTCTCCCTATCGATATTTTCTACTAAGGCAATTTCACAGGATTCTTTATCGCTGATATTTTTAATAATTGCTGGAATGGTGGCTGCTCGATTTATTTTACACGCTTCAAGGCGTCGTTCACCTACAACAAGTTCATAGCCATTATCAGTTTGCCGCACTAGAACGGGTTGAGTTAAACCATGTTGTTGAATAGAAAGTGCGAGCTCGTTAAGTGCCTGTTGGTCAAAAATCTGACGCGGCTGAAATGGGTTCGGTGATATCTCATCGATTGGAATTTGCTCAATACTTAATTGAGTATTTGGGATTACATTTGGGATAAGAGCGTCAAGCCCTTTCCCTAATCGGTTGTGTTGTGTTGGCACGTTCTAAAACCTCCTTGGTTAATTGATAATATGCTATAGAGCCAGATGATTTTGGCTCATATAGTGCGATGGGAAGTCCAAAGCTTGGGGCTTCAGCCAATCGAATATTTCTAGGTATTATTGTATCAAAAATTAAATCTTGAAAATGATTTTTTGCATTTTGAACGACTTGTCGATTAAGTGAGGTCCGTCGATCAAACATTGTAAGGGCAATTCCTAGTATATTTAGTTTTGGATTTAATCGATCTTTGATTAACTGCACTGTTGAGAGGAGTTTTGCTAATCCTTCAAGTGCAAAATATTCACATTGTACAGGAATAATTAGGTGATCCGTAAAAGAGAAGGCATTTAATGTTAAAAGGCTCAATGAGGGTGGGCAATCAATAATAATAAAATCGTAGCTATCACTAATGGGTGAGAGTCGTTTCTTCAAAATTGTTTCACGTGAAACAGTGTTTGATAGCTCAACCTCTGCGCCAGCTAGGTGTGTAGATGATGGGAGTAAGTGTAGGTTTTGAAAGGGGGTTGGGTAGATACAATCTTCTACAGCTTCGTCATTTGAAATTACGTCGTAAATAGAATGATGAATTTGATCGATATTAATACCAATGCCTGATGTTGCATTGGCTTGAGGATCTAGGTCGATAAGTAGTGTCCGATAGCCAAATTCACTAATGTACAAGGCTATATTTACAGCGGATGTGGTTTTTCCTACACCACCTTTTTGATTAGAAATCGAAATAACCGACGCTGACATACTTAAAAAAATACAAGAAAATTTTAAATTAGGAAATAAATTAATCAAAACTTGTGGTCGACTGTTAAATTTAATAAGATAAAAATAAGCATTTTATAAGGGAGAAATTAATGTTTTCTAGATTTACTGAAAAAGCAATACAGGCAATTATGGTTGCTCAAGAAGAGGCAAAGCGATTCAATCATTCATATGTTGGAACAGAGCATATCTTACTGGGAATTATTCACGATGAAGAAAATATCGTTGTAAAGGCATTGGTTAGCCTGGATATCGAAATTAATGAAATAAAAAAACTTGTTGAAGAACGACTAGATCTAAATCAAACTGGTGAATCTAGCCCAAATATTCCGTTTACTCAACAGGCAAAACAGATACTTTCAAACGCTTGGGATGAGGCAAGAAAGTTGGGACATAATTATGTAAACGTAGAGCATTTATTCTTATCTATTTTTAGAGACCCAACCAATATTGCTGCCAAAGTCCTGCAAGAATTGGGGATTAAAAGTTCAAAATTTAAAGAAGCATTATTCATGGCTCTTGGAAAACGCGTAGAGTCCACACGTCAGTCATCATCAACGGTTCCAACACCAACGCTAGACTTGTTTGGACGAGATTTAACAGCGCTAGCTAAAGAAAATAAATTAGATCCAGTTGTTGGGCGCGTTAAAGAATTAGAGCGGGTCATTCAAATTTTATCAAGAAGAACTAAAAATAATCCTGTTCTAACAGGAGAGCCTGGTGTTGGTAAAACAGCTGTTGTTGAAGGCTTAGCACAAATTCTTCATTTAAAAAGTACGCCTGAAAAACTTAGAGATAAACGTTTGATCACCTTAGATTTAGGCCTTTTGGTTGCTGGAACAAAATATAGAGGAGAATTTGAAGACAGAGTAAAAAAAATAATGGAAGAAGTTCGAAAATCAAATAATGTAATCTTATTTATTGACGAATTACACACAATTATTGGTACAGGGAGTTCTGAAGGAAGCTTGGATGCGGCAAATTTATTTAAGCCAGCACTTGCTCGAGGTGAGCTTCAATGCATTGGTGCTACAACGCTTGATGAATATCGTAAGCATATTGAGGGCGATGGCGCATTAGAAAGACGTTTTCAATCCGTATTGGTTGAAGAGCCATCGAAAGATGAAACACTTGAGATTCTTAAGGGGATCAAATCACGTTATGAAGAATTTCATGATGTTGTTATCACTGAAGATGCATTGTTAGAGGCTGTAGAAATGTCATCTCGCTTTATCACAGATCGACAATTACCAGATAAAGCAGTTGATATTATTGATGAAGCTGCATCAAAGGTAATGCTTGAATCATCAAAATTATCCAAAGATTCTTTACAGGTATTTAAAGACTTAGAAATTGTAAATTCGGAACTTGATTTAGCCAATAAAAAAGATGATTCCAACCAAGCCATGACATTAAAAGAACGTCAGAAACAACTTCTATCGAATGCAGGAAAAATGTCAGATTTGGAAAAGCGCTATGCAGCAAAAATAGTTGATGCACAAATAGTTGCTGAGGTAGTGGCCATGTGGACGGGTATTCCGGTAACAAAAATTACTCAAGAAGAATCTGAAAAGCTACTAAAGATGGATCAGGATTTAACTAAAAAAATTATTGGTCAAGAAGAAGCTGTAAAAGCTGTTGTTAGAGCTGTAAAAAGGTCAAAAGTTGGACTAAAAAATCCAAAACGTCCAACCGGATCATTTCTTTTCTTGGGCCCAACTGGGGTTGGTAAGTCTGAGCTTGCTAAGCAAATGGCAATTAATTTATTCGGAAAAGCAGATGCAATGATACGAATTGATATGTCTGAGTACATGGAGAAGCATACTGTTAGTCGTCTTATCGGGTCACCACCTGGGTATGTTGGGTATGATGATGGCGGGCAATTAACCGAGCCAGTTCGTCAAAAACCATATTCAATTGTTTTATTTGATGAGATTGAAAAGGCATCACCTGATGTATTGAATATCTTATTACAGATATTAGAGGATGGGCATGTAACGGATTCTAATGGTCGTACCGTTGACTTTAAAAACACGATTATTATCATGACATCGAACGTAGGTGCGAAATATATTCAAAAAACAACATCTCTTGGATTTCAAACCGTATCAGAAGACGAGGCAAACTATAGCAACATGAAAGAAAAATTAAAAGATGAAGTTGCACGAGAGTTTCGTCCAGAGTTTATCAATAGAATCGACGATGTTGTGATATTTAAGCAACTTGGTGAAGACATTATGATCCAAATTACAGAAATATTAGTCGACGAGCTATCAGACCGGTTAAAAGAAAAGAATATTCGACTAAAAATTGATAAAAAAGTGGTTCAATTGGTCACTGAAAAGGGAACGAACGTACGAATGGGTGCACGTCCATTGCGTCGATCCTTGCAAGAACATGTCGAAGATCCGATGGCGGATGCATTGTTAAAGCGTAATTTAAGGCGCGATGTTTCGATAAGCTGCACGTTAGTCAAAGGAAAAGTGTCATTTAATATTAGGCAATTAAAACAAAAGCCTAAGGAAGATAATATTCTATCATCCAAAGAACTAATTAATGCCTTCTAAGCCAAAAACGGCGTTTGAATGCATCGAGTGTGGCACTGAATATTTACGATGGCAAGGCCAGTGTGATCAATGTTCTGAATGGAACTCCTTAGAGCCAATTACAATCATCGAAAAAACAGGGGTCTCGAAAGAGACCTCTTTTGGTGTCACCAAACTAGTCAATGTTCAGGAACCTGAAACAAAACGATTAACATCAGGGTTTGATGAGTTAGATCGAGTGTTGGGGAGTGGGTGGGTGCATGGCAGTGTGAATTTAATTTGTGGCGAACCTGGCATCGGCAAATCAACCTTAGTATTGCAGTCATCCCTGGCATGTGCTTCCTCAGGAAAAAAGACATTGTACTTTACAGCAGAAGAGTCTGCCTTGCAGATTAAAGATCGTGCACAGAGACTATCAAAGACCCTGCCAGACCAGATTTATATCTCTGCAACAACCGATATGGAATCAATTATATCCATGATAGAAAAAGAATCCCCTGATGTTGTTATTTTGGATTCTATTCAAATGGTAATGAGCCAAAAATTAACATCAATGCCTGGTGCGCTTAACCAAGTTCGTTTGTGTGCATCAATGTTTATTAATGCAGTAAAATCAGTTGGAGCCATAGGCATTGTTGTTGGTCACATTACCAAGGATGGCCAATTGGCGGGCCCTAAAATGCTGGAACATATGGTGGATGTTATTTTATTTTTTGAAGGCGAACGATCCATGTCAATTCGCATGCTTAGAGCATTAAAAAATCGATACGGGACAACCAATGAAACTGGCTTATTCCGAATGAAAGCTGAGGGATTGGAAGCCCTTGGTGAAAATTATCATTTGATGTCAGATGTTAAAAAACCACCATTGGCAGGATCAATAACAACGGCTGTTTTGTCTGGAACAAGGGGGATGCTAGTTGAGTGCCAATCATTGGTTGTTCAAGCCGGCTATCAGCATGTGAAGCGCACATTTGTTGGCTTAGATAACCATCGTGCACATTTGATGGTTGCCATTTTAGATAAGTTTTTTCAACTGAAGTTAGCTGGAAAAGATGTTTTTATTTCATTGGTTGGTGGAATTAAAACACAATTGCCAGATATTGATTTAGCTCTTTGTTTTTCGGTATGGTCATCACATTTTTCTCGTCCAGTCCCAAAAGATTTCGCAATTTTGGGTGAAGTTGGATTAACTGGGGAAATTCTGCCCATTGCACATCTTGATCGATATATTAGTGCTATGGAACTACTGGGAATATCGTCATGCATCCTTCCAAAACAATGCGAAGCAGATTGGGAAAAGGCCCGAAAAGTAACCCCCCTGTATGTAGAAACTATTTTTGATGCTTACAAATTATTTAATACCCTTTCCTTAAAACAAAATCAGGATCATTAATATTGCGATCCATCTGACTTGACGTAGCGATAGCCCGGGTTTATTATACGATTTTGCAAGGAGGCAATTAGTGGCAAACGAAAAACAAACAGCACAAACAGAAGAAAAGCAAGGAAACTACCCTGTTTCTATGAGAGAGTTATTAGAATCAGGTGTTCATTTTGGTCACCAAACCAGACGATGGAATCCAAAAATGGATACTTACATTTACACATCAAGAAATGACATTCACGTTATTGATTTACAGCAAACCGTTGAATTAATAAAAGATGCTTATAACTACGTTAAAGATACAGTAGCAAAGAAAGGAACAATCCTTTTCGTTGGTACTAAAAAGCAAGCTCAAGATGCTATTGCCACTGAAGCTGAGCGTTGCAAAATGCCTTTTGTAAATCAACGTTGGTTGGGTGGAACGTTGACAAACAACATTACAATCAGCGCGAGTGTTAAAAAATTAAAGCGTTTTGAAGAAGACCAAAACTTAGGTGTTTTTGATCAACTTTCAAAGAAAGAAGCATCAAGAAAAACAAAGAGATTAGCTCGCTTACAACATTATTTAGGTGGAATTAAAGATATGCGTTATCTTCCTAAAGCAATTTTTATTGTTGATACAGCGAAAGAAGAGTTAGCAATCAAAGAAGCTAAGAAACTAGGCATTAAAGTGATTGGATTAGTAGATACGAATGGAGATCCAACTCATCTTGATTATCCAATTCCTGGTAACGACGATGCTATTCGAGCAATTAAATTAATTTGTTCAGTATTTGCAAACGCTGTTTTAGAAGGCGCTGCAGAAACCGTTTCTGCTAATAACGATGATTCAGCAAATAACGTTTTAGTTGCTGAAGGTCGCTACGAAGAAGATAATCGTTTAGAACAATAGGGAGATAAACATGGCAATTACAGCAGCATTAGTTAAAGAATTAAGAGAAAAAACAGGTGTTGGTATGATGGACTGCAAAAAAGTATTGCAAGAAACCAACGGAGATATTGAAGCAGCAATAAAGTCTTTACGCGAAAAGGGATTATCAAAAGCAGCTAAAAAGTCAGACCGAACCACCAAAGAAGGACGCGTTATTGCTTACGCAAAAGGATCTTCAGCTGTTTTACTCGAACTTAACTGTGAGACAGACTTCGTAGCAAATAATGATAATTTTAAAGCTTTAGGTTCAACCATAGCCGAAGTTATTGCCGCCAATAATCCTTCTACTGTAGATGATGTACGAGATTTAGACGTTAATGGCTCAAAAGTAGGTGAATTAATTTCTGATGCTGTATTGCAGTTGGGTGAAAACATCAATGTTGGTCAATTCAAAGTTAAGTCAACTTCAGGTAGCTTTGCACAGTATGAACATACAAACGGAAAAATTGGTGTTGTTGTAGAATTTACGTCAAGTGTTGATGAAGAAGTTGGACGCGATATTGCCATGCAAGTTGCTGCAATGAATCCTCCATATGTTTCATCAGATCAAGTTCCAACTGAAGATATAAGCAACGAAACGGATATTTTACGTAAACAAGCGATTGCAGAAGGAAAGCCAGAGCAAGTTGTTGATAAAATAATCCAAGGCCGATTATCAAAGTTTTATAAAGAAAACTGTTTAGTTGAACAAGCTTTTGTTAAGGATGGAGATAAATCAATTAAAGACTTATTACCTGCTGATACAACAGTAACATCTTTTGAACGCTTTTCTTTGGTAGGCTAGTTGAGAGAATATTTCGAGGAAATCGAAAGTCAGATTCTTTCACCACTTGCTGTAAAGAGCATTCAATCAAAGGGACGAGAGTTTAATGAGTCTCTTGATCTTACTAGAACTTGTTTTCAACGTGACCGAGATCGAATTATCCATTCGAAGTCGTTCCGTCGGTTAAAACATAAAACACAGGTATTTGTTTCAACGGAAAAAGACCATGTTCGGTCACGATTAACGCATAGCATAGAGGTCTCTCAAATTGCTCGTCATATGGCTCGATTATTGCGCCTAAATGAAGATTTAACCGAAGCTATCTCCTTGGCTCATGATCTTGGGCACCCTCCTTTTGGGCACGCAGGTGAAGAAACCCTAAACGAATTAATGTCAGAGCATGAAGGATTTGAACATAATGAACAGTCCTTAAGAATCGTTGATTTACTGGAGTCAAAGTACCCAAACTTTCCTGGTTTAAATCTTAGTTATGAAGTTAGGCAAGGCATTCAAAAGCATAAAACCCCTTATGATCAACCACTGGCGGATCATTCAGACTCATTTGTGTCTTTAGAAGCTCAAATTGTTAATTTAGCGGATGAAATCACATATACTGCTCATGATGTAGATGATGCAATTACTGCCACAATCTTATCGGATAGTGATTTGGTAAAACATGTTAGTATTTGGCGACGATTTAGCAACGAAGTGTTGTCAGAGTATGCTAATTTATCTGAAAAGCAGTATGCGTATCTAATGCATTCCAAACTGATTACCAATCAAATTAGAAATGTTATTCAAACTGCGAAAGAAAAAATTCAAACATCTGGAATTTCTACATTAGCTGAGCTTCAGGCTACACCAAAAGAGTTGATTATCTTTTCAAATGAGTTCAAAGACGAAATTAATCAATTAAGATCGTTTTTGTTTGATAATTATTACAGTCACTATGATATTTATCGTTCAAATAAAAAAGGTCAAATGATAATTAAAACTTTATTTAAAGCTTTATCTGCAGATTTTAGGTTGATACCAAAAGATTATTATCAGGGACGTGAGGATGAAACCAACGAACGTATTGTTTGTGATTATATTTCAGGGATGACAGATTCATTTGCTTTATCAGAGTATCACGATCTATATTCATAAGCGTGATTTGCATTTTTCTTAACAGTTCGATAGATTAAATTCAGGAGGAAATTATGTCAGTAACAGTAGCAACAGATGAAAATTTTAAAAATGAAGTTCTAGAAAGCGACCGTCCAGCTTTGGTTGATTTTTGGGCAGAGTGGTGCGGGCCTTGTCGTATGATGGCGCCTGTCATTGAAACAATTTCAGAAAAGTACAACGATAAGTTAAAGGTATTAAAGCTTGATGCGGACAACAACCAGCAGTCAGCTGCAGATTACCAAATCACTGGGTTACCATGCTGTGTTGTGTTTAAAGGTGGCGAAGAGATTGCACGAATTGTTGGCTTTCGAAGCGAAGATGCAATTGTTGAAGAATTAAAAAAGCACATCGACCTATAAAGAAAAAAAGGGGGGGGACTATGTTGATCTACTTAGTTCAATTACTTTATTGAGTGCACGCGTAATAGCTGCTAAGCACGCTTTTTCATCCAATTGATTTACTTTACCAGTTGCATTGCCATCAATAGGAATGCCCATCTCTTCACGTGCAATACGCACACTGTCCAATGCATTTACTACACGGCCAACAGCTGTTCTAGCAGAGGCCATTGGAAATCCAGATCGTATGATCACCTTATGGTTAAAGTGTTCAATAACAATAAATGGACGTGCATGTCCGTTGTTGTTTTCAGTAGCGGCAAATAAAAATGAGGCAATATTACCTCGACTATCTTGGCCAGTCGCAAGATCATTACCAATCATCCCCTCTAAAGCCGCTATATTTATTTCATTTGCAAGATACGAGTCATTAATAGAATCTTTCGATAATTTTACAATGTCAGGTAAATTTAGACCCAGAGAGGTGAATTTATTAGCGTCTATCGTTGCATTAAATGTAGGGCCTCGATCAGTATGGTAATTTGATAAGATTCCCCCCTTTGCTTCCCAACCTGTTTTAGGAGTCATTTTGTTCATTATTTGGCGACAAAGTTCTGCATAGGCATTGGCACGATTAGCCCCTTGAGTTTCTCCGACATGCAATCGAACATTTTGTCGAACGGTTGAGTTGCCCAATTGAACAACATCATGTCCATTTTGAATGATTAAGGAATGCCCAAGTCGTTTTTCAAGGCGGTTTAATGTATTATCTTCATTTTTTTCATCAGTAGCCATAATTTTTTTGTTTTGTTCAGCTAAAAATAACGGGTCATTTAACATAGAAATAAAACGATCGGTTGATTGTTTCCTTTTATTTATTTGCCTATAAAAAATTTGGGCAATAATTTCTGGAGTTTTTGTTTCTATTGTAATATCACAATGATTTAATAACGTTACTGCGTTTGAGCCCTGCATATCAAACAGGCCAGAGACCACAATCGAATGGCCCGCCACAGAGAATGAGTTCAATGGTATATTAACATTTGTAACATAGTTTTCGACTAGGGATGCCATTGTCGCATTGCTAGTACCGTCCACATCTTGTGGAACATCAAGTCGTACAATATCACCTGTTCCTGCATTATGGTGATCCATATGATGAGCTCGGTTTCCTTTAAAAAAGATGGATCGAAGTGCAGCAAGATTTTGCAAAATTGCTAAGACCCCAGTGGATTTTGCAAATAGGGTTGGATCCTTTGTGTTTTCTTTTCCAAAGATCGCCACCGCATCTTCAGTAAGCTTTTCATCGCATTTGTTCAAAGAATAAGTATCAAGAATCGGGCTTTTAATTCGGCCAATCAGCGTAGTTGAATTATAACAGATTTCCCAGTGAACTAATGGACCGTATTGGGGGCGATTCGATTTAAAATCAATGCCAGAATCAATGGCATGACTTAATAATATGGCCGTGGCTTTTATTGCATTTGATGGAATTAAAGCATCCAAATACGGAAATGTCGCATTGATAATACCTTTATTATTCGTAATTGCTCGTAATGGGTCTTTTCGTGCAGCATTATAAATATCATAAATTCCTTCAGCCATTTTATGACCAGATACCTCATCTTTTTGTAATCGGTTAAATGGGATGACACATTCAATCATTAATGTATTTTTAACCTTTTTAATATTTAGAGTTTCGACCAATTTTCCCATTCCAGTAGCCCCAGCAATAACGGATGCTTCCTCTTGTTTTAATGGGTAAAAACTTTGATTAAAAATTGCACTAGGTAGTTGGACAACCCCTAAAGGTATTTTAGCTATATTTTTTTCTGCCATTGGTTCAACATGATTGGGTAAGCCAAATAATTCCCGGCGCTCACAAACAGTCATTTGATGTAATTTCGGCTGTTGACCTGTTTGAATGGCTCTGTAATTTTGTCGTAATAAGCCATGACGCTGCTGTTTTCGTGTGAACAATGTTAAGGACGGGATTAATCGATGCATGAATAAACGGTGAAACAGCCTCTAATTGATTATTGTTTTAATGCGGCTACCGCTGTTTTGTAATTTGGGCTTGCAAATAAATATGAGGCAGAAATCAATACAGTGGCACCCGCCTGGATTAATTGATGAGCATTGGTGTCATTAACTCCACCATCCACTTTTATTTCTCCAGAAAAGTGACGTCGAACCTGTGCAACACGATCCACGGCATCTTGAATAAACGACTGACCAGAAAAACCAGGGTGAACACTCATAATAAGCACACTATCTACATTTGGTAATATAGGAAGCAATACATCAGTATTTGTATTTGGGTTAATCGTAATTCCAGGCTTTATCCCTTTTGAATTTAAATATGAGATATCGTTTTGCAAACGATCATAGTCAACATGTTGTACTGTTCGTGATTGATCTAAAATTGAGTCATGTTTAACTGCAGCTGTATCGTAAGCTTCAATATGGAAACAAATTTCATTAACATCGCATTGAATGTATGCATCAAAAAACATCCATGGAGCGTCAATCATTAAATGAGCATCCAGTGGAAGATTTGTAATACCTCTAATGGGTTTGATTACAGGAGGTCCAAATGACAAGCTTGGTGCCATATGGTTATCCATGACATCCAAATGTAATGAATCAACACCAGCTGACTCAACTTTTGCAATATCATCGCCTAGGGTTAAGAAATTTGCGGATAAAATACTCGCTGAAACTTTTATGTTATCATTGCCCATATGGAAAACTATAAGATGGAATCTAAAAAAGATCTAGAGCTTGAAAGCTCAGTTTTCAAAATGAATGAAATTACAAAAAAATTTAAACTTACACCACGAACCATACGGTATTACGAATCAGAAGGACTTTTAGGGGAAGTAACCCGTAGCATTGGCTATACTCGTTATTTTAGCGAGGAAGCAGTTAATCGACTAAAAGAGGTTATTCGCCTAAAAAGAAAAGGGTTAAAAATAGCTGAAATAAAAGCAATGTTTGATGAGAAGTATCCCTCAAAAAAAGTTAAACAAATAAGTCAACTTTGCATTAGCGATGTTTTTTTATCAAAGGACGATATCTCAAAATGTGTTCAACATAATATCTTAGTAAGGGAATCAACAATTAAAATTAAAAAGTTGAAATTAAATTACCTAGATTGGAAAAAGTTAAGTTTTTGTGAGTATGAACAACCATTTGATATCGTGTCTAAACCAGTTGAGTCAACGCCATCTTTACACATCGGGCTTCCTCATTTTGACCGCTGGCTAGGCAATGCAAATCGCAGTATTGTGAAACATCTTTTCGCTCAGATAAATACAGTTAAAATTAATCAGAATTGGGTTGATCTAATGATCCAAGGGGCCTGTGAATGGTGTATTTACCCTGCAAAAATTTTGGTGAAAGATCCATTTATAAATGAGGTTGATCAACCGTATTTAATTAAAGTTAGATATGCAAAAGAAGAAACGCACCATATTGTTTTTGAAAAGGATTTATTTGATACTCTTGAACGGCAATTTAAAGCGTATTCAAAGCAAAGAGAAAGATTATTAAACCATGTCACCCTCTCAATATTTCCACAACATCCAAATGTAAAAAAATTTAATTCTTTTATTCAAAAGATGGTCCCTCATAAGGAGCTGTTGACCATAGAAGATTTGTCACCAGTCTACTTAAAAAGTTTGAAAGATGAATGTGGTATTCTTCTATCGTTTGTTTAAGTAATTTTCAATGTTTTCCCAAGATTTTGGAATATCATGGGTTAAATTTTCACTTCCAGTTGCTGTCAGGCGCAGGTTGTCTTCAATTCGAATTCCTAGAGACTGAGATTCTCCATTAAGTTCAAAAAAACCATATAAGCCTGGCTCAATCGTAATCACATTATTTTCAACAAGTGCTTGGGAACGATAGGCGCGGTTTGAGTCTCCATCATGGACTTGAATTCCTAAAAAGTGACCAATATTGTGGGGCTGCTGTTTATAATCTCGCTTGTATGTTCCGCCACGTGAATGGAATTTAGTTTCCAACAAATGGTCAAGAGTTGACCATGCAAACTCATTCAACTCATTAAAACTGACTCCGGGTCGAACCATATCGATGGTTTTTAGTTGAGTTTCTAAAACAATATCCATAAGGTGTTTTTGTAAATCGGTAAATTTTCCAATTGCTGGGATCGTTCGCGATACATCACTGCAAATACTTTGCCAGCGCAGTCCAAAGTCCATTAAAATCAAATCATTTTTTTGAATGGGAGAGCTATTATTGGTGTAATGCAATATACATGCATTTTCATTTTTAGCTACAATAGGAGAAAACCCAAGGCCAAACTCACTTTCTTTTAAAAGTTCACCAATTAAGTGTCCAGTTAACGTTGTTTCGGAGTTATAGGGGATCCCTGATAGTACATTGGCAAAGGCATTGGCTGTTTTTTGTGCTGCAGTATAAAAACATTCAATGGTTGTAGAGTCATGAATTAGTCGTTGCTTCCAAGATAATTCAGATACATCGTGAAATGTAATTTTATCCTTAAGTTTCCGCTTTAATGATTGACGTAAACGATAGGCCTCATCTTTGATAGCGCTCCTTTTATACCGTTGCTGCATCATGTGGCAGCATGACTCTAAGCGTAAACGTTCAAGTAAAAACGGTTGGAGTTCAGCCATAGAGTGGCAGTGATGAATATTAAGTTGTTTAAAAAATTCTTCAGATTTTGCATGATTAACAGCAAAATAATCACCATCCCAAAATACGGTATTTTCAGAATATTCTGGCAAAAAAATGTGATGTTCATTACGTTTTGGGTCCAACACAAGCGCAATGCCGGTTTGGTTAACACCGGTAAGGTACAGTAAAAAACTATCTTGATACACTGGTTGGTAGCAGTGAGCCCATGGATATACTTGGTTGGGCCCAAGCGATGGTGCCATAATTACAATTGGCCCATCACATTGTGACATTAGCCATTCACGACGCTGGTAATTTCGTTTAGAAATGGTGTGAATATCCAAGTCATCATTGATAAATAGAGGCGCTTGAGGAAACATATCCTTAGTATACCAAAACTAGTACCCCCATTTTATAAATGGTGCTTATTTGTTAATATGATTTCATATGAGAGAATACCTAAATTTAATACAACATATTTTAGATACTGGCGAAGAAAAGTCTGATCGAACAGGCACAGGGACCATTTCAACCTTTGGCACACAAAGTCGTTATGATTTGCGCGATGGGTTTCCACTTGTAACAACCAAAAAAGTATACTTTGATAGCATGCTACGTGAATTATTATGGTTTATTCGAGGTGCAACCAATATTAACGATAATTTAAATACAAAAATTTGGGATGCTTGGGCTGACAATGACGGTAATTTAGGACCAATTTATGGATATCAATGGCGATTTTGGGAAAAATATGAAACTAAAGATGATGGGTCACTAAACAAATCTCATATTGATCAATTAACGCAGCTTATTGATGGCTTAAAAAATAATCCAGATTCCAGACGCCACATTGTGACAGCTTGGAATGTTGCCGATTTAGATCGCATGGCGTTGCCACCATGCCATACCTTTTTTCAGTGTTATGCTTCTAATGGTCATCTTGACCTGCAATTGTATCAACGTTCAGCTGATGTTGCTGTTGGTGTACCATTTAACATTGCAAGTTATTCATTGTTACTCATGATGCTTGCCAAAGAATGTTCGCTTAAACCACGTTACTTTGTACACACCATTGGTGATGCTCATTTGTATTCAAATCACTTGGAAGGCGTTAAACAGCAATTAACCCGTTCGCCAAAGCCTCGACCAGTGGTTGAAATAGCAGATAAACCATTTTTTGAATTAACCTTTGATGATTTCGAACTAAAAAATTACACACATGACGAATTTATAAAGTTTGAGGTTGCTGTGTAATGGCATTTGATGTTGTTGTTGCGCATGATTTAAAGCAAGGAATTGGCATAAATAATAGTCTTCCTTGGCACTGTAAGGCTGATATGGCTCATTTTAAAGCCTTAACAACAGATTTAAAAAGCAATAAGGAAAATACCGTAATTATGGGACGAAAAACATGGGAGTCCATTCCAGAAAAGTTTCGCCCATTACCAGGCAGGAAAAACATTGTTTTATCCAAGTCCCAGCCAACAATTGAGGGTGCCGTTGTGGCCTCATCGTTGGCAGATGCCCTTGAGAAGGCAGGCACTGATTCAAATGTTTTTGTTATTGGGGGTGGTCAGCTTTATCAAGAAGCCATTCAACATAACGAGTGCAATACCTTGCATGTCACTAAAATATTCTCCACATTTGAATGTGATGCTCATTTTCCTGACTATTCCAATTTTAATTGTACATTTGCGTCCAATATCTGGGTTACGAATACAGTAAATTGTGCATTTTTTAGATACGAAAAGAAAGTCTAATTGGCAATTCGTTTTGCCATTCCTCTAAAAATAACTTCATGAGGCAAGTGTAAGCCATACCAATATAACCTCCCCATGATTCCTCGTGGCCGAAAAGTAGCCTCTTGTCGCAATAGTGTTTTGCCATCCTCATTATAAATAGACCACTCCAACCAGGCTTGCCCTGGCAACTTCATTTCAGCGTAAAGCAATAACCGTTTTTCCTGTTTATTTGCTAAAATTACTCGCCAAAAATCCAATGCATCTCCAGGGTTTATTTTTGTTGCGTGTGTGCGGCCTCGACGTAATCCAACACCCCCAATGCACTTATCAATAAACCCACGAATCCGCCATAAGAAATTACCAAAATACCAGCCATTATCTCCACCAATTGACCATAAGCGATCAATGCATGCAATCTCATCGGTTAATGGAATAATTTGAACGTTTTTTAAACACCCATAGGACGGCACTTGAATATATTTGGCCATGGTATTTGATTTTGTAATATGCCAACTATCTTTCCAACTTGAAATAACCGTATTTTCCTCGATTCGTGTAAATGTGCGCTTTAACGACGCATCAAAATTGAGGTATTTTATGGACGGAATCAATTGTTTTATGCGGTCATCCACACAGATGCTATCAGATTTCATGCTATCAACCAAATACTTTGCTAACGAAAAGTTTGTGGACGTGACAAAATACAACCACATTGAAGATAATTTGAGTGATAATACGGGAACTGAAATAATGTATCGTTTTAATTGTCGAAATTTTGCAAATTTAAGCATCATGTCTTTAAACGTTAATGTTTCGGCACCGCCAACATCAAAAACATCATCATAGCACGCTTTTTGGTGAACAACTTTGAGTAATAATTGAATAATATTATGAATTGAGATAGGTTGGCATCGATTATTAATCCACTTCGGCGCTACCATAACAGGTAATTTTTCAACCAAGTCTCGAATAATTTCAAATGATGCTGATCCTGAACCAAGAATAATACTTGCCCTTAAAACTGTGGTTGGAATGTGGCTTTGTAGAAGAATATTTTCAACATTGACCCGTGATTTCAAATGCAGTGATAAATGAGCATAGTTTGCAAGACCACTGAGATAAATAATTTGCTCGCATTGCGTGGGTTTTAACAGTTTTAAAAAATTTAGTGCGAGAGTTGCTTCCATATTTTCCAGATCTTTGACTCGGTCACTCATGGCATGCACTAAAAAATAAGCAACATCAATATCCTTAGGCGCGGAGGAAAGGCCCTCTCCAGTCAATAAATCAGCAATAATGACGTTGCAGCCTAGGTTTGTAAAGTAATCCACTCGCTCTGGCTGTCGAATTAAGCATGTAACCGTATGATTGTCTTTTAAAAGCGCTGGAATTAATCGCTTTCCAATATAGCCAGTAGCACCCGTTAATAAAACATGCATAATAACACGGCCTTATTCAGGGATTTTTTCTCCGTCCCAAGCAAATACATATCCACTATCATCAACAGACACCTGATCAATAATATTATCGAAAATATATTTAGCGGACTGTGCTGGTGTAAATAACTTGTGTTCAGGCACATGATTTTGAAACGGCTCAGATAAAGCTGTATCAACTGTTCCAGGGTGAATACCAAAAATGGTCAGTGTTTTATTGTACCGTTTCATTTCTATAGCTGCAGTACGTAAAATCATATTTAATGCAGCTTTCGCTGCACGGTAAGAATACCATCCACCCAGTTTATTATCACCAATACTCCCCACGCGTGCGGTTAAAAACCCCATCTTCGCAGGGCTGGCTTTGCTCATGTGTTTAGCAACATGCTTAATAATCATCGCATGAGTAATTGCGTTGACTTTGTATGACCAAACCATATGATCAATATCCAATTGCCCCAATTTTTTTTCAGGCATGATATTGGGTTGGTGCAGTGCCCCAATGGCACTTAAACATAAATCAAATGGCTGACTTGAATGACTTGCAATGATTTCAGCAAGGCTATTGTCATCATCTGGGTCCCAATGTACCTGTTTTACTCTGTCATCAACAAGCTGTAGTGATGACGAGTATCGTAATGGCACCAGAATGTGACAATGTGGGTAACGTTGCAATAACTCGTTAATAAGAGCTGCACCAACCCCTCCAGATCCCCCAAATACAATGGCTTGTTCCATAATTTAGTTATACCCAAAAATCACAAAAAAATCACAAAAAAAAGGGCCGCATAAGCGACCCTTAAATTTGTGTTTAATTTCGATTAGGAAATTAGAATAAGTAAGCTACACCAACTCTTCCATTTGAGAAAAGAGCAGTAGTTTTTTCATCAGATGTTGGAAGGCCAAGTGCATTAGCTTTATATTTCAGAGTGTTTGTAGAATAAATATCTGCTTGAGTTGTTAATACAATGTTAGAAGATAATGCTCTTTCAAAACCTGCAGACAAAGCAATTGTGGTGTTAGTATCAATATCAGTACCAAAAGCTTTTCCAGAAATAGTAGCGTAGTTAACACCCGCTGTTAAAGCAGTTACTGAATCTAATGCAATTTTATAGTTTGCACCAACTGTAATTTTAGTTCCTTCAGATTTTGCAGTTGCATCATTCGTTGAATTTGAAAACGATACTTGTGCGTTGTACATATCATCAGTAATGAAAGCACCTAAGCCATTTTCTTGCTCACCGATAATTCCGAATCTTGGTGCAGCATTTGTTGCAGTTGCAACAACTAATAACATAACGATAGATAATATTGATTTTTTCATTTTAATAATCTCCTTAAGATTTTTGTAGGTTGTAAAAAATTTAGTAGTTTAAATATTTATACATACACCCCTTTCTTATATCAATAATTTTGAAATATGATCTAATTCTACTTTTAATTTTTTTGAAATTCAAACTTTTCTTATGTCCCATGAATGCCTATAATAATGAAGGAGCTTTTTAGATGGGAGATAAAAATGAACCAAACCGTTAGTCAAGAACAATCAACAAATGACTTAATCAAAACAGCAAATGATCAAATATCTATTTTGAATCAACAATGGCAAGCTGTAATTGTTGGCCAACACGATATTTTAGAAAAAGTTTTAGTCGCTTTATTAGCAAATGGACATGTTTTGTTAGAAGGTGTTCCTGGGTTAGCTAAAACACTCATTATTAACACACTGGCTCAATTACTCGGTGGGCAATACAAGCGGATTCAATTTACTCCAGATTTATTACCCAGCGATATTACTGGAACACAAATATACAATACACAAAAACAGTCATTTGATACTAAAAAAGGACCCCTCTTTGCCCAGTTTATACTAGCGGATGAAATTAATCGGGCCCCAGCTAAAGTTCAAAGTGCACTATTAGAAAGCATGCAAGAACGTCAGGTTACTATTGGAAATGACACTTATAAACTTCCCGCACCATTTTTTGTTTTAGCAACCCAAAACCCATTGGATCAAGATGGTACTTATCCATTGCCAGAAGCACAAATGGACAGATTCATTTTTAAGACGGTGTTAACCTACCCAACAATTGACGAAGAAAAAGAGATCATTAAACGGTTTCAACAAGGGTTTCCAACCATTAGTAATGCCGTTATGGACATTAATGCCATTAGCAATATTCAACAATTGGCAGGTCAAATTTACATCGATGAAAAGGTAAGTGAGTACGTTGTCAGATTAATCACGGCAACTCGACAACCAGAGCAGTTTGGGTTGGATCATTTGCAACCATACATTCGTTGTGGAGCATCACCCCGAGCAACAATTGCATTTATCACAGCATCAAAGGCATATGCATTTTTACAGCGACGAAACTATGTAATTCCTGAAGACATTAAACATCTTGCATACGATGTTTTGCGTCATCGGTTAAATTTAACGTTTGCAGCAGAGGCAGAGTCAATGACGGCCGACAAAATCATTGAAACGATTCTTGGTAATGTTGAGGTTCCTTAGTGAACGCTAAGGAACTATTAAAAAAAATTCGCACCATCGAAATTCAAACCAAGGGCTGGGTGGATTCTATTTTTAGTGGGGCCTATCATTCTCGGTTTAAAGGGCAAGGCGTGCATTTTAATGAAGTTCGGCAATACGCCTACGGTGATGACATTCGACGAATTGATTGGCGAGTCACCGCCAAATTGAATGAACCTTACATTAAAGAGTTTGAAGAAGAACGAGATTTAGTAGCAATCATTGCTGTTGATATGAGCCAATCACAGTTTTACCAGTCGGGAGACCAATCCAAGTTAGATAAAGCACTCGAAATTGCGGGTATCTTAGGTTTTTCAGCTGTAGCAAATGGCGATCAAGTTGGATTAGCGTTATTTACAGATGCCGTTGAAACATTTATTCCACCCAAACAAGGGAAGCAACACATGTTTACCCTTCTTTCTCATATGGTGAACCATCAGCCGGCATCCAATCAAACCAACGTGCGCCAATTATGTCAGACCTTGATGAATGCATTAAATCGACGAAGTGTTATATTTTTACTATCTGACTTTATTTCTGATAACTACGATACTGACTTTAGAACCCTAGCTCAGAAACATGATGTAATCCCAATTATCATTCAAGATCCTATTGAGGTAGCTATTCCACCTGCTGGAATTGTTGCTTTGCAAGATGCTGAGACAGGTGAAGAAGTACTTTGTGATACCCGCTCATCAGAATTTCAGTCAAAAATAACAAGTGTTTTAAATAGCCGAAAAAAACAGCGTGAACGAATGTTTCAAAGTGTTGGGGTTCGGTCAATCAATATTTTGACTGAGGATGATGCCATAGCACCATTACAACAGTATTTTAGGGCTAGGAAATAATGATACAAAGCATTTTTTTTGCGTTAATGTCAGTAGTAATACAGGGTCTTCCAACGCATTACCTATCCCCTGAAAAAGTCTTTGTTGGAGATAAAATTACATATACGATTGAAGTGCCTGCTGAGGTTGTTATTGATTTAAAAGCCCCGACTTTAAATGGGTTAGAAATACTAGAAAATAGCATCGATCGTCGGCCAACGGCAACAGTTCATCAATTTTCTTATCAAGTATTTTCTATTGAGCCCATTATTATCCCAACAGTTTCAATTAACTCAATTAACGGACTGGCACCCACTACACTTAAGCCCATTATTTTATCTGTTCAGTCATTGGTATCACCAACAAAAAATCAGTTAAATGATATTGCACCCATTTTAAGTTTATTTTTTATTTCTTGGCCGCTTATTTCGTTTATTTTAATCGTTTTAATTCTTCTTGGTGTCAGCCTATATTCATGGCGAACAAAAAAGCGTAGGCAGCAAATTCAAGCATCAGAAATTCCAGAAATCACACCATTTGAACATTTTCAAAAACAAATGCAACAACTGGAACAAACAATCAATTCAGATGATGAAGTGATACGAATAGCTTATTTTAAATTAACTGAAATTTTCTTCACGTATTTTACAAATAAAACAAACATAAATGTAATTGATGCAACTACTGTTGAAATGAAACGCCTATTAAAATTGAACAAAACAATGGATCAATCGCTGACAAAATCACTCATTTTAATTGCCGAAGAATTGGATCATTTCAAGTTCAGTAAACATCCGGAAAGGTCAGAAGCAAGCATAAAGGACATGCTTAAGCGAATAAAAAAGATAGCTAAAGGAATGGAACAATGATTTTTAAATATCCTTTTATGTTTATTTTACTTGTCCCAATTTGCTTGATGTATAGTTTAGTCAAACGATCAAGAACAGATCACACAGTTAAATTTCCAAAAGCCAGTTGGATGACTCAATTAAAATCAAAAAGAGCCTTAAATGCAGTCAAATTGACTCGTTTTATTGAAATTATCACATTGTTATTGGTTGTTATTTCACTTGCCCAACCGCAACTTATTACTGCAAAAAAGTTACAACAGAAAAAGGGCATTGATATTGTTGTTGTACTCGATACGTCTGGCAGCATGAGCGCTGAAGATTTTAAACCAAAAAATAGAATAACAGTCGCTAAAAATACGTTAAATAAGTTCCTCAAGCAAAGACGTAATGATCGTATTGGGCTTATTGTTTTTGGGAAAGATGCAATTACCAAAGCTCCAATAACTTATGATCATGATATTATTCTGAATCAATTAAGCCAAACGGATATTGGTGATGCTGGAGATGGAACAGCCATCGGGCTTGCTCTTGCAACAGGGGTTAATCGACTGGAGCAATCATCCGCAACATCAAAAATTATTATTTTACTAACAGATGGTGTGAATAATGCCGGTCAAATTGACCCAGTATCTGCAGCGCAATTTGCGAAAAATAAAAATATAAAAGTGTATACCATAGGGATTGGAACAATAAAGGGTGCTCCTATTCCAATTTATCATCCAACATATGGAAAAATTTATGCACGTTATCCAAATGGCCAATTGGTGTTAACAGAGCTTGATGAAGAAGTTCTTAAAGAGATTTCAACAATTACAAATGGAAGGTATTTTAATGCGACAGATACTGATGAATTAAAAAAAATCTATAAAGAAATTAATGAACTCGAAAAATCAACCATCGATTCAGCAAAGCAAATCATTGTTTTGGATATTTTTCCGTATCTATTGGCCATAATTATAGGCCTGTTACTTATTCGAGAAGGGTTAATGGTCTCGTATTTAGTTGGAGTTAGAACATGATTTTTTCAAATTCATTAGCCGCTTGGTTGTTATTTTTAGTTCCAATATTGGGACTTATTTATTATTTTAGGTTTAAAGATCGCCTAAAATTATGGCAGTTTTTTCAACATCAAAGTCGCTGGAATCAAACCATACAACTTAGTGATCAGGGCTTCTTTTTTTGGAAGAAAGCCATTGCATTAATTGTTTTATTACTAATGATCATTGCATTCATGAGACCTCAATTTGGAGAGCGCATTGAAACAGTTGAGCGAAATGGCCGTCAAATTTATTTTATAATCGACACATCGTTAAGTATGTTAGCAAAAGATCAATCAACAACACGTTTAGAGGTTGCTAAATATCATATCAATCAATTATTACCAAAGTTGCAAAACGATATTATGGGAATTATTCCCTATTCATCCACAGCTTACACGTATTTACCATTAACCAGTGATCTATCAGCAATTACATTATTTTTAGATGATGTTTTTGTTGGAATGATTGGATCTGCTGGATCGAATATAATGAATGCGCTTCAAGTAGTAAGCAATTCAATTAAAAAACAAGGAAACAACGCATCAACCTTAATTATTTTTACTGATGGAGAATTTTCCAACGGGTTAGACCAAGACAAAATTGATGGGTTTTTTAATAATCAACCGATTGATACCGTGGTTGTTGGATTAGGCTCAACTCAAGGAGATCCAATTCCATTAAACATTGATGGCACCATTAACTATAAAAAAGATGGTGCTGGGAATATCGTTATTTCTAAGCGGAATGACACCAACCTTTCTCGCTTAGCAGAGGTTACCAACGGTAAAGTGTTTGATGGTAACTTAAGTCCGATTGTTGCAGAAAAGATTTACGTGTATTTATCGAATTTAGAAACCCAATTACTGCAACAAAAACAGAAGGTAACCAAAATAGACCGCTACCACTGGGTATTAATGATCGTCTTATTTTTATTATTGTTGGAATACATTTACCCGCGATTGTACTTAGCATATTTTTCAAAAACACAATGGTTGGTGTTTTTTTTATTATCAACAAACCTGATGGCGGCACATCCAGGAAATAAAGCCTACAGTAATCAAGATTATCAAAAAGCAAAAATGGCCTATAGTGATGCGTTAAAAAAACAACCAGATAATGCAAAATTAAATTATAATCTTGGCAATGTCTTTTACAAAGAAAAAGACTACGCCAATGCCATAACTGCCTACAGTGAAGCGGTTGAAAAACTATCCCCACGTCAGCAGACCAATGCTTTATACAATATTGGCACATCATATCTTCAACAAAAGCAACTCGATAAGGCCTTAGCCGCTTACAAAGAAGTATTAAAACGTGATCCAAACCATAAAAAAACAAGAGAAAATATTGAAATTGCTTTAAGGCAACAGCAACAGCAGCAACAGCAGTCATCTTCTGGAAATCAAGGTGAATCGTCAAAAGATGAAGAATCTACACCACAAAATAACGGTTCAGAACAACAAGAATCCAATGAATCTATGGTATCTTCAAAAGAAGATGATCAACAAGAAAATGAGTCAGAATCAGAGCAACAAATGAGCAGTAAATCGGAAGAGTTAAACGAACAACAGATTCAACAATTGGTTGATGATGCTGAACGAATGGCAAGGCAGCAAAAGCAAAAAGATCTTGAACAATTATTTAGGCAAAGCGAGTGGTAAATTAACAGTGACGAAATTTTTATTAGGTATACTATTTTTTACACTATCATTAACCGCAAATGATTTTGATTTAAACTCAAGTATAAGTAAGTCTAAGGTGTATCAAAATGAGCCATTTCAGCTCACATTATCGGTTAGTGGATCAGACCGTGATTTATATAAATCAATTCAAAAACCAGATTTAAACAAAAATTTTACAATTATATCCACGAGCCAGTCATCATCATTTTCTTATCAAAATGGCATTTCAAATCGCTTAAGGCGATATCAGTTTCAATTGATTCCTAAAGACTCAGGAATATTTATTATTGATCCATTCAAAATTACGTATAAAGGGCGGGTATTTTCAACCAAACCCCTTCGCCTAGTTGTTCGGGAAGGAACCATAAACCAACCACAGCCAACCCAACAGCCATTGCGGCAAAGAGTCGCACCTACAAATCACAATACAAAGACAATTTTTCTCGAGGCAGATGTGTCGACCACTAATATATTTATTGGAGAAAGCATTGATTATGCTGTCAGATTATACAGACGAGTATCATTGTGGAGTTCCATTTCAATTAGCCAGGAAGACATTCAGGGTGTTTGGCAGAATAATAAAGATGTTACACCTGAACGGGTGGTACGAAAATTTGGCCGGCGATATTACGAGCTTGAGTTAACAAAAAAAGAAATCAGACCACTAGAAACAGGCATTCTTAGTATTCCATCCTTGCAGGCCCGATTTGTTGTTAGTCCACTTTCAGGGCAGTATCAATTAGATTCAGATATCGTTACAATTAATGTGCAGCCCTTGCCCACGCCCATTCCAGAATCATTTACTGGTGCTATTGGTACCTACTCTATGAATATTGTAACTCCAAATGCGATTTCAAGTGCAAATACCATTCAGCTTAAAATTAATATTACTGGAAGAGGAAATACAGCTGCAATAACACCGCCAATTATTCAAGACACTCCAGAATATCGAGTCTTATCAGCACCTGCCTCAGATAATATTGATCAACAAAGAAACCAACAAAGTTTTGATTATGTTATTATTCCAAAAGTATCTGGCTTATTATCAATTCCCACAATTAAATTTTCTTATTTTGATAAATCATCAATGAGTTATTTAACACTGTCTACGCCCACATTTTCAATTGATGTTCCAATGGATGCGTTAGAAGTACAAGTTGAAAATCAAGAGGTTGAAAAGGATATCCAATTTCTTGTGGATAATGACATAATTAACAAGGTCCAATCTTGGCTAAATCAATCTGTTATTTTAGCCATCGTCTACATTGCAAATGCGCTTGTTTTAATCGGTGGGGTTATGGTGTTTATAGTAAAAAAAATAAAGCCAAAAAAACCATCACATCAAAAACAAGTAAAAAAACTTCTCCAACAAATTAAAATGATCGATAAAAACACCAGTATTATTGAAATGGAGCAAATTCTTATCAAAGGTTTAAATTATTTTATAAAATACCCAGAGCAATCTCTGCAACCCAAAGAAGTTGAATCATCATTAGTAAAGGCAGAATTATCTGATCCTGTTGTAAAAAGTACGATGCAGTGGATAAAAAATGCTCAGATTTTACGCTATGCTAAAGACAAAGATATTGACCAAAATCATTCCAACTCCGAAAGCCTTAAACGAATATTAAAAGAAATCTATAAGGAATCAATGATTAAATGAGAATATTTTTTATCCTTTTGTGTTTAACAGTAAGTTTGTTTGCTAATGACGATGCTGCAAGAAATTACTATTTAAATAAAAATTATGAGACAGCAGCCATGAACTATCAAAAGCTTGTGAAAAAGTCCCCCACGAATGCCGCATACGCCTATAATTTAGGTGCGACATATTATCGTTTGAATCAACCAATATTAGCTAAATTTTATTTTTTGAAAGCGCTTAAGACTCGACCCACATTAAATGATGCAAAGTTAAATATTAACTTAATTAACCAAGCCTTAATCGATCAAACATTAATTTATAAATCGTATTGGCTAAACTTTTTTGGGTTATCCTTCAAAGCGCTATCCTTGATTGTATTAATAGGGCTATTCACAATCATGTCACAGCTTGTTTTTAATCGCTCCAAATTGCCAGTGATACGGCGCATATTAATTATGGGGTTGCTGATTTGGCTTCCATTGACGGCCATTACAATTGGCACATATATCAATCAACCCACATTTGGCATTTTATTTGATCAAAAAGCGACCATTTATTCAGGTCCTTCATTAACGCAAAAAACACTTTTTTATATCCATAAAGGTGTGGATTTTAAAATTAATAAAACCACAAATAATTGGGCAAATGTGGAATTTTCAAATGGGTTATCAGGGTGGTTAGAAACAAAATATATCAACCAAATTTAATGGTAAAATATGGTATTTTATGGCTTGTTTTAAGCATTCAAATTTTTGCACAACCATTCTATCCTGAGCCTGAATACAAAATGACATCGTCATTATTTTTTAATGATGCAGTTGCAGAGGTTTATAATGGCCGTTATATATCGAATTCAAAAACTATCGAACTTGCAATCGCCCATCAAAATAAAGAATGGGATTATGATTGGTTTTTATTGGCAACAGTGATTCCATCGTCCTATGGTCATTTTGGCTTTGGTTATTCCAATTATGGGATGAATGCATTACCAATTGTTAAACAAGATAATATTGGCTCGTACTTATCTGGAACATCAACAGATACATTTGAAGCAATTCATTTATCCTATTCTCCAAATTTGTCATGGGCAAATGTGACAACAACAGTGAAATTAATTGAGCGTCGATTAATTGATCAAGTTGCGAATGCAATAAAGGTAGATTTTAGGATAACCTCACCGCTTGTATTTAATCAGCAGTTGGGCATAAGGTCCCATTATTTTTTAGGAACAGATTACACCTGGACAGATGGTTCTACAGAGGAGCTTCCAAAGTATTTTAGCTTGTTTTTTATCCAGCCATTTCAAATAGCAAGAATTTTATTTGAATATAATCATTGCACAAATTATGATGAACTATCTTCTATTTTTACCCAATTGGGAATGCAGCTGGGTGATGATGTGGAAATTATTGCTGCGTACCAAACATCAAAAACATCAACACAGTTGACGTATGGGTCAGAGCTCAAAGTAACACCTATTTTCAAAACTCGTTACTTACTCACCAACGATTTTAATGCATATTTTAATGAAACAATGCATAACATAGCTATTGGCGTAACATTTTGAACAGCATATAATACGATTAATGGTTAAAAATATGAAATATTATTTTATTGGCATTAATGGTATTGGGATGAGTGCATTAGCTGAAATGATGGTATCACAAGGCGCAAAGGTAAAAGGGTCTGATTCTTCGCCATCAGTGAATTTCAGTTTTTTCAATAATTTAGGTATTGAAGTTCATTCTCAACAATCCAAAGAAAACATTCCGGATAATTCGTGGAAGATTATTATTTCAAGTGCGATAAAACCCAATAACGAAGAACTTATCCAGGCAAAAGCGATAGGTTGCCAAATTATCAAGCGTGGTCAGTTATTGGCCCAACTTATGGCTCAGGCCAAACACCAAGTTGGTGTTATGGGGACTCATGGAAAAACAACAACAACATCATTAATTGTTAGTATATTTCAACAATTTTCAAATCCGTCATATTTTGTTGGTGGTCATTTTAACGGAAAACCGCATGCGATTTTCAGTGAGCTGGATTGGTTTATAACTGAATTGGATGAAAGTGATGGGTCTTTTTTAGAAATGAGCCCATCAAATAGTGTTATTACAAATATCGAGCATGAGCATATTGATTTTTATCCAACAAAAGAAGAAATGGTTTCAGCATTTGAAGCCAGTATAAGCGAAACGTTATCGAAGGACGGGGTGTGTGCCATAAACTTAGATGACCCTATTTCTGAAAAAATATATAAAAAATACAATTCAAAAGATAAGTTTATAACGTATGGAATTGAATCGAAAAATGCCCAAATCCAAGCACAAAACATTGAATACGATTGGCAAGGAATTTCGTTTAAGTTAATCATAAACTCAACGGAAGCAGATTGTGTTCGGATTCATTTATTTGGTCGACATAATGTTTACAATGCATTGGCTGCGGCAGCTATTGCGATTCACAATCAAATTCCTCTTAAAGACATATTAAATGGATTAAGTACCTTTAATGGGGTCAAACGTCGTTTAGAACTTAAGTATAAAGCCAATGATATTATGCTTTATGATGATTATGCTCACCATCCAACAGAAATCATTACAACATTAGAGGGTGTTTATAAGAGTTTTTCAAATCATCGAATAATTACAATATTCCAGCCACATCGTTTTTCCCGGTTATCCAATTTGTTTCAGCAGTTTGCCGAATCATTTGATCGTTCATCATATTCGATTATAGTTCCAGTTTTTTCTGCAGGAGAAGATGAAGAGGGCTATAAAAACTCCCAAGACCTAGTTGAAGAAATAAAAAAATATCAAGATGATGTCATTTACGCATCATCATTTAACATTGTTTTAGAGGAGCTTAATCGTATTATTCAACCGAAAGATATTATTATTTTAATGGGTGCCGGTAGCATTACTAAATTGGCTAATGACATTATTCCATTAATAAAATCTGGGAGGTAACAGCCATCAAAAAAGAACTCAATGTTCCGATTCGTCGATTAACGTCTTTTAAGCAGGCTGGGACTGTTCATTCAGTGGTTACAATTGAGTCTGAAGAAGACTTAGAGGACCTAAATCAAAATTATCTGCCCATTGGTGGAGGTTCAAATATAATAATTAATCCTGAAATTCAGCAGCCCTTGATTAAGGTATCGCCATCTTTTTTTCCTACATCTGTTGAAAACGATAAGATCACATGTAGTGCAGGGTTACCATTAGCGGTATTAATAAAAACAGCTTTATCGAATGAGTTAAGTGGGTTGGAGTTTGCGACAGGCGTGCCTGCAACCATTGGGGGCATGGTTTACATGAATTTTGAATGTTGGGGGATTCAAATATCTGACATGATCCATTCCGTATTCGTTTACACGCCTGATAAGGGGTGTCATTGGCAAAGTCGATCAGATTATCAGTCAGGCTATCGATGGACGTCGTTTCATGAAGATAATGCGATTATTCTTGCGGTATGTTTAAAACTGACACCGAACTCGCCATTGAAAATTAAAGCGTTAATGACAAAATACCTGAATGAAAGAAAGCAAAAGCAACCAATAATGAATGCAACATTTGGATCAGTATTCAAAAACCCACTCCCTAAAAAAGCGGGACAAGTTGTTGATGAAATTGGTCTAAAGGGAACAAAAGTTGGTGACGCAATGGTATCAAATAAACATGCAAACTTTTTTGAAAATATTGATGATGCATCCTATGAAGATACCATTAATCTTATTAACATTATTCAAAATAAGGTCAACACTATGTACAATATTAAATTAGAATGCGAAGTTCAGATTCTCGATTAGCTTGGTTAAATGGTAAAAAGGTAGCATTAATTTCAGGTGGCCCATCCAATGAAAGTGATGTGTCTAAACGATCTGCAAAAAATGTTGCAAATGCGTTGCAGCAATTGGGAATTAATTTTATCGAGTTGGACCCACTAAATCCAGAATTCTTTTCATCAGATTTTGATATTGCTTTTAACTGTTTGCATGGTCGATGGGGAGAAGATGGTGCATTACAGGGATATTGCGATTTAAAAGGGATCAAGTATACTGGCCCAGGTATTAAGGCCACAACCATTGGATTTGATAAGCAATTGTTTAAACATAATATTCATCGCCTAGGAATTCATACACCAGCCATTGTTGATCCTTCAGATAAACCATTTATTATTAAACCAAATTCAGATGGATCAAGCATTGGAATTCATCTTATAAAATCACTCAATAGTTATCATGAATTAGTAAAAAAACAACCCGAATTGTTATCATCTGATTATTTTTTTGAAGAATTTATCGATGGAGTTGAAGTAACGTCAGGGGTAATAAAAATTGACAACCAAGTTAAGGTATTGCCCATATTACAGATCCAAACAAAAAATGACTTTTATGATTTAGATGCAAAATATACTCCAGGAAAAACATCTTTTATTTTACCGGCCAATATTTCACCAAAAGTAACAAAAGAAATTGAACTTATATCATCAAAAATATACGAACACTTTGAGTGTAAAGGTTGCATTAGAATTGACATGATGATCAAAAACGACACCCCATACGTTTTGGAAATGAATACCAATCCAGGATTAACAGAACTTTCAGACATTCCAGCTCAGGCAAAGCATGCTGGCATTGATTTTAATGAATTAATGATTCATTATCTTGAAAGTGCTAAACAATAAATTCTTTTATTTTTTATTACCAGTATGCATCGCTTTAGGGGTTTTAATTCCATGTGAATTTAATGTAAAGTTTCAGTCTGCTGAGCAATGGGTTCCTAAAAAAGATATTGAACGAACCATTCAGTCATTTCAAAAAATTCGTTTAATTCAACTTATGAATTGGCCCTCAGTGCGTCAGCACATTTTAAAAGAGTTTCCAATGATTCAATCAATGGGCTTATCTTTTGGCAGTTTTCCAAAAATTCAGATAAATATTATAGAAAAGCAGCCATGGGCAATTATTGTTCACCAACAAAAACATTATATTGTATCAAAGGATGGCACACTTCTTAACCAAAAGTTAAGAGATGTTGAATTACCAGATTTCCCAATAATGATGATTAATGCTTCTACAAGCATTGTTAAAAATAACGAGTTAGAAGAGCCGTACCATAATGTCTTGAATGAATTAAGCAATGCATTATCAACAGTTCCATTTTTTGAATTACAACAAATTAAACTTACAGAAAAAAATATACGATTAGTGGAGGTCAACGGGAAAGAGGTAAATTTGGGTGATTTTAGTAATATTGGTGAAAAAATGAGATCTTTTAAATATTTTTTAGGTAGTGAAGGAGCCCGAAAAAAAACGTATGATTTTATCGATATACAATTCAATAAAAGAGTTATAATTAAATAAACTATGACAAATAAAAAGGTTATTACTGGTATTGATATTGGCACATCAAAAATTAGTGTTGTGATTTGCCAAATGAAAACAGCTGAAGATATTGAAATACTAGGAATGGGGACAAGTATTTTAAAGGGTGTTCAAAAAGGTGTGATCGTTGACCAAAGTTTATTTATTAATGCATTACAGAACTGTTTAAAAAGAGCACAGGCATCTTCGGATCAATTAATTGAGGATGTATTTGTTAATGTTCCTTCAGGAAATTCCAGGTATACCATTCAGACAGGCATTATTCAGAATGAGACATCTCAGCCAAGTAAAAAGATTAAAACTGAACAGGCAATGAAAAAGGCCATTCATTGCATTGATAAGAAGGGGCAATCTGTCTTGCATCTGTTTCCTATTAATCAGCGGGTTGATGGGCAGACGCGATCAGTTGCAAATACATATTATAATTTAGAAGTTGATACAGGCATCGTATTATGTGATTCCAATAATTTAAACATTATTTACTCTTCGATTAAAAAAATGGGACTTAAGATTAAGGGCGTTATAAGTGACTATTTGTCGATGGCAGCACCTTATTTAACCCAAACGAAGCATATGACACAATTATTTATTGATTTTGGTGCTCAAACAACATCATTTTGTGTTTTTACAAACAATCAATTACAGTTTGCGAATACGATTTTAATTGGATCAGATCAAGTCACTCATGATTTATCAATATGCCTTAAATGCTCAGTATCGGAAGCTGAGAGAATTAAAATATTGCATGGTCAGTTAAACAAATTAGATACTGATTTATCAAACTCCATTTCAGTTCAAACACACAATGGTCCTCAATTAGTCAAATTGTCATTGGTAACGTCAATTATTGAATCAAGAATGAACCAGTTATTTCAAATGATTCAAAAGTATTTAATTCATACAGTTAATTATGATTCTGTATGTTTGATTGGGTCGGGTGCAAATTTAGGCGGTCTACATCAATGGGTCGAGCAAAAACTGTCAAAACCTATTATGAAATCAACACAATTTGAATTTAATGATATTTCTGTTAACTCAAATTACATGATTGCAATGGGACAAGTGGTTTATGGTTATCAAATTGGGCTACTAAAACACAGTCATAGTTCAATCTTAGAAAAGATATCATCAAAAATATTTAAAAATTAAATTGAAATTAAAATAAAATAGATAATATACTTAAAAAAAATGGATAAGAAAACAATACATCAATATGCAAATATAAAAGTAGTAGGCGTCGGTGGCGGCGGAGGTAACGCGGTTAACAGAATGATTGCGTCTTCGTTACAAGGCGTTGAGTTTTGGGTAGTGAATACTGATTTACAAGCGTTGAATATTTCTTTAGCTGATCATCGTTTACAGATTGGTGAAAAACTCACCAAAGGGCTTGGTGGTGGAGCACAACCAGCGGTTGGTGCAGAGGCTGCTAAAGAAAGCAACAATGATATTGAAGCTGCGCTTGAAGGTGCAGACATGGTATTTATCACGGCTGGTATGGGTGGAGGAACAGGTACTGGTGCAGCACCAGTGATTGCAAAGATAGCTAAGGATCAAGGTGCATTAACTGTTGCTGTAGTTACAAAACCATTTCGATTTGAAGGTCCAATACGAGCAAAACAAGCCAATGATGGCTTAGAAGAACTTCGTTCTCAGGTAGATGCATTAATTGTTATCCCGAATGACAAGTTACTTCAAGTTGTAGAACGTGTAACATCTTTAGTTGATTCATTTAAGATTGCTGATGATGTTCTCAAGCAAGGTGTTCAAGGTATTGCAGATCTCATTACAATACCTGGGTTAGTAAATTTAGATTTTGCAGATGTTAAAACCATTATGGCCAACTCCGGTTCAGCAATGATGGGAATTGGTAAAGCAAGTGGTGAAAATAGAGCCGTTGAAGCTGCAGAAAAGGCCATTTCTTCGCCTCTATTAGAAGAAACCATTAATGGTGCAACAGGTGTATTATTAAATGTAAGTGGTGGTGAAAGTTTAACTCTCCATGAAGTAAATGACGTTGCTGATATTATTTATTCTGCAGTTGATCCTGAAGCCAACATTCTATTTGGTTCAGTTATTGAAGAGTCACTAGGGGATGAAATTATGGTCACTGTAATTGCCACTGGCTTTAACGCAGATGATAATCAATTAAATACTGAAACAATTCATTCAAATGACATTTCCTTATCAGAAACAGACGCCCCTGCACTTGATAATGAAATTCCAGCAACTCAACCTTCGCAAGTGGATCAACAACAACCAATAATTAATGTTGATAATTCATTTAAATCTTTTGAAAAGACTCCGTCTGAAGAACTGATTGAGCGCAGAAAATCAATTGAATCCATGCAGACCAATAATTTTAACGCTAACTTTAAGAATTCTTTTCAGTCAGGATCTTTTGATCAGAATCAATCTGTTTCTGAGCCTGTTCATCAATTTACATCTTCTCAGCAGGTGGATGAATCTGATGATGATCAGTTGGACGTTCCTCCATTTCTTAAAAACTTCTAACAGTTGATGTGTTCTGACATATCCCATATTTACAACCTTTACATAAAAAGTGATGGAGTTTCTATTAATTCGAGGACCATCTCATCAAATCAACTATTCTTTGCAATAAAAGGGAATAACTTTGATGGCAATCGGTATGCTCAAGAAGCGATCAATAAAGGTGCTTTAGCTGTAATTGTAGATGACCCAAAACTTGAAAACACTGAAAAGCACATTCATGTAAAAAATAGTTTAGTCGCATTGCAACAGTTAGCAACAATGCATCGTCTTCAATTAGATGCAACGGTTTTTATCGCCATTGGTGGTTCAAATGGTAAAACCACAACAAAATCATTGTTACATGCCGTGTTTTCTCAGCACTACAATACATTTGCAACAGAAGGTAATTTGAACAACCATATTGGAGTCCCTTTATCAATTTTATCAGTCAATAATGATTGCGACATTGCGATTTGTGAAATTGGGGCGAACCATTTAACTGAGCATGAGCTTCTTTGCAATATTCTACAGCCAGATATGGCGTTAATTACCAACTGCGGTAAAGACCATTTACAAGGTTATGGAAGTGTTCAGAATGTCATTAAATCGAATAAAGAAATTTTTGATTTTTGTGTAAGTAAAAAGCGATTGGTGTTTTTAAATAGTGATGATGCTGGATTGATGTCATTTCAAGATTATCCCAATTCAATCTTTTTTGGGAACACTCAACATAGGAACACTAAGTTTAGTTATGAGGTTATGCAGGAATATCCAAGGTTGAAGTTAAAAATTGCGAATCCAGTTGGGCAAACCTTCGATCTAAATACCCATTTATATGGACAAATAAACGCTCATAATATCTTGGCTGCAATAACAATTGCCAATCATTTAAATGTTGAGTGCCAAAAAATATTAAGTGCAATCAGTGCTTATCAACCATCAATAAATCGATCTTCACACATTCTGTGGCAAACCCATGACGTTTACCTTGACGCGTACAATGCAAATCCTTCAAGTATGAAGGCTTTTATTGATTTTATAGGTAAGTCACAGGGTTTGGTGAAAATTGTTGTTCTTGGGGCGATGGAAGAGCTTGGAAGTGCTTCTGAAGATGAGCATCGCTTGATTATTGAGCAATTAAAGCAAATTCAAGTAGATCAATTAATTTTAGTTGGATTACCGTTTAAGCCGCTTTCTGAATCAGTGCAGTGTCAATATTTTGATCATATGAGTAGTGCTGAATTTAAACAAAAGATTCATCAAATAACTAATGCTGAGATATTTGTTAAAGGTTCACGAAAGTACATGCTTGAGACTTTATTTACTTGATGGCTTTTTAAGCGCCATAATAGAGTCCTCTATCGTTGGATTCTTTTTTTTATATTCTGCAATTGCATATTCATTTTGTATATTGAGCCAAAATAGTGGGTCCATGTTTAAAAAGTAGCCCAATCGAATAGCTGTATCAATGCTAATCTCTCTTTTATTCTGAATAATTAGATATAACCGATTCGTTGGTACATCAATTGCTCTTGCCAATTGTGCAACCGATAAATTAAGGCCATCAATTAAATACTGTTTGATCACATCTCCAGGGGATGAGTTTGGATCTCTGTTAACTTTCATGAAACAAATTAAGTCTATAGTAAAAAAAATATCTATGCAAATACTATATACGTAGTACGTGACACGTATCGCATATAGTAAGGTTGTGTTTTGAATCAATTGAGTAAAGTTTCATCCATTGCTAAAATAATTGGCGAGATGAATTGGCCGGTAATAAATGATAAAGATACCCAAATGGTTGAAATAGACGATAAGTCTTATGTTAATTTCACATCGAATGATTATTTGGGGCTGTCTGTTGATGAACAATTAAAGCAAGGAATGATAAATAGCATTCAAACGTATGGCTGTGGGTCAACGGGTTCAAGACGTTTGTCAGGAAATCATCAATTATTTTTAGATGTTGAAGGGTTGGTATCATCTTGGGTTGGACAGCCATCGGGAGTATTTTTTAATTCTGGCTTTCAAATGAATGTCGCCATATTTCAGACACTTGCAACTCAGTCTACGCTTATACTTGCAGATAAACTTAGTCATGCAAGCTTGGTTGATGGAATAATAAATTCAACTGCACCATGGAAGCGATTTCGGCATAATGATATGGATCATTTGAACCAGTTATTATCAAAATATCATACGCAATATGATCAGATTTTTGTTGTTGTTGAAAGCATATACAGCATGGATGGTGATCAAGCAGATCTTTATGGCCTAGTTCAATTAAAACTAAAGTATGGATTCAAATTAATTGTTGATGAAGCGCATGCCATCGGTGTTTATGGAGATCAGGGGAGAGGTTTAGTGAGTCATCAAAATTTAGTATCATCGGTAGACATTATCTTATTAACATTTGGTAAGGCATTTGGGCTATCTGGTGCCGCACTTTTATCTGATGAAAAAACAACAGCAGAAATCAAATTAAGGTGTCGTTCTTACATATATTCAACAGCGCTACCTCTTCCAAATATTGCCGCAATCAAGACAGCATTAAATCTTGTGATATCAGCAAATATACAACGAGAACAGTTGTATCAAAACATTGATTTATTTAAATCATTGGTGTCAACAAAGTCCTTAACACAAATCCAACCAGTAATCATCGGTGAAAAAGACAAGGCAAATCAACTTGAGCAATATTTAATGGAGCATGGAATATTTTCTAGAGCCGTGCACCATCCCACAGTTCCTTATGGGGAATCTCGATTAAGAATAACTGTGCTAAGCCATCACACGTCAACTCAAATAGTTGAGTGTGCCACAAAAATAAATGCTTGGTTAACCAATGAGCAATAACCTATTTTCTTGGGTCCATGTAAATCGCAATGTTGAAAAAACGTATGTAGTTATTCCAGGTTGGACAATATTACCTCACTATTTTACTGCTATCTTACCAAATTTTAATTTAATAATATTAAATCCATTTGTCTGTTCAAAAAGCCAGACAATTGAGTACATAAATCAATGTCAAATAAACGGAGATATTCAAATTGTTGAGCGGTCACCAGCTAGCTTAAAAACCATAGATGGGATTTATATATTTTCAATGGGACTTCAATGGGTAAAGAAACATGCGGAATATTGGCTCAATCAACCATGCATAATCCAATCGCCTTCATCTAGCTATATGGAGAGTGAATTAAAAAAAATAATTATGAGTTTTCAAAAGTCATCAAAGGCAACATTAATTGCATTTTATAAACAGGCCGTTGGTTCATCAGGTGCTTGGAAATGGTTGCGAGACCACTTTTTAGAGTCACATTTACAGTATGTTGATGAAATCAGTGCGCACTCATGGCTCGTTAATTATGCATACGAAAAAGTTGATCTGCCTGACGCATCAGGAATAACCATTCTTTTGGACAAAAATGACCCCATTGGCATTAAGCCCAAGCCCCCAATTAATTCAAAGGCAAACTGGGTGTTTCATGATTATGGACATTTATTGACTCCATCGGATCATAAAACAGTGATAAACTTATAACTTAATGACAAAGACATTTGAAAAGGCGGCAGAAACATATCGTTTTAATGCTAAGGTTCAACAAAAAACAGCTGAAAATATCATGTCCATGTGTTCAAATGTGAACCCAAAAGTTATATTAGATATTGGTTGCGGATCAGGGATATTAACTGAAAAAATAAGTAAAAAATACCCTTCGAGTACGGTTACAGCGATTGATTCTTCTGCAAATATGTTGAAGCAATTTGATTTAGAAACTGTGGCTAAAGTTCATGCAAATTTTGAGGAATGGACACCAGCCCAGTCATTTGATCTGATTGTTTCGAATGCTGCCTTGCATTGGATGAATATTCACAATGCAATCGATAAGATATCATCACATTTAGCGCCATCTGGTCGATGTATTGCATCAATTTATACGAAAAGTTCATGCCAAGAATTAAAAAAATCATTAAAAGCAATCGGTCGAAACAATCAATTGCCAGTGGATATATTCCCATCAATAAATGAATGTACGAAAATCATAAAAGATGGATTTAAGAACGCATCGTATTCAGTGAATAAACTAACTGTAGAATTTAAAACAATCAAAGAGTTGCTAATAAATCAAAAGAAAACAGGAGTAAATCAAAAATCAGTTAACGAAGGTCTTTGGACACCTAATACACTGAGTCAGCTAGAAAAAGCATTTATTGATGAGTATGGAAGTATTCGATTAACATATGATGTAATAACATTTAAAGGGCTTGGAATTTAAAGTGAGACTGGATACAACATCAACATTTGAACAGTATTTAAATCATGAGGAAATATGCATTACTGGTACCGATACAGGCATTGGAAAAACAGTTGTGACAGGATTATTAGCGAAAAAATTAGCAGAAACAAAAAAAGTCGTAACACAAAAGTGGGTTCAATCAGGTGATCTAGACAACCCTGACATTAAAACGCATGATAAATTATCTGGATTATCAATTTCTTCTGAATTTATAAAAGATCGACAAGTTTATTCATTCAAGACTCCAGCATCACCTCATTTAGCTGCATCCATAGAAAATACGTGTATTCAGCCACAAAAGTTGGTTCAGGCTACACATCGCTTAAAAGCGGCCTTTGATACTGTGCTTATTGAAACCAGTGGAGGTGTGATGGTTCCGTTAAGTGAGTCAATGACGATTGGAGATGTAATTGCTAGTATTTCATTGCCAACAATTTTAGTTGTTCCTAATAAATTAGGGACAATTAACCATACCCTACTAACGGCTCATTATTTAAAGACAAATAATATTCCATTAGTAGGATTTATATTGAATAATTTTGAACCAAGCTCAGATGCAATTAGTAGAGATAACCCAAAAATAATATCAAAACTTATGAATATGCCACACATAGCAACAGTCAATAATTAACGCTAAACCATTGAACATGATTTGACCAAATAGCAACTCGGCCATACACTTTATTAGTGAATTTAGATACGAAAACTTATCCAATAAAACAAGATTTGGCAGTGAATTGGCATCCATTCATGCAAATGAAAGATTTCGAGACCTATCCGCCAAAGCATATTATTCAGGCGAATGGGATCAAGTTATTTTCTGATGATTCGTGGTATTACGATACAATTTCTAGTTGGTGGTGTAATATTTTAGGGCATTGTCACCCAAAAATCTCTGCAGCACTTAAAGCTCAAGTGGATACGTTGGACCATATTATGTTTGGGAACTTTACGCATGATCCGGCAATACAGCTATCAACAAAACTGGTAAATATAACACCCGATGGTCTGTCGAGAGTGTATTACTCTGATAATGGGTCAACCGCCATTGAAGTTGCGTTAAAAATGTCGTTGCATTATTGGGTCAATAAATCGTACAAGAGCAAAAATAAACTTGTATTTTTTGAAGGGTCTTATCATGGTGATACCATTGGTGCAATGAGCGTGAGTGGCGTAAGTCAGTACAATCAGATGTTTCGTCCACTGATGTTTGATGGTATTCAGATGCCAGATCCATCCACAAGTGAAGATCATGCTTTAAGTCAATTGGAGCTAACGTTAAAAAATGAATCGGATAATATAGCTGCTGTAATTATTGAGCCATTAATCATGGGGGCAGGGGGAATGAAATTAACAAGCCCTCGTTTTTTTAAAACAGTTTCAGAGTTAGCAAAGAAATATAATGTTCATCTTATTTCGGATGAAGTGGCTACTGGTTTTGGTCGGACCGGCCACCTATTTGCTTCTGAAATTGCAGGGGTATCTCCTGATTTTATGTGTTTATCAAAGGCATTAACCAATGGGCAGTTTCCATTGGCGGTTACCATGACAACGGATGATGTCTTTAAGGCATTTTATGATGATTTTTCCAAAGGAAAAACATTTTATCATGGCCATACTTTTACAGCGAATCCTCTGGGGTGTGCGATAGCAAATGCAACATTAGATGAATTGGCCACCTGGCATTGGCAGCCCCATGTAAAATCATTGGAAGCATCACTGAAGTCTGGTGTGCAAAAATTAGCTGATCGATTTTCTTGGGTTCATCATCCAAGAAATTTAGGAACTGTTGCGGCTATCGATTGTCAATTGACTGAAGATCGTGCGTTATTTAAATTATCTCAGTTAGGATTTGAGAACAACTTAACCATTCGGCCATTGCACAAATCAATTTATTTGTATCTACCATTAGTTACTACAACAGCCGAGTGCAATGACATATTCAATCGCTTAGAAAATGTATTAAATCATTTTGATTAATGCGCCTATTTTAAATTCATTCACATTCTTATATAATTTAACCTATGCAAACTACATTATTAATTATTGAAATAATTTCGGGGGTGCTACTTGTTGGTGCAATATTATTGCATTCTCCTAAAAACGAAGGTATGGGTGCCATTGGCGGACAAGCACGATCATTTAAACCTGTGGGTGATGACCTTGAGTCAGGAATTAAAAAGTTAACATTTTTATTGGCTGTTTTATTCTTTGGTTCTGCATTACTTCTTGGTCTTGTTTTTTAAGACAACAAAATGTGGAAGTTATTTTCTTGGCTATTTTTATTTAGTCTAACAATTACAGGTCTAGAGGTAACACTTAATACCCAACTTGATCAAAAACTTGAAGAATTAAAAAGCAACCAAAAATCGAATAAGTATCAATACAATATATTGAGAAAAATCGAATTTGTCGGATTAGATAAAGTCGATCAACAACGCATTAAAAATGAAATAAGTGTTGTGAGAGGGGATGTGTTAGACCCATATGTCATCAATCGTAATTTAAAACGGATAGAGAGCCTGGGATTTTTTTCTAATGTTTCATCCAAACAAGAAAGTTATGAAGGTGGTGTGAAGTGGATCATTACACTTGTTGAAAATCCAGTTTTACAGCACATAAAGTTTATTGGAAATGAGTCCATTAATGCTGAGGATTTAACATCCAACTTAACATCGAAAGTGGATGAGTTATTTAATTATAATAAAACCCGAGAAGATATTTCTAAAATCGAAGCAAAATATAAAGATGAAGGGTTTATTTTATCCAAAGTTAATAAAGTTGATCTTCCAACATTATCAAATCCAACACTGACCTTCTTTATTCAAGAGAGTGAAATCAATGCCATTAGTGTTACTGGAAACACTAAAACAAAAGATTATGTGATATTAAGAGAACTGGATCTTGAGAAGGGGCAAAAAATAAATGAAATCGAGTTAAGAAAGAATTTAGGTCGTGTTTACAATTTAAATTATTTTTCAGAAGTAATTCCGGATTTACAGCCATCGATATCTACTAAAAATGTCTATGATTTAATTATCTCAGTTGAAGAAAAATCAACTGACAGTGTAAATTTTGGTGGTGGTTGGGGCCAGCGAAGCGGTGGGTTTTTATATTCAGATTTAAATATCAATAACTTTTTGGGTACGGGGCAATTAATTGCGTTAAGAGGCCAATGGGGAAATGATTTGCAAACATATCAGTTTAAATATCATAACCCTTGGATGTTTGGTAAGCGAAAATCATTCACCTATCGTGCCTGGAATACAAGAGGTAATTTTGGATTTAATAATACCATGTCTACAGGTTATCGACCGGAAACGCGTTATGGAATGGATGCCGCTGTAGGGTTACCACATTCTTATGAATTACGTTCGAATCACAAGGTGAAAATTGAAGACGTTTACATTTCTAACTCATCAGTTTCAAATGAAGAAAATTACTCAATTCAAAGTTACGCTTATTCGATGTCATATGACACTCGAGATGTTTCATTTAACCCTTTAAATGGACGGTATTATTTAGCAACCATTGAAAATGGGTTCAAACTTAAGGCAAATTCTCTTTTATTTACAAAGTATGATGTACAGTTATCTCATTTTTTTCAAACATTTGAAAAGCAAACCATTGCGACACGGCTGATTCTTGGTAGGATCAATGGAAATATAGAAGAAACAGAATACTACTATATTGGCGGACCAAATACTGTTCGAGGTTATGTTGAGTACCCAAACTCATTTGGTTTTGGTAAAAGTCAATTATTAGCCAATATTGAATATCGCTTTCTCATAAGTGATATGTTTCAGTTTTTATTTTTTGTTGATGCTGGTTGGGCGAGTAATCTGGGTGATGATATAACAGCAGGTAAAATAGGTAAGGGCTTTGGGATTAGAATTAATTCTCCATTGGGCCCAATTAGAATCGATTTAGGTATTGACGAATTAGGTGAAAGAAGAACACACTTAAATATAGGACATGTTTTTTAGGAGGAAAAAATTGAATAAGCTACTTATTATATTAACTTTATTGGTCATAAACTTATCAACAGGAGTGTTTGCTGAAAACTTTGGTATTGTTGATTTACAACGTGTTTTTGTTGGCTACAATGAAACGGATAAAGCAAGAAAAGATTTTGAAAAAAAGCAGAAAGAGCTAAGAGACGAAATTGAAAGCAAGCAGAAAACAGTAGAAGAGGCTCAAAAGAATAATAAAAAGCCAGAAGAAATTCAAAAGCTAATTACTGAAATCCAAGAAGATTTACAGCCTAAGCAAGAAGAGCTCATTAAGCTTAATAACCAATTAATGGCAAAAATTAGAGCGGATATTATTAAATCAACCAAAAAAGTTGCAAAAGACTATGGCATTGATGTTGTTGTAGATAAGCAAGCAATTTTAACTGGTGGGTTTGATTTAACTGAATTTGTTATAGAAGACTTAAACAATTAATGATTAATTGTCAGAAAATAAATGAAGTTATCAGTGGTACACTCATTGCTGCAGATACCTCTCTTTTATTTTCAAATGTTGCCTCACCCAGCATGGCAAGTGAGACTGATGTTGTATTTTTATTTGACAATAAAATTAATATAAATGAGATTAATGCTAAATTAATTGTTACTAAACGTGAGGTTGAGGAATTTAAATTTATTCAAATTCTTCATCCAAATCCTCGTTTAGCAATGGCGAAACTTCTGCAATACTTTCACCCCTCAATGAACACTGATTTAAGTCATCATGTGCATGAATCTGCTGTTATGGGTGAAAATGTAAATCTTGACAACCCAGTTCAGATTTCGCCGTCAGTTGTGATAGGCACCAATGTGTCGATTGGTAAAAATACGTACATAGGCCCAAATACAAGCATAGGGAAAAACTGTAAAATTGGTAAGAATTGCATTATTCATGCAAATGTATCAATTTATAATGACTGCGTTATAGGCGATAATGTTATAATTCACTCCAATTCCACCATCGGAGCTGATGGTTTTGGGTATGAAAAGCAAAATCAACAATGGCTAAAAATTCCTCAAATATCGAATGTAATTATTATGAATGATGTTGAAATAGGGAGCCAAACGTCGATTGATAGAGGATGTCTATCTTCTACAGTCATAGAGTCTGGAGTAAAAGTGGATAATCAGGTTCAGATAAGCCACAATTGCATTATTGGAGCTGACTCAATTATCGTTAGTGGGAGCCTAATTGGTGGGAGCTCAAAAATTGGCAAACGGTGCATTCTTGCTGGCAATGCCAATGTGTCTGATAATGTTACGATAGAGGATGATGTAACCGTGCTAGCATGTTCAGGTGTAACTAAAAACATAAAATCAAATCAGGTTGTATCGGGATTTCCCGCAATTCCTCATCGAGAAGAAATACGGTTTCGAGCATTTTTAAAACAGCTTTTTAGAAGTAAGAATTGAAAATTCATTCAATCCAAGGCAGTATTAGGGTATGAGAATTATTTTACTACTTTTAATTGTGATTATTTCAAAAGGGATTGCAAGCCCGACAATTTATGGCCCTACTGGACTAATTGAAATGCCAACGGCTGAGTCTATTGCCTACAAACAAGTGAATTTAGCAGTCGATTATTCCTTAACAAATAATGATCCAAATAATGCGTTAAATTCTAATGCAAAAGATCCTAAAAATCATTTCTTTTATAAGTTCAATCTTGGATCCTTTGAAAACTGGGAACTAGGCGTTTTGGGTGGCTCTTTTTTAGATGAGGGTGTATTTGTAAATATGAAATATTTTCTAATGTCCAATCAGGAAGAAAATCCGTTATCAATCGCGGCCGGAATTGAGCGCTTGGGTTCTAAGTCAGATTTAGCAACATATTTAGTTACATCAAAACGCTTTTCTGGTGGATTGCATGGCCATTTCGGTTTTAAAGCATTCTTTCAAAATAATTTATTTGCTGCTGCGATGATTGGTTTTGAGTATTTTAGTGATGAAAAAATTGCTTTTTTAGCTGATATTACAGGTGAAGAAAATGCAAAATATATCGTCAACGCTGGAACAAAGATTTTTATTGAAAATGACATTTCTTTGCGATTATTTTTAGTTGATATTACAAAAAGTAGAGAAGCGAAAGAAACGTTGTACACCTTTGGCTTGTCGATGAGCAAGTATATTTAAACTTTGTTGCTTTTATGATAAACTCATTTTAAGGATTAATAGTGAATCAAAACATAGAAGTAAAAATTCAAAAATTAAAAATCAATTATATTGCAACTGCAGATATATTTCCTAAATGCAAAGGCATTGGAAAAACCAAGAAACAAGCTTTAGAAAAGCTGTCTCAATCGATTTCAAATTTTATAGCATCCATGGTTAGAGAAAATTTGGATAGTGTTTTTTCATCAGAAAATTACACTCAAATTCTTTTTGACCAATCAAAAGAGAAGCCTGAAGAAGTGATCGGCTTTAATATGTTTAATAAGCAAACGCAAAATTCAAATTTATTGTTTAAGTTCAGCGAGTTTTCAGATCTGGGAGAAGAAAGTGATAGTACTCTTGATGTTGACTCATCGAATATCAATCAATCACTTCCCGAAAGCTTAGTTGATGCTTTTAACATCATGGACGAAACCTTTGAACGAGACGCATATGAACAGCCAACTGTTCATCAACGCACATCACAAGATGCCATTGTTTTTGGCTTTCCTTTAAATTTTAACTAATGAGTAAGTTTCCTCTGTCTACTATCCGTCATAGTGCTGCTCATGTATTAGCCCAGGCTGTACAAGTATTTTTTAATGATGCTAAGTTGGCGATTGGTCCTGCAATTGATACTGGGTTTTACTATGATTTTGAGGTCTCAACTCCAATTACTGATGATGATTTGATTAAAATTGAAGCTGAAATGAACAAAATTGTTAATGAAGGTCAGGAATTTAAACAATATAACTTAACAAAAGATGATGCGATTTCATTTTTTTCAAAAAACAATCAAGACTATAAAATTGAAATTATAAATGAGCTTGGTGTAGATGAAGTATCTATTTACGAAAATGGTCCATTCACAGACTTATGTCGAGGTCCACACGTTGATAAAACATCTCAAATCGGCGCATTTAAATTACTAAAGGTATCCGGCGCATATTGGCGAGGCTCAGAAAAAAATAAAATGTTGCAACGTATATATGGAACAGCATTTTCATCACCAAAAGAATTAAAAAAATACTTGTTTCAGTTAGAAGAGGCAAAAAAAAGAGATCACCGAAAAATAGGTAAAGAATTAAAATTATTTAGTTTACAAGACGACATTGGTGGAGGGTTAGTTTTGTGGCATCCAAAAGGAGCTGCCATACGTACGGTGATTGAAGACCATTGGCGACAGGAGCATCAGAAAAGTGGTTACGAAACCGTATTTTCTCCTCATGTTGGCAAGGATCATTTATGGCATACCAGTGGCCATTTAGAGTTTTATGAAGAAAATATGTTTGCCTCAATGGATATTGATAATACCCCTTATTTCTTAAAACCGATGAATTGCCCTTTTCATATTGCAATCTATCAACAGCAGCAGATGTCATATCGTGAACTACCAGTACGTTACGCTGAGCTAGGAACTGTCTATCGTTACGAACGATCCGGTGTTTTACATGGCTTAATGAGGGTTCGTGGTTTCACACAAGACGATGCGCATATTTTTTGCACAGAAGATCAAGTAAAAACTGAGGTTCTTGCTGCGTTAAATTTTAGCTTAAGTATGTTAAAAACATTTGGCTTTGAAGAATATAAAATCTTTCTTTCAACCCGACCATCAGAAAAGTATGTTGGTGAAATTAAAGAATGGGATATTGCTGAAAAAGCCTTAAATGATGCGTTAATCGAACAAGGAATTAAGTTTGATGTTGATGCTGGTGGTGGTGCTTTTTACGGCCCTAAAATTGACATTAAAATTAAAGATTCAATTGGCAGAGAGTGGCAATGTTCAACCATTCAATTTGATTTCAATTTACCAACAAAATTTAATATCTCATACATTAATTCTGATGGAGAAAAGCAACGTCCTTACATGATTCATCGCGCATTATTAGGTTCAATTGAACGTTTCTTTGGGATATTAATTGAACATTATGCAGGCAAATTTCCCACATGGCTGTCTCCCATACAACTTCGGTTAATTTCGTTAACAACAGATGCGGCTAATTTTATAGAAGAAATTAAGCAGGCTTGTCGCCATGCAGGTGTTCGATTTGATCATGATGATAGCAATGAAAAATTGGGATATAAAATACGCAAGGCACAAGTTGAAAAAATACCGTTAGTTGCAATTATAGGTGAAAAAGAATTAGCAGAAAAAAAACTAACCATTCGCTGTCGAGATTCTAAAAACCAACCGATACTTTCTATAGAAGAGTTAATCGACAAAATACAAACAAAAAACATTTAGGAGGATTCCAATTAAGAAATACATAAAAAATGAAAGCATAAAGGCAAAGGAAGTTCGCATTATCGGCGTTGATGGGGAACAAGTTGGTGTTTTACCAATCGATAAAGCATTAACCTTAGCAAAAGGACAGAATTTAGATTTACTTTTAATATCTGAACAAGCAACTCCACCTGTATGCAAAATAGTTGATTTTGGACAATTCAGATACCAGCAACAGAAAAAAGAAAAGAAAGCTAAAAAAAATACCAAAGCTCAAGTAATTAAAGAGTTGAAGTTGTCGCCAAAAATTTCGGATCATGACTACAATGTACGCTTAAAAAATGGTATCAAATTTTTACAAAAAGGGTATTTAATTAAAATCGCTGTATTTTTTAAAGGGCGTGAAATGACACATCCTGAAATTGGAAAAGACTTGTTAAATCGTTACAAAGAAGATATAAAAGAGTACGGTGATGTTTCAACATCATTGACACAAGGACATCGGACATTATATTTTGTTATAAATCCGAAGTAGGATCTTAAGGAAAAAGGTATGAAAAAGTTTAAGCAAAAAACAAATAGTTCAGCAAAAAAAAGATTTAAAATTACAGGTACTGGAAAAGTTATGCGCCGTAAAACTGGAATGAGACATTTGCTTTCTCATAGAAGTGCGCGTACAAAAGTTTGCAAAAGAGGCGATTTTGAAATCTCACCTTCTGATAAAGCAAAGTTGACTGTATTAATTCCAGGATTATAAGGAGTAAGTCATGGCAAGAGTAAAACGAGGAAATGTAGCTAGAAACAGACGTAAAAAGGTCTTAAAGCTTGCAAAAGGCTTTAGAGCATCACTATCTGTTTTATATCGTCAGGCAAAGCCAGCGGTTTACCGTGCTTTATCGTATCAGTATCGTGACCGTCGTCGTCGTAAGCGTGATTTTCGCAAATTATGGATTGCGAGAATTAACGGTGCTTTATTTAATACTGATCTTAATTATTCAAGGTTTATCCAATTATTATCGAAAAATAATATAAAGTTAAACCGAAAGATGATAAGCGAAATCGCGATTAAATCTCCGGAAGCTTTCTCAAAATTGGTATCGTTAGTTCGATCATAATTTAAGGAGTTTACATGATAGAAATGCACTTGGGAGGCTTAGGCTTTGATCCCAAAAATATGTCACCCATTGTACTATTAAGAGACACTGAAGAGCGTAATTTTTTACCGATATGGATTGGCATGTTTGAAGCAGCTGCCATTGCCATGGAACTTCAAGATTTCAAACCACCACGTCCAATGACACATGACTTATTAATTAAGTTCGCGGAAAATTTAGGAGCTAAAGTTGACCGAATTGTTATTAACGAAATAAATGACAATACATTTTTTGCTGTTGTGGACTTAATCAAAGGTGAAAATAAGGAAAAAATTAGAATTGATGCACGGCCTTCTGACGCAATTGCAATCGCAGTTCGATCCAAAGCATCCATCTTTGTATCCGAGTCAGTCATGATGAAAGCTAAGATGGTCAACGCTGAAAAAGATGAAAAAGAAACACAGAAATTTAATAGTTTTATTGACAATATAAAGCCTGAAGATTTTTCAAGTTACTTCGATTCTCGTTAGTAGAACAAAAAAGCTTCTCCAATTTCTTTTCATACGTTAATATTTTTTAATTCCATAACAAAAGGAGTTAATTAATGTTAGTCAAACTTTACCAACGAACACATAACGGTTTAAATAATCGGTCACTCGGAATTGCACGTTGGTTGACCCACGCATCAAGTGATACAACGTGGCAAGACAACACCCCAAGCCATATGTCGCATGAGGAGTATAGGAAAAGCTGGATAGATGCTTTAAGTACCAAACAGCAAACAAAGATCGAATTTCCATCACAACGACTGGATAGGCATCAATCAAGGGACACTATCATTAGGGCATGGATTAATGTTATTCAATCCAACCCTAATTAACAAAGATATACAATATTAGATTTAAATTCGTTTTAGATAGTCACACAATGCTGTAATGCCTTCAATAACATTAGCAGTATAAGTGTTATAAAATTCATCGTTGAGTTCTTTACCGCTTTTGTAGGCTTTAATTGCTGCAGTTCCGTCAAAATCAACATAGCACATGCGTGAATAAAAATGTGTTTCATCAAAACCAAAGGCTGATGCTGGTAACATTGCAACACCCTCTTCATTTAACAGTGCAACGCAAAACTTTTCAGCGGTATCTATTCCTTTGGCCTTTAACGCATCTTTATAGAAACTAAAGTCAGGGAAAATATAAAAGCCGCCATCTGGCATGTGAATGTTTACATTTACGTTTTTAAGTAAATCAACAATTCGTTTAGCTAACCCTTTTAAAATGACACGCTCAGAGTTAATAAAATCGCTTAATTCCGACATGTTATTGTAAATATCAGTAGCTGCAAATTGAACTGGAGCAGCGGTTGTTGAATAGGTTTCAGACGCAATACCGTTATAAGTTACTTTTAAAGCTTTGGATGCATTTTCAGGAAATATACCTGCACCAAAACGCCAACCACCAGCACCACACCATTTTGATAGTCCAGTGGTTACAAATGTACCCTCTGGATAAAACTCAGCTATTGAACGGTGGTTTCCTTCATGATCCAACCAGCCATAGATTTCATCAGAAATAACAAGAACTTGATGGTTTCTTGCAACAGTTGCAATTTCAACCAATTCTTCTGGTGTGTATGTCATGCCTGTTGGGTTACCCGGATAATTTAACACAAGGATCTTTTGTGAATCATTTGTAATGTTTTTACAAATAGCATCAAAGTTAGCCGGTGTTATTTTCCACTTTAATTCAAAATTTGTTGGAATTTGAACCACATCATGGTTGAGTAGAGATGCTTGAGGCGCATAAGATACCCACGATGGCTGTGGCAATATAACAGTTGCGTTTTGATAACACGCCATGACAGAATAAATGATCATTTTAGAACCGGGGGCAATAACAACATCATCCCCAGAAATATTTGGACGATAGTTTTCATGAGCTTTAGCAACAGCGTTGCGACATGTATCAAGACCCGCGACAGGAAGATAATCATGTTGTGGGGCATAATTCTTTAAAGATTCAACTGCAGATATGGGTGGTGAGAATGGCGATTGACCAAACCCAAATTTATAAATCTTTTTATCACTCGTTTTTTTTAGATTATCTTGAGCTTCATTGATTAATAATGTTTCAGAATGGCTAATTGGCCTTAAATTTGTTTCTTCTAATTGAAATGTTGTCATAATAAATCTATTATATCATCAGGAAGAAAGTTCTCAATCTATAAATAAGGGCGACTTATGAAAAATTTACAATTAAACATTATTATTGCTGTTGGATTGGGTGTGTTAGCTGGGTTTTTAGCGGGAGATTTTGTAAAAGTATATTTGCTATTAGGGAAGTCATTCATTACCTTACTCAAATATATTGTTGTTCCATTGGTATTTGCATCACTAATTTCAGGGGTTATCAGCTTAGGAAGTCTGTCATCATTACGTAAAATGGGCTTAAAGACATTGGCCTATTTTATTGCAACTACTGGAATAGCCTCTACCATTGGAATTCTATTGGCCATTATTATTAACCCTGGAAAAGGATTTGTTTTAAAAGCCGCAACAAATGGTGCGCCTAAAGCAGTTGCAGGTGCGATGACATTCAAGCAAATGTTCATTCAAATTATCCCAACAGATTTTATAGGATTTATTTCCGGTGGAAACATGTTGTTTTTGATCATCATTTCTATACTTATTGGGGTGTTAATTATCTCTTTTGGTCGAAATATTGCTTTTCCGATAGATGAGTTATTCGAAGGATTTAATGAATTTATGATGATCATTACAAATTTTGTGATTGCATTATCACCAATTGGTATTTTTGGATTGGTTGCACATTTAATTGCAACGACCGGTACAGATGCTTTCTTACCATTGTTAAAATATATGTTAGTTGTTTTTGTCGGTTTAATTCTTCATGCGATTGGTGTGATTCCATTATTTCTCAAGTTATTCGTTAAAGTATCGCCGATTGCAGTTGCTAAGGATGTATTTACATCGTTAACAACAGGCTTTACTACCGCAAGTTCAGCAGCAACATTACCAATACTTATGGAAGATGCCAGAAAAAAATTGAAAGTTCCAAATAAAGTAGCAAGCTTTGTTTTGCCTTTAGGTATTACTATAAATATGGATGGCACGGCACTTTTTCAATCAGTTGCAGCTGTGTTTATTGCTCAAATTTACGGCGTCCCGTTGTCAATCACAAGTTTAGGCTTAATTGTTTTTATAGCAATATTAGCATCCATAGGTGCTGCAGCCGTTCCTAGTGCTGGGATAATCACATTGGCAATGATTTTAACAGCCATTGGCGTACCATTAGAAGGTACAGGAATTATTCTTGGTATTGATCGTGTATTAGATATGAATCGGACAACTGTTAATCTTTGGGGTAATACATCTGCATCTTTGGTAGTAACTAAGTGGTTAGGTAAAGACGCATATGAAAACTAAAGTCTGGTCACCACCAAAGAGTTACTTTGAAGAAACACATCTTGCTCGATTTATTACGAATGTAAATAGGGAAAAAAACATATCACTTTCCTCGTTTAATGATATCCATGACTTTTCTGTTAATCAGGTCAGTGATTTTTGGCGCTTAGCCTCAGATTATTTAGACATTCAATACACAAAGGAAGCGGACGTTATTTGTGATGATACTACAAATATGCCTTACACAAAGTGGTTTAAAGGGGCAAGATTAAACTATGCTCAAAACTTATTACGAAATCGATCGAATGATTTAGCTATTTACGAAGTTGACGAGTCAGGTTTATTAAACACATTAACGTGGTCAGATTTATACAAAGTAACATCTCAGTGGGTTCAGTTTTTTCAGGATAATGGAATTGTTAAAGGGGACCGTGTTGCTGGGATATTACCCAATAACTTGACCGCAATAGTTGCTATGTTGGCAGCAACATCCTTGGGTGCTGTATGGAGTTCTTGTTCACCCGATTTTGGTGAAAAAGGGATTTGTGATCGGTTGGAACAAATTCAACCAAAATGCATTATCTCTATATCTTCTTATCAGTACAAAGGTAAGTTAATAAACATTGTTGAGCGATTAAATCAAATTAAGGAAAATCTTCCAACGACATCATTATGGATAAATGCTTCAGCTGAAACTATTCATCATTGGTCATCAACAGAGTTAATAAAACAAATTAAACCTACTGAAATTAATTTTGTTCCTTGTGACTTTCAAGATCCATTATTTATCTTATTTTCTTCAGGAACAACCGGGAAACCTAAATGCATTGTGCATAGTGTTGGTGGTACCTTATTACAACACAAAAAAGAGCACCAGCTGCATTGTAATCTACAGCCAAATGATACGATGTTTTACTATACGACCTGTGGTTGGATGATGTGGAATTGGATGGTATCTGCATTAGCGAGTAATGTATCTCTTGTTTTATTTGATGGTGCAGCTTTAACACCAAAGTTTTCTATATGGGATTTGGTTGAAGATTATCATATTGATGTTTTTGGCTGTTCAGCATCATTTATTGGTGCCTCAGAAAAAAGAAAAATTGATCTCAATGAGAAGTTGAAATCTCAATCTGTTAAATTAATTCTATCAACAGGGTCGCCACTTTTACCCAATCATTATGATTATATCTATTCAAATCTTGAGTACCCCGTTCAACTAGGTTCAATATCTGGTGGAACTGATATTATTTCATGCTTTGCTTTATGCAATCCATTAACACCAGTTGTGAGAGGGTTAATTCAAGGCAAAGGCTTAGGAATGGATATTGCATCATTCAACGACAGTAAAAGTGAATTAGTAAATGAAAAAGGGGATTTGGTTTGTAAGCAATCTGCCCCATCAATGCCAATTTATTTCCTGGATGATGAGAATAATGAAAAGTATTTATCAGCGTATTTTAAATCTGGCGACGCTGCTGAGTGGTATCACGGAGATTATGTTATTGTTACTGATGACGGTATGGTTGAGATCTTAGGCCGAAGTGATTCTACTTTAAATCCGGGTGGTATACGAATTGGTACTGCCGAATTTTATCAGATTTTGGAAGGTTTTAATCAAATTCAAGATTCTTTGGTTAGTTCTGTGATTATGGATAACGAGGAAAAAATAGTATTGTTTGTTAAACTAAAAAATGATTTGGATCTTTCTGCTGAACTTAAGAAAGAAATCAGAACTCAGTTAAAAGACAATGCCTCGCCGCGTCATATGCCACAAATGATTGTTAAAGTGGACGATATTCCATACACAAAGAATGGAAAAAAATGTGAAGTGAATGTTAAGCAAATTTTAAGAGGCGACGATTTAATTGTTCAAAAGTCGACACTATTGAATGAAAACTCATTTGATGAGTATATTCAATTTGCTAAACAATTAGCATGATTTAATAATTTAGATCGTTTACTTAAGTCTTTATTAAATACCATGGGCCAAACATAGCGTTGTGGAAAGCTATTAATCATTGATTTTAAAAATGATATGGATAGATCAGAATAGTAAATGGCGCCATTTGCACCATCAGGAAGTTGATTTGTTTTTCCTAAAATATAAATAGGTGTTAAAACATTATATGACCGAATGTAATTGATTAGTTTTTGGCAAGAATGGTGGGCACGGAGTAATATAATGGCCTGCTTATAATGAGGTTGATAAAAAATATCTCGAATGGATTTTGAAACGATATTGGGATTATTAAATATAGGATGGTGGCGTAGAATCGCATCGTTTTGAATATGATAGACGTCAATTACCATAAAAAGAGTATAATTTAATAAAATTAAATGTGCAATGATTCACTATTGGTGTGTTTAGTCGCAATGTTTTAAAATTAAAACATGATACTTAGGTTCATAGCATTGTTATTCGGCATTTTTCCATTGAATGCAGACGTAAATCATCGATTAACGTATGATCACGATCAAGTTAGAGCAGGATTTAATATAATTATAGTTATTGAACAAATATCGAATGACGTGTCGGTGAATCGACCGATTTTAACTCGTCTACGTACCAAGATAGAGAATCAAGTCATCGAATCATCACCACAATCTGCTTTAAATGATTTGGTCAATAATGGCTATCAATTAATTACGTTATCTTATTTAAATAATAATGAATTATTTCAACCAGGACTGGATCAAACCCACATGTCTATTCACTATCCAATTCGATCACGTTATGCATTAAATTCAGAGCGGAAAATATTTACTAATGGGTTTATGAGCATCGATCAATTTGTTCGTTCAGCGGTTATGTATCGACCACTTTGTATTTTGATTATTTTACCAAAAGAACAACAAAGTCGACTTTCACGGATGGCCATTAATCGGCAAAGTTTTTACTTAAAGCGCGATTTTTCTTTAATCAATTTGTATCATGAAATACACAAACGTCGATATTTATATCCCAATAAATTAATTCTGTTTTCTTCGTTAGATGCAAAACAAGGGATTGTATTTAATAATAAATAATCCTTATAGACAGTCGAATAGACGCGACTTATAATGAGTCTATGATAAAAACAACTGTACATACTCAATTTGATTTTGATTTAAAACTTTTTCGCCGAGGAAAAGTTAGGGACGTTTTCGATTTTGGTGATCAATTACTAATTGTTTCTTCAGATCGAGTCTCGGCTTTTGATGAAGTTATCGAAAGAGGTATTCCAAATAAAGGTCAAATTCTGACACAAATCAGCAAATTCTGGTTTGATAAATTAAATATTCCAAATCATTACATTTCTACGGATGTTAATGACTTTCCTGCAGAGACTAAGCCGTATCACGATATTATGGTAGGTCGTAGTATGTTGGTTAAAAAAACAGAACTAATACCAATTGAGTGTGTTGTACGTGGTTACATCATAGGATCAGGTTGGAAGGATTATCAACAAACAGGTGCTGTTTGTGGTCACCAATTACCTGAAGGTTTGCAATTGGCACAACAATTGTCAGAGCCATTATTTACCCCTGCGGCGAAAGCATTAGAAGGCCATGACGAAAATATATCCGTCAAACAAATGCAAGACCAAATAGGTACTGAATTAACAGAAAAGCTTGAGAGATTAAGTATGGATATTTATTTGCAAGCGGCAGAGTACGCCAATGAACGTGATATTATCATTGCAGACACCAAGTTTGAGTTTGGTCTTTTAAATGGCGAAGTGATTATTATTGATGAAGTATTAACCCCAGATTCATCTCGATTTTGGGCTAAAGATACGTATCAAGTTGGCTCATCTCCAAAAAGCTTTGATAAGCAAATTGTTCGTGACTACATTGCGACGACTGATTGGGATAGAAAATCCAGCATTCCATCGTTACCAGATGAAATTGTTGAAAAAACAGCTGCTGAGTATAGCAAAATACACCAACTATTAACGAAATAAACGAATACTAAATTAATTTTTATTTTTGAGACGTATTTATTAACTCACAAGTTGAGAAATAGATCGTCTCAATTCGTTAACGTCAAAAGGTTTTGATAGTTTGTGAGATACATTTGCAACGTTTAGGGTGCATTGCCCAGCCATTAATGATTCTCCTGTTAATAACATGATTTTTACATCTTTATTAATGGAGTTATTTATAGCTAAATTTGCAAATAAATAACCGGATAATTTTGGCATTCTTAAATCTAAAATAATGCAATCGACCCATTCGTTTCGTATAATTTCCAATCCATCTTCACCGTTTGAGGCAAGAAAAATATTATAACCTTCTTTAGTAAGGACATAATCCAACGTTTCTAATATCGACAAATCATCGTCGACAACTAACAAAGTTTTGGGTGACACAATTTAATTATATCATGTGAATAAATTTTGCCAAATCATTAGCGATTTACAGTAAAATAAAAAGTAATGGATAAACAAAGCTTAGAAAAATATGCACATGTACTAACAACGTATTGTTGTGATGTGAAACCAGGCGATCGAGTGCTCATTCGCTCAACCTATCTTGCTGAGTCCTTAATATTGGCATGTCAAAAACAGGTCCTATTAATGGGGGCAACCTGTGAATTCGATATCTCAATTAATCATGTAGCAAAACAAAAGTATGACCATTCTTCAATCGATGCATTAAAAACACCACCTATCATCTATAAACACGCGGTTGAAATGTTTGATGTTGTTATTTCGATTTCTGCTCCATTTGGTCTTTTTGATTTAAAAGATGTGGATGAAAAACGGTTGGCGTTAGGTCAGAGTGCTTTAAAATCGATTAAAACCACCATGATGAATCGGGGCAAATCTGGTCAACTGCGCTGGGTGATTTGTAATTATCCCACGGAAAGTTTAGCCGCGGCAGCAAAAATGACGTTGGATGAGTATACAACATTTATTGTGTCAGGTTGCTTTTTAGATAAAGAAAACCCAATTCAAGAATGGGAATCTTTAGCCAAGCGACAAGAACAATATGTGACAACCTTAAATAAGGGCCAAAAGATTCAATTTATTTCAGATTCAATTGATCTTTCTTTTGATATATCGGATCGTATTTGGATCAATTCTGATGGGCGTCGTAATATGCCATCAGGGGAAGTATTTACTTCACCAGTTGAAACATCTGGGCATGGAGAAATAGTGTTCGATCATCCATCAATTTTGTTTGGTCAAGAAGTGGTTGATTTAAAGTTAACACTCAAGGATGGCATTGTGGTAGCTTGGGAATCAAAGAGTAGCCAACCCTTATTAGATCAATTATTTACAATAGATGGTGCCAACAAGATAGGTGAGATTGCAATTGGAACCAATGACGCAATTCAGCAGCCCACACTCAATACATTGTTCGATGAAAAAATAGGTGGAACCATTCATATGGCTGTTGGTGCATCGTATCCAGAAACAGGCGGAAAGAATCAATCAAGCATTCATCATGATTTTGTAACATCATTTTCCTCAAATTCAAAAATTCTTTTGGATGGCCAGTGCATTTACCAAAATGGTAAATTTATTGTTTAAAATTACAAAATACTGGGTACATTAAACTATGAGTATGGGGGACATTCTTAAATTATTAAATAAGCGGCCAAGGGATTGGTTGGCAACGATGAAGTGGATGGTTTTCTTTTCAAACCTTGGAATTTAAAAAGGGAGCTTGCGCTCCCTTAAAACCTTCCCCTAAATAACTCCCACTCCCTTTATAAAATAATTATGCCAAAATTAAATTAAAATAACACCAAAAAAAATAATAATCCTTAAAAATTATGTAAAAAATGCAAAACGATTTGCATTTAATGTTATTAAAATTAATGAATGTCTTGTGTAAAATAAGAATATGCACGACATCATTTTAATTGAGCCAAAAATTCCACAGAATACAGGAACAATAGCGCGATTATGTGCTGCAACCAATACCAAGCTGATATTGGTGGGTGAGCTCGGGTTTTCGTTGGACGATAAATATCTTAAGCGAGCAGGATTGGATTATTGGGAGCATGTCAATTGGGAGCATCAACCAGATGTTGAATCTTATATCGAGTCATTGAGGTCGTCTGGTAAAACATCGTACATGTTGTCGAGTAAAGCAAAAAAACTGTATACAGATGTGACCTATTGTTCATCACAGCCGTTGATTTTTGGAAGTGAAACCACCGGTTTATCGGAAGCATTTAAAAATGATTGTCCTGGTGAATGCATTACCATACCCATGGCCAATAACAACATACGAAGTTTAAATTTAGCTAACGCGGTTAGCATTGTGCATTATGAGGCCATTCGCCAATATAATGTAAAGGAATTGTAATTTCACACCGATAACATTGGCATATGACATCACCCAAACAACAAATAACGGTTATTTCGGGCGATGGCATTGGTCAGGAAGTTGTGGATGCAACAATCAAAATCCTTGAGGCTGCATCCACCCCGATACAGTTTGACCATTGCCAGGCTGGTGAAAGAATTTTCAAACAAGGAAATTCAACTGGAGTTCCTGAAGAAACCCTCGCCAGCATTAAAAAATCAAAAGTTGTTTTAAAGGGGCCATTAACCACACCTGTCGGGTATGGTGAACGAAGTGCAAATGTATACTTACGTAAGTATTTTGGGCTTTATGCAAATATTCGGCCTGTAAAACAGTACCCAAATATCCCATCCATTTATAAAGATGTTCCAATTGATTTGGTGGTTATTCGAGAAAATATTGAAGATCTATATGCAGGCATTGAATATTATCATCAGCCTGGAATTGCGCAATCAATTAAATTGGTAACTCAATATGGTTGTGATCATATTAATGCATTCGCATTTGAATATGCAAAACGCACTAAACGAGCATCACTGCATTGCGCTACTAAGGCAAATATTTTAAAAACGACGGAAGGCATGATGAAAAAATCATTTGAGCATATGTCATCCAGTTATGATGACGTAAAGGCCCATCATATTATTATTGATAATTGTGCGCATCAATTGGTAGTAAACCCATCCCAGTTTGACATGATTGTTACAACCAATATGAATGGCGATATTATTAGTGATTTAACGTCAGGGTTGGTGGGTGGTTTGGGGATTGCCCCATCAGCTAATATTGGAAATGATGTTGCAATGTTTGAAGCTGTGCATGGTGCTGCACCAGATATCGCAGGTCAGAATATAGCCAACCCTACAGCGATGATTTTGTCCGCCGTCATGATGTTACGTTACATTGAAATGGGGGCCATTGCGGATACGATCGAGCAAGCACTAGCCGTTACATTTGAGCAAGGAAAATTCACAAAGGACTTAAACAGGGACAATGGATTATCAACCGATCAATTTACAGCTGCCGTGATTCAAAACTTAGGAAAATCCTCATCATCGTTTAAGTCATCTGTATTTAAACCAGTGCAATTACCAGAAATTAAACCACCGAAAACAACAAAAGGGGTTTGTTTTGGTGTGGATATAATTATAATTTCGAATGAGCCATTTGATCAATTAAGTGAGCGCTTGAATACCATTGGAATAGCAGAGGGCTTCAAGCCAGTGGTGCTATCCAATCGAGGGAAAAAGGTAACAATGCCTGAAGAGCATCAAATTATACCCCAGTGGTTTTGTCGGTTTGAGTCCAATCAAGATGTATTAAGAACCCATCAAATTACAAATTTAATTAACAAGGTATCCAATGACTATCATTGGGTCCAAGTGGAAAAGTTATTTAAATTCAATGATTAGAAAGGACAGGTAAATGACAACAATGAGTAAAGAATTAGATCAGGCTGAAGATGCCCGGTTAGCAGGCAACTACAATCAAGCAAAAATCGCTTATGAACAAATCATGCAGGATGAGGATCAGTCAAATATAACCAAAGCACATGCCATGCGAGGACTTGCTGAAGTTAACCGAATGATAGAGGATTTAGATGGTGCTAAACATTACTACAACAAAGCATTGGCATCGTATAAATCACTCAAAAACAGTGATGGCGTAGGCTTTATTTATTTAGGCATTGGCCAACTTTCACGACATCAAAATAATGCGGAAGAGGCCATTCAAAATATAAATTTAGCCAAAGAGACATTTTCTAAAACAGACAATAAGTATGGCATCGCAGATGCAAATATTGAGCTTGGTCATTTGCAGATTTCCAAATTAAAATATTCAGAAGCTGTGCAAGCCTTTGTTGTTGCTAATGATTATTATAATCAGCTGCAAGATCAATGGGGGATTGCAGATTCATTATTGGGACTAGGTAAGGCCTATCGATTAAAACAAAACATCGATTTAGCAAAAGACGCATTAACAAAGGCTGTTCTAAATTACCAAAACAACAACAATAAACTTGGGGTAGCAAATGCCCATAACGAATTAGGTAAACTATATCAATCCATGAATGAAACCAATTCTGCAATTGAATTTTATTCAAAAGCTCAAACATTATACGCCCAAATGAACGAAACAAAACAAGTCGAAAAAATTCAAGCTGAGTTGGATAAGTTAACATAACCCATTCTGATGACGAAATCCCCAATATGATATAATGGGGGTGACCCGGTAATTACGAAAGGAAGAATCTCCATGCGTAAGACGGTGTCATTGCAATGTCAAAATTTAATTCATATTGCAAACCATGCATTAGAACAAGCACACCCTGGGCTTGAAATTGGCATTACAATTCATTTTCAAGGGTATGCCGGCTGGCTGGCAAAGCAGGTTTTAAGCCATGCAAATTTACAATGGGCATTGGTTGAGCTATTTAAAAAACATGATGGTTGCTTACTTGAAATTAAGGAACGTAATGGTGCTTTGCACTGGAAAAAATCATTGAGTGTATCCGATGCTGTTCGTCTAACATTATCGAGTCAGGAGATGCCAATTAATGGGTCAAAAGGCCTTGTTCGCATAAAGCGGTCACCATCGACCCTTTCAATACGATCCTTGCATCACCTGGATGGCGCATCTGGGCAACTTGCAGTGCAAGAAATTATACGATTATGTTTGCAACGGTTTTGTTCAACTTATTTGGGGATGCCCGCAAGTCGTTGGTTGGTATCATCGGTGATTGCCCCTACGCCACCCACATCACAACATACAATTTTGGACTACACAGAGCGGCAACAACGCACATATCACAGTATCGCATATCAACTATTTTTAGATGATTTATTTAGTCAGTTTATACAGCAAAATATATCAACACATCATCTAAATTCAACCATCACGGGTCAGCAAATGGGATCATCCCAAACACAGTTATCAAAGTCCCAATTAATTAAACTTAAAAATAGTGTGACTAAAACCCAGTCAGGAAAGCCCATACCTACCAGTGCATTATTGCAAATGATCTGGCTCATCGCGCTGGATCAGACCAATCAATCAACCATCATACGAGTGCCATACAATGCTCGAAAAAACCAACCCCATGCAAAGTGCATGCATTATGTTGCAACCGCCACATTATTTTTGTTAACAATTAAAGATTCAGATACATTGCAAACCTTGTGGCATCGATCCAAACGTTATCGACAGCATTATTTTAGAACAATAAATAATGTTCAGCCTGGTATGCTCATTCCTGCAGAAACGATATTGAATGATCTTCGTAAAAAAGTAAGTGGTTCCGCAATCGTAGGCAAAAATCAGACGGAATTAAATGCCCTGTTAAAGCAAGGCATTTCAGAGTTCAACTTCTTACCTCGTTCAACAGTGAATCCAACGCGGGGCGTGCTAAAAACAACGCCTTATTGGGGAGTAGCAGTGGACTGGGCATCTAATTTGTATAAAGTTGATCAAAGTTTAACTGTTACGGAATGTGATAATGGCGATGTAAGGTTAACCATTTCAGCAAAAGGCCAAACAGCACGACCACTTTTGAATCAGATGATGCAGATGATCCATGCACTCAATGAAGATCCCCAAGTAAATTTAAGGGCATGCAAAAGTCTCCCCAAAAAACAGGCCAAAAATCCTGTGAACTCAGTGAAGGCGTCATCACGGTATCAGTATATTATGGTCTTAATTATTGGCGCCATTCTCACCCGGTTATGGTTGAAATCAATGAATCAATAAGCTTATTTTTTATGGATGTAGTCACGGTCAAATTCGGTATCAGCATCTTTTTTTAGAATATACGTATGCATCATGCCTTTACCTTTAACTTCGATCTCCCCACGATCCTCAATATTGAAGCCTTGGTCTTTAATTTTAAGATACGTGGCTTCAGATAAATGCACGATACCTGGGATACCGTGAGATTCCATTCGAGAGGCAGTATTAACTGCATCACCCCAAAGGTCATAAGTAAATTTCTTTTTTCCCATCACCCCAGCAACAACGGGTCCAGTATGTAAACCAATACGTAAATCGAGAGCTTCTCCATATTCCTCATTAAATGATCGTAGTTCATCGTACATATCAAGAGCCATATGGGCCATCTCAATCGCATGGTTTTTGTAACGTCTAGGCGCTCCAGATACCAACATTAGAGCGTCACCAATGGTTTTAATTTTTTCGATTTTATATTTATCAAGAAGATCGTCAAATTTACTGAACAGAATGTTTAATTTATAAACCAGTTCTTTTGGCGTATGTTTGGCCGAAAATACAGTAAAACCCACCAAGTCAGAAAACAAAACCGTAACTTCATCATATCGGTCGGCAATGGTTTCCTCTTTCTTCTTCAAACGATCTGCAATTGATACTGGAAGAATATTAAGAAGTAAATGATCTGACTTTGCTTTTTCTGCAGCCAACTGAGCAGTTCGTTCACGAACTTTATCTTCCAACGTTCGACTATAGTCCAAAAGTTCTTCTTGCTGAACTCGAATTTTATCGACCATGTTATTAAATGATTCTGATAATAGGCCAACTTCATCACGAGAAATGATCTCTACCTGAGTTGTATAGTTACCAGTTGCAACGATTTCATTGGCTTTCATTAGGGATTTAATTGGACGAATGATGATATTTGTAAATAGGTACCCAATCACAACACCGAGGCAAATAACCAGGAACGTGATAATAGAACTTATAATTTGGTTTCTAAAAATAGCCTTTTCGATAATTTCAGTGGAAACAACCACCAACGAGTATCCGATGACTTCACCTTGTTCAACTTGTGCCAAATCAGAGAAGTACAATAAGTCAGCTTCATCCAATACCACATTTTCACGACTTAGTACGGGCGACACTAAGAAAATAGATGGGTAGGCAAGTTCTGGCATTTCCAAAACTTTGGTGCTCACCCCATAATCAATTTCAGGAATAACCCCTGGTTTAGAAATCAATTTACTTAATGTTCGTAGGTCGAATTCATCACGTTTTCCCAACGATAAAATAAACTTTTTTGGGTTAAGAACCGCAGAAAACATGATGTTTTCATCTTTTTGAATGTCAGCCAGTAATTCGGACAGCATCTCTTTATTAGAAATCAATACCCCTAGTTCCGCAGAATCGGAAAGGTTTTTAACGATGGTTTCAGATTTTGTTTTTAGGGTCTCTAGGTATAAATCCGCCTGTTTTTCTAAAAAGAAACGGGTGAGTATGACCGATGTCACAACAATTAGAAGCGCAATGGCAATGACAAATTTGAATAGTAATGAAAATCGAACTTTAAATTTTTCAGCCATTATTTATAAATTACTTCTGCATTATCTAAAATGTCTTTGGCGATGTTAAAACGGAACTGTTTCATGACTTTTTCATTTACGGAGTAGCGGACATCATCAGGAAACTCAACAGGTGTTAGCATGGGGTTTTTACGCTTTTCAATAATTTTTCGTGCCATTGCAGCTGTTTTTTCGCCGATATGAACAGGGTCAGGGTCTAAACTTATGTAGGCACCCAACTTTAAATACGACTTTGACAATCCCATATATGGCACTTTAAATCGATTTAATGAAAGTAAAATGTACTGAAGCGATTTTTTTGAATACACTTTTTGGTCAGCTGTGGACCATAAGAGTTGAATTTGTTGCCGAAATAATTTTTCCAGTTGTGTTTGAATTTGATCTTTGGAATAAACTTCATTTGCCGTAAGTGTAAAATTGTATTTTTCGGCAATGATTTTTGCCTCATCAATCAGTTCTTGATCAAGGTATGGCGTATAGAGGGTACCAATTCGACGTAAGTAAGGAAAGATCGTTCGGAGGGTTTTAAATTGTATTTCTAGAGGAATATCCAACGCCACGCCCGTTGCATTTTTACCTGGAAATTTAAGGTTTTTAACTAAATCTGTTCGATCAGGGCGAAATACCATGGTAAATAAAATGGGTTGACGCTTTAACTTTGATTGAATCAATTTTGTGGCTTTTGTCCCTACGGTAATGGTAAGCTTTGGCCGTGCTTTTTTTATTTTTTTGCTGACAGCATCCAATGTTTGACGATCAACCGTGGCTGTTTTTAATTCATAATCCATGGACAAGTCTTTTTTAATTGTTTCGATCGCAGTATTGTAGGCGGGCAAATTTTGATGCTTAACAATGTAAACCACCGGTTTTGCATTGGCATAAATAGAAAATAGTAAAGATAAAAGTAAAATTATTTGTCGCATTTTTTTCCCTTAGTAAAATCATACACAAACATTTAACAAAATTGCATCATCTCTTTGCATTGATTACACTAATGCCATGACATCAATTCGTATAAGCGAGCACTTTTACTCAATTCAAGGTGAGGGTCCATCCGTTGGAACACCAGCAATATTTGTACGATTGCAAGGCTGCAACCTATTATGTGGCCAAGGGGACGCAGGTTGGCGATGCGATACCATTGAGGTTTGGAAAAAAGGGA
>JBMHDV010000028.1:0-2724 GCA_049889215.1 Candidatus Marinamargulisbacteria bacterium
GAACTAGTCACCGGTGTTCGGGCAGATGTTGCAGTTAAAATTTTTGGCGATGATATAAAAATTTTAAGAAAAAAAGCGGATGAAGTGGCTGAGCTGGCCAAAGGAATTGAAGGGGCCACAGGAATTAAAGTTGAGAAAATCACAGGCCAACAATACCTCAACATTGTCTTAGATCGCTCTGCTATTGCAAGATACGGATTTAATGTTTCTGAGATCAATGATCTAATTGAGATGGCTATTGGCGGTAAAGAAGCTACGAGAATATATGAGGGACAAAGAAACTTTGGTGCGGCAGTCCGATTCCCAGCTCAGTATCGTGATGATGAGGATGTGATTAGCAACATTATGCTGACCTCACCCAATGGTTCACGTGTTTCTTTAGGTGATTTGGCTACGATTGAGACTCGTGACGGGCCAGCACGTATTAGTCGTGAATTTGCCAAACGACGAGTGTATACAGGTATTAATGTTGAAGGTCGTGATTTAGGTGGTTTGGTTGCAGATCTGCAACAGGCTATTAACCAAAAACTTGATCTGCCTGACGGATATTATATTGAATACGGAGGACAGTTTGAGAATATGACTCGTGCATTGGGCCATTTATCAATTATTATTCCATTAACCATTGCAGGTATTTTCTTCCTCTTATTTCTCTTATTTAATTCTGTTCGTTTTGCTACGCTAATTATTACCGTGTTGCCATTCGCAAGCATAGGTGGGATTTTTGGACTAGCCCTTACGGGTGAATATTTATCAGTGCCTGCTTCGGTTGGCTTTATTACATTGGCTGGAATTGCTGTCTTGAACGGGGTAGTCCTGATTTCTTGCATACAGGGCTTACAAACAGAAGGAATGAAGATTGATACCGCGATTATTGAAGGCTGCAAACAAAGACTTAGACCTGTATTGATGACAGCTTCTGTGGCCATGTTGGCGCTAATTCCATTTTTATTTGCGACAGGTCCTGGATCAGAGGTGCAAAAGCCGTTGGCGATTGTTGTGATTGGTGGATTGATTACATCAACGTCTTTGACCTTGTTGGTTTTACCAGTGCTGTATAAAATGTTTGCTAAAAATATAAAGAATTAGAAAGCCAAAGAGAGATATAAAAAACCCAGTTAAAACTGGGTTTTTTATATTCTAAAACGAGTAATTTTTGAATTAGTTTACAGCATCCTTTAAGCCAGCACCTGCTTTGAATGATGGAACTTTTCTTGCTGGAATTTTTAATTCAGCGCCTGTTTGAGGATTGCGGCCTGTTCGAGCAGCACGTTTTGATACTTTAAACGTACCAAATCCAATTAATGTTACGGTGTCACCTTTTTTAAGAGCTTTAGTGATGTTTTCGATAGTTGCATCAAGAGCACGTCCGGCATCAGCCTTTGTGGATCCTGTTGCGTTAGCGATTGCTTCGATTAGTTCGCCTTTATTCATTTATTATCCCTCCATATTTTAAATTGAATAAATTTTTGCTAAATCATAAAACTGATATTAGCTCAAACTGCCCACAAACTCGTGTCCTTGAGAGCTTGTCTTTCACTTTGCCGTTTTTGAATTTACTTGTCAACACCATTTTTGTAAATTTTTTACAATTATTTAATGCTAATGAATAGAAATATATTTTGATTAATGTTACATTAATCAAAATATGAGTAATAAAAAAAATCAAAGAGGTGGCGTAAGAAAAGGAGCTGGTCGCAAAAAAGGTAGTGGCCTGTATGCAGAATCAACTAAAGTGGTGCGTATCCCAACAAGTCGTATTAGCGAGGTTAAATCATTCTTACTCAGCACTAAAAAAACCAATTCGAATGTCGTTAATTTTATACAGCCATCTGTTCAAAAGTCTCTCCCTATAACGTTATTTAGCCATAAGGTGCCTGCAGGATTTCCCTCTCCCGCAGACGATCATGCAGAAAGTCGACTAGATTTAAATGAGTACTTGATCAACCAGACCGAGTCAACATTTTTTGTCAGGATCAAAGGAGACTCAATGATCGATGCAGGAATTTTGGATAATGATATTGTCATTGTTGATCGTTCAAAATCAGCCTCAATTAATGACATCGTACTGGCATCGATTGATGGCGAATTTACTGTGAAGGTGTTAGCTAAAAATAACAAAGGACCTTATCTGATGCCAGCCAATAAAGAATTCAAACCAATTTATATTGAAGAGGGTAGTCAATTTGAAATTTGGGGAGTGGTAACAGGATCAGTGCGTAAGTTTAAATGATGATTGCACTGGTTGATGTTAATAATTTTTATGTGAGCTGTGAGCGTTTATTTAATAGAAGTTTAGAACATACTCCTGTTGTCGTGTTAAGTAATAATGATGGTTGTATTATTTCTAGGAGCAATGAAGCAAAAGCCCTTGGTATTAAAATGGGAATGCCATTTTTTCAGGCGCAAGATTTGATTAAAAAAAATAACGTTCATGTTTATTCCTCTAATTACCCTCTTTATGCTGATATGAGCAATCGAGTGATGCAGCTATTAGCACACTTATCTCAGGATCAGGAAGTTTATTCGATTGACGAGTCTTTTTTAAAAATAAATCAAAAAAATTATTTGTTACATGGTCAACATATTCGGACAACTATATTAAAAAATGTCGGATTACCTGTCTGTGTCGGTATCGGAAAAACAAAAACCTTGGCAAAATTAGCTAATTACATGGCAAAGAAATATCCCATGTTTAATGGGGTAGTCTGTTTTTCAGAGACT
>JBMHDV010000029.1:0-29771 GCA_049889215.1 Candidatus Marinamargulisbacteria bacterium
CATGTATAAAATTATTCCACTTCCAACCATATCAAAATTGCAAGGGCTACTCACAACCATCATTGATCGTCACTTTCCTAATTCGCTAACACAGGTACTCAATCTAAATCCATTATTACGCAGCCCTCTTGTTGCACAACAATTGATTGAATGCTTTTTACTTAGTCAACATAACCATTGGCCAATTGATAAAATCGCATTGCATCGCATGTCATTTGATCAGCAATCATTTGAACTAATGCCGCCATCTGCCTTACGGAAATTACACGCTTTGGACCAAAGCATGCTTATGCTAGCTGACATCATCGGTCAACTAAGTTCAATGCCCAAGCTTTATTTAAAGCACAGTTCATTAAGCCGTAGAGCTAAGCCTACTGACTTGGATGATCTTAAAAAGGAATTTCCAAACGAAAAAACCTTTACGGAAAAATTCACAAAAATTATGTCTGATGCTTTGAGCACGGGTGATAATGCAACTGAAAAGTTTTTTAATGAAACCAGTTGTAAAGGGCCTGTAAAGCGATGGGAATCAACCCTGGAAGTATTGGCTAAACGAGCAACCACCATTGATGATCAAATTGAATTACTGTTTCAATTAATCGATATTTCAGAAGACATTGCAAAGGACCTAAAATTCTTTGAAGACAATCCCCACCTCAATGCCTTACAAAGCCGATTAAATGAGCATTATCAGCTACCACGAAAATTTTCCAATAAAGTCAATCAGTTAACCCAATCATTACAAAACGACTTTGTTGAATTCCGTCGAATCGTTGAATCAGAACTTAATACCATAGAGGACATTACCCCCCTTTTTCTCATTTTAAAACACCCTATCCCAACGCATCTTAAAACAGTAAAGCAGGCTTCAAAAACGTCTGATTTTAATGCGGCCCTTATCGCCTGTGTTAATCAACTTGATGAGCTCCAATCAGCCATTATTAACAAACTTAAATTATTCGTCTCTACCAAAAGTGACTCACTAGATGATTTTAGTTCCAACCAACTCACTTTTGGCGAAACAACGTGTTTTGATCATGATTTAACATCCATATCTGAAGAAATCAGTTTTAACATTTTACCAATGATAAACCCAAAAAATGCCTTGTTATTTCAACCTGTTGTTGACCTCATGATCAAATTAAAATCACTCATCATAAAAACTAAATTTGCCCAACTAAACACATTATCAAAGACACGATTGGGGCAACAACGATTACTACCCGTTTTACTAAACCGCATACGTTCAAAAGCAGAAAAACCAAGGCACATTAAAAGCATTGATGAAGTGATACTAAAGCCTGCAGATATAAAAAATGCATATGATTTCTTACACTTGTTACCTGATTTTTTAGATACCAATGTTCGGGCCCTTCAAGATGCAAGAGATCACATCAAAGCATCGTTGGGACACTTGCTTAGAGGAATTAATTTTGAAGACCGTTTACGAAATTTTAGACAACCAAAAACCCCCTTAACTGCTGGTTTTAACCGGATGATGAAACAACACCCTGCTCTTCATAGATCTCAGACTGTTGAAGATACCTCATTTGGTGATTCGCCAAGAAGGCCACCTCAAAGAGCACATGCTACCGATGATCAATCTAATCCCTATGATTTATTATTAAGTTCTCTAAACAGTCTAATCCAAACCCAAGATTGGGAAATCATTTTTATGCTACCGTTAAAAACACCGTTATTTGATCAATTTCAGGTAAAGGACTTGTTATTACTGCTTTTGGAGCAGTATTCAAACAATAAACAGGAAGCATTAAAGCGTAAACTTATCACAGCCTATCTTCTTCAAAGACATTGTCAACTTAGTGTAAAAAAAGATAAGAAAAAGAAGGGGCAAACTGAAACAAAATCAGCCTCTACCAATGCAAAGGCAGCGTTAAAAAATGATTTGGAAAAATTTTTTAAAAGATACCGCAACAGTGTCACGGGATCATCAAAGCATGAATTGGACCAATTAGTAGCCCCACTTACAGCAAAGGATATTCTAGCGGTGTTGGGCAAAAAAACTTTACCAAAAACACTGCGTATGGATTGAAATTAATCCCCATCTGTACCACAATAATTGTATGTCAACCGATGAACGATTTTTGAAGCTATATCAACCCAACGATGTGGAGGCAAACCTTTACGAAGAATGGGAGTTGGGCGGCGATTTTTCGCCTGTTGGAACAGGGCCCGCATTTTCAATGGTCATCCCTCCCCCAAACGTGACCGGGGAACTGCACATGGGGCATGCCCTCAATGTGACCATTCAAGATGTTATGGCACGCTTTAAACGCCTTAATGGGTACCGCGTATTATGGATTCCTGGCACCGACCATGCTGGCATTGCTACCCAAAATATGGTGGATAAAACCTTGCAAGCAGAGGGTACTTCGGCCGCTAAACTGGGCCGAGATGAGTTTCTTAAAAAAGTATGGGAATGGAAAGACACCTATGGCAATCGCATTACCAAACAAATTCGGCGCTTGGGGGCCAGCGTGGATTGGCATTACGAACGGTTCACGATGGACGATGGTTGCAAGGCCGCTGTCACCAAGCATTTTATTGACCTCTACAAGCAAGGGTTGATTTATAAGGGAGAGTACATTGTTAACTGGTGCCCCAAAAATAAAACCGCACTGAGTGACATTGAAGTGGAATACAAAGAATCCAATGGCCATTTATGGCACATGAACTACCCCCTAAGTAACGACCCAAGTACGGCCATTTGCGTGGCCACCACTCGACCTGAAACCATGTTTGGGGATACCGGCGTTGCCGTCCACCCTGACGATGAGCGTTACCAACACCTGATTGGGCAAACCGTGCACTTACCGTATGTGAATCGCGACATTCCCATTGTGGCTGATCGCCATGTGGACAAGGACTTTGGGTCTGGCGCAGTAAAAGTAACCCCCGCCCATGATCCCAACGATTTTGAAATTGGGAACCGTCATGACCTGCCCCGAATTTTGGTGATGGATGAAGGTGCCATTATGAACGAAAATGCACCAACACAGTACCAGGGCTTGGATCGCTACCAATGCCGCAAGCAATTGATTAAAGACCTTCAAGCCGATGGCTTCTTGGTTAAAACTGAAGATCACGTCCACAATGTGGGCACCAATACCCGTAGCGGTGAAGTGATTGAACCTTACTTATCCAAGCAATGGTTCATTGACATGAAACAATTAACACAGCCCGCCATTGATGCGGTTAAAAACAAGGATATTACGTTTGTGCCCAGCCGTTGGGAGAAGCTTTATTTTGAGTGGATGGAAAACATTCGCGATTGGTGCATTTCACGCCAGATTTGGTGGGGCCATCAAATTCCGGTCTGGTATTGCCAAGCAGATAAGGGCTGCCCTGAGATTGTGAGCGAAACGGCACCCACCGTTTGCCCCCACTGTGGTGGCACGCATTTAAAACAGGATCCGGATGTTTTGGATACCTGGTTTTCGTCGGCGTTATGGCCGTTTTCAACCATGGGTTGGCCACAAGAGACCGATCTATTGGCCAACTACTACCCCACCTCACTATTGGTGACTGGCTATGATATTTTAACCTTCTGGGTATCGCGAATGATTACCATGGGCATTTTTGATATGAAAAAAATCCCGTTTAGTCATGTGTATATTCACGGCTTGGTGCGTGATATTCATGGCAAGAAAATGAGCAAGTCCGTTGGCAATGTGATTAACCCGCTGGATATTATTGATGAACACGGTGCGGATGCCTTGCGATTCGGCTTAGCGGCACTGTGCACCAAAGGTGGCCAGGACATTAAGTTGTCCATGGAAAAGATCCAGGCCAGCCGAAACTTTACCAATAAAATTTGGAATTTTTCGCGTTTTGTGGACATGTGCTTAATGGACGCACCGGCACCAATTGACCCCATGGCCGTGCCCACACCCACCACCGACATTGATGGCTGGGTATTGGACCGCTTGAACCATACCATTCAAACCGTAACCGCCCAACTGGACGATTATAACTTTGCAGCCGCAGCTGACGAGTTGTGGGAGTTTACTTGGAACCAGTGTTGTGACTGGTATGTGGAAGGCATGAAACTTCACAAAGAGGCGTCATTACCAGTGCTTACGTATGTGTGTTTTCAAACGTTAATTTTATTGCACCCTTTAATGCCGTTTGTAACGGAAGCGATTTGGAAGAATTTATCCAAACACCCCAAAATTAACGAAGATCATTTAATGGATACCATTCAACATGCCACCTGGCCAAGTGCGACTGGTAAAGTAAATACCGATCGCATCCAAGCATTCGATACCACATTTAACGTGATCCGCGAAATTCGACATTTAATTAAAACCACCCAAGTATCCACCAAAGAGGACCTTACCGTTCACTTGTCGCACCCCACCGAAGCCACCCAAACCATCTTAAAAAATCAAACGGATTTGATTTGCAAATTAACCAAGGTTAACCACTGCAACATTCACCCGAGCCCGATTACCATTGATGGCCCACACAGCCAATCTGTGGCATCGACCATCGATATTCAGTTATTGTTACCGGCCGTTGATGTTGATGCTGAACGTGAGCGTTTAACCAAACAGTTAACCCAGCTCCAACAACAACATGCTACTCTGAGTAAAAAACTTAGCAACGATCAATTTATTGCCAAAGCACCTGAAGCGGTTGTGAATAAGGTTCGCCAAGAGAGTCAGGATATTCAATCCGAGATCCAGTCCATCGAGCAACAAATTGCCAAATTTGCTTAAAACGCTCACCTTTGATGACACCATTTCACGCTTGCAACAGAAAGTGGCCCGGCGTGGCATTAACTATTCGCTTGACCGGTTAAATGCGGCCCTTGCAACTCTTGGAAACCCACATTTATCGTTGCCCACAACCGTTCATATTGCAGGGACCAATGGCAAAGGGTCTGTGGCCCATTACACCACCCAGGCATTGATGAATGAAGGACAAACCGTCCTCACCTACACATCACCACATATTCAGTGCTATACCGAACGATTTATGGTGAATGGCAGCCCCATTGCCCCATCGGATTTTGTACATTTGTTTACTGCCATTGAAGCGGCTGATGCTACTGATGACCTGAGTGAGTACGAAGCATTAACCTTGATGGCCTTTGCTTGGGCCAACCAAACCCCATGCGATGTACTGGTTCTTGAAACTGGCCTTGGGGGTCGCCTGGATGCCACCAATGTGGTGCCAAATAGCTTGGCCATCATTACCGATATTGGCTTGGATCACACCAATATTTTGGGGCCAACGATTCGTGATATTACCACCGAAAAAGCGGGTATTATTAAACCCAACGGCACCATTGTCACTCATTTGGATCACCCAACCGATGTGCTTGAAATTATTAAAGACCATGCCAAACAAAACCAAGCCACAGTGCATTGGGCGCCACCAAAACCAGGGTTCAATGAACGTAACAAAGCATTGGCCGCAGTTGCACTGGATGAACTGATTCCAGAGCCCAGCCAACCGTTTACACATCAATTGAATGCCATTTCACCGCCATTTGGGCGGCTATCTACCGTGGTATTTAATGATGTTATTTGCCGCGTTGATGTTGGCCATAATTTGGCTGCAGCAACAGCAATCTTGGCAAGTAACCCACCTATTTCTGATTGGGTGATTGGCATGCAAAAACACAAGGATTACGTTGCTGTTATTCGTTATTTATTGGCCAACAACCAAAGTGTTAAGCTGTGTTCATTTGATGATAAACTCAGTGCCACTGTTGATGATTTAGCCGCGGACTTGCAGCATTTGCCATTGTGGCAGCCACAAACACCAACCAAAGAAAACACCCTCTTTTTTGGGTCGTTCTATTTTATTGACTATTTATTTAAAGGAGGCTCCCATGCCATCAACCAAAACCTTGGTGTTGTTCACCAACAATCAACATAAAGTCCACGAAATAAAAACCATGTTTGAATTGCCTTACTTGCCCATCGTATCGTATTTGGATGTCTTTAATGCCAAAATTGATGTGATTGAAAATGGCAGCACATTTGAAGAAAATGCCATCATTAAAGTTAATGCTTTACCCCCCAACCCCGACTACATTTACTTGGCCGAAGATTCTGGCATTGAAGTGGCCCATTTGGATGGCGCGCCGGGCATTTATTCTGCCCGTTATGCAGGTCCGAATGCAACCCGTGAAGACATGTGCCATAAGTTATTGGGTGAGTGTTATGGCGCGGGCAATCGTGATGCACAATATCAGGCCGTTATGGCACTTCGTTACCCAGATGAAACCATCGATACCTACACCGGCATCGTTCGCGGCTCACTTGCTCACGAAATGACTGGCGATGGTGGGTTTGGATACGACCCCATTTTTGTGCCAGAGGGCTACGATATTACATTTGCTGAAATGGATCCGGCGGATAAAAACGTGTTATCACACCGATACCATGCGCTACAGCAAGTTAAGCAGGCGCTAATTGAAAAAGAAGTGACCGCCTGCTGAAATTATTGTTTCAAGGCCATCATCAGTGGTTTTAACGCCACCATAGCTTTCTTTTTCGATGTCAGAACTTACCAAACCAAACTCTATGTTCCAAAAGAAGTTGCTTCCAGACGAAAACTCCATTCCAATAAATCCTTCCAATTGGTTGGTTGTTTCTGACTTTTTGCTTGCTAAATTACCTGTAATAAGATCGCCATTTTTTTCGGAGATTTTACCGCCACCAATACCAACATAGACAATCGCTAAATTATCGATGCCGAGTAACGTATCCTCAATTTCATAATAACCGCGGTACCTTAAATTGTATTTGCTTTCATCACCATCTTTAAGCGCCCAACCAATGGTTTGGAATCCAACACGCCCAAATGGATGAAACTTTAAGCTGATACCAGAACCGGCACCGCTTGCCATCGCTCCGATACCAATATTGCCACGTGTGGCTTTTTTAACACGTTTTTCTTCAACTTGCTTTGCACCATAATCAATGACATTTGACTTATCTTTTAATCCAACAAATGCATTGGTATCAACCACAGTATTGGCACCAACACCAACATAAACAGATTCTTTGTATGTTGTTTCGCCGTTCACTTTAATGGTAAGCACATACTCGCCAGGCTCTACCAAATGATTGCTAACATCACCGGCACCAATCAATACGCCATTTAAATAAACTTTCCCATTGGCTTGATCATTCAAAACCGATAATTTCTCTGCCATTGCGGGGAATGCCATTAATGCAAATAAAATTAATAACTTCTTCATAATTTAGACCTCCTAGTCTGTAATTGGGATCTCTTTTTTAAGATTCACTATCCGACGAATGTGCCCTCGTTTAAAGGCGGCATTCAATGTGCCATCATAATAAAACGATACATCTAAAATCAATTTATTTGGAACAAAGCCTACAGCTGTTCCATCCAGTAGATTTGAATTCACAAAGCCGCCATCTTCAATCGTAAAATCGCCACTTGATTGATTTTTAGCTGTGTTCTCCACACTGGCTTTTGCTGTAACTTGATAATCGTCATTATTCTCAAAAACGATGCCGATGACCTTTGTTTTACTGATTGTTGCAACGGCGTTCACCGCTACAGCACTGGCTAAGCCTGATAACTGATTGGCAATTTTTATTTTAAACTCTGGTAAGGTTTTAAGTGTAATTTTACTATCTTCAACATTTTCACTAAAAAAAACATCTGATTGATTTAAGTAGCAATCAATGTCGTGCGTATCACCAACAGTGAATGTGGTTGTAGAATCAGTATATGAATCTGATGCAAATGTCATATTGGTGCCGTTTAATTTGACACTGCTCACTTCCACAGCATTCCCATTGGCTTCGAGTGACACTGTTATGCTATTCGTGTCGCCCCCAGCGTTAATGCGCTCGGTTTTAAACTCCATGTAAGCAGAAATATCATCTGACATAATCACACTATCTGGCGCAAGTTCCGAACACGCGCTAAATAGTAATGGTAATAATAATAATTTTACAAATCTCATTGCTGCATTTTAGCATGAGTTATTTATGTGTCAAACAACTCAAATGTTGGAATTGTTTGATCAATCGTAAAGCGTTATAATATTCGCATGCAAATTACTGTACTGAAATCAAAAATATCGTATGCTACCATTACCCACACGGAACTTTATTATGTTGGATCCATTACCATTGATGAAGCCATTATGGAACAAGCAAATTTGCGTGAAAATGAAAAAGTTCAAGTGGTGAACTTGAACAATGGGGAACGCCTGGACACCTACGTGATTAAAGGTGAACGTAATAGCAAGGTGATTGGATTAAATGGCCCTGCGGCTCGAAAAGGCGCGGTTGGAGATGAACTTTTTATTTTAAGTTATGCAAGCATTGATGCTAATGATCATTTGGACCCATTACTGATTGATTTGAAAGATCGCTCATGACCCGAGTGCGCCCAATAACAACTAAAAAAGAAGCGACTGATATTAAAATCGGAGGGTGTTCCTTAATTGAACTTGCAAATACCTATGGGACACCGCTTTATGTACTTGATGAAGCAACCATTCGTAATAATTGCCAAGTGTTTACAAAAACACTTACCGAACACTACCCCAACTTTACCATTGCTTATGCATCAAAGGCTGGATTAAACATTGGCATTGCAAATTTAATAGCATCCGAAGACTTGGGCGCAGATGTTGTTTCAGGCGGTGAACTTTACACTGTCTTGCAAAGCAAAGTAGACCCAAAAAAAATCTACTTTCATGGCAATAATAAATCCATTGATGAACTGGAACTCGCAATTAAAAACAACATTCGAATTGTTGTAGACAACCCCACAGAATTGTCACTAATTAAATCAATCGCATCACAACATTCCCAACAAGCGTATATTCTCTTTCGAATAAAGCCAGGGATTGAAGCGCATACGCATGAATACATTAAAACAGGGCATATTGATTCAAAATTTGGTTTAACATTTTCCGAAACCCTGCCTCTCATCCAGCAAGTAATTGCATCTGATTGGGGACACTTCTTAGGTATTCATGCTCACATTGGATCTCAAATTTTTGACATGCAACCATTTTATGATCTTGTCTCAATTTTAGTTGATTATATGGCCACCATTAAAGATGAATTTAACCATGATGTTTTAGAATTAAACTGTGGTGGTGGATTTGGTATTCAATACAAAGATTCCGATAACGCCCCAGATATTTCGGACATTATTTTGCAAATGGCCACAGAACTAAAATTACTTTGTGATGAAAAACAACTTCAACACCCAAAGCTCATTTTTGAACCTGGACGTTCAATTATCGCCAATGCCGGCGTCACATTATATTCAGTTGGTGCAACCAAACAGGTTGATGGAGGCTCTCATTACATGTTTGTTGATGGTGGAATGGCCGATAATCCACGCCCCATGATGTATCAATCAGAATATACATTTGATGTTTTAAACCCCCAGTCAGCGGATAGAACCACTTATAAAATAGCTGGAAAGTTTTGTGAATCTGGTGATATTTTGGCTGAAAAAGTTGAACTACCGACGGTAAAATCAAATGATTTCATTGTGGTTTACGGAACTGGCGCTTACAATTATTCCATGGCATCCAACTATAATCGATTTTGTCGCCCGGCGATGGTTCTAGTAAATGATCAACAGCACTCACTAATTGTTAAACGAGAGACCTATTCTGATTTAATTCGATTTGATCAATCATGATAAACCCTGACAATTTAACATTACTCAATATTATTGATGTTTTATTTATTTTAGTTAGCATCTATTTATTTTTCACTGTCCTTAAAAAAACACAAATTCAAAATATTACTGCCATTGTTATGATTTTCATTGCGAGCTATTCCTTTAGTTTAATGATTGGATTGACCTATTTTTCAAAGTTTATAGAGCAGTTTTTTATTTTATTCTTGGTATTTGTCATGATCATTTTTCAAAATGAAATTCGTCGTGCATCCGAAAAAATCCGTCGTGGACGGTTGTTCTTCAGCTCACAGCGCAAAAAAACAAAACAGCCATTACTTATTAAACGAATCTTACAAAGTGTTGAGTTTATGGCAAAAAATAAAATTGGGGCCTTAATGGTCATCGAACAAGATTCCCCATTGGATGAGTATACTGAGTCTGGCATTAGCATCAATGCTGATTTAACATCTGAGCTGGTTTGCTCATTATTTTGGCCAGGATCACCAACGCACGATGGTGCAATTATTATTCGAGGAAATGAAATACTTACAGCCGGCTGCTTATTGCCATTAACCAGTTCAAAAGTATCAGACAAACGCTTAGGAACTCGTCATATGTCGGCCATTGGCATTAGTGAAGAAACCGATGCTTTGGTGATTGTTGTATCCGAAGAAACGGGGACCATTTCCATTGCTGAAAAAGGCAACTTAACTCGGTTTTTAAACCGAGAGGCATTGGAAACACGTCTATTTAGTTTATATAAAGAGTTAACATCATGAGCATTCAACACTGGCGAAAAAAATATGAGTCCAAGACCCCGATTACATTACTAACTGCGTATGATGCCACCATGGCACGTTTGATTGAAGATAGTGGCGTTGATGGTATTTTAGTAGGAGATTCACTACGCCACACATTCTTTGGCGACTCCACCACAGTAACCATGACGTTAGATGATATGATCTATCACACAAAAGCGGTTGTTAATGGGACTAAAAAAATCTTAATTATTGCAGATATGCCGTTTATGACCTATAACATTTCGGTTGAAGACACTTTAAAAAATGCAACTCAGCTGATTCAAGCTGGTGCAACCGCCGTTAAGTGTGAAGTCAGGCAAAGTCACCTCCCCACCATTAAACGCCTGGTTCAAGAAGGGATTCCAGTAATGGGGCATATTGGTTTGCAACCTCAGTACATTCATGAATCTGGCGGCTATAATATTAAAGGTGGCTCCAGTGATGAAGAACTTGAACTCATCCAATTGGCAGAGTCGCTCAGCAATGTCGGTGCATTTGCCATTGTGTTAGAAAAAGTCCCAATTGATGTGAGTCAACGGGTTACTAACGCCATCAATTGCCCAACCATAGGGATTGGTGCTGGCCCCCATTGTTCTGGCCAAGTATTGGTTACCAATGATGTATTAGGATTGACCCCGAATTTTTCGCCCAAGTTTTTAAAGCAATATGCCAATGGCGCCCAATTATTTACTGATGCACTCACCCAATTTAAATCAGATGTTGAAGGCGGCTCATTTCCGACCACTGAACACGGGTATAGTAAATAGCCAATGAAATTATACAATACGCTTACAAAATCAGTTGACCCATTTACTCCAATTCAAGCGCCTCAAGTTAGCATGTATGTATGTGGAGTAACTGTGTATGACTACTGTCATATGGGCCATGCTCGGGCATATGTTGCATTTGATTTATTAAAGCGTGTTTTGACGCACGCTGGATATACGGTTCATCATGTTCAAAACTTTACCGATATCGACGATAAAATCATTGAACGAGCAAATCAAAATAATGAATCTGTTACTGACCTTACTGAACGATTTATTACGGCCTATTTTGAGGACATGAAGGCATTAAATATTTTAGCGGCCAATGATTACCCAAAAGCAACTGAGCATATTGATTCGATGATCCAACTCATTTCATCGTTAATCGAAAAGGGGTCGGCTTATGACATTAACGGAAGCGTTTATTTTCGTATTGACTCGTGCGGTAGTTATGGTGAACTATCGAAGAAAGATGTGAATGACCTTCAAAGTGGTGCGCGCGTGGATGTAGAAGATCAAAAAGAATCCCCCCTCGACTTTGTATTATGGAAGCCATCCAAAGAAAATGAACCCCGTTGGGAATCGCCTTGGGGATCCGGTCGTCCTGGTTGGCACACCGAATGCGTGGCCATGGTTGAACAATTGATGGGACCGCATATTGATATTCATGGTGGTGGTGCGGACTTGCAGTTTCCTCATCACGAAAACGAACTCGCCCAAGCTAAATGTGCCTACCATACTCCGTTTGCCAATGTTTGGGTGCATAACGGATTTGTGAACGTAAATAACGAGAAGATGTCCAAGTCTTTAGGTAATTTTTTCACACTTCGTGATGTCTTGAATGAATACGATGCTGATGTGTTGCGCTTCTTTTTAATGCGTACTCATTACCGCGCACCTCTGAATTATTCAACAGAAACGTTGGAGGACGCCAAAGCTGCCTATCAAAAATTAACGTCAATTTTTGACATTGTTCCGGATGCGCCGATTCCAACCCACCTAGAGCCCGTATTTTTAGAAAAGAAAGACCACTTTTGGCAGGCATTAATGAATGACTTAAATATCTCCGAAGCGTTGGCCCAATTATTTGATTTGCATGGACTCATTCATCACCATCAATGTGGGACCAATCTTCTTAAAGAATTGGGTATGGCCATTGGTTTATTTTATAAGGAAAAATCTGATATTCCACAGAGTATTTATGATAAGGCCCAAGCCCGTTGGGATGCAAAAAAATCCAAAGATTTTCAAACCGCAGATGCCCTTCGATCGGATATTGAAGCGGCTGGTTTTTTAGTGGAAGATACCCCTGAAGGGTTTCGGGTTCGGGTTAAATAATTCATTCCCCTAACCTCCCTATTTCTAGTCGCTTGAAATACACTTAAGTTTTACGTCCGTTTTATCGATAAATGGTCCATGACTAAAGTATTAATCCTCGGTGGTGGTTTTTCTGGCGTTGGCGTTGCTCAACAACTTGAAAAGTTTATCAGCAAAAAAAATGATCTTGAAATTGCCATGGTGAGTGACAATAACTACTTCATGTTTCAACCCATGTTACCGGGTGTTGCCGCAGGTACCATTGAAGCAAGCCATATTGTTAACCCCATTCGACGTTTATGTAAAAAAATATCGTTTCATCGCGCCAGTGTGGATGAAATTGATATGGAAAATCAAAAAGTTAAAATTGTTGAAAAGGATATTACCCGTCAACACTGGTTGGAATTTGACCATTTGGTGATTGCCATGGGTCTTTCCACCGATATGACCCGTGTTCCTGGGATGAGTGAACATTCGCTGCCAATGCGAACCCTAGGTGACGCTATATTTTTACGTAATGAAATTATTAATAAACTAGAAATGGCATCCGTTGAAGCTGACCCTGAGGTTAAAAAACGGTTGCTATCATTTGTATTTGTTGGTGGTGGCTTTAGTGGTGTTGAGACCATGGGAGAAGTGGGCGATATGATTAAAAGTGCGCTTAATAACTATCCCACCATTACTAAAGATGAGGTTCGCTTGGTATTGATTCATTCTCGTGAGCGAATTTTATTAGAGCTTGGTGAAAAAGTCGCGGTTTTTGCACAAAAAAAATTGGTGCAGCGTGGCATGGAATTACGCTTAAATACTCGGGTACAAGAAGTATCCCCTGAAGAAGTTATTTTGTCGGATGACGAAATCATTCCAGCTCGTACAGTCGTCTGTACCACTGGTAATGCGCCACATAAAGTATTAACCACTTTGGACTTTATTAATGATCGTGGTCGTTTGGATACCGATGAGTTCTTTCGAGTCGTCGTTAAAGATGAGAATGGCAAAGTCACCAAAACTTTTGATAATATTTGGGCACTCGGGGATTGTGCACTCACTCCCAATTTGAAAGAAATAAAAAAGAACCCAGAAGCAACATGCCCACCAACCGCACAATTTGCTGTGCGAATGGCGCCTGTATTAGGTAAAAATATTCATGCCACCATGACTGGTAAAAAACTAAAATCATTTGCATTTAAAGAACTTGGTCAAATGGCTGTTATTGGCCATTTATGTGGTATTGCAGAAGTGGTTGGTATTCGATTTAGTGGTGTGCTGGCATTTTTTATGTGGCGAGCCATTTATTGGGCAAAACTGCCTGGTATTTATTGCAAATTCCGTGTTTTATTTGACTGGATTATTCATGCATTTTTCCCAGTAGACATTACTCAATTGGATGTCTATCGAACTGAGAAGGTTGATCGATCGCATTACCAAAAGGGAAGTTTTGTTTTTAAAGAAGGTGACATTGCAGATTTCTTTTATGTCATTGAAGAAGGGCAAGTTGAAATTGTAAAACATAATCCTGATGGCACCGAAACTATCTTGGCGATTTTAAAAGAAGGCGATAGTTTTGGCGAGATGGGTCTAATGCAAAAAGCACCACGTTCAGCATCGGTTCGCTGTATCACGCCTGTTGGTTTACTTAAAGTAAGCCGAGAAGACTTTAAAGCATTAACGGGGTCTTACTCATCACTTCGTGATCAATTAGAAACTCGTGTTAATGAAATTAAAAAAAGTAATGCGGATAATGTTGGCGCTGTTGATGAAATGTTGGATCCAATGGCACAAACAGAAGCAGAAACTGGAGAGGCTGCATCAGCCGACGATATTCCAACCGAGCCCTCTGGGGAGACCACTGAAACCACCGCTGAATCTATTGAAGCGGAGCCAGCCGATAGTACCCCAAAAGAAGATACTCCACCAAGTTTTGCCTCCCTAATGGATGAATCACTAACAGAACAAAACAAAGCAGCTTTGCAAAAAGTCGAAAAAGACTTGGAACGAAAATTGTATAGTGACCCTGGCAACCCAGACTTACTAAAACAATATGCCGAACTTCAAAATCATTTGGGCTACATTGAAAATGCGTTAACTCTTTATTATCAATTTTTATCCATGGTTCCCAATGATGTTGGGGTGATGGCACGCGTAGGAGACATGCATCGACGATTGAATCAATTTGATAAATGCATTGATATTTTGGAACGGGCCTACCCGATTGATCCTCATAATCAATTTATTATTTCTAATTTGGCAAGTGCCTACCGATCCAAACGGCAATACAAAAAAGCGGAAGATTTATTGCGACGAGGGTTGGAGTTCAACCCTGAGGATGGTAACATTCTTGTCCTTCTTGCGCAGTGCCATAATAAACAACAACAACCAGAAAAAGGTGAAGAAGTGATTCGAAAACAGTTATTTATCCACCCTAATCATGTGCCATCACTCATAGTTTTAATTGAGTCATTGCTATTGCAACAGCGCTACATTGATGCTGAAGCATTTTTAAATCAAGCAGAAATGTTAGACAATGGAAAAAAGCATCATCATACGCTTAAAAAGCTGCGTACAATCATTGCAAAAAAGCATTCAAAAAACCTAATTGTTGATTAATATTTTTTTTAACCGCATCGACTTAATTGACAAGTTGATTCTGACCTCATATACTTAGTTAACATTTAATTAATTAGAAGGAGTCTGTTCGAATGGCAGTACCTAAAAAAAGACGTTCAAAATCGAGAAAACGCACCCACCGTTCCCTTTGGAAAATTGCGGTTCCAACAATGGTAACTTGTTCTAACTGTGGCGCATTAGCTGTTGCTCATCGTGCTTGCACAGCATGTGGTTATTATAAAGGCGTTCCAGTCATCCAAATCAAACAAAAAGTAAGTAAAAAAGAGGACTAATATCCTTTGATTACTATTGCGTTAGATGCAATGGGGGGGGATCACGCCCCTACCCGGATTATTCAGGGTGCTGAACAAGCCGTTGAACAAATGAATGTTCATGTTGTTTTGGTTGGCCATTCAGAAATCATTAAACAACACCTTAATCCTCACCCAAATATTTCAATCGTTCATGCTAGCGAAGCGATTTCAATGGATGAATCCCCGCTGCAGGCATTTAAAAAGAAAAAAGACTCGTCCATTCATGTTGGCCTTAACCTTGTTAAAGAAGGTAACGCAGATGCATTTTTATCCGCTGGAAACACCGGAGCTGTGATGTCGTGCTCGTTATTTATTCTTGGCCGAATCCCAGGTGTGGATCGCCCAGCTTTGGCATCTGTTATTCCAACTAAAAAAGGCCATGCCTTGATGTTAGATATGGGATCAAACGTGGATAGTAAACCCAACCATTTAGAACAATATGCGATGATGGGCCATTTTTTCTCACAACAAGTATTGCATGTTGACCAACCAAAGGTTGGCATTATTAACATTGGCGAAGAAGAGGAAAAAGGCAACCAACTGACTCAAGATACATTTAATCTACTTAAAGAAAACTCTGTTGTTAACTTTGTTGGCAATTTGGAAGGAAAAGATATTCTTTTCCATAAAGCGGATGTGATTGTGTGCGATGGTTTTGTTGGCAACGCTTTATTAAAATTTGGTGAGGGACTGGTTGATTTCATGCTTGGTGAAATTAAAGAAGGTATTTTATCTGGCCCGTTATCTGCTAAAATTGGTGGCTGGCTTTTAAAACCGGTCTTTAAAAAAATAAAAAAACGCATTGATTATGAAGAATATGGTGGGGCGCCTTTACTCGGTATTAATGGTATTTCATTGGTGGCCCATGGCAAATCCAAAGAAAAAGCCATTGTTAGTGCCATTCGTACAGCGGTGGAATGTGCAGAAACCAAAATGATTCATAAAATTTCTGCGGCGATTCAAAAAACAGATCATGTGCACCAATAATTCAGTCGGTATATGTGGTATTGGCCACTATTTACCGGATCATGTCATGACCAATCAAGCGTTTGTTGATCGTGGCATGGATACGACTCCTGAATGGATAGAAACACGAACTGGGATACAAACACGCCACATTGCATCAAAAGATGAGCGCACCAGTGATATGGCCACAGCCGCTGCCAAGCAGGCGATATCGTCTAGCAATGTATCGACTGATCAAATTGATTTCATTATTGTTGCCACAGCAACCCCTGACCATAATGGGTTTCCATCTACCGCATGTTTAGTGCAACAAAAGCTTGGAATTCAACGTTCGATTCCATGCTTTGACTTAACGGCGGCTTGCAGTGGCTTTGCTTATGCGATTGCTGTTGCAAATGGCTACATTGCAACCGGTATTGGCACCTATGGTTTGGTGATTGGTGCAGAAAAATTAAGTTCTTTGGTGGATTGGTCGGATCGTCGAACAGCGATACTATTTGGTGATGGCGCTGGGGCAGCGGTTATTGGACCCGTTACAAGTGGTGGTATTCTTGGAATGAACCAAGGAGCAAATGGCCATGCTAGTGATATTTTGAAATGTGACCTACAATCGAATGTTGAGGGGTTTGATGGCCAAAGAATTCCTGGTAATTGTGCAACCATTCATATGGATGGCCAGGCCGTATTTAAAACCGGAGTTACGGTTGTATTGGACTCATTACGATCATTGGCACAGAACCATGACATTGATTTAACGACGGTTGACTACTTTGTATGTCACCAAGCAAACTCAAGAATTCTTGATACTGTTGCAAAAAAACTAGCTCTCGATTCGTCAAAGTTTTTAATGAATATTTCACGGGTTGGCAATACATCTGCGGCATCTATTCCGCTTGTATTATCTGAATATAAACAACAATTTAAACCAGGTGATAAAGTATGTTTGGTTGGCTTTGGGGCTGGCTTTACTTGGTCATCAATATTATTAGAATGGAGTTATAATTATGAATAAAGCACATTTGGTTTTTGCTGGTCAAGGATCTCAATTTGTTGGGATGGGTCAAGATTTTTACAATCAATTCCCTGCAGCAAAAGCGTTATTTGAACAAGCCAATGATATTTTAGGTTATTCAATATCTGATATATGTTTTAATGGCCCAGACGAAACATTAAATTTAACGCAACATACACAGGTTGCTATTTTTATTGTTAGTGCTTGCATTTTTGAACAACTAAAATCCCAAGGTATTACATTTGATCATGTGGCTGGTCATAGTTTAGGTGAAATATCCGCTTACTATGCTGCAGGTGTCTTGGATTTTGAATCTGCATTAAAAATTGTAATTAAACGTGGTCAGTTGATGGGTGAAGCGGCTCAACAAACATCGGGAAAAATGGCCGCAATTATTGGCATGGCACAAACTGATGTTCAAGCAATTTTGGCAACTATTGATGGTGTTGATATTGCGAATTATAACTCCCCTGTTCAATTTGTAATTTCAGGTGAAGCAACTGCCGTGGATTCAGCAAACCAGAAATTATCTGAGGCAGGTGCTAAACGCGTGGTTGAATTACCAGTCTCTGGGGCATTTCACTCACCATTAATGGCCAGTGCTGTGGTGCCTTTTAAAGACTATTTAACTCAGTTCACATTTAACAATGCAGTGACGCCGATTGTGCTTAACCGAACGGCTCAACTTGAATCCAATGGATTGGCATTGCAGGAAAACCTATCGCTACAAATACAATCACCTGTTCGCTGGATTGAAATTACTGATTTCTTAGCTGCTCAGCAACCAGCGTTTATTGAAGTGGGTCCTGGAAAAGTATTAAGCGGTTTAATAAAAAAAATCAATCGAGACTATACTGTTCAACCAACATCTACGGTTGAAGGTTTAGAAAAAATAACGAAAGTGGAGGCTTAACATGACATTTAAAGAGAAAGTTGTCGTAATTACCGGTGCTAGCCGTGGTATTGGCTTATCAATTGCAGAAAGCTTTGCAAAGGATGGTGCAACCATAGCAATATGTTCGACCAATGACGAAAAAGCAAAAGAAACAGCGAAAAAGCTTGCTGATGATTATAACATTACCGCATTTGGAAAAGGTGTAGATATTAAATCATTTGACTCGGCATCAACATTCATTCAGGATATTGTAACTGAGTATGGGCGTATTGACGTATTGATTAATAATGCGGGTATCACTCGCGATAACTTATTATTGAGAATGGATGAAAATGAATGGAATCAAGTGATTGAAACCAACTTAAACTCAATTTTTAATACGACCAAGTCTGCAATTAAGTTTATGTTAAAGAAAAAATATGGGCGAATTATTAATGTATCATCAGTTGTGGGGCTAATGGGCAACCCTGGGCAATCAAATTATGCAGCTTCTAAGGCTGGAATGATCGCTTTTACCAAGTCAATTGCACGCGAATATGGAAAAAAGAACATTACAATTAATGCTATTGCACCAGGTTTTATTCAAACAGATATGATTGAAACTTTACCAAAAGATTATTTAGATAATATAATAGAGAATATTCCAATGTCTCGACTTGGAATGCCAAACGATGTTTCTCAAGCATGTAAGTTTCTTGCATCAGATCATGCAAGCTATATTACAGGTCAAGTCTTGAGCATTGATGGCGGATTATATATGTAAAAAAAAAGACAGGAGGAAATTATGTCAATTACAAAAGAAGAAGTTTATAAAAAGGTGAAAGCTGTTGTTGTCGAACAGTTAGGTGTTACTGAAGAAGAGGTTACTGTTGAAGCATCTTACACAGAAGACTTAGGCGCAGACTCTTTGGATACGGTAGAGCTTGTTATGGCTTTAGAAGAAGAGTTCTCAACTGAAATCGCTGATGATGAAGCTGAAAAACTAACGACTGTCGGTAAAACAGTTGATTACGTTTTAAATAACTTAAACTAATATCATGGCAGAACGAGTAGTAATCACCGGTTATGGTACTGTAAATCCAATCGGAAATTCGGTATCGGAATATTCAACTGCACTTCAAAATGGATCATGTGGGATCGATTTTATTTCGACATTTGATACCGCTGATTACTCTACTCGGATTGCCGCCGAGGTTAAAGATGCGGATTTTTCTGACATCTTAGACGCAAAAGAATTGCGTCGTACCAGCCGTTTTATTGTGTTTGCATTAAAGGCAGCTACAGAAGCGGTACAACATGCTGGCCTTGATATAAACGATACTAATGCGAATCGTGTTGGTGTTGAGATTGGTTCTGGAATTGGTGGTATCGAAGTATTAGAACAAACCACACGAACCTTAATCAGTAAGGGCCCAGCTAAAGTCAGTCCATTTACTGTCCCAATGATGATTATTGATATGGCGTCCGGTCTTGTATCCATTAAAACAGGCGCAAAAGGACCGAACTCATCGTCAGTAACTGCATGTGCATCATCGACTCACTCGATTGGAAATGCGTATCGTATTATTCAGCGTGGCGATGCGGATGCAATGATATCTGGTGGTGCTGAAGCTTGTATTACACCCGTTGGAGTTTCCAGCTTTTGTGCAGCTCGTGCATTATCGCCAAACAATGACCCAAAAACAGCATGTCGACCATTTGATGCAAACCGAGATGGTTTCGTTATGGGCGAAGGTGCTGGTGTTGTTATTTTAGAATCACTGTCACATGCTAAAAAGCGTGGCGCAACCATTTATGGTGAAGTTGTTGGATATGGCTCATCTGGAGACGCTTATCACATTACTGCACCAGCTGAAAATGGTGAAGGGGCACAACGTGCCATTAAAATGGCATTGAACGATGCTCAAATCAATCCAGAAGCTATTGATTATGTGAATGCACATGGTACATCAACCAAACTAAATGATAAATACGAAAGTATTGCAATTAAAAACACACTTGGTGATCATGCCTACAAGGTTGATATTAGTTCAACAAAGTCAATGACTGGGCATTTATTGGGTGCAGCAGGTGCAATTGAAATGATTGCAGGCTTGGATGGTATGGCGAACAACTACATACCACCTACGATTAACTTCAGCAGTGGTGATGAAGACTGTGATTTAAACTACACGCCAAACACACCAAAAGAAACAACGTTTGATACGTTTATGTCAAATTCATTTGGCTTTGGTGGCCACAACGCTGTTTTAATTGCAAAACGTTTTGACGGCTAAGCCGAATAAGCACAAGCATATTGCTGGTGTTGACGAAGCAGGTCGAGGTGCGCTTGCTGGCCCTGTAGTCGCCTGTTGTGCCACATTAAAACCCACATTCTGTTTTTATGAAGAGATTAATGATTCAAAAAAGCTAAGTGAACGTAAACGCAATCACTTGTTTGACGCAATGCGGCAACACATCCATTTGGGCATTGGCTTAACAACTCATCGATTCATTAACCGTAAAAATGTATTAATAGCAACGCTCGTTGCAATGGAACAGGCTGTTCGTAAACATACCTCCCCCATTGATCATGTCATCATTGATGGAAATAAAGCGCCAGAATTAACTATTTCTCATGAAACCATGGTAAAAGCTGATGCAAAAGTTGCGGAAGTGATGGTGGCGTCGATATGTGCAAAGGTGATTCGTGATCGATTAATGCAAAAATATGACCGCATTTATTGTGGTTATGGATTTAGTGGGCATAAAGGTTATGGTACAAAAAATCATTATGATGCGCTTCATAACCATGGTCATTGTGCCATTCATCGAACATCATTTAATTTAAACAAACAACTCACCTTGTTTGATTGAACATTTATTTGGTATTTTATAATCAAAAGGGGGACACATGCGTAGTGTTGGGAATAAAGGAGAAGATCAAGCCTGTAAATATTTGATCAAGAATGGGTATACCATAAAAAAACAGAATTATTATACTCGATTTGGGGAACTGGATATAATTGCTCAAAAAGGGACGCAACTTCATATAATCGAAGTGAAATATACAAGTCAGTTTTATATCGACACAATATTTAAATTGAACCGTAAAAAAATTCGACGTATGATTCAGTGCTCACAGCTTTATTTGGATCGTTTCAAGGTTTTTGGGGTTTATGTGCAATTTGACCTGATCACTATTGTCAGTGATCAGATCAAGCATCATCAGAATATATTTAACCTAACTGATATTTAACAAGAATCTCTAAACGAGTTTCTGCACGGGTTAATGACGCTTTTGCACGAGCGACATCAACGTCTGTATTTGTTTTTGCATCATCAAGACGCTTTAAAGCACGTTCTTTTGATTTTTCAGCGCGTTTTTTATCGATGTTTTCAATCGGTTCAAGATTGTTAACAATCAGAATAACGTCTTCTTTGTCAATTTTAGCCAATGCATCTTGTAAAAAATAACCATGGGTATGGCTTGATGTTTTTAACACCATCTCACCTTCAACACACTCCACTAAACTTGGGGTATGATCAAAGTGAACACCGATGTCACCAGATTTACCAGGTAACCGTAAGTACTCGGTGCTTTTTTCAAGCACCTTTCCTTTTGGTGTATAAACCTTAACAATAAATTGTTTTGTACTCATTATTTGTTGGCTTCGTGTTTAGCTAAAACTTCGTCCATGCCACCCACATATGAAAAATACTGCTCTGGTACGTCATCATACTCACCAGATAAGATTCCCTTAAATGATTGGATGGTATCTTCTTTCTTAACATATTTACCAGCATGGCCAGTAAACTGTTCAGCAACGAAAAATGGCTGAGAGAAGAACTTCTGAATTTTACGAGCTCTTGCAACTGTTACTTTATCTTCTTCAGATAATTCGTCCATACCAAGAATTTTAATAATATCTTGTAACTCTTTGTATTTCTGTAATACTGATTTAACTTCTGAAGCAACATTGTAGTGCTCTTCACCAACGATACGTGGGTCAAGAATTGTCGACGATGATTCGAGTGGATCAACCGCAGGGTAAATACCTGCTGATGCGATGTTTCTTGATAATACGGTAGTTGCATCCAAGTGAGAGAATGTTGTTGCTGGTGCTGGATCTGTTAAGTCATCCGCAGGAACGTAAATGGCCTGTACAGATGTGATTGATCCTTTTTTAGTTGATGTAATACGATCTTGCAATTCACCAACGTCCGTTCCCAATGTTGGCTGGTAACCTACCGCTGATGGCATACGACCTAGAAGTGCGGATACCTCTGAACCGGCTTGTACAAAACGGAAAATGTTATCAATAAATAATAAAACGTCCTTACCTTCAGAATCTCTAAAATACTCTGCTTGGGTTAGTCCTGTTAAACCAACTCTAAAACGTGCACCTGGTGGTTCGTTCATCTGACCATACACAAGTGTGGTTTTATCAAGTACACCAGATTCCTTCATCTCTAACCAAAGGTCATTTCCTTCACGAGTACGTTCACCTACACCCGTAAATACTGAGAATCCGCCGTGCTCCATTGCAATGTTACGGATTAACTCCATAATCAGTACAGTTTTACCTACACCCGCACCACCGAATAAACCAACTTTACCACCAGTTGGATATGGAGCTAATAAATCAATAACTTTAATACCAGTTTCGAATACTTCAGTTTTTGGTGATAGATCCTGTAATTCAGGTGCTTTACGAATGATTGGTAATGAAGACTCTGCTTTGATTTCTTCACCATAATCTATGGCTTCACCTGTAACATTCATAATACGTCCTAAGGTTTCTTTTCCTACTGGAACTGAAATTGGAGCACCAGTGTCAGTACCAAGCATGTTACGTACTAAACCATCTGTCGATGTCATCGATACTGTACGTACTGATTCATCTCCTAAATGCTGCATGGTTTCGAAAACGATTTTGCGATCGTTATCGATAACTTCAATTGCGTTACCAATGGTTGGTAACTCGCCTCTGTTGAACTTAAAGTCAACAACAGGACCAATGATCTGTGTGATCTTTCCTTGTGATGTTGTTTTGGTCGACATTTTGTTTATACCTCCTACGAAATGGATGCGGCTCCAGCCACAATCTCGGTTAATTCAGTTGTAATTGCCGCTTGTCTAGAGCGGTTATAATAAAGTGTTAACTCTTGAATCATTTCTTTAGCGTTACTGGATGCTGAATCCATGGCCGCCATACGAAACCCTTCTTCAGAAGCTAAGCTTTCATGAACAGCTCTTGAAAAGTTATATGAAATTAATAACTTTAAAAAGTGGTCCAAAGCGGATTGCTTGCTACTCTCATAAATAAAATCAGATGAATCGATTTCATCGCGATTCCAATTATCTAATGAAATTGGGAGTACCTGCTTAACAACTTGGTTTGACGATAACGCAGATACAAACTCATTATAGATAACCAATACTTTAGAATAAACACCTTTTAAATAGCTATCTACAAAACCATTTATGTAATCTGAGATTTCAGAGTGTGATGAGTTTAAAGAAAACCCTTGAATTGATTCAACAACCTTAACATTTTTTGATTTATAAAATTGCTGCGCTTTATTACCAACGGTGTACAAATCAACCTGTGGATATTCATCTAAGGTTTGTTGTACCTTTTTGAATAAGTTGGCATTAAAACCGCCGCACAGTCCACGGTCCGATGAAATAACAATAATTGCTACTTGTGGTGAGTCGTTTCCTGTAAGTAAAGCTGGCAATTCGTCATCAAACAAACGTTTGGTTAAGGAGTCCAAGATTTCTTCAAGACCTTCACCATAATCTTTGGTATGATCCAAAGCAACTAAGTTACGTTTAAACTTAGCCGCAGAAACCATCTTCATGGCTTGTGTGATCTTGTTTGTTTTTTCGACCGATGTTATTCGATCTTTAATTTCTCTTGTGTTTGTTGCCATTAATTTATCCTACACAGTGAAAAGTGATGCACATTCCTTAATTGCAGAATCAATTTTTGCTTTTATATCATCTGTTAAAACTTTTTCTTTTTCTAATTCAGCATATAAATCAGCTTGCTCCATTTGAATAATTGAAAATAATTCTTTTTCAAATGCACGTACTTTTTCAACTGGAATTGTATCCAAGTGTCCATTAATAGCTGCATAGATAATAATGATCTGCTGAGAAATACGTAATGGTGAGTACTGATCTTGCTTCAATAGTTCAGTTAATCGTTTACCACGCTCTAACTGCTTTAATGTTGCTTTATCAAGATCTGAACCAAACTGAGCAAATGCCGCAATTTCGTTATACTGTGATAAATCCAATCGAAGTGAACCCGCAACTTGCTTGGTTCCTTTAATTTGTGCATTACCACCAACTCGAGATACAGAAATACCAGGATTAACCGCTGGACGAATTCCGGCGTTAAATAAATCTGATTGTAAGTAGATCTGACCATCTGTAATTGAAATTACGTTGGTTGGAATATAAGCGGAAACGTCACCTGCTTGAGTTTCGATGATTGGTAATGCGGTTAATGAACCCGCACCTTTTTCATCAGAATACTTTAATGCACGCTCTAATAAACGTGAATGTAAGTAGAAAACATCTCCAGGATACGCCTCACGACCTGGTGGACGACGTAATAATAATGATAACTGACGGTACGCAACAGCGTGCTTAGATAAATCATCATAAACAACCAATACGTGCTTGCCATTATCTAAGAACTCTTCACCAATTGCACAACCAGAATAAGGTGCTAAGAACTGTAATGTTGCAGAATCAGATGCTGCAGCTGAAACAACAATGGTGTTTTTCATTGCATCGTTATCTTTTAATGTTTGTACAACTTGTGCTACAGTTGATTTTTTCTGACCAATCGCAACGTAAATACAAATAACGTCTGATTCTTTTTGGTTGATAATTGTATCGATGGCGATTGCTGTTTTACCAGTTTTTCTGTCACCAATAATTAATTCACGTTGACCACGACCAATTGGAATCATCATGTCGATTGACTTGATTCCAGTTTGCAATGGTTCAGCAACTGGTTGACGGTCACATACACCTGGGGCAATTCGTTCAACTGGACGTGTTCCAGTGGTTTGAATTTCTCCAGCGCCATCGATTGGGTTTCCTAATGGGTCAACCACACGTCCTAACATGTTCTCACCCACTGGGATACTCATAACTTTCTTTGTACGTTCAACAACGTCACCTTCTTTAACCGTGTCAGCATCACCTAAAATTACACAACCTACGTTGTTTTCTTCTAAGTTAAATACCATACCAAATACGGTTTCAGAAAACTTAACCATTTCACCGGCCATAACGTTCTCAAGTCCGTAAACACGTGCAATGCCGTCACCAACTTGTAACACATAACCGACTTCTTTTACGTTAACTTTCCAGTCGAGGTTTTCGATTTCTTTTTCTAATATAGCTGTTATTTCTTCAGGCTTGATATTCATCGGAACTCCTTAATTTCGCTTAACCTTTTCTTTAAATTCAGAAATCACTGAATTTAATGTTAAGTCATAGATTTTGTTTTTGGTCACTACTTTAAACCCAGCCATAATGGATGGGTCTTTACGAGAGGAAATTTGGATATTTTGATACCCTAGTGATTCTAGTTTTTTAACTAATGTTGTGGTTTGATCTTTTGAAAATTCTTCTGAAGAAAGAACTTCAACTTTCGTTACCGAATTGATCTCATCTTTTAATAAATGGCAAGCCTGTATTAATTCATCAAGAATTTCCAAACGCTGGTTTGAAATAATTAACGAGAATAAGTTAATTACTTTATCGCCAACATTCAATTTTTTTGAAAAATTATCAATGAACCCCTTTTTCTCTTCTGAACTCATTAACGGACTGTTCAAAAAGACCCAGATGTTTTCATTGGATAATAACGCATTTGAAAATGCAACAACTTGGTCAAGAAGCTCAACTTGCTCTTTATCTGATGACTCATTAAGCAACGCACTCAAATAGTTATCAATACATGACTTGAATTTAACCATTATTTATCAGCTACCTGTTCTACCAACTTATCGATGGTGGCTTTTTTATCTTTTTCAGATACTTCAGTAACAACAAACTTTTGAACAACTTTAACAGCTAAGTCAGCAACATCCTTTAATAATGTCTTGCGCGCATTATTTGTTTGAACATCGATGTCTTGCTTCGCTTGTGCTAACATTTGCTCGGCGGATTGCTTGCCCTTTTCGACCACAGAAGCTAACTCATTTTGAGCTGACTCTTCTGCTTTATTACGAATGGATTGTGCTTCCAATTGAGCTTGCTTAAGTGTATCTTTTTGTTGAGCCAAAATATCTTCTGACTTCTTTTTATTCATTTCAGATGTTTCGATGTTATGCTTTATCAAATTACTTCTGTTTGCTAAGAAGTTTGATAATGGCGCTGCCAAAAACTTCTTCAGTAATAAATAAAGTATTCCAAAGTTTATAATCTGTAGAATTATCTCATACGGATTGATTGAAATCATTTGACTACACTACGAAGATTAAGATTAGTGCAACAACCAATGCGTAAATACCGGTTGTTTCAGAAATAGCCTGACCGATAATCATTGTTTTAGTAATTAATGCTTGCTCGTCTGGACGTTTACCAATCGCTTCACATGCTTTACCAGCAACAAACCCTTCACCAATACCTGGGCCTACAGCACCAAAACCCATAGCGATTCCAGCGGCTAATAATGCCAATGCCTTAACAAATTGATCTCCTGTTACTAATTCCATAAAATTTCCTCCTGATTTATTTATGTTTTTTTTTGTTTACACAACGAATATTAGAATTAACGCCACAACCAACGAATAAATATCCGTTGTTTCTGTGATCGCTTGTCCAATAATCATTGTTCGAGTTATAAGCCCCATATGCTTTGGAGCACGGCCAACGGCCTCATTGGCGTTTTTCGCCACAATACCATCACCAATACCTGGGCCAATGGCACCAAATCCCATGGCGAATGCACCACCTAAAATAGCAAATATTTTAAGGTAGCTATCTTCTGGATTTAAAGTAAATAAGATTAATGAAACGGTTAATGCAAAAATGGTTGATGTCTGAGTCACCGCTTGGCCAATAATCATTTGTACGGTTAATACATCTGAGTTTTCTGGGTTTCGACCCATTCCTTTAAGCGCAGATCCGCCAGGCAATCCTGCGCCAAAACCAGATCCAATTGTACCAAACCCAATGGCAATCCCAGCTGCAATATAAGTCACAGCCTTCATTGTTCCTGTTCCACCAGATCCAAATAATAATACCAATGCCATAACGAGCGCAAAAATTGCGGCTGTTTCTGTAATGGCCTGACCAATAATCATTAATCTTAAGATTTTTTGTGATGCTGATGGCTGACGACCAAGCGCATTCATTGCGTTCATTGCAATGTAACCTTCACCAATGGCTGATCCAATTGCGCCTAAACCAATTGCGAGCCCCGCACCTAAAACTGTATAAATCATCGTCTCCATAATTTAAATCTCCCTAATTCTTCTGTCCAATGTAGGTAATCGCCAGCATTGTAAATACGAATGCTTGAACAATTCCAGCAAACAATCCAAAGAACGCCAATAACCCAACCGGGACTAAAAGATGTTTAACTAACGAAGATACAATCACAAGTATCATGAAGCCACCAAAGATGTTTCCAAATAAACGAAAGGAGTGAGATACAACTGAGGACACCTCAGAGATTAAGTTCAAGTAGAAAAACGGATTAATTGGGAATAATAAGATCCACCAACCATGGGATGGGACAATGTCGCCCATGTAACTACGGAAGTAATCCAACCAACCATGCTTTTTAATGGAGTTAATGTGCACCACAAAAAACACAAGTAAACCAAGTGCTAAATCTGTGTTTACTGATCGCGTAGGTTCTTGAAACTCAGGTATCTTGAATAAGAAGTAATAGAAAACGTCCTTACTAGGTACAAATACAGTTTTTGTTAACCCGTTCACTACCCACTCACCGGCATTCCCTGTAAATAATTGGTGTACCATTGCAATTAGAAATCCAAAAAAGGTGGTAATGTGTGGCAAAATACCAATCCAGTTGGCCGCCAACACAAAAACAAAAATTGTAAAAATAAAAGGAATAAAATTCTTACCGTCTTTATTTCCTAGTGTTCCTAAGGTGACATCTTCAATAAACTCATAAATCACCTCGAAAATATTTTGAACATTTCCAGGAACTTGTTTTAAACGTCGTGTTGCTAAAAATGATGAGATCACCAAAAACGCAATGACCACATAGGTCATCAAGAACATGATTGGATCAAGCGTTATGGACTGTCCAAAAAGTTCAAATTGAATGCTAGAAACTTTACCTATCTTATCCATCGTTCGCCATCCTTTTTTTATAGTTTTTATAATTCAGAATTAACTCATGAATAATGAAGATAACCTGACTTTTGAATAAGCATATCAAGATTATCCAAAATTTAAAATAGTTTGGGAACTTTAATGACGTGATAATTGGGATGGAATAAATGGCCAACCGGAACAGAAAACTGATGAAAACTTTTTTTCGTTTTCGTTGCACTAAAATTGCATATTGATCTTCAGATAATTGGCGAAGTCCAAGCAAGCTAAAAACGGACCCTAAAATAACTGAGTATGTGCCCTGCCACCCAAAGGCCATAAAAAAGCCAATAGAAAACACCGCCACAAGCCCGAGCCAATACGGAAATACGGTTTTTACAATATTTAATTCAACTTGATTCGTTTTGTTCGTCATCATTAATCCTCATTACTTCTCTAAAAATCCAAATAAACCCAATCATCACACCAACTATAACGCCAACCAAGACCCCTGTTCCAACCGCATTGATTTTTTTACCTATATATAACCCCAATAGAAACCCACTTAAAATCGACGTTAATACACCCACCCCAACTTTAACGATTAAGTGCAAATACTTGGTTAATTCTTGTTTAGAATCCATATGCGTTTATTAAATCGTATTGTGATTAATGTCGCAATAGCGGTTAAGCTACTTTATTGCAATCATGCCTTCAAAGTTATACCACTTAAAAAATGCATCGATGGTGGTGGTACCGACCTTAGTACCATTTACCCATTTCTAAGGGCTTTAGCATCAACTTAATAATGACCCCGTATTAATTTCCGCTTCCTTTTTTTTGATTGCGATGTCGGCGAAAAGTTCTTTGTATTGTAGCCGCTGCATTCGCTGCATTTTCCATAATTTCAGATTCAATTTTATTGCATGGAAAATAATAAGAGATGTCCTTATTTATAAAAGGTGATTTAAAAGAATCATTGCTTTCGCTTTGCGCCTTCAGTTGATTTATTGTTTCCAATTCATATACAACCCCATCTTCTGCCATGACTGGCTTTCTTAACTTTTCATAGGTAATGGGGCATAAAAATTGATTGTCGGCGGCTTCTTTTTTTTGATTTT
>JBMHDV010000030.1:0-2809 GCA_049889215.1 Candidatus Marinamargulisbacteria bacterium
AAGATTGTGAACAATGATACAGACAATACATCTGAGTTAGAAGTATACAAAGATGAAAGCTTAAATCGATTTAATTCAGAATTTCATAAAGATTCGTCTCCACCTTGTTCAAGTTTTTCTGGTGTAGGAAGCAACGGAGCCAAAGTTGATGATCTTACGAAAGAACTTGAACATTTTACGATAAAAAAATGCACTTCTCTTACAGGAAACTGTACCGCTGTATCTGATGCAAATAATTATTTTTGTATATTGCCGAATGCAACAATGCCAGAAAATGCAAGAGGATCAATAACAGCATCTAACCGAGCAGGAGGCAAATCAGATTTTTTAAACGTTTATTCATCTGGTTTTTTTAATATTGGGAGTAGAATTGATTAAAAATAAATTTAAAAAACAAAAAGGATTATCCATTGTTGAAGCTATTACTGCTTCGACAATTCTTGCAATTTCGGTTGTTGTTTTCATGACATTGCAGTCTGAGCAAGAAAAACGTTTTACTCTTCTCAGAAAATTTGACAAAGCCGCTTATGCTGTAGACTTAGTTTTTGAAGAATTAAATGCTGTTTATGCACCAAAACCTAATCAGTATGGGGATCCAGTTGTTTTTCAAAATACAAATCCATCAGGAGGTTCAACTCAATCAATCGTGATTAGTGCTTTAACATCACTTCCAGATATAGGAGACCGTTTTGTGATTGCTGGAGTACCTGGCACTTATGAAATTACAGCTGCTACAAGTTTAACAAATACAAGATCAACTTTGACAGTAAAACGATCAGATATTCCAAGCACTTCACCAAATTTAAGTCTAGCTACAAATGCTGTGGCTAATGCAAAACTTACTTTTACTTTAAATGCAAATGGATCGTTAGATCCATATGATGATTTAGATTTATTAAAATACCAAGATGGAACTTATAAATCTTCCTTATCCTCTAATGTAGTAACCAGTTTAGAAAAATGGGGCGCATTATTAAATACGCATTTAGGTCGTGCATTAACAGATGATAAAAGATTAATTGAGGTTGGCGAGGTTACAGTCAATGTTCCAGTTGATGATAATAACGATGGAGTAACTGATCAAGTAAGCGGCGTAGATCAATTTACATCAGTTACTAAAACACAAGTTACCATAACTATTAAACAAGATAATATTACAGAAGTGTTTAGGAGGCATTATACCAATGGTTCTTAATCAAAATTTTAAAAATCAAAGTGGTATGTCACTAGCTGAAGCATTAATGGCAGTGGTCATTTCAACGATCGTCATGGGAACCGCTTATTTCATTTACAATAATTTCCAACAAACATTTGTCAGACAACTCAATCATAGCGTTATTAAACAAGAAGTTAGATTTGCGGTTCATTCACTGCAATTAGATTTAAGAATGGCAGGTTATAAACATATTGATTCAAGTGATAATATCTCAGATGCAAATGCAATTCGTTTATTTGACGCCTCAAACAATGCCATTACAGATGGAAATGATGCAGATCGAGTTTCAGCTTGTTTTGATCACGAAAATAATGATGGGACAGTTCAAAGAAAAATTGTTGAATATGAAATTGGAATAGAACAAACTGGAGATACGGATAAAACAATATTAAAAAAAAGGATATATGACTCAGATAGCTGTAATTTAAACGACGATGATACAATGCCAATTAGCTGGGAACCTGTTGCAAAACACTTTAAGAAATTCAAAATTCAAAAGAAAAATAATATTTTAAATTTTGACATAGAGCTTGAAGATCCAGGTGAAAAAATTATTGAAAAATACAGTGCTGCAGCATTTATGAGGAATGTGAGTTACTAATGAAAAATAATGAAAAAGGTTTTGTTCTTGTTTTTGTTATAGCTGTCGTTGCTGCACTTTCTTTAATGACAGCATCGATGAATTTTTATTATGATAATGCATTAAAATCGACAACACGTAACAGTGTTTACCAGCAAATTAAATTAGCCTCAGAGTCTGGAGTACAAGCTGCTAAGAACTGGTTACTCACTGAAATGAATAAAGATCAGTTTTCTTTACTTGATATTCAAAATGCTTCTCACATTGATAATTCTAATAACCAATGCCTAAACCGTCATGGCTATACAGACAGCACAAAAGACGTTCATTTTACAAAATGGATAAAAGGAAATTTAGGAACCGATTCAAAGTTTGCAGGTATTCAGTATGAAGTTTTTGTTCAAAGGTATGCAGATAACATTAGATCATTGTATTTTGGAGGATTTGGTCCTGGAGGTGCAACTAATGGACTTGGAGAGTCACGATCAGGTGCTTATGTAAGAAAGTTTAAAGATTTTCCTGATGATCAGTTTACAGTTGAAATGTGGGTTTATAACGACAAGGATGATGTGAATTATAACATGCATGCTTGGGAGTATGGAAGATACTGGGATGTTGTTTTAAAAGTGATTAATAATAGTTCTTATGATCACAAATATTCCCCTAGAATTGGAGCATATGAATTATCATCAACGGATCCAGCAAATAATTTAAATGTAGTGAGAAAACAATGGACACATCTTGCCTGGGTTTGGGACGGAGGTTCTGGTACAGGAAATACTCGTATTTATCAAAACGGAATGCTTACTGGCACGTGGAATGCAAGTTTTACAAATAATGACACAAGTTATGGAACAGACGCAAGTGGATCCAATTTGTTACCAAATCAAAATGATGATGGTGATACGAGTGTAGATTATTTACCATTAGTTATTGGTAATGGGCTTAATGGTTTTGATGAAGGGACGACAGGAGATACGGTTACTACAGCAAAAAACAATGGTGTAGAGTTT
>JBMHDV010000031.1:0-18075 GCA_049889215.1 Candidatus Marinamargulisbacteria bacterium
CAAAAAAGACAACTCGAAGAGCAAATCGCAAAGGCTACTTCGGACCACGACGCGGAAATCGAAAGGCTTGAAACTGAACACGCAGCGGCTACAACGGCCCTCGAAGCGCAAATCAAAGTGCTTGGAACTGAACACGCAGAGGCTACAGCGGCACTCAACGCAGAAAAAACACGACTCGAAGCCAACCACGCAGAGCAAATAGAAGGTAAAGAACAGGAACTAGCTACACTTAAAGAGGAACTCACAGCGGCCACAACGGCCCTCGCAGCGGAAAAAACACAACTCGAAGACAACCACGCAGCGCAAATCGAAGGTAAAGAACAGGAACTCGCTAAGCTTAAAGAGGAACACGCAGCAGCCAAAAGAGAATACGAAGCGCGAATCAAAGAGCTTGGAGACTCCCACGAAGCGGCCATAATAGCCCTCGCAGTGGAAAAAACACAACTCGAAGCCAACCACGCAGCGCGAATCAAAGAGCTTGGAGACTCCCACGAAGCAGCCACAGCAGCCCTCGAAGACCGAATCGCGAAAGCTACAACGGAGCACGAAGGTAAAGAACAGGAACTAGCTACACTTAAAGAGGAACTCACAGCGGCCACAACGGCCCTCGCAGCAGCCAAAAAAGACCAAACTGATTTAAAAGAACAATTCAAAAGAAGAATGGATGAGCTTAGAAAACAAATTAAAGAAAAACAACTTGCTTTAGATAATTACCTTAATCAAGTGGATAAACTTACCCAAGATATTAATCATCAAGAGTTGTCTATAGCACAGTTAACCCAGGCTAAGCTTGAAAGCGAATCAGAAATTTTGGAGAAAAATCAAACGCTTGATGACATGGCTAAAAACCTGGATGCCAATGAATTAGCTAAAAATAAACTTGAACAAAAAGTGCTTGAATTAAAATCATCTCTTAATAGTGCTCAACATGTGAATATTGAGCAAAATTCAAAAATTGAGAATTTAAAAAAATCAATTATTGATAAAGATTCGACAATTGAGCGCCTTAAGTCAAAAATTAGTGAGCTGACGCAAGCCAATCAGGAACTTAACGAAGCGCTTGAAATAAAAAAAGCGGACCTAAGCAATAAAGAACAGCAACTTAAGGAGTCTCAACGCCAGTTAGTGGCTAAACGGAATGAAATAGATAAACTAAATGAAACTATCAAAAATTATGATATCGGCCTTCAACGTTTAACAGACGACTACAGCAAGAAGCTGGCTTCCATCCGCCATGAATACGCTGAAAAAATAGACGAACTCAAATCAGAAATTGCGCGATTAAATACTGAGAATCGAGATAAAATTTCTAACGAAGAAGCTACTGCAATGTTCCAATTATGTAGCGATCAAAGGGAGACTATAGCTGCGTTAAATAATGAAAAGGCTACAATGACTACGCAGATAGACAAACAGCAGCAAAAAGTCTCAGACTTAGCCTCACAAATTACAATGCTTGAAGATAAATTGGCAACTCAAGCATCGTTACATCAGATCAACACTCACAAGTTGACCACTGAAAATGAGAAACTTAGGGGGGTGGCAGAAAAACAAAAACTTAAATTAACTAACCAAACACAACATATTAAACAATTAACTGATTGTATTTCGGAAAAAGATGCGGAAATTGCACGGCTAAGGGCGCTTCTTTCGTACCACTCATCGCAACCACCTGTTCGAAGCATTACTTCGTCACTTCAGCAACCGCGTATTGCACCCATCGAAACTCAACCTGATGAAACTATTAATGATGACACCATTGCTATTTACCAACAACGGATAAAAGGATGGATGGTAGCATGCAATAAATTCTTTGCTGACATAGCGGTACAACAAAATGATATTGAGCCACATAAATTAAAAATTCTTCAAGACCTGTATCGTAATAACCATGCTGGACATAATGAGACTAGCGGCGCACACTTCAAAATGCTTGACAATACACGCTTGATTCAGTGGGGTTGGTCACTATTTAAAACATGGCAAAAACTTGTTTATGCTATCTTGACTCAACCTGATAACAGGCAAACAAAAGATACTATGCTCTCATTTATAAATGAGAGAGACAACTCTACGTTTCACTTTACTCGAAAACTTTATGGCCGAGTCACACAATATTCCGAATTTAATGGCTACAGATTCATGGATCACCCAAATTTTTTCGACCCACACAATAAAGCGATGGATAAAAATGAGTGGCAAATGATCGATGATCTACGCATTGATGAAATATGTTATAACGTTCCTGGAATTAAAGAACAAGATTTTGATCAGGCCATTTCAAGCTGTTCTAATTTAGATTTTTTAGATTATATTCTTTCAAATACTGTCTTATTATTTGGACGTACTGGTAAACATCCATTATGTGAACTGATGAATCATCCTAATTTTGCTAAAGATGCCAAAAATATACATCGTCTTTATCAAGTTTCAACTGTTTGGAGCACACTGAATTTTCAAAATGACGATGATGCAGAACTCATCTCAACTCAATTCAAAGTTGCTACTGATAATATTGAACCGATCCCTCATTTCTTCTTTAAAATCTTTGACCACTGGAATAGCTTACCTGAGACGGGCAGAACGCTTATTTTTTCTAGTTTAAAAAGCTATTTTGATGCGCCATCATCACCAGCAAGGTCTGGTTCATCCAAATCGTCAACACCCACCTATCAAATTGACACTTTTTCACCCAACCTTACCTCTCCATCAGCCATATCCGCCAATGACGTTCAGCTAGCTGTTTCATCAAGAGACGTTGCAAGTCAACCACCCATTGTACAGGAACGTCACTCATTACTTCGTGCAGCAAGCTCTTTTTCACTTGCAAATGATGATGATGAGCGAGCCAAAAATATTCAAAGAGATATTAATCAATGTCATGTTTTTGTAAGAGCAAAACGTGAGCTCTTCTTTTGTATGACACAGTTATTTAAAGATGGGGAAAAGCTTAAATCACTGATTGCAAAATTACAAAGTAAACCTAACTCTTTTGCGTTCAATTTACTTTTCATGTCTTTAAAACAATATCTGACGACCAAAAATATTGATCGTTATGAGATATTTAACTCAAGTATAACTAAGGCAAACCGTGATTGTCTTGCCAACGAAGCGTCACCAGCCAATATTTATACATCCATGAATACCTTTTTCAACAATCACTCATTAGATGATGTAAATAGCAAAATTAGTGCTGAAGAATCACTCTTATCTAATGAAGAAGATCTTGATCTCTCTTCATATAAAAACGATTTTGAGAAATTATGCCAAATCTACCTATTTTTCGTCGATAAACTAACTAAAAATGTTGAAGCTTGTCTAGTGGAGATCTTAAAACTTACGCTTGCACTCAACGATCCAAACAACCGTACAGTGAACTACAAACATATTATCCAACCCGAACAACAAATTCATGCAAAAAAAATACTCATGTATATGATTGGTGATTTTAATAATACTACTTATATAAATTTTCGAAATAAAGCTTCACGAAATAGTATAAATGATAACGATCTGTTTCCATGGTTGCACCCACTTTTTGCAGACTGTCTTAACGCTGTTACAGATACAGTTATTGGTGAGCATGATCGACAACATCGTCGTAGACAATTATTTAAATTTGAGCATCAACCATTTATTACATTAATTTATGAGATATTTAATTTTAATTCAGCCAAAATAGAACTACGTGCAGAAGAAGAGTATCGGATAGAACATGAGCGGCAAATGAAACATGCTGAAAGTTTCGAAAAGCGACACTAACCAAACAGTTTCCGAAATAGTGACCCACCACTCGCGCTATTATTTTTGGGGGCTGAAGCTTGATTGGCTTTGGCTAGATGCGTAATCAAACATTCAGCTTGGGCAGCCGCCGTTGTTGGAATGCCCTTTTGATTGACCAAATAAAACCAGTCGTGGGTCAGCGCTTCTAAAAATTCGTCACTGGCAATGGTATTAAATTCTTTTGCAATGATATCCTCCCAGCCCCTGCGAATGTTAATTGGAACGGTGGACTTTGGAACAGGCTTGGGTTGCTCATGCTTTGCAAATGTTAAATGGGCAACTAAAAACTCACTGGCATTTCCTGACTTTAATGCTTTGGCACGGACGGTCGTTAACTTTTTGAGTTCAGGGAGTCGGGTTTCTTGCGCTTTTTGACGCTGGCGATACCGATCAGAAATGGCTGGGGTTAGCCCAGACTGATTTGGGATTTCCTTAGGCACATCCGTTAATGATGTTGCCTTGGATGCTTTATTTGGGCTATCTGGGCTACTTTGTGCAAGGTCAATTCCAGCAGCTTTGCATAATTGCAATTCGAGATCTGATGCGTCAGGGGCACATTGCTTCAGTAACTCTAACCATTTTTGACTGACACCCTGACCAAATTCATCAGAAAAGTCTCGTCGATATTTTGCTAAAATCTTTTCCCATTTTTGATTGAGTATCTCCAATTCGGTATCCACTGGAACAGACATTGTGTACCCCTCAGCCATGCACCTTAAATACGTCATCACAAATCGATCCGGATCTTTTTCGTCAATGGCAACGCCGATATCTGCTAAACTCATGCCGCAACTCGCTTCATAAGTTCATCATACGCATGGTTAATCTCTTGCATCTTCTTTTCCGCTTGAACACGAAACTCTTCACCCAAATGCTGAACTTTGTCCGGATGATATTTTTTGGTTAATTGTCGGTAACTTTTTTTGATCTCATCTTTATTTGCTGAATTGGTTAAGCCTAGTATAGCGTAATATTTATTATCATTGGCCTGTTTTGCAATATCACCAAACTGTGCTTCAAAGGCCATTTTTATGCGTTGATGGTCAAATGCAGATAAGTTAAGGGCATTGGCTAACCGGTCAATGATTTTCCCCTCGGCCTCATGGAACTCGCCATCAGAATACGCCACATTGTATACCATATTTAACAACATTAGCTGAGATTCATACCCAAATTGTCGGGTAAATTCCTGGGTTAATGCTGTTAAACTTTCTGTAGACTGTTGTGCAGCTTCAATAACATCATTTAGCCATGCTAATTTTCCACCCGAAAACTGCATTTGAGAAATAAAAAACTGGCGAATCACTTGAATTTCAGATTGACTTACGTTGCCATCGGCTTTTGCAATATGCATTAAAATATGAACCATGATTTCAACAAACCGTTTAAAGTCATCGGACTTCATGGTTAGAGATGCATTCACAAATCGGTTATGTCCAACTCGTTTAACAAATCGATACACAAAAAAACCTGCAATGATAAGTGGGAAAAAGTTGATTAAAAATGCAATCACCAGCCCAAATAAAAGAAAGATGGTTCTGAACCCCCCAAACATTAGCAGGACCAAAAATAATAACCAGAAATAATTTCCCCCATTCGAATAGCGTTGATAATGCATACGTATAGCATACCGCTTCAGTTAAAATTCTGCACCCCAAATTAAAAGAATAATGTTTATTTTTTTGATTTTTGACCCATAACTTAATATGTTTAATGAGCGCAGATTTCGTTCTTGGCTTAGCATTGCCCTGGTAACACTTTGTCTTGCAATAATCGCTGGTTTTACTGGAATCACTGAACGAATGCAATGGTTTTTACAAGATGGCTTGGCAAACACATTACGTCAACAAACCACGCCGCATCAAAAAGTAAAGCTTATTTTAATCGATGATGCATCGGTAAATCACCTGTCTGATGTGGTGGGGCGCTACCCTTGGCCTCGTGGAATTTATGCGCCTATAATTAATTTCCTGAATCAAGGTGGCGCTAAGCATATCATCTTTGATATTTTATTTAGCGAAGAAGAATCATCGCTAAATAGCCATCAGACGTTTATTAAGGAACTCAAAAAATCGAATAATGTCTCGGTTGTTGGACTTCTGACCAATGACATTCAAATGAATGAAACTTCACCCCCTTATTTAGAAAAGTCTATTATTCCACACCGTCAGCCCAATAACGATTCCAACACATACGGTACGATCTACCATCCTATTCCTAGCATTGCAAAAGAAGTAAATACCATTCCGATGGCAAATATCTGGCCGGATAGTGATGGCGTCTACCGGAGAATTCCACTAATGATTCCGTATCGATCTCATTGGTTAAGCTCCATGCCATTGGCCATCACAACACCAAAAACAATACGGTCAACCCCCAATTTTATTAAAATCAATGACCGCACCATTCCCACCTATGGCAATCATGAACTTCTGCTGCATTGGTACCCAAGAGGCATTCAGAAATATTCATTTTCTGGGATATTGGCATCTTGGCAATCAATTCAACAAGGACAAGAGCCATTAATATCACCCGACGATTTTAAAGACTGTATTGTTATTATTGGCGCTAGTGCGGTTGGTTTGCATGACCTTAAGGCGACCCCTATTCACCCTTACATGGCCGGCGCTGAGATTCAAGCGACAGGTATATCCAACATATTATTGAATGATATTTTGTGGCCAAGTCCAACTTGGTTGCCTTGGATGATCTTTTTCATAACACTTTATGTGGTTCCTGCATTTTTGCTGCGCCGAGCAAGTATTCATCGGTATTTATTAAGTTTACTCATCCCATTTGTTGAAGTAATGACCATGGTTATATTGTATTCTCAGTATAATATCTTATTGGATATTGCGTTGCCCCTATTTGGCTTTGGCTGTTGCTACTTTGCAGTACTTGGGTTCAATAGTTTTGTTGAGTACTTGGAAAAACAACGGGTAAAACAAACCTTCTCGATGTATGTTTCACCTAAAATATTAAATGAACTTAGTGAAAACTATAAAACCATTCAACCTGAAATTGGCAAGGAACGCGAAGTCTCAATTTTATTTACAGATATTCGGAATTTTACAACCCTAACTGAGCAAAGCCCAGTTGCAGATATTATCGAACTTCTTAACGATTATTTTGATGCCATGATTGATATCATTCAAGCCAATGATGGTACGGTTGATAAAATGATTGGGGATGCCATCATGGCGTTTTGGAATGCGCCAATTGAAACAGAAAACCATGCTTTTTTAGCTGTAAAAACAGCTCAAGAAATGCAACTTCGCTTGGCTGAATTGAATGTTATGTGGGAACGAGCTGGCCGACTAACCATCGATACAGGCATTGGAATAAATACAGGTCGATGCATTGTCGGAAATATCGGATCCAAGCAACGGGTGAATTACACATTAATTGGTGATGTGGTGAATGCAACCGCACGCCTAGAAGCCATGTGCAAAAATTATGATGACCATATTTTAATTAGTAAACAGACGTTTGAAAAAGTGAACCATCAACTCCAGTGTGAATTTATCGATAATGTTCATGTGAAAGGTAAAGAAGAGCCCTTGCAAATATACGCGCCGAGGTATGATACATGACCCGCTTGATTGCACTTATCATGATGTTGACCTGCATGGGTTATGGTCAACAAATGTATGTGATGAGCCGGACGTTAAATGTCATGAATGGGCCGTCGCTTGACTCAAAAAAAATTGCAGCTTTGCACCATGGTGATCAAGTAATAATTAATGATACTGATGGCATTTGGGTGTTTATTAATCGCAAAGAAACCAGTGGATGGGTTTGTAAATTCAATCTGGTGGACCATGACCCAAATCGCACTCAAATTATTGAAGCGATTCAACGAACGAACTTAAATAAACGTGCCAGAAAACGTGCGTCTGCCTATTCAACTGCTGCAACCACTCGTGGGTTTAATGAATCGGAAGATAAAGTAGCCACTACCACTGATTATCTGGCGGTAAAGCGAATGATGACTTTTTTACCAACCGTTACTGAAATCAAAGACTTTATGACGAAAGGAACGCTCAAATGGGATTAAAAAAGAGCATATTTATCACTCTGTTTATTGGTTTATTCTCAAGTCTTATTTTTAGCACCCCAACGACTCAACATGAGGTTCGCCTGGGAACACGCGTCGCTGCAACGATTCTAGCTAAATATGAACAAACCGCTGAATCCTCATTAATTCGATATGTTAATTTGGTCGGACAAAGTATTGTAAAAACAAGTGGCCGGAAAGATATTCAATATTATTTCACCGTGTTAGCATCAAATGATTTATTTGCATTGGCATGCCCAGGAGGGTTTATTTTTATAACTGAAGGAATGGTTAAACAACTTAAAAATGAAGCTGAGCTGGCAGGGGTATTGGCTCACGAAATTGCACATATTAATCAGAAGCATATTTTTGATCAACTCAAATCAAATGAAGATAATAACAGTGAACTTTTTCATCGCTTACTGATGGCCAAACATACCACTGGCACCGTTGCTTTTCATGAAATAGGCAGTAAAGCAAGTGAATTACTATTAAATAAAGGAATGCATCAAAATGATGAATATGAAGCCGATATTGCAGCTGTTTTTTACCTAAAAAATACTGGCTATCTTCCACAAAGCTATATTGACGTTATTCAACGATTGCCTCATGATACAACGACACACACTCACGATCACCCAAGTATTGACCAACGTATTGCCGATGTAACAGCAATGTTTCCAGCTGATTATTTAAAGACCGGCGTAACATTGGAGGGACGATTTAACCGCCATGCTTTACGCTAAAACAATGTTCCTTTGGCTATTGTTGAGTGCTTCGTTAATGGCGTATCTTCCTCGCTCAAGTACATTTTCTTCACTGCATATGCTAGATGCAAGAGCTGGGGGCATGGGACATGCTTATACTGGCATTTCAGATACGTTAATTGGTGCATATTATAACCCTGCAGGACTGGCTTATATTGATCAACAGCGCATAAGTGAATCAAGCAACATCTTTACATCACAAACATTAACATACAAATCAAGAACGTATGATTTTACGTATCAGCAATTATCACAATCCACCACGCCTCCCATGATTGCCTATTTTCAACAATTTAATCAATTCAATGTGGCCTTTTCTGTTATCACGCTATCCGCCAGCTCCTTTAATAAAGATGCCACCATTAAACCCGGCAGCCTTACGATTCATGAAAATATAAACAATACAGAATCTCACCGATTAATTGGGCCAAGTTCAGCAATATTACTGGCCCCAAATTTAGCTGTTGGTGCGAGTTTATTTTATTCCAATGATTCCCGTCATCACATTGAAAACACATATAACTACATCACAACAAACCCGAATGCGATTCAAATTTGGACGAATCGTTACACAAAGGAAACCATGCATGAGCTTTTAGGCATTTTTGGTCTGCAATGGATGCCAACACCAACACTATCGATTGGTGCTAAACTTAATATTCCATATCGACTCTCAGGGAACGGATCAGAACAAGAGATCATTGGATCTATTGATCACCTTGGTAAAACATACACATCTAGTATTGGTATGGTTGATTATGATTTAAAAACATTGGGCTATGAAAGCAATCCTTTAGAAGCCCGACTTGGTTTGGGATTATTCTTATCCGAGTCGTCTTTGATAAGTGTTGATATGAGTATCATCAAGCCAAAAAACACAGCCAATTACCCATCTAAAACCATATTTGCCCTTCATTTCGGAGGTGAACATTATTTAACCCCATACACCCCGATTCGATTTGGTATGTATAACAGCCCTTCATTTTTGCCTAGTCATGCAGACGGAGATCATCTTAATGGTTATGGTTCGGCCATATCACTAGGTCATGAGTTCGGAAAAAGCAAACTAAATATTGGGTTGGACTATCGGTGGGCAAATGGCCATCGGACATCCAATGGCAGTACAACGTATAATGTCAATTATTCGTCATTAAGTGTGCTGTTATCTGCAAGCTCGTCGTTTTAATCAATTAATTCACGAATATTACCGATGTCTTGTTCTTCGGCGGTCATTTCGCGTGTTGATATAACCTCAATGCTATAATCAAGTGTTTTTCCAGCAAGGGGATGATTTAAATCTAGAGTAACTTTATTGTCTTTGATTGATTTAATTCGTGCCATTGCTAGTGTATTTCCATCTTCTGTTTCAACCTCAACCTCAACATCCATTCCTTCAATTAGATCATCGATTTGGTCAAACATATCTTTGGAGGCTTCCTGAACATAGGCTTCATCATACTCCCCAAAGGCATCTTCTGGCTCAATCACCAGATTAATTTTATCGCCATCTTTCTTACCAATTAATGCCGCTTCTAAACTTGGAATAATTTGATCATGGCCAGCAACAAATGGCAATGGCATGTCTTTGGTGGCTTCATCTAAAAGTTCACCATTTTTATCTTTTAATGTGAACGCAATATAAACTACAGTATCCGCTTTAATGGTCATTTTGAACACTCCTTGGCTTTTTCATTAGTTTACCTCATCCAACTAAAGATAGATAGCCTTTACTAAATGTCTATTCTGATTTTAGTGATATTAAGCTACCATTATGATCATGTGGGAATTTATTAAAACTTACCCGTTTAAGTACTGGCGGTGGTACATCATTGGCTTTATTGCCTTAATTATTACAACGTTAATTACAACACTAATTCCACTTGAAATCATGAAAATCATTGATTTGATTAACGAAGAATCCGCTTGGCGAATACTAAAACCCCATATTTTAATGTTGGTTGGCCTTGCCGTTGGCTTGGCTGTGGTTCGTACACTATCTCGAATTTTAATTTTCACACCTGGCCGATATGTGGAATATGATCTACGAAAACAAATCCATGCTCATTTACTTACTTTGCCCCCCGCTTTTTTTCGAAAAAACACCATTGGAGACACGATGTCACGCATGATTAATGATATTCAAGCATTACGTCTGATGTCCGCATTTGGATTTTTACATATTATTAATACAACCATGATTTATACATTGGTCATTGTTCAAATGGTTGCAATACACCCAACACTTACCGCATGGGTGATGTTACCCATCCCATTTGCTTTATTGGTCATTCGATTTTTTGTAAAACGATTGTACAAATACATCAAAGCTTCACAACAACAATTGGGTAGCATTACTGATTTTTTTGTTGAATCTGTCGCCAATATGAGTTTGATTAAAACTTACAATGCAGAAGCACGGATTATTGAGGAAATGCATAAAGACAACTGCACCTACCGTGACACCCAAATTAATTTAGCCAGCATTCGATCCACAATGTTCCCATTTATTGCAACCATTGGTTCGATTGGCCAAATCATATTACTTTACATTGGTGGTCAGCAAATTATTAATGGGTCATTAACCATTGGTGAGCTTGTTGCATTTAGTACTTACCTAACGTTGCTGGCATGGCCAACAGCGGCACTGTCTTGGATTATTAATATTATTCAGCGGGGTGTGGCATCTTTAAAACGGATCAATGCGATTTTAGATACGGCCCCCCACCCTCAATTTAATACGCCACCAACCCCATCATTTAATGCGCCGCCAAAAATCCAAGTCAAGGATTTATCATTTGGCTATCCAGGCAGTAAAAAGGCCGTATTATCGGATGTTTCTTTCACCATAAACCCAGGCCAACGCTTGGGTATTTTTGGACCAACTGGTTCGGGGAAAACAACCTTAGCTAACTTAATTGCATTATTGGAACCCACAGAATCAAATACCGTATTTTATAATGATACAGATGTCACAACCATGAACGTTAATCAACTGCGACATGACATTGCGTTTGTACCACAAAAACGGTTTTTATTTTCTGCGCCAATTAAAGACAATGTTTTATTTAGCAATCCAGCGCTTCCGCAACAGACGGCTGATGACGCAGCTCATCGGGCCTGCGTATATGATGACATTATTGCGTTCCCAAACCAATGGGGCACCATGGTTGGGGAAAAAGGTATTATGCTCTCAGGTGGTCAACAACACCGTTTGGCCATGGCCAGGGGCTATGCATCGACCCACCACATGCTTATTCTAGATGACGTTTTATCATCCGTTGATCACGATACTGAAGCCAACATGATAGAAGCCATGTATGATCATGCCACACCCCCGACGACCGTTATTATTGCCCACCGTGTGTCTGCATTATCAAAATGCGATCACATAATCGTATTGGATGAAGGAAAAATTATTCAAGAAGGCAGCCACGAAGATCTAATTCAACAACCGGGCATCTATCAAGCCACATGGCAGTACCAACAATTGGAGGCAAGATTAAATGACAGCCACAACTAACACTAACGATAAGCAATATTTGGTACAGTATTTTCAGTATTTAAAGCGCCATAAACTTCGCCTTGGGATTAGTTTAATTAGTATTCCATTGATTGCAATCATTCATATTTCTCAACCCCTTATTTTAAAATATGCGATTGATTCAGTATTTTTAAACCAACAGTATGACATGTTACATATTGTAGCAAGCGTGTTAGCAATTGCAGTTGTTGCCGAATTTAGCTTACGATCTTTTCAATCGTTTTTATTTCAACACATTGGCCAACACACTGTTACTGATATTCGAAAAGATTTGTTTACCCATGTGACAAAACTACGCATGAGCTATTTTGATCGAACACCACAAGGCGTTTTAACATCGCGACTCACCAGTGACTTGGAATCGTTAAATGATAGCTTTGCAACGGGTGTTGTAACTCTAATTGCGGATATCTTAACCATCGTTGGTATTTTGGTCGCCATGTTCACTCTAAGTGTTGAACTAACACTGGTTACCCTTGCAATTACCCCGCCACTATTTTTGTTTGTAAATATTTGCCGCAAGCAATTGCGTGTCCAATACAATCGAATTCGATCCACCATTGGTAAGTTAAATGCCTCTATTCAAGAACAATTGGAAGGGTTGAGTATTATTCAGCAGTATAATCGACAAGAATTAAATGAGTCTCAATTTGATGGCTTGAATACCGATTACAGAAAGGCCACTATTTCTTCAGTAACATATGACGCCTTGCTTTATTCGGTGATTGAGTCCATGGCCAGCATTACACTAGGGCTGGTGATTGGCTATGCACTGGGGTTTCAACAATCCACCACCATTACTATTGGTTTGTTGGTGGCGTTTATTGACTACATTCAAAAGTTCTTTCAACCGTTAAAAGAGATCTCCAATAAATTCGCTATCTTACAACATGCATTAGCATCGTTAGAAAAAATATTTGGCCTGTTTAATGAAACAGAAATTATTCAAGAAAAAGCAACTAAGATGTCATCATTCACAGGTGAGATTCAATTCAGATCTGTAAATTTTCATTACCCTGGTCATGAAAATAAGCCAGTATTAAATGATGTATCGTTTTCGCTAAAAAACAAAGAGACTCTTGCCATTGTTGGTCCAACAGGATCCGGAAAGAGCAGTGTCATTAAATTATTACTGGGATTGTATGAAGGTTATTCGGGCTCAATCAAAATGGATGATTATGAATTGCGTGATGTGGATGCCCAATCATTACGTGAGCATGTGGTTACGGTTGGACAAGACCCGCGACTTTTTAATCGAAGTGTGGCATTTAACGTATCACTGGGTAATCCCAATATATCAAACGACGATATTTTAACTGCCCTTGAAATGGCGAATGCCATGCACATCGTTAACAAATTACCGGATGGCATCCACAGTCCATTAAACCAATTTGGGCAACAATTATCTGCTGGTGAAGCTCAACTAATAAGCTTTGCACGTGCGCTGGCTAGCCCTGCACCTCTCATTTTATTGGATGAAGCAACTGCAAATATTGATAGCTTAAATGAAGCAGCAATACAAACAGCCACTGAACGATTATTGGCAGAGCGAACCGTCATTGTGATTGCCCACCGATTATCTACCATCCAGCACGCCAATACCATTATTGCCCTTAAAAATGGACAGATTATTGAACAAGGGTCGCACCAGCAACTGATTGATTTGGATGGATTTTATGCCAAATTGTATCAAATGCAGTTTGAAATTAGTCATTAAATTCAATTCATAAATATTACAACATACGCTATAATTTTGGTGGGAGAAGCTTTATGAAAAACTTATTATTACTACTAATTATTGCAGGCACATTATTTTCGTGCAGTGAAAAAAAGGACACCACAACATCCTATGTTGGACCAGGGTCTGAATACAGCATTACATTCAATGAATCTGACAATACCTTTGATTTAACTGAATCGGATTCTAGCCTCACAATTGCTGGAAGTTACACGACATTGGCATCTGGCTTTAAGAAATTAACTGTCGGAACCGTTTCTGGCGGGGGTTCCTCTGGCCCGTCAGCGGGAGATCAAGCCTACGGTGTGGATATTCCTGGGGTTGTTTTTTTATTAAAACCATTGGAAGCAAATTCCGAAATTGTTTCGATGGTGAGTAAAGGCAGTTGCCCAACGGGTGATTTTAATATGAACTGGATTATTACTGGCATTGACTCAGACGATACATTTAGAAAGAGCTGTGTGGATGGCCAAGCAACACCAACAGGGGTTGATGCTTTGGGCACATTTTCATTTAATGCATCGACTGAAGTTGGTAGCCTTCCAAACTTATATGATATTTGTGGCAATGAAGTTGGTGACCAGAATCAGAGTTTAGGTAAAATTACCTGTAGTAACGGTATTGGCCAACCCGCCCAAGAGGATCAAGCAAAAATGTATCTAACGGCCAATGGCGGCGCCATTGTTAAAATGGAAGATGATGCAGGTGGAGTAGATGACGATGATGACAAGGTTATTGTCGGATTGCCTGTAAACACAGTTGTGAAGGCCAGCTTAGCTGATGAGTACATTGGTATGATTATGATGAATAATAGTGGTGGGCAAGATAGTGTTCATTTAATTAAAGCCAGCGTCGATACCAATGCAGTTATTACCTTCTCTGAAGTTAACCCTGATACGAATGACGATATTACCTCCAATTTTAAAGATGCGTCTGCAACCATGACTGATATTAATCAACCATCAACAGGTTTTTCGCGTGGAACATATACAGTTAAAGGTAGTGATGGTGCTGGTGGATACGTCACAATAAGCAATAAAAAAGTGACATGCATGTCCAATCAAAACATTAATGGAACAAGCAAGAACTTCATCTTTTGTGTTGGTGAAGAAGGCAGCGGTGCAGATCAAATGCTAAATGTATTGTTAGTATCAAAATAAATTCTTAATCTTAAAAAAAGGGGGGGGCTCATGCTTTCTAGAATTACCCAACGAATATTATATCAAACGATGCGCCATAAACAGACGGCGTCCCTTCTCAACAGGCAGACATTACCAACACCATCATGCCACCCACATGACTGGCAGCGTCCATTCAGCATTGATACCAGTTTAGCAAACGATGCTCGACGAGCCAGAGATACCGTTGAATTCCGATTCATGTGGAAGCTACTTGGCTTAGGAGACATGACCCCGCCACCGTTGGACCCAACACAAATTTCTGTTGTACCATTATCAGATTTGATGACCCATACCAAGGAAGGTGGGGCGACCCCAACGCATTTGGATGAAGTTGGTGACTATTTGGGCCAAATAAAACAAAGCCTAACAACAAATACACGCCTTGCTGAACACCTCAATGACCTGCCAGGGGATGATTTACCGGACCGAATGAGCCAATATTCTCGATTAAGTAATATGATGGTGGGCCAATCCAATGACCGTCATTTTTGGTTATTTAAATTTGTCCCATTTTCGGAATGCTTACGTGAATTTGCCGGGCCATGCCTGGCCACCATTTGTGAAGAACGGAGCATGGTATTAAAACACTTAATGATGCATGTAAAAGATGAAACCACATTGGGGGTATTAGACCCATTCAAACCACAAGAAGTGGTATCTGCCATACAAAAGAACACTGTTTTTGTGGCCCGTGAATTCTACTTAAATGCCATCACATTAAATGATAATGGCGATATTACAGATGAAATTATGGCATTAACAGAACAGATCCCTACCCATACATTTGTTCGAAATTATGTACTATTGCACTGGGTGTTGGGAGATGCTGACTTTAATAACCCAGGAAACTTTTTAATTGGTAACCGATTGAATGCTCGCCAAGGAAAAGCATTAACCTCCATTGATTATGGTCAGATTCTACAAGAAGCGGTCGGGTTAAGTGGCCACCGTAAGGGATCACTTCCTGATCGTCAATACATTTCAAAAACATTTGAGGGTGGCCCAGACCATTTTTTTGAACGGCAATGTGCGGATGGCTTTAACCCAATGCTGGGCATTATTTATAACCGACTGTGCAATTTGGAACGGCAAGCAGGTGTACCAGCATCTGAAATTCGAGACCGTGTGATTCATAACATGAAAACCATTCGGTTACGATCAGGCGACCAAAAACGGTTGGGCTATAAACTGGATGCCATTGAATTATTTTTAAATCGTATTGGGTTGGCAACCCATGCCGACCACTTGGCAGGGCTATTGCGATTGCAGGATCCAGCGCCAGTCACACTTTATGAAATTGTTACCGGGCACTCACTAAACTAAGTTTAATAGTTACGTTTGCTAAATAAATCATAGCAGCGAAGTTGCAATAAGCCACTAATTGCTTCCTCTGGGGGAAGTTCATCCAACAATTCTTGGGCTAATTCTGCGTAAAATGGTTTTGCTTTGACGCCTTTAATTTGATCAAAAAAGGAACTCTTTTTATTTGCCATGATATCTGCCGGGCTTGGGATGGCCATTTTATCGATGGTGCGTTCTTTTAATAAGCGCTTGAACTTGAACATTTGGTTATCGGTTACAAATGTGATGGCAACCCCCGCTTGACCAGCCCGACCTGTACGACCGATTCGGTGCGTATAAACCTCCAAGTTTTGTGGAACTGCAAAATTGATGACATGAGAAATATTTTTAACATCGATGCCCCGAGCAGCGACATCTGTAACAACTAAAATACTGCATTGTTTAGATTTAAAGCGGTCAAATGCACGATTTCGTTGGGCTTGCGATAAATCACCGTGCAAACTTTCCACTGGGTAACCAGACTTGAGCAGTTTGCTAGCAAGCTCATCCACTTCCCGCTTTGTATTGCAAAAAATGAAGCCATAAAAGCCATCCATGGCATCCATCACACGGCATAACAATTGATACTTGCTAATTTTTTTGATGCGGTAATACTGCTCGTGAATGTTTGGTTTTTCTGATTCACCAGCCATTGCATTGATCATTTCGTATTTACCTAAATACTGTTTGGCCACTTTCATAACAAACTTTGGCAATGTTGCAGATAAAATAATGGTTCTGCGATCCTTGGGTAAAAAGCTAACAATTTGATCCATGTCTTCTTTAAAACCAAAATTTAACATTTCATCAACTTCGTCAATAATAAACCAGCGCAATGTATCCACACGCATTCTCTTTTTTGATAAATGGTCAATCACTCTGCCTGGTGTACCAACCGCAATGGTTGGTTTCGTAACTTTTTTAAGTTGTTGAATTTGTTCACGCATGCCAAGACCACCACAAAACTCAGCGATATCAATCTTTTTACCTTTTGCAAATGCACGCAACTCTTTGGCAACCTGCGTGGCCAATTCTCGGGTTGGCGCAATGACCAAAGCATGAATGCCAGGTGTTTTTACGTCCAATTGATCCACCAACGGAATGCCAAATGCACCTGTTTTACCTGTTCCAGTTGCTGCTTGCGCAATTAAATCAGTTTCATCATTTAGAAACTCAGGAATGAGCTGTTTTTGAATATCGGTGGGAATTTCGTAGCCACGTTTGGTTAACGTCGCTACCGTGGCTTCAGTTAAGCCAAGCGAATCAAATTGTATTTTCATGGGAATTACTTACTTCTAAAGGTGATCCTTCCAATGGTCAGATCATAAGGGGAAAGTTCAACTTTTACATTGTCACCTAACAATACACGAATGCGAAACTTCTTCATCCGGCCAGATAAATATGCTGTAATTTCTTGACCAGAATCAAGCTTAATTAAAAACTTGCCGCCTTTAAAGCATTCCATTACTTTACCCGTAACTTCGATTGTATCGTTATTTTTTGCCATAATCGTATGGATTGATAGTATCACACATTTTCGATTTGTACACTTTTTACTTTAACAAGCCTAAAACACCCAACCCCAGTCCCAACCAAATGTAGAGTTCTTGTTCTTTTCTTGTTTTTTCGACTTCCTGAATGTGTTCTTCAACACGTGACATGTCGTA
>JBMHDV010000032.1:0-10454 GCA_049889215.1 Candidatus Marinamargulisbacteria bacterium
CTCCGTTACCTGTATGACATCAAATGCCATACAGGCGCACTCTCAGTCTCCTATAATTAGTATCGTTCTAGTTTTTGAGTTTATTGTATGGATTAATTTTGCTATATTTTAAGTTATGGCACAAGCAAATGACTGGTTTGATGACTGGTTTACACAATCTTTACAAAAAATACAGGGGACTAGTTCGGCATCTTTATCCAATATTAATGCGTTAAGTAATAATCAATGCGTGAATTACCTTGATTTGTTGGTTGCTGACTCACCGCAATGGCCAAGCATTGCAACAGTTAAGCTTAACGGTGGGCTTGGCTCTTCAATGGGGTGTCATGGCCCAAAATCTTTAATTCAAATTGCGCCTGATGGCACCACCTTTTTAGATAAGATTATTAATTCACATTGTAATTCACCATTATCCAATGCCTTGATCTTATTAAATAGTTTCAATACCGAATCCCAGACGAAGGCTCATATTAGGGCAAACTTCCCCACCCTGGATTGGATTAATGTTTGCCAACAAGCCTTTAAAAAAATTGATGCAGATTCATTACAACCACTTCAAGCAGTTACAACGGATGCGTTTAACCCTCCAGGGCATGGTAGTGTCTATTTTGATTTATATTACTCTGGTATATTGCATCAATTGCAGGCGTCACATATCGATTATTTATTTATTTCGAATGCCGATAATCTTGCTGCAACAGTGGACCCAACCATTGTCCAATATTTAGCAGTGTCCAAGCCGTCATTTTTAATGGAATTAACCCCGAAAACAGATGCGGATAAAAAAGGTGGCACTGTGGTGGATGTGAATAACCGTTTAACCTTATGGGAAATTGCTCAAGTCACGGAATCGCAACAGGCATTATTTGAGTCACAGCCATATTTTAATACCAATAATATTTGGGTATCTGTTACCGCACTGATTAACGCTATAGAATCTAAGCAATTTCAATTGGATATTATTAAAAATAAGAAGGTAAGAGATGCGCAACCGGTCATTCAAATGGAATATGCCATGGGCTCAGCCATTCAATCATTTTCGGATGCCCAAGCGTTAGTGGTTCCGCGAACCCGTTTTTTCCCGGTGAAACGTACCAGTGACTTATTGCTACTTTTAAGTGATTGTTGTTCGTGGTCCGATTCTGGGCAACTTGATTGGGATCCTAATCAATTGCCACTTATTACGTTATCATCCCCATTAAATGATGTGTCAGATTTCTTTAAATATTTTCAATATATCCCCTCAATCAAACATCTTAATTCATTGCAACTGTCTGGCCCCATAGTATTTGATTCTAGAGTTAAGTTTGACCATCAAAAAGATGTTGTTTTGAGCGTTAAGTCACCAACGAGCATTGCTCATCTGTTGTAGATTCACTTTAGTTCACTTCCATTTTTATCGATAACAGCAGTATGGAATTAAATGAACCGATGGATGTAACTGATATTGTCACGTTTATGTGTCAGCCTGATGCCAGTGTAGAGTCGGTTGCCGACAAAGTTTACCATGCAAATAAAAGTCTTGGTCTAACATATACGGCCATTCGACAGCATCTGTATACATTACCTCCAATCGATCAAAAAAAAGCGTTAACCATGTTTGTTAAAGTTATTGCAGCGCTTAACTCCCCTTTAATGTTTTTGGATGAGGATCATTAGTTTTTGATTTCTTTGCTAATTCAGTGCATAATCAGCACATGAATGTGGCAATCTTTTCGAACTCGCCAGGCGAGGTTTTTTCTTGGGTAAGACCCATTTGTGTTGGATTGGCTTCAAAAGATCCTGCTATTAAGATTTTCGTTTATCTGACCCCATGTCAGTATGCAACGGGTCATGAGAAAGACGTAGTACAAACGTTTCCAAATGTTTGTCAGGTGTTTTCACCTACGGAGTCAATTAAACAAGTGGTGTCACCCACCATGATTCCAAATGTGGTTGTTTTTTTGGGTGGTGACCCCATGTATGCAAAACGTCTTGCCAAACGTTGCAAGGTACGTTGCATCGGTTACGGTGAACATCCATTTTCAGGTTTTGATGCTTATTTTAGAAAGTCACAATATTCAGATCTTATGGTCTCCCATCTTCAGCCAGCGAATCAAAACCAACGGGACGGTATTGTTATATTGCCCGGATCACGTCCAGAGCATCTGGCGGTTGCCCTGCCCCTAATGCTAAAAATTGTCGCTGATCAATCACCAGTAACGGTGATGATGTCACCATTTACAGCACCTGACCTAATGGCGCATTACCGTAAACAGTTTCCAGCCATCACGTTTTGTCACATGACTGATCCGAATGACTTGGCACGGTTTCATTGTGCGCTTACGATTCCTGGTACCAATACCATGCAACTTGCCTCCCTTCAAATTCCTTTTTTAATGATTTTACCAACGCATGATGCTCGTATTTTACGCTTGGATGGGGTTATGGGGTTGCTATTACTGATTCCTGGTCTTGGTTTTATTTTAAAGCGTCTTATTTTAAGTGTTGCTGTATCACCTAAACGTCTTTATGCATTGCCCAATCAATTTTTTAAGCGCCATGTTTGCCCAGAGCTTGTTGGTCGATTTTCGGTTGATGAGGCAAGAAATGCGCTAGCCCAATTGCAGTTGACGGAGCATTACAATACTATTGCAACTGAACTTTCAAAACTCAGCGTTATCAAATCGCCTCTTGATGCCATGCTGGATGCAATTGTTAATGATTAGTTGAACTTTATGGTGTCGATATCAAAATTGATTGTTTCACTTTTGAATTTCGAGCTTAAAACAACCAATTGCATTTGAATTAAGCCAGCTGACCCATAATCTTGGTTCGGGTTCCACTGGTTATCGCCAACGTCAGTATTAAAGTCAACAAACTCTGTTAATGGAATCACAACAGTTTTCCAACCTTCCCATACCAAGTTCAAATCATAAATAAATAGGTCATCTTTAGATGGTGCACCTGTTTCTTTATCAATGTCCACAACCTTATTGTTGTTGTCGTCATCATATAACTCAATTCGCAATGCGCCTGAGTTGATTTTTGGAGAAAAAATAACCAGTTTTAACGTTCGAAAATATTCTGCGTTTTCGTTCAAGTAAGTACCGAGCCCACCAGCATACCAGTTATTGGACGATCCATTGACTTCTAAGGATACATTACCAATGTACATGCCTTTGATCTTTTCATTGTTTTTTGACTTTATTAAAACTTTATCGAAGGACCACCACTCTCTAAATTTAGCAAGGTCTGCATCCTCAAAGTCATCTATCATTAATACTTTTGGTATAGTCTTTTTAACTTCTTTTGTGGGCTTTAATGGCAACGCTTCTATTTCGACAGTTACCGGTTTTGCAATAATAGGCAGTGTTAAAAACACAACTAAACTTAAAAAACGATACATACTAATAGCCTACTGGATGAATCCATTTTTGCAAAGGTTTCGTTGGATCCCAATTGTAAGTAATGATGTGATCCCCTTCTGATTCTTGACAGTATACGCCTGGTATCCAAAGGACAGTCGTTCCATCATGAATCAATGGGGTGTAGGATTGTTCAATGGGAGATAATTCATGGTCCCGACAGTGTTTTTTTTGATTTGGGATTTTCATGTTGCTTAACGCAACACTTTCCACTACCAATTGATTTTGTTTGCTTTTATCAATGCAAAGTCGGTGTTTTCTGGATGTGTAATTTTCATTCAATTCAGTGATGCAAAATGTTCCCATACCACTGTTTGACCATGATAACTTTGCTATAGATTCATTGTTGTTGCAAATCTCTAACCATTTGTAATCCATTCGAACTGTATGAGAATTCAATATGACGACAGACTCTTTTGGTGTTAATAGTCCCTGTTTTATGCGTCGTAAATGGTCCTGATTTACATAATTGCTTCCCATTGACTCGAGCATCGCTTTAACGGTTAATTCAGGTGTTGGTGTTTTGGTAAGTAGGTGTTTTGGAATTAATCTGGCATTATTTATTGTGTGTGATGTTTTAAGTATATTTGCAGCAAGTTTAGCGAGAGTAGCTTCTGTTTTTTTTAAGTAAGTCAATGTATGCCGCATGATTGGTAAACGGTGATTAAAATCAACGGGTGCATCCGCTAACCAAGCCCGAATCTTATTGCGATCATAATCCAGGGTTTGATTGGATGAATCATTTACAAAAGGGATGTTCTGCTTCCCCATTTCAGCTAAAATAAATGATTTGCTTAATTGCAAATGAGGATGGTGCAATTGCACGTTGTCTATGGTTGATGAGGACGGAATTCCTCGAAAATTGGTCGTCGCACCCCGAAATAATTGAAAACATAACGTTTCAACATCATCATTTAAATGATGCCCCAAAAATAAATGGTTTAGTTGCAATGTCTGGCATTGGTTAATTAATGCTGCTAAGCGACCATCTCGATAACTATCTTGGTTATTTTCCTCTGTCATAACTGGAAGAACATGTGCTGTCATATTCAGTGATTCTGCTAATGCATGAACATGCTCAATTTCAAGTTTATTTTCACTTGGGCGTAACTGATGATTTACATACATTAGGTGATGATTATGGTTGGGGTATTTTTTGCTAATTTCAATGGCTAAAAAGGTCGAGTCTGCACCGCCAGATATAGCAATAGCAACGGGTTCATTTACCGTAGGCCATTGCTTGGTTGCATCATTCATTAATGCCACCTTCAAAAAATATAACTCCCATATTAGGTAATGGGGATTTAACAAAGGCGGTGTAATCACTTAGAGTCGAGAAGTACACGCCAACTCGGTGGTCTGTTTTTAGCGGTGCTGACAGGTGACGTTGATACGATTGTGCAATAAAAAAGATACGCTGATTTGTTGTTTTGTTGATGTTATAATCATTCAACTGATTATTATCATCAAGTAACACCCCAACATTTTCTGTTGTTGTTTTAAGAATGTGATTGATAACAGCTGGATAAAATGACGAAAAGATAAATTGTGCCCGCTGATGCTGATTTGCTGCTGTTAATTGTTCAATAAGTTGATCAAGCTTATGGGTGCTTGATTCTTTTATTTCAATGTTAATTACAAATGAACGCGGCAATTGACTTACCCATGTGCAGAGATCAATTAATGTTGGCATAGGTGCGGTGACATTGTTTTGCTGAAGCGGAATGGTGGCATCAATCTCTTTGTCTACGTTGCTTAAACGACCCATTGTATCGTCATGAAATACAACCCACTCCTGAGCTGGCCTTGCAGTTAATCTTAGGTCGGTTTCAATGCCATCGCATGTGTTGTCAGCCAGTGATTGGTTAAATGCACCAATTGTGTTTTCGACACAGGTATTGTGCCAATGACCCCGGTGTGCCAAACGAGTCACATTACTTGTCTTCAATAAAGTACGCCACCTGGTCACCCACCCCAATGCCAAGTTTATTGGCTAGGCCACCGTTAATTTCCAATACTTTTGATGCGCGTCGAGTTGTTTTGTAGACTGGGCAATCTCTTCCATCACAGGGTTGCGCATTTTTGACAGTGTAAACAATGGTATCTTTGTCGTTAATAAATAAGATATCCAATGGAATCTTGGTTTTCTTCATCCAAAAGCTAGGGTACCCTTCCATTGGAAAAATAAATAACATACCTTCTTTTTTAGGTAGGTACGTTTCGCCCATTAGTCCTCGGGCACGTGCTGGTGGTGTGTCAGCAATCCGAGACAAAAAACAATGGGTTTTAATACATGTTTGCAAATAGTTTAAATTTACAGTTGCCGATATGTTTGTTGTAGTAACAAAAAATAAAAGCAGAATTAGCATTAAGGTATTTCGCATGTTACACTCATAATCATGATAACACATTGGATACTTGCAGCAAGATTAAAAACGTTACCGGTATGTTTATGCCCGGTCTTATTGGGTATTGCTTTGTCCCAACATCATGCCAATTACTCTTTAAACATTGTACTAATTTTAATTTCTTGCGTCTTATTTATTCAAATTGGCACCAATTATGCCAATGATTATTTCGACTTTAAAAAAGGAGCTGACACCGACGATCGTGTGGGGCCAACACGCATGACTCAATCTGGCGCTGTGAGCCCGAATGCAATGAGAAATGCAACGATCTTAATGTTCACACTTGCCCTAGGCACGGGATTGTATCTTGCCTATGTAGGAGGATGGCCCATTTTGCTTATTGGTTTATTGGCCGTTTTTTTTGGTGTGATTTATACCGCTGGGCCCTTTGCGTTGGCTTACATTGGTGGGGCAGAGATTGTGTCGTATTTGTTTTTCGGACCTATATCTGTCATTGGGACTGTTTTTTTATTAACTGGCCAATGGAATCTTGATTTGTTTGCGGTAGGCTCTGGGATTGGTTTAATTACATCGGCACTTTTAGTTGTGAATAATACACGCGATATTGATACCGATCGAAAGGTAAATAAAAAAACTTGGGCCGTTCGTTTTGGCTCTACGTTTTGCTTGATTGAATACATTGTGTTTTTATACCTTCCGTTATTTTTATTGGATTTAAAAACAGCGGATCAAGCGGATCAAATGATATTGCTGATATTTTTGGTGGTGGTCGCGATGTTATTGACCCGCCGTTTTGGTAAAGCCGTTGGTGCTGCATTTAATCGACTATTAGGACTAACAAGTTTGTACCTTATTTTATATACAACCATTGCCATTTATTTACTGACCTAAATGAACGGATTGTTGTTTTTTAATCATCAAACCATTAACTCTTCCTTTGACCCATCATCTTTGGTACTCATGAATGGTGTGGCCATTATTCGTTGGGATAACTCAGCTAAGGCATTGCAAGCAATTGGTTACTGTTTGGTGGAGCGACAATCGTTTTTTATAGTTTCAAGTGCATGGTCGAAGCCATTTTACACTCCTTTTTTATCGTTAATAAACGACCATAGCTGCCCGGCAGCGTCGTGCTTAATTGCGACATCTGGCACCGCTGGGGTTCCCAAATTATGTGTGCACCCAATTGCCAATTTGTTTTTAGCTGCTGAACGAGCAACTTCAACATTGCCATCGATGAATTTGGCTGAATTTGTTTTGGCCTTGCCACCCGTAGCCATGGGTGGGCTCCTAACAATCGTAAAAGCACTCTCACTTCAGCGGCCAATTTACTTAAGCGCTGATCATTGGCTTACTAATTTAGCTCAATTATCACAACCGGCCCTGGCCATTGTGCCTCAGCAAGTACCAAAGTTAGTTCAGCATTTAACCCGATATCCCCAAGGTGTGCATAGTATCTTGATTGGTGGTGATGCACTACCCCCTCAGCACCGCCAACAGTTAAAAAACATTAACTGCCCAATATCAATCAGCTATGGCGCTACGGAAACAGCAGGGCAAATCATGGCATCGATGTATAGTGATGACTTGAGCGCTCCGTTATCACCATTAGCGGGTATTACTGTGATGACTTCAGATGCCGGGCAATTGTTAATCAAAGCGCCCACATTAGCGACTGGCTATTTAACAATAAATGGGATCATCCCTTTGCCTGTTAATTCGGATGGTTTTTTCGTTAGTAACGATGTTGTTGAGTTAACACCACAGTTTAAAGTGCTAGGGCGGGTAGATTTTCAGTTTAAAAATGGTGGGCAGATGGTCAACCCTGAAATGATTGAAGCAGCCTTTAAGTCTGCTGGTTTGGTTGAGCATATGCTGGTTGTCCCCCACCCCGATCAGACGCTGGGGAATGTCCCGGTTGCCTTTATTAATGACAAAACTAAACAAGATCGCTTAACTGCTTTTGCGCTTGAGCACTTGCCCATCCACTTGCGCCCAACAACGTATCGGAAACTTCCCAATGGGTTTGAGTTTTCAGACCCCTTGCTACGCCGAAAGCTGTTGGCACATATCGGTGCTTAATGACCAGTCAGACTTTTTTTGATACTAATCATAGCTCTGATTTTTTATGGGCCTTCATTTTCTGTTTAAGAAGTTTATTTATTTCTTTTGATTCACAAATTAGTTTTAATTCCTTCGCATTTTCCTTTTTGATATTAAAGGATGGGTGCTGAATGATTTTTTTTGCAATCTCATAATTTTCCATTTGGATGGCCATCATTAGAGGGGTTAATTTCAGTAAGTTTTGTACACCGATCAACTGATCATTAACTTTAATGCTTTTTGAACTTAAAAGTAAGTTAACAATTTCAAGGCGGTTTTGGTTTGTTGTATGATGAATCCGTCCTACTACTTGCTGGTTTCCTCCCGCATCTTTTAATGTTTTTTTAGATAATAATTTTGATACAGCTACGAATAGAGGGGTTGCCCCAAACGCGTTTGGTTTTTTTATGTTTAAATTAACACCTTTTTTAATTAAAGCGGTGACTAAACGTGGTGACTCTAAATCGATTGCTGTAAAAATGATGGGGAATGTTTCTCCATTAACAATAGTATTTAATTCAGTGGTCGTCATTTTATTGACTAAGTTAAGCGTGTGTTGCTCTGAAATGTGGCTGGTTGGAATTAATGATTCTACATTAGTAAGATGATTTTTTATGTTTGGCAATGGGGTCTTTGAAAGAAATGTCCAGGTGAATTTTTGATCTTCTTTAAATGACGTTGCGGTTTGATAAACAGCGCTTTCAATTATTCTTTTGATGATTTCGTTTTGATTGCATGGCGTCATTTGGGTTAACATGCATTTATCCATTATTATAAATCGATTATTTTTTTTTATTAATGTAAACATATGGGCCTTAGACTCATAATTTACCCGCATGAATCGAACCAAATACTTTCCATCTGTTAATGCCTTTAACGTAGACTTTAATTGCCCGTTGGGTTCATTTGAGATGATTAAACTATGAGGCAATGAGGTAATATTTCCATGAGAATACTGATTGGTTTTTGATGCGATTTTTATTAATCTCTTTTTTACGTTTGTAAACGGTGTATTTTTTAATACCATGGCTTTAACTAAATGGCATGTTTGCAAAGGATTGTTGTAAGCGGTTATAGAAAAACCTACACAGGCACCAAAACCACCATCTTTAGGATGATAAGGTTTTAATGGGTTTTTATTTCCGTACCTCGTGTACAGTTTGTTATGTATGTTAAGATTATCACCACCTATATAGTTAACTGAATTTGCACATGCAATTAATCTCTTATCAAAGCCAGCTGGTTTTTGAGCGTTAGTTCGCGCATTCCGTTGACTTAAAATCAAGCAAAGAAATAATAGGCCTAGTTCAAGTTTTAATAGCAAATTAGGAGCATTAAACCGTCCAGGTTGTGTTGTTGTTCCACAAAACCTTTGTACTTCTTTATTTTGGTTAATTAGGTGTTTTTGAGGGATCCTTCCAATCATATTATTACTCCTTATATTCGTTTGTTATATTTATAAAATATGTGTTTATTTACTGCGCTTGTATAGGTATTAATTAAACGTATATGGGTTGTGAACTCTAATGGGAAAAAAACTTCGTTAATCCAAAATATCCTTCCATCATTATTTTTATAATTCATTGGGTATCTTGTGGGTTGACCAAATTGACTCTTATCAGCAAATCGTTGATGCGTTGAAAATGATTCAATTGGCAGATGATCATTATAAATTACGAGATGGGCGTACTTTTTGTTTAAATGCGCCATCAATAATTTTAATGAATTTGTTTTATTATCTAAATCAAGTGCATAAATGCCTGGGCCAGAGCTATGTTTTTTTTCGTAATAATAGTTTTCACATAACTTGATATGTTTTTTATTTGAAAAATGGATGCCGATGGGTTTCCACTTTCTAATAAACTGCTGACTTGCAATTTTTAATGTCGCTGTACGTCCAATCATGACGACTACTATATCATTCAAAAATGTTTTAGTAAAAAATATGAAAAAAACTAAGCATTGAAACTTGCTTTAATTCTTTTCATAGGTTCATAAATGAGTTAAACTGTAATCAGTTATTTGAAAGGGGTCGTTACTTATGACAACCATTACAAAGGAAACCAATATGTTATCTTATTCTGAATTACAATCCATTTTAGCCGATAAGGCTGATGCACTATTATCGCATCAATGCAAAACCATCGATAAATCCCGTTTGCATGTTCCATCACCTACTTATGTGGATGATGTGTTTTCTCTAACCAACAGAAACAATCAAGTACTTCGTAATTTACAGTCGTTATACAATCATGGTCGCTTAGCTGGCACTGGTTATTTATCGATTTTACCTGTTGATCAAGGCATTGAGCATTCAGCCGGTGCATCCTTTGCACCAAACCCAGATTATTTTGATCCAGAAAATATTGTTAAACTAGCTCTTGAAGCTGGCTGTAATGCCGTAGCCTCCACTTATGGAGTCCTAGCTTCAGTCAGCAAAACCTATGCTGATAGATCAGGTATGTACCTATGGACTATGGAGCCATCACCATCATCTTTTGTCTTCTTTATACTATGGATCAAACAACTCTACCTCCATCCTCTCCTTCTAAGGAGAAAAAAAGGAAATTACTGG
>JBMHDV010000033.1:0-33164 GCA_049889215.1 Candidatus Marinamargulisbacteria bacterium
CCATGTAAAGTTAACGACTGTAACTTCGTTAAGGATTGTAAAGGGTCAAGATTGTTTAGGTTTTGACACCCATATAAATATAACGACTGTAAATTCGTTAAGGATTGTAAAACTTCAATATTGCTTCTTAGTTTTTGACACCCATGTAAAGTTAACGACTCTAACTTCGTTAAGGATTGTAAAGCTTTAAGATCGGTTAGTTTTTGACACCCAGTTAAAGATAACGACTGTAACTTTGTTAAGGATTGTAAAGCTTCAAGATTGGTTAGTTTTTGACACCCATGTAAAGTTAACGACTCTAACTTCGTTAAGGATTGTAAAGCTTCAACATTGGTTAGTTTTTGACACCTATGTAAAGTTAACGACTCTAACTTCGTTAAGGATTGTAACGCTTCAAGATTGGTTAGGTTTTGACACCCAGATAAAGTTAACGACTGTAACTTCGTTAAGGATTGTAAAGGGTCAAGATTGGTTAGTTTTTGACACCCATGTAAAAATAACGACTGTAACTTCGTTAAGGATTGTAAAGCTTCAACATTGGTTAGGTTTTGACAATTATATAATTGTAAATGAACAATGTCTTCATTGTCTTTTAACATTTTGAAGAATGTATTTTGCTGCTGTGTATTCAATAATCTAAGATCTAAACATAAAAATTTATCGTCTGTAGTGGGTAATTGTTTTGATTTAATAAATTGTTTTGTCCAAAAATTGGTTAACTGAGACTTATCTTCTTTGCTTAATTCCTTAAACGTTTCAAGTGTTATGGTTTGAGGATCTATGGGCTCAGTACCTCGTTCTATTGCCCCCCGTATTTCTACACTGGCTGACGCGGCAGCTGAAGCATCTGCAGACGATGCTCCTGAACTGGCTGATGCGTCAGCTGAGTCACATCTATTATAAGCTAAAACTTTTTTCATAATTATCATCACTTTGTTAGTTTAGTATTTAATAGGTATCGTATCAAATAAAAAAAGTTGCAATAATTATCCTCGTCCAATCCCATCATCCTTTTTGATGATGATGGAAGAATCCTGGAATTTGTTGAACTCTGTCAAAAGAAAAGCGCTTAAATTTAGAGACGCTAATCAAGCCTTAGCTGTGGTCATGAAGAAGCTGAATGAAAAATAGTGCAAGATGCGAGCTGGTCTACCAAGCCACTAAAAACTAACTTTTTTGTAGTGGTGTTTCGACATGCAGTGTTTGTGTTGGGAACGCAAACTCAACGCCGATGCTTTGTGCAAGTTGCATGATGTTTAATAATAACCGATGCTTTGCTTGAAGTTCAGCTGCATAATCGTTCACATTAAAGTAACAAATGACCAATATATCCAATGAGGATGCCCCAAAGCCATTAAAATATGTATGCACGGTTTCGTTATCGATGGTATCGTCCTGAAGAATAACGTCTCGAACCCCATTGCAAAATTCCTCTACCTTGTCCTTTTGGGTGCCGTAAACCAGGCCCAGTTGAAATTTGTAGCGGCGGAGTGGGCGAAGGCCCATGTTGTCAACAATGGCGGTGACAAGCAATGAGTTCGGAACGGTTACCAAGGAACAGTCAAACGTGCGAACACGTGTGCTTCGAAAACCAACATGTTCTACCGTTCCTTCAATGTCACTGACCTTAATCCAATCGCCAATACTAAAAGGTCGGTCCACCAGTACGGTTAATGAGCCAAACACATTTGCCACCGTATCTTTTGCAGCCATTGCTAGTGCAATACCACCAATGCCAAGCCCTGCAATCAGGCTGGTGATGGGGAGCTTTAATATCTCTGCAATCGATAATATGCCAATGATGGCGATAAGAATTTTTAAACTTCGACAAATGAGTGGTGCCAGCAGGTCATCCATTTTTCCAGCGGTTTTTTCGGCACGTTTTAATAAGATGATTTCAATAACATCAACCAGTCGCCAGCCTAAAAATATGCTGCCTAAATAGCTTAGTAATTTTGCTGAAATGGCTAAAATGGCCATCGTGTCTGCCGCTATGTTGATACCATATAGCCCAAAATACAAAACCCAACCAATCAATATTACATTGAGTGGTGATGTTAGTGAAATATGGTGAAGGTCTGCTTGATTGATGTTGGTTTGGTTTAATTTTTGAACAATTCGAATAATGGCATTGTTAAGTTTTTTTGAAATGATTCCGCTTATGATCACACTTGCTAAGATAACAATGGCCAGCAATCCCCATTCATATACTGATAGTCCTAAAATATTCGAATTGATGATGTTTTGATAGTTAATGTTCATTTATTTTACCTTTTTTTGGATGCTTTTATAATTTCTAATTAAATGATAGATATGCCTTTAAATCTTCTGTAAATGTTTGATCAATGTCATTTGGTCGATTAATTACTGTATATAATACAGCGAAGTAAGATGCTTTTAAATAGTGATTTATTGGACTCAGAACTCCCGAAAAAATATAGGAGATTGATAAGCCAATAGCAATGGGGGGCCAGAAAAGTGGCATATTACCAGACTCAAATGGAATTGTAAAAATGAGGTTCGAATCAATAAATTGGGGAACCAGCCATCCAATAAAGATTCCAAATAAAGAAAAAAGAAAAAAGATCTTAGTTGAAATTGTTGCTACTGTAGAGCCAATTAAGTCCATCCCAATAACGCCTGTTATGGATTCTCCAACGTTATTTTTTAATGACTTGAGTGATCCACTTGCTTCTTTTAATGTTTTTTCTTCGATTATAATGGCTGGTAACATGAAGTTTGATATGAGATCCAAAATTTCCATAAGTACATTAAGTACCAGGTTTAAAATTATTCTCATAATGCCGCTTTTATGTTCATTTTTTTGTGTTTTATTAGGTGCTTTTGCTATTAACTCAATGAGTGATGAAAGGAATGTTCTCCAACGGTATTTTTTTACATAATTCTTGGCATCCTCGTAGCTAATGTCATTTCCTTTAATTGTATTGTACATAATCCAAATTTGAACCGCTTTTTGCTGACCAATTAAATAGAATATGATTGGCTTAAGAATACAAATAAGTCCCAGGACAATGATTAAATTAAAAGGGTTAAAAAATGAAGTTATGATAAATGCCGACATTAGAATACGGTAAAAAACAATTAAAATACTTGTAAATATAAATGGTTTGAAGTTATCTTCATCTTTTGCAAAGATTTTCATGGTGCTTTTAATTAATTTTGCAATATTGATGCTTTTACTTATTGTTTTTTGTTTATATAAATCGAATATGTCATTATATTCAGTACGCATTGTTTAACCTCCAGGTTTAATTGTTTTATCGTTGATTTTTTTTATTGCTTAACTATACTTTTTTAATATTTTGGAATGATTTCGGAGTTTCTATATCTGTAATGATTCATATAAAATTAACCCATGAATGATATTATTTATTATAAAATTTCGTCGGCGATTTTTTTGAATTGTAACATTCCCTATGAAAGTTTCCCTATTCAATATCTTTGGGTCTAAATCCTATTTTACGACTGAACTATGAAATTGCTAAGTTAGCATTGGTAATTAAATTGCTATTTCAATTAAAATTTCATAACGAACATCCTTGTGTTTTTAAGGTTAAAGCATCGCTGCAAATTCCCTACCGTCAGTTTAATTAGAGGATGGGCAACCTATTGATGCCCCTGACGATCAATTATCAACAGCCTTACCTGAAATGGGATAACTAAAGGCTAAATAATAATCGTAATGACTTACGAAATGTGATTCAAAAAAATGTGAGATTTTAATAAAGGTAAAAGAAGCGTCAGCTGCCGACGGTTAAGTATCAGAAAATACTTAAAACAATCTCTATTTAATATACTTTTCTAATAACTCATCGATAAATTTATTAATAATTAAGGAGGCTAATTTTGAAAAACAAGTCTAAATTAATTTTTTTAATTTTCTTACTTACTTTTTTTATTGCTGATCGTATACATTCAGCTGAAATCATGACAGATAAAAACAAGTGCATTTCTGCACTCTCGATGCGTTATTGCTCAGATGATGATTTGGATAATAAAGAAGTTATGATGGCAAAAATCAAAAAAAACAGATTGAAATATGGTGATTTAAAGTATTTATCAGCAAGGCTGAAAAATGATTTTAATTTGGTTAAGGCTGCTGTATTATCGGATCCACGAAATTTTAAATCTGCGTCAAAAAGATTGCGTGATAATAAAGATATTGTTTTAATTGCCGTTCAAAATAGTTGTCATGCCTTACGTGCTGTAAGTTCAGATCTACTTCAAGATAAAGACGTTGCAATGACATCTGTAAGCGCCTGTGGTACATCACTAAAATACTTACCTTTTTTTCAAGGAAATAAAAAAAATGTTTTAGCAGCTGTTTCCAATCATGGTGAAGCGCTTGAATACGCATCTGTTGATTTGAAAAAAGATAAAGAAATTGTTTTAGCTGCTGTTTCCAATCATGGTGAAGCGCTTGAATACGCATCTGTTAAATTAAAAGAAGATAAAGAAATTGTTTTAGCGGCTGTTAAAAACGTTCCTGCTAGTGTAAAATTTGTAGCAGATTATACATTATTGGATGATATAGATATTGCTTTAGCCGTCCTCTTGAAAGAACCTAGTCTTAAAGAATTCTTTTCTAAATCCGTAAGATCCAATTCAGAAATACAAAAAAGATTCAGAGACGACTATTATAATGATTTGGGATTGTCAGTTATCTCTTTTTTGTTATTTTTTCCCTATATTCTATTTGTCTTTTATTTTATAAGATATTTTTTTCAATTTCGATCGTCTAGATATAAGTTTAATAGTCCTACGTTCCAAAAACTTTTTAAGACCTTTCTTTTTACACTTTTTATTGCTTTTATAAATTGTGCTTTATTTTTTTGTGTGTTGAATATTTTGGATGCTACCGGTATTGAATTAGTAAAATCTTCAACAGGTTGGATAAATCTCTTCTATTTTATGCTATTGATAATACTTTTAATTTGTGAACTACCTATTATGTTTTATTCTTTTTTTAAATATATGTTCATTGATTTTCGAAAAGCATTGAAGTGTATTTTAAAAAGTGTATTTATACCTTTTTTTATAACAGGCGTTATAATATTACTCTTTGATCCCGGGTTTTTCTTTGGTTATTAACTGACATTGTAGCACCTTAAACTGTTATTGAAACATTAATGGATCCAAGATCCCTCCCACATTTTTCAAATTCACACAGCATTTTTGTTATAATTGCGCCATATCAAATAAACGATGTTTAAAGGTTTTTGGATGCGTTAATTTAAGTAGTTTTGTAATTTTATTTAGATTATTCATAAAGTGACTGTTCACTTTGAGTAGCCATCCATTTTTTGTAAAAACAATCGGCATAGGTCTTTTTTGGTCTTTATTTTATGTAACTTTTGATTTAGTTTTTTTATATCATCTTTAAGTTTAATTTTTGAACAATTCGAATAATGGCATTGTTAAGTTTTTTTGAAATGATTCTGCTTATGATCACACTTGCTAAGATAACAATGGCCAGCAATCCCCATTCATATACAGATAACCCGAGAACGGATGAGTTGATAATGGTTTGATAGTTGATGTTCATTTATTATTGCCCCTGTTGTTGGCATTTATTATGTAAGTCGCCATTGGTTTAAATTATTTTATTGCTAATTCTTTGTTTTTTAATTATATTTTTCGATTAATTATTAGTTCACTTTATTTTTAAAAATGTTTATAACTTTTGTTCAGATTAGTTCGTTATCTTTATTGAATCGAACAACATCCAGTTTGTTGGGGATGACTATGGTTAAGCGCTGATTGTGTTGCTGGTGGAAGCTTGTCCGACAAGATCTTGATGATATGGTCAATGTTTTTGCTGCTCTTGATGTGAACGTATTGATCTGAAAAGTAGGGGTGGATTGTTGTATATTGTACTAGATTATTTCTGTTAAGAATGTGTTGGATCAGTGCGATATCTGTAATGCGCCTGACAGGGAGGGCGTAATTGAAATACGCGATATTTGGTGTTGAGACGTTTAGTATGATTTGAAACTTCTGCTTGATTTGATCTGCAAGTTGCTGATCAATGTTGCATAACGTGACTAAAAATGTCGGCCAGTGAATGCAAAGGTAGTTATTGACGATATTTTCGCTATTGCGAACACGAATTGACGTAAAGTACGAGCGTTGGATACTGGGTGGGTACAATACTTTGGTTAATGAAATTAATGCGGCGGTTGCATCTGATTTAGGGGTGGGGGACTGTCGTAGTTGGGTTGTGGTGTAAAACCCGGGTGATGTTACTTCATAAACAGAGCAATCGTCATTTATTTTGGTGGCATTGCCAGTGTCGACCAACCACACCTGTTGACCATCCCAATCCAAAAGGATGTTGCTTGGTGTGATGTCGTTTAAGGCAATGCCAGCCGCCCATAAGGGCGTGAGTTGGTTGATGATTTGATCGAAAAATTTCCATAAGCAGGTTTGACGTTGTGTGGCATTGAGTTGTTGGATGCTTTGTTTGATGGTCGCGGTCTTTTGTTGAATGGCGTTGGTGGGCGTTGTGTGATACACCAAATGCCGCATCGATAGTCCGGGTCGATAATGACGGATGGTTAGCTGCCCTTCTGGTGTTTTTAGCGCGTTGCTGCTTGCTAATAGCCCTAAGGTTTGAGTGGCTTTAAATGAGATGGGGTTGTGGTCGGTATCAAAGTGAGCAATGAGATGGTTGACGGTGTTGAGTTTGTAAATACCGGCGGAACGTCCGGCATCCAAAGGGGTGCTAGTCATTTTAATTGTGCGATAACCAAACACGATGGTTTGTTTCTTTTGCTGATAGGCAATGATTTTATGCAAATGAATTACAGTTGTGCGGTGATATGTTGAGCCATTTGGCTTAACGCATCTTGGTCTGCCGGTTGCGCATTGGCAAAGCTTAAATCGCCAATGGTTCGGATGGGGACCAAATGCAAATGGGCATGGGGTACTTCAAGCCCGGCCACCATTAACCCAACGCGCTCACAAGGAACAACATTCTCAATCGCCTCAGCAATTGGCTTTGCGAACGGAAGAAAGTGGGATAATACATCGTTATCTAGATCAAAAAATCGATCAATTTCAATTTTTGGAATCACCAATGTGTGGCCTGGTGCGATGGGGCGAATATCCAAAAAGGCAAAGAACTGATTGTTTTCAGCAATTTTGTGGCATGGAATTTCACCGTTAATTATTTTTGTAAAAATGCTACTCATGATGTAACCGTCGCTGTAAAGTCGATGCCAGATACACCGGTTAGTTTTACCGATAAAAAGTCGCCTGGTTTTGCCTTAGGTGCCTGATCCAATATGATCAGGTTATCGACGTCGGGAGCCTCGAAAACGCTGCGGCAACGATTGTTGCCTTCATAAAGTACGGTTAACGTCTCGCCGAGTCGTTTTAATTGGCGATCACCACGTTGTTGATGGTGATGCGTCATGATTTTATCAAGGCGTTCTTGCGCAACGTCCAAAGGAACTTGGCCATCAAATTTGTTGGCTCTGGTTTCACGCTCTGGTGAGTAGGTAAAACAACCAATATGATCGATTTGGAATTCGTCTAAAAACTCGCATACTTCAGTAACATGGGCATCGGTTTCACCAGGAAACCCACAAATGAATGTGGTTCGAATGGCCAAGTTAGGGATGGCCGCTTTCATTTTTCGAATGATGCTTTCTAAAAACGCCTTGTCGTGGCGTCGGTTCATTTGATCAAGCAGGGTTGAGTTCACATGCTGAATGGGCATATCGATGTAGGGGATGACATTCTTCGTATTGGCGATTGCGTCAATTAATTTATCGTTAACCCGCGATGGGAAAATGTACATGAGTCGAATCCAAACATCCAAGTCAGCCAAGCCCTCAATGAGCTTTTCTAGGCATGGTTCACCATAAATGTCTTCGCCCCATGCCGTGGTGTCTTCTGCAATGATGACCAGCTCTTTGGCCCCCATCGCCATTTGTAGTTTGGCATCCTGACGAATTGCGTCGATGGATTTGGACGTGTGCGTGCCTCTGATTTTTGGGATGGTGCAAAACGTGCACCAGTTATCGCAGCCTTCTGAAATTTTTAGGTAGGCATAATGGCTGGGGCTGATTTTGGTGTATTGTTTGGGGGATTCTGGTGTGAATTTTTTATTAAAGACCATTTCGGCCATGCGCTTGTGCAATGTTTTTTCATCTTTTGTTGTGCACCACAAATCAACATCCGGGTACTTTTGTTTGAGTTCGGCCTCTTTAAAGCGCGACGGGTAACAACCCACCACACAAACGTATTTGATTTCGTTATTGTTTTTTCGGTCAATTAATAATTGAATGTTGTCTTCCGTTTCGTCAATGGCGGCTTGAATAAAGGAGCATGTATTAAGAACGGTTACTTCTTCTTTGGTACCTTCAGGGACCATGCTAAATCCAACGGATTGTATGGATTGCACCAATTCTTCTGAATCCACCAAGGTTCGTGCGCAGCCCAATGAAATTAAACTAAAGTTTGACGTCATTGATATAGTTTAGCAATTGAGGAAGACGTTGAACAGGTTTGGGGGTGGTTTTAAGCGATAGGCACTTAGCAAATCGTGCAACATCCATTAGGTTGATTTGTTCGAACAGTCAGTTCTGTAGTTGGTTGTGTTGCCTGTGGCATGTCTGTAGTTGTTAGTAATTGTGCGATCTTCTTTGCAGAATTATTAATTTCGTCCAACAATTGATTTACTGGTGTGATTGGCTTATCAACGATTTGGTTTATTACATTTTCTGGAAATTGTATTTGAGTTGTTGTAAGTAGAGGACTTAGTGGTTGCAATGGAAAAATTGGTGGGAGTTTAACTTCTGCTTCATTTTTTTGTGGTTGAGTTGTTTGAATTTCTCGTGGCTTATTTAGAATATGATCAAGAGGTTTGTTTATTTGGTTGTTGGCAATGCCTAAATTGAGATCTTTAGTGTCCTTTGGCGGCGGTGATGGAGGGCGAAGTGATATTTTGATTGGATTAGTTTGATCGTCTAAACACGTACATATTTCTCTCTGTAGTTCACTTGGGAGCGGGCTGAGTCTTCTAGTTGCGTTCAAATTACATTTCATTGTAGTTCCTATAACTTGTTAATTTTAGTTAATTTTATAATGGTTATTTTTATTTGTCCATGATTACGTTGCTCTTAGCATTACTCATGTTGCCCTCAGTTATGTTTAGCAATTGACGCAAGGATTGAACAGGTTTGGGGGTGGTTTTAAGGATAGGTGCGCATGTTTGATCACAGGATTGCGCTGCTTTCGATTCTCCTGTGCAGTTGCAGCTGACCGTTGAGTATATTTTTGGATGTTTAATATCACATCATCAAATGCCGGCTATCAACTACCCTATAAATTCTCATGGTTAGTTAGCCCACCAGCGTCTGACAATATGTGACATACCTCTGTGTGGTGATTATCTAAAGCCAATAAATAAGGGGTGGTTCCAAAATGGTTCTTTACCCTTGTATCCGCCCCATTGGCAATTAGGGCATGGGTCAACTCTTTGTGGCCATTTGCTGCAGCCAAATGAAGTGGGGTGTTTCCATCGGTGTTCGAAGTATTTACATACCCAAAGTTAATTAAGGCGTTAGCTAACTCAATATGGCCATTTTCTATAGCCCAATGAAGCGGAGTATTTCTATCTCTATCTAATGTAGAAACATTGGTGATTCCATGTTCTTTTAAAGTCTTGATGGCACTTGGTAATTTATCTGATAGTTTGTTAAATGCTGTCATCCATTCGATATAGTTTTCAAATGGGCCCCTTGGTAATCGTAGTCCTAGACTAGTAATGTCAGAATTTGATTTTAGTGAGTAGAGTAATTCGTAGAATCTTTTTCTTATTATCAGAAAACGATGTTTTGCACGAAATTCTGCATGTCCAGAACTTACTCGTCGTTCCATAGCTAAGTTGTGAACTATATTTTTACTAACGAATTTGTTGGCAGAACTTGAATCATTATGATAATCCCTTGTAAATCCATTTTCATCTCGTACATTGCTCTTCGCTCTATTTTCAATTAGGAATTTAGCTACTTTGATGTTGCCATCTTCTACGGCCAAATGAAACGGGGTGTAACCCTCATCATTCTCCCAATGGATATTCGCTCCACTTTCAATTAGGAGTTTTGCCAACTCTATGTTGTCATCCGCTGCAGCCGTATGTAGCGGGGTGTTACCATTATAATTATTCACATAATTTACATCCGCCCCTTCGGAAATTAGGCGTTCTGCTAATTTTGTGTGGCCACCAAATACAGCCATATAAAGCGGGTTGTCATCTGGCCATTCTATATTCGCTCCAGCGTCAATCAAGGCGATAGCTAACTCACTATGGCCATTTTCTATAGCCAAATGAAGCGGTGTACAAAAATAACCATCTTCCTCTTCCAGATTCGCCTTAGCCTCAATCAAGCCGATCGCACACTTTGTGTGGTTATTTTTTGAGGCTAAATGAAGCGGTGTATAACTTTCTTCATTTTTCCAATCTTTATTCGCCCCTTTGGAGATTAGAAACTCTGCCAATTCTGTGTTGCCAGTTATTGCAGCCAAATGAAGCGGGGTATTGTAAAAATCATTCATACAATTTACATTCGCCCCTTTGGAGATTAGAAGCTCTGCCAATTCTGTGTTGCCAGTTATTGCAGCCAAATGAAGCGGGGAATTCTCATTTTCTTGTGTTAGATTCACATCTGCCCCAGCGTTAATCAAGGCGATAGCTAACTTAATATTGCCATTTTCTATGGCCAAATGAAGCGGGGTGTTTCTATCAGTATCCAATGAATTAATATTGGTGATTCCATGTTCTTTTAAAACCTTGATGGCACTTGGTAATTTTTTTAAAGTAGTCAAGTGTTCGATAGGGGTTTTAAATGGGCCCTTTGGTCGTTGTATTCCAGTAATTCCTGAATTTGAGATGATTAAATTAAGTTCGTTTTCAATTTTTTGAATCTCTATTATTGTAGTTGTATGTGAACCTAATGATTTTGACGAATGCGCTAATTTAGGACGTTTGGAACAAGTGTCACTGCTTTTTGCTTCTCCTCCGTCATCGTTTTGCTTACCCATAACCTGATGTCGTAAGAATTTTTCAGCGGCTGAAGTTGCAGCTTCACCGCCGGTTAATGTTGTGGTCACTTTTGCATTGTCTGCTGCTGCCTTTGCTGTTGTAGTGTTGCCTCCTGATGCGCTGCTTTGTATTGGGCCATTTACAGCGTCGCTTGTAGCTGCTGTATTATCTTCTATTGTATTAATGGGCCTTTTTCTTTTAATACCACACTGGTCAGGTGGTTGTATGGTTACTGGTTGGTTATTTACTGGGTTCATGATTTCCTCCAAGAATTATGATCAGGCAAATAATGGCCGTGATCGCATCACATAATTTATCTTCGTAAAAATAATACGAATGGTCAATCTTATTTGATTATCGACAAGAGGTCTGAACCAATTTCATAAAATGACAAAATGCTTTGTTATTTATTTTTGAAGGCGATGGTACAATTACAAGGGGGTGTTTGATTAAAAAACCTCATCACACGTGGTTTGGATCTTATGTTTATCATATCAATTAAGAGGGGGTAGAGTCAATATAGTTCTGCCTCGTATTGGTGATGGAATATTTTGCGTTTAATTTACGATATTTAAATAATTGATTAGAATATACAAGAGGTGAGTTTATGAGTTTAAGTAAAGTATTAAAAGTAGTTGCAATGGGTATGTTAAGGTATGCATCCCCAAATAATGGCCCAAACAATCAATTTGTTTCTCGAAATGATGGTTCTGTTATTGGCGATGGTGGTAATCATGTTCCATTAAGAACATCTGACCACGCTGATGATTCAAGGGCATTGCGATCAGTATTGAATAACGATTTAACACATGACCCATTGATTTACAGCGGTAATCTTGCTGAAGCGGCTCAATGTGGATCGGTGATTCAACAGGTCAATAGACAGGAATTAAACTCAATTGTTAATGAAGTTGCTGCTGCCAATCCTAATATTGATCCAAGCAATAATATTCATCTGCATTCAAATTTACCGTTAGCATCTCCAGTACTTAATGTTACGGAAGGTATTCGAGCATCGATTCACCACCTTGATCCAACGTTTGATGCAAATACAACCATCCACTATTTTGTCGATGACAATAATGGTCAGTTAACTATTCGAGATCAACTCTTTTGGATCAATTATAAAGATGATAATGCATTTGGTTTAATGTTTATGCCGAAAGATGGTGGTTTTCCCGGGTTTCCTCAAATGTTTCAGTTTGAAATGTCGGATTCTGGTATGAATGAATTGGCACATACCGTGTTTTTTGAGCAGCGGGAGGATGATCCTGTTCGAGTTTCATTTCCAGATGTGTTTTTTACCGAGGATACAGATCGGTCCAGTCGAACGGCAATAAAACTACAGAATTCAACAACGGTATTAAGTGATCCGAATCCTAGCAATACATTTACATGTTTACCATTAACTAAAATGGCTGCAGATGATGATTTAGATGATATAGTATACGTTCGAACTCTTGAGTTTGAGGATGATGGTAATGGCGATTCTTACATGTTGGTTCCGAATCAGGATGGATCGTACGGCTGTGTGAAGCGCAATCACAAGGCGGGTACGTTTTCATATCATCCAGTTAATATAGATAACACCGTAGCCTATTTGGATGCGAATGCAAAGTTGGATGTTGATTTAGGTTTGCCGGATGATATTGCACCCTGTGCAAGCGACGCCTATAGCTTTTCTAAAATCACGCTTGAGGATCAAAATACGTTGGTTGGAATATTTGAAAATACCACGACTGATGGGTTAAGTTACGTTGATTCTTTCAATCATACACTTAATAATGAGCCCAATGAGCTTCCTCTGTTTCAAGGTTATACTCGTAATGAAGAAACTTATGGTATTTATGATGTTCCTTTAGAAATTAAAAATCAGTTGCAATCATTTATTGATACACAATTTAAAGAAGATGTTGTTCCACGTATTATTTTTAGTGAAAGTGAATTTCACACCATGCCTCCATTTGTTGGGTTATTGTTTACAGAAATTGTTGATGGTAACCCTGGGGATCGCCATCTTGTGACAAGGGTGAAGGGTAGCAATGTTTTTACTTGTGCAACATCAACAGATTTAGATGCGGTCAAAAAAAGTGCTGTTATTTTGCATACTGACGATGACTCACTTCAACCGATGTTGTTTGAAAAAGAATCTCAAAGCATGGATGACTTAGGTGCTGAAAGAATAAAAGAGATGTTTCCCTTTGTTATGAATAAAAATGCATCTGGTGTGAAGAGTGAATCTGACGGTTTTTTCTTTTTTCCTTGGATAGACTCTACTACAGAAGCAGAGGTGTCAAACATTTTGACTATTCCATGTGATATGGATACTTACATACAAGCACTTAGACTTGAAAAGGGGCTTAGAGGGGTATTGGTTCCTGATGGCCAGCAGCTTTTTATGGTCAGAGACGTCGACGGACATATTGTTAAGACTCCGTTGAGCTTGCAAGAGGTTCATGGGTTAAAATACTTATTTTCTGATACGTCTGCTTCTAAAGATGAAACCGATGATAAAGATAATGTGCCAACCATTGCTAACAATGCTCCAATTGACTTTGAGCCACTTGTTCACTCTGAAAATCGAGATGATTTAGCGGCTTGTGCAACAACACTGACCCTGTTTGATTTAGAGGAATTTAACACACATATGACTGAAATTCTGGCTGCACAACATCTGGCTACCCCAGAGGTGTTGTTTATGATGGGTGATGACCCGCATTTGATCACACCCGCGTTACAAAATATAACGATTGATGAAAAAACATATTTACACAGATTACTAGGTTTTGATTTTAAACCAAGTTCCACTCTTCATTTTATGGTTGATTCTGAAACCAATGCCGTCGATAAAGATGCATTGGTTTTAAAACGTGAAAATGGATTTAGTTTATTTATGTTAAGGGATTATATGACTGATTTGAATCAAATAGTGCCAGCTGTTTTTGATGTTAGTCTTCAGGATGGGCAATTAAAATCGATTGACGAGCACCATGTGTTTTACACGAACAGTTCAAGTGAAGAATTAATCGTTGAATACCCCATGATGGTTTTAAATGGTGGTTTTGATAATGATCAAGATGGACGCCTATTTGAACTAGCGAGGACAAATATCCGGTTGGATGGTGAAGGTTATCCTGATGATCTATTTGGATACCCGTGTTTGAGTAAGAAATTTTTAGCTCAAATACAGCGGAGCATCTTTCAATTCAAATTTCCTGCCCATAATCGCTTGTTGGTTTTAGCTACGGATGGGAATTGTTATGCGGTTGAGCATAACTCTGATGGGACATTTGTTAAGCACCCAGTAAGCGTTGAAAACTCTGGGATTCCGCCGATATTAAAAAATCAAAATATGACAGCCGATGATGCTCGATATTTCAGTGACGATATTATTGAGTCTGGACGATGTGCTGAAGGTAAGGTTGCGTTTCATCAAATTCCTCGCATGCAATTGCCGGGTGATGAAAATGGTCAATATTTACCAGCATCATCTGAAGGTTTGACAGAGGTTTATCATCATTATGATGCAACAACAAGGGCTTCAGGGCCAATATTTTATGCATTAAATGGCGAGTCCAAACAGATTATGGACAATCTTGGTGCTGCGATTTTTGATAATGAGTATTCAAGCTTTATCCCAGTTACGTTCTTCAAAAATACAACCCACTCTGATGCTAGTAACGAAAAAAATAGTGAGGTTGGATGGATTCAGACTACTGACGATGAGAAAAAAATTCATATGTATTCCAATCAGGCATTGCCAATGGTGCATTCTTTTCAAGAGGGAGATGGCATTCAGCTTCGATACCTTGTTACAGCAAAGCGAACTCAACCAGAGTTTGTAATTGTTGGCGAAGGTGGGTTGCCGTCATTCCGAATGATGGACCCTCTCAGCGCCATCAATGCGTCTCAAGTTTTATCACCCACTGTTGCTTTAACTGGTCCTGATGCTGAAAATCTAGCACAATGGGATGATCGTTTTGAAGGGTTCCCACTTGCATTTAAGTGTGATACGGATGAATTCAGAAATTATGGTGATGTTCACCATGAAGAAGATAAAAACTTTGGGTTGTTGGTGCCACATGGGGATGATATATATCGAGTATATCGGTCACTAGATGGCAATGTTGTAATGTCGCCAGTAAACCTTTTTAATGCTGCTGGTAATATGGGTAAAATTTTACAGGAATTAAGTTCAACTGTTGACGGTGAGCATGATTCTCATCAGGATAACGATCACGGTGATGATCACAATTCAGATCACCATCATAATGGAGCAATTGGCCCGTCACCAAGTCCAATAGGTGGATCACCATCAGCGGGGGCATTGTCGCCAAGTTCGTCATCATCAGCAGCGAGTAGTACAACAGCTCAGCCGATGACACCAAGTCCAGTAGGTGGATCACCATCAGCGGGGGCATTGTCGCCAAGTTCGTCATCATCAGCAGCGAGTAGTACAACAGCTCAGCCGATGTCACCAAGTTCATCACCTTTTGTTATGTTTCCAGCGCCATCACCAGCAAAGCAATTAACGCCAAGTTCATCATTGTCCGGGGTGTCTCCAGCACCAAGCCCAGTGTGGCAAGGTGGAAATGGAACGGATATCCCTGTAGCGCCAAGTGGATTACCGGGAGCATTAGCACCAAGTACATATGGTGGCGGACCAGGTTCTAATATTTCAATTACTGGTAACGCTATTTTCGATGCGCCATCAGCATTGCCTGCTGATGATGAAGTCGTAGTGGGTACGCAGTCGAATGGTCTTGAGGCTGGTGGTTTTGTTGCAATAATCGGTGGATCAATATTACTAATAGCACTGTTTTATTTAATGAAACGTTCTTTAAGTTCAAGAGGCCAATATCGTTTTAAACCATTGGGCCGCAAGACATCGAGTCATGGGGGGGGCAGGCATATTGTTGTTCCAATACAACCTTCTATTGAGATGGCACAACAACAATCAGTTAATGATGAAAAAAGTAATCTATCTGATCAAGAATTAGATGCGGACGGTTCTTTTGAGCTTGTAGTTTAACCAACCATTAAGTTCAATAAGGGGGGGGACTCCCGGGAAATGTGGTGATTTCACGGGAAAACGAACTAGAATTAACAACGGCTAATAAAATTTAACTCAGTATTTAGTTATGATTCACTGTCAAATTACTCACGAGGTGATAGTGTAATCTCACCATGTGTTTGGGAAGAGACTTTATTTTAAGCTAAATAGAAGGTAGTGTCAAATCGCTTCTACTTCTGACTCATGGCAATGGCAGATAAATACACTTGCTCGTCATCCAGCTGATTTGAAAAGCGGTGGAAGATGTCAGGTACAATACGGCCTTGAGGTAAGTGGAATCCAATGAGTGTTGCTGCTTGCCCATCGTTTCGGTGGATGGTCGTTTTTCCCATGGTATTTTCACCTATAATAATGGTATTGGGGTGTTTTTTTAGTACATGAGCGCTGGCTTCTGCTGCTGACGCTGTTTGGGCATTCACCAATACAATGATTTTTTTGCTGGCAATAACGGGGTGATCGATGGGGCGGGTGACCAAGTTGGTTATGGATCCATCATCCAAACGAATTAAGGCGTTACTCGTTACGAATAAGGCTGAAAATTGCAGTGCGTCACGTAATTGGCCGCCTTGGTTTGATCGTAAATCAATTAAGATATTGAGTGGTTTTTTTGCAAAAGATTGACATTCTTGCTGGGTCTTAAGTGTTACATTTTGACTAGCAAAACTTTGGATTTTAAAGCTAATAAAGTTAGAGATGGGTTTGACCGTAATGGCGTTACTCTGAAGGCAAATGAGGCAGATCGCAAGTGATATGAGTTTAAACAAAGGTAAAAAAGTCGGTTAAGCCGGAAATCTCAAAAATGTCTTTTAAAAAGTCGTCCAGCCCTTTAATTGTAACGGTACCATTTAACTGGTTGGCTTTTTTATCCGCCAAGATAAATACGCGTAACCCTGTGGATGAAATGTAATCCACGTCACTGCAATCGATGGTGATATTTGCTGAATCTTCAGTAATGGCTGGCAATAATTGGGCTTCAAGTTGATTGGCGGTTAATGTATCAATTCGACCAGCGACAACAATGGTATTGGTATCCTCTTGATGCAAAATGGTGATGCTCATGATAGCTCCTTAATAATTTTGAGTTTATTTTTGTCATCATCCGAGCGATGGTAATGGATGTCAGTGACCATTCGTTTAACGATGTGTATACCCAAGCCACCAACTGGCTGATCGGTAATGGTATTGCTTGTGTCAATTTCTGGGGCATCGGTTAATGGATTGAATGCACTTGCATCATCTTCAATGTCGATAATTACTTGGTTGTCTTGATGGTTAAATGAAACAAAAATGGTGTGCGGCGCATTATCTTTATAGCCGTAAAAAATGGTGTTTGATAAAAGCTCTTCCATGACCAAGTTAATGCTTTTTTGGTCTTTACTGGCAAGGTCATGGTGCTTGGCAAAAATATCGGTAACGTGTTGCAGTTTAATCAGCTCATTAATATCATTTTGAAACGAAATAACCAAAGGGTTTTGTATTTCTTTTTTTGTGGTGCTGATTGATATGCTGAGCATGGTAATGTCATCGTGAGCTGGTGTATCGCCAATAAAATGGTCGAGGGCATTAGTAACTGCTTTAATGGTGGCTGCTGGGGATGATGTTGGCGCGTCATTAAGTGCGGCGATGAGTCGGTTATCACCAAAAAGTTCGTTGCTTGCATTGTGAGCTTCAGTGACACCGTCTGTTGTTAAAAGTAGTTGACAGTTTGCGGGCAATTGGTGGCGCTTAGCAGGGTAGTATTGATGTTCATTAATGCCCAATACGGTGCCTTTTGTGGATGGTAATGATTCGATTTTATCTGCTAATATCAGTGGGCTGGGGTGCCCAGCATTAATGTAATGAATAATGCCTGTTTGTGTATCGATCGCAGCAAAGAATACCGTAATAAACATCATGTTGGGGTTGTATTGGCTGATTTGCTTGTTGACGGTGGTGATAATATCGGTTGGGTCATCGTAGTGATTGATGGTGGTTCGAAGGCTGGTTAAAGTGGCTGCCATTACCAAAGCCGCAGCGACGCCTTTGCCAGATACATCTCCAATGGTAACGTAAATGGTTGTGCCTTTTTCGATCACATCATAAAAATCACCACCAACATCTTTGGCTGGGGTAATGCTTGCACAAATGCTTATATTGTCGTTGTGGTGGAGTTCTGGGTTGGGGTTTAATAAATTCATTTGAATGTCGTGTGCAATGGTTAACTCTTTTTTTATCTCCGCATTTTTAGCAGAGGTTTCTGTTAGTTGTTGGATATGCGTTTCAAGTTCATGCAGCAGCGTTAAGTAATTGGTGGCAAACCCACCGATTTCATCAGTTAAGGCGGTGACTTGTTTTATCTCAGTCGTATTTGTTTTTGTAATGTCAAATTGGTAACGTTCAACATCTTTGGTGAAGTTCGTGAGTGTTTTTAGTGGTTGAGTAATGCCTTTAATAACACGATTCAAGAGCCATAATGTAAACGCCATAATCAGCGGAATTACCAATAAGATTATGGGTAATACTGATTTTAAATGTGCCCAAATAATGTCGGTATTCATTCCAACGAAAACATGACCCAAATGCCCATTAAGAATGGGGTGGCTGACCTGAATGGCGGTAATGGCAGGCAGGGGTGACACAATGGTTGGATCAGGTGTGTTTAATTGCTTCAGAACGGGTTCAGGGATTTGTGGTACAAATGAGTCAATCAAGATTTCAAATTGTTTGTTCGTGATCATGACATATTGAATGCTGTCTTGTTGGGTATAGTTAATGATCAAATCTTGGAATATCGACACATCCATTGTAGCGAGTTCTATGGCCGCTGAATCGGCGATGGTTTGGGCAATGGCTTGGCCGCTGCTGGTGAGTTCTTTAGTAATTAAGTGTTTGGTAGTTATGCTAACAATGGCTAAAATTGCGACGGTAATCCCAATAAATGCAAGGATTAATCGTGATAGTATTTTTTTAAAGATGGTGGTGTTCATTGAGCGATTTCCTGCCAGCCAGTGCGGGTATATGTGGTGAGTATTGGGGATGTTTTTGGGAGTAGGTTTTGAATTGTGTCATGTTGTTTAATTAGGGATTCAGGACGGTGACTTTTAAGGATGTTTGCCAATAGCAATGTGTTTTTATAACCTTCATAGCGAATTGGATTGAATTCTTGGTTGGTAATGGCTTTAAATTCAGTCAAATCTGTTGCTGCTAGTTTGGTGGGCATAATTTGCGAATACACCAAGTGTTTGGTTGCAAATGGGTGGTTATCGAGCTTTATGATCATTCCTTGAGGGTCTGAAAAAGATAGTGTTGCAATCGGAATATCAGATAGTTCCCGTACGGCTTTGATTATGCCTGCGGATGCCTCATAGGCAGATACGCTGATAATGGCGTCTGGGCTATGGTTGAGTAATAATTTTGCATCACTTGAAAAATCGTCATGAAACGCTTTGCCACGGTGGTAACTGACAATGGTGCTCGGGTTAAGTTTGTGCTTTTTTAATGCGGCTTCAATGCCCATCAATCCGCTTTTTCCAAAGGCATCTTTTTGAATGTAAACGGCGATATTTTTCTTTTTTTGCTGAACAAAATGATTCACAATGGCGGCTGCTTCTTGCCAATAAGTGGGGCGCCAATGAAACGTTTGGTTGCCGATAGTGCCTTGATGAAAAATATGTGCGCCTGTAATCGGAAACACAAGCGGGCGATTGTACTTAATGATTAATGGGCTCGCTTGCAATGTGGTTGGCGTACCTACATAACTAAATAGCAGATCAACATTATGATCTTCAACTAGTTTGATTGTATTCTCGACGGTTTTATTTGGCTGATACTCATCATCAAGTGGAATCAATTTTAATCGTTGGCCATTAATGCCGCCAGTTGCATTGATATGTTCGATGGTAGGTAGGATGCCTTCCAACAGACTGCTGCCTAAGTGTCCGGATGGACCAGATAGTGGTGCTGACATTCCAATGACAATGGCTGATTGGCCAATGATTTTCATGGGTAAAATGAATAAGATAAGCACAATAACGATTTTTTTTAATGAAAATTGCATGTGTATCTACTATTCTATAGTTAAAATGTTAAACGCGATAGATATTAATCAATTTCTTGCTCAGGAAACCATGGGGGCGAGTGACGGTTCAACAAATAACGTTGCTGCGATGTTGTCAGCAATGTCATTGTCAGCAATTCAATTGGTTGCACAACATAAAGTGTCTCGCGATGTTGGGCTCTATTGCATGCTGTTAAAGCAGGACCAACTTGGCTTGTTTGACGCATCGACAGGTAAGAAGGTTTTATTTCAATATGAACCTGCCACTGGTTTGATATCGGTGAATGAGCACCGTGCCCAAGCAAACGAAATTTCATTTTTTTTGCATCGGTTAAATCAATTGGCGCAAATTGGGTTGGCCATACCTCATCTTAAAGGGGTTGAGGGAAATGCAGAGCAATCACCACAATTGCCTGAACTTCCAGCGCCGTTAATTGCAAAACTTGCTCAGGTATTTCACTTTTCTCTGCCATTGGAATGGGAATCCTTGGATTCAGCTCAGTTTAAGCCCATGGTTCAGTTGCTAAATGCCTTAGCCAAAACCATACAACAAACGGTTCGGGTGTCGAATGATGATGCAAAAATGACGGTGCTTTTTGATTATGTTCGTGATGTGATTTCATCACAGAATTTAAATCACTCCGATGATGTTGTTTTGGTTACCAATAAAACAACGGCTGGTAAATCAAGTGGCGTGATTTATACAATGCAAATCTCGTTATCTCAGATCACCATTGAATTTCAACGGCAAGGCGACGTGTCTTCGATTGTGCTTCAGCCAAATCAACACGTTGCAACACTAGATGGTGAGTCTATTAAGGCCAATGGCATTGACTGGGTGATTCAGCAATGCCAAAAAATAGCTGGTGATATGAATTCAAATAAAGCCGCTGTATTTGAATCAATCGTTGCTTAATGATGATGTTGTTATGTATCTGTTATTTGGCTCGCTAGCCGCGGCGTCAAAAATTCTAATGCTTTTTTTGCTGACCATCGCGTTGTAGGGTTTTTATCTAATAGCCCATTGATGGCTTCGTTAAACGGTTTTGGAATGCCTGATGTATCTAGCGTGTTGGACTCAATTGCGTTTGCAATATTTTTAAGTAGAACATCGACGCTAATCGATTGTGCGATAGATTCCAATTTGAATGGAAATTGACCTGTCCACAGTTGGTATAAGCTGATGCCCAATGCCCAAGCATCTTTTTTAATAGGGGATTCAGTAATATCGAAATTTTCGATGCCAAAAATAGTCACATCGCGAGGCATATACATTGGTGTTCCCAACATTAAGGCATGTCTTGCGATGTCATTTTCGGTGGGTGGAATTGCATTTCGTCCGGTTCCAAAATCAATCCAATGAGCATGTCCCTCCTGATCAATGATGAAGTTTTGAGGTTTGATGTCATTATGAATAAACCCAATGGATTCAAATTCAGCTAGACCTTTAATTAAATCAATGCTGATGCTCGATGCTTGATTTACTTTTTCTGTTGCTGAAAGCTGTGAGTTCGGGTCATTTAATGTTTCAACTGTTGTTTCGCCAGATTCTTTGCCAAGGGTCATAAAGGTGTATCCTTTTGGTCCGATATTACTTTCTAAAATGGCTTGGTCTTGAAGTTGAATAATACTTGTTTTTGATAGGCTTAGGTGGTTTTTGACTTCGTTTTCAAAGTCATCAAACGACGACTTATCAAAAAATACAGATTTACCAACAATGACAATTTCCTGTGTCGCCATGTTTCTTGCTAATCGAATTTTTTTAAACCCACCTTGGCCAACCAATGTTGCTTTTTCGACTTGGCCTGTTTTGTGTGAAAACTTATCTTTTAAAAAATGAGCAATGCCCAGTTGATTGGCTTCTGCTTCTGATACATGGGTAAGCAGTTCGTATTTATTGCCTTGTGCCCCCTCAATAATGGTGTATTGTTGGGTCTCTGATTTCTCTAACTTAGTGCCACTAAATCGTGCATGATTAACCTCAGATAAGATTGTTTCGATTTGATTTCTGTAAGTGGTGTAATTACGGCTATTCCAAATGCTTTGAGACGTGAATAAGTGCTTCATGTTAATGCCTTGAAATTGACCATTTGTGTTTAGTTCGATGAGGTTGGATTCAATGGTCATGGCCAGTTGTTCAATTTGGTTTAAACACTGAAAGCGATCTTTTTTTGGCAATGCATGGATTGATTCAACGATGGTTTGAAGATGATTGATATTTTGTTGCGTATTGATTCTTGTCGCTGTTTTAGTCAGATTGTTTTGAAGCGTTTCAAGTGTTTGAAGTAATGTTGGTTGGTGGGTTTTTAGAATGGTGCTAAGTGGTGATGCAGTTTTTGGCTGGCTCAATACAACCTCACCATTCCAATTTTCAATTGGGGCTTGTAGGTTATCTGCAGCGCTTGGATTTATGACGCATGTGCCAAGTTTAAAGGATGTGGTTGGGCTGCCATTTAATGGAAGCGTGATGGTTTGTTCAGCTGTAAGCGACGCCTCGACTTCGGTTGCTTTTCCATTCATTGATTCGAATGATGCTGATGTTTGAATGCTAATTTGGTTTTGTGAGTCAATATTTAGTGCAATGGTTCTTTTTCTGCTATTTTCTGATGGTAAATTAGGGAGTTGATCTTGGAGGTCAAAAACCATATGGTGGTTGGTCGCAGCCATGTATTTTGTGGATAGTAGTTCCAGTACTTGGCGTGTGGCTGCATTTTCTGGTAAATGCTGTTCAATAAATGTTGCAATTTTCTGATGATTAAATGTGTCGTCATCATCTCTTGGAAAACAGGCCGCTTCTAAAGCTGTTTGTGTTGCGGCTTTGTCTAAAATTGAAGAATCAATTGATATTAGGTGTTTAAGGACATTAAATGCGTGATAGTTGGGAATATTGTGATTGCCATATGCGGTTGCCCCATCTGAAGAGGTTAGGTTCAATACAGCGAGGTTTTGAGTTAGGTTAAGTGCCAATTGTTGGTTGGTGCTTTGATGTGCATGAAATAGTTGTTGATTGGTTGTGTGAATATCACTTTCAATATCGGACAGATGATCCGAGCGATCCAGCATGGCTAAGCTTGCCGATACAAGGACGTTTTGAATGGTTGGGTCCACGTTTGTTTTCGCGATGATCCCAGGCATCATTGCGCTACGTTCGGTGTAGCTTTTGGTGTTTAACTTGTTTATTTCTTCAATTATTTCATGGCTTACTTCGCCAATGGCATCTTGAAACGACCCACGTTCTAGCATGTTTATTTTATTAGAAATAGCATCTTTTTGTTGTGATAATTGCTGTTGATCCGCTTGGCTTAAATGTGGGGCTTTTAATTGTGCTTTGATGGTTTCTTTTTCATGATTGAGATTGGCAATTTCGTTAAATTGAGTCACTTCCAGATGTTGCAAGAATTTGATTTGGCTGGTTAAAGTTTGTGATGATGCAGCTTTAATGGTTTGTTGAATGTGGGCTTTAACAATGGTGATTAAAATGGTTGGGTCTTTTTCGGCAAGATTATCAAACATGGTTTGAAAGTCGTTGGGGTGTTGCAGTATTCGGTTGATAAATTCATGCACCATTGCTGGGGTTGATTTCAATTCATTGATTCTTTCTTCTGGAACACTGCCATTGGATATGCCAAAAAATGATGGGGTTTCAGCGATTGTTGAATCAAGTGACCCATGCTTGATGTGGGCTTCAAGTGACTTTGATAATAATAGGCCGGTTGATGGGCTATTTTGCAGTAAATCAGGAATTTGGGATAGGGCATCATCCATGGTTTCAGTTAAATATTGTCGAACAACGCCCAGAGTTACTTCATTTAATAGTTGGCAGTTTATTTTATCTGGCACCTGTTTTAATAGTCCGGTTAATTTAGTTAAATCACCGTCTGAGGCTTCCACAAGATAGCCAGATGCATCTTGTAAAAAAACAGCTGGGGAGCTGAATTTTTTCATTAGATCCAGGCCGTCAGATAAAGTGATTTCATTTTGGGTCATTTTTTTTGAAATGGCTAAAGATAGTTCCTGACTTCGTACCTCTTCACCATCAGTTAATCGAATGGTGTAACTCAGCAAATGCTTACTAACGGCGCCATTGTGCTGGGTTAAATCCTGTAAAATATAGTCGCGTGAAATGGTGGTTTTGGCCAGTTGTGTTGCAATGGCGTTATTGCATTTATCGATGAGTGTTTGAGTGGCTAGTTTTCGTTTACCTGAACTGGTTAAATGGCGCTCTGCTTCATTGCGAAGGGCGATTAAGTCTTGTAAAAGATCGGCATCATTGGCCCATTCCTTGTGGTTAAATGAATCGACCATCTTATCCAGTTTAGTGAGTGAGCTTCCGCGGTATTCTACGGGCAACATAAAGCGGCTCTTAACGCCTAAACCACGGGTCCGGTGACTGATGTCCTTCCAGTGTGTGACCACTTGACCAAGATTACCGCTTCCGGTTTTTAATTCGGTCAGTGCCGCACTTAACGATGTTTTACGATGATTGGCTGATTTAAATGTTTTTTTACCGGTGGGGGTATTGATGGTCATGGTGTCGGGGGTGTGCCCAATGCCAAATTCATGACCTACGCTTGGATGATGGATGTTTTCCGGATTAATGTTCATGTGCACCTGCCAAAATAATGATCTAATTATAATATTGTGGAAAATTAGTTGAATAATGCAATGACTATTTTTGTTGGGTTTAGATTTTGAATTAATTATGAACTTTATGATGGTGTTTCAAATTTGGCTTTGATACACTCAAAATATGCAACCATTTAATCCAAGCCATTGGGAATCATTAAACGATTCGTTTCAAGACATTACTTATCATCAAGCCAAGGATCAAGGCACTGTTCGAATTGCCATCAATCGGCCCGAGTGCCGCAATGCGTTTCGACCACAGACGGTGGACGAGCTTTTGCAAGCGTTTGAGCATGCGCGGACAAATGCCAAGGTTGGCTGTGTGATTTTGACGGGCAATGGCCCATCGCCAAAAGATGGTGGTTGGGCATTTAGTTCGGGTGGGGATCAACGCATTCGTGGTGAGGATGGGTACCAATACGACGGTGCACCATCGGGTGGGCGGTTGCATATTTTGGAAGTGCAGCGCTTGATTCGGTTCATGCCAAAGATTGTCATTGCTGTGGTGCCGGGTTGGGCCGTTGGTGGTGGCCATTCGTTGCATGTGGTCTGTGATCTTACCATTGCATCGAAAGAACATGCTGTTTTTAAACAAACCGATCCTGATGTGGCCAGTTTTGATTCTGGTTACGGATCTGCCTATTTGGCTAAACAAATTGGTCAAAAGCGCGCGCGTGAAATCTTCTTTTTGGGATTGAATTATTCTGCCCAAGAAGCGTTCGAGATGGGCATGGTGAATGCGGTTGTGCCTCATGCTGATATTGAAACTAAGGCGCTGGAGTGGGGTGCCTTAATTAACGCCAAGTCACCCACAGCCATGCGAATGCTAAAATATGGCTTTAATTTGACCGATGATGGCATGGTGGGGCAGCAACTATTTGCTGGTGAAGCCACACGCTTGGCTTATGGCACTGCTGAGGCCAAAGAGGGCCGTAATGCCTTTGTTGAAAAGCGTGACCAAGACTATTCCAATTTTGATTGGCAATATTAATTAAAAAAAAACTGTATTTTTAAATAAAATTTATGATAATTTATCGTTATGGTTCTCCATAAAACACTATCAGTTATTCATAATGATGCCCCCTCTTTTGATAAGAGTTTTATGACAGTTGAATTTGATGGTTTAGAGCAAGATTGCTGTGTTGGGTCAACGATTTTAATGATGTTACGTTATAAACACAATTATGATTTTAAATTTGAGCAATTTAAGAAGTTTTCTAAAAAAATTCAAAAAGAACATAACTTGATATATAAAAATTATGATCCGGTAGAGAGTCAATATGGTTTTGATATTGTACCTGTTGAATTGATGACTGAATTAAAGTTTAAACTTGAACAGGTTAAGCTGTCTCATTGTGCAGAAGCGGGTTCATATGTAATGCAATTATGTTATTCAACTCAGAATTTGCGGCATGTGCTGAACTTGTTTATTTTAAATGCTGCTACTGCGTTGCTTGTCACCCAACATCTTGATCAATTAATTTCAATTCCGTTTGAACTTAATGGCACGACCTCTCTTAGCGGGGTCATTGATTGTGTTATTACTCAAAAAAGTAGTGCATTTAATAAATTATCTGCAAACCCGCCAAAAAATGTTCGTGTTTTTAAAGTAAGTGATTTGTAACTTTACGTTTTAGAATTGCCAGGTGATTCTGCCTTTTTTAATTTAGAGAGGTGTTTGATTTCCATAAAAGCATTTGCAATATGTTCATGCTCGACCTTTAATTCGTTTGCCGCTTCATTTATGGCTTTAATTATAGCAGAGTGAGTGATTCTCTTTTCAGACTTTGAAGGAAGCATTTGACTTAAAATATTAAAAATAGCTGTATATTCTTTAGTAATTAAAGGGATGAAACATTCTTGTAATAATTCAGGATTTGTTAACTGTTCGGCTAGCTTTTTTTGATCGTCATAAGAGTTGAAGTCCAGTTGGTATTCCTCATTAAATAACTGGTATGCAGATTTTCCCGTAATGATTTTTATCATCGTTAATGCAACAGAATAGTAATCGTTTTGATAATTTAGTTCTAAGTCGGCATTTGGATCAAAGTGACATGGATCTGCAAATTGGAGAGTAATAGGCGTATCGTGCCTTTTTTGGCTGTTCATGGATCCAAAATCACATAACACTAAACCTGTGTTGGTTTCATTTTCCAATAATATATTTGCTGGCTTGATGTCATTATGGCATTGAGAAGTTTTAGTATGAAATTCATCAAGGTTGGTTAAAATTTGGCTGAAAATATGTAAGATAACGGCTTGTTTGATTTTAATGTCCCAACTTGTATTATCTTTCAACCAAAAATCTAGGCAAAATTCATTAAGATTACCCCAATGTTTCTTGTATATTAAGCCATTCGCTGTTTCTTTAAGTGGTCCTGATTTTTCTAATTTTTTTAATAAGTCAAATTCTTGTCTTTCAGCATCCTTATATGGGATTCGTTTTTCAACAAAAGGTGTCGCCTTACCTTCACTCGTACAGACATCGAATATTTCACCACAGCCGCCTTTTGCGATTAGCGGGCCTTGTCGATGGTCTTTAGGTGGAGATTGTCCGTTTCTGTTTGGTGTTGCTTTGAGTGCACTTGATGGTCGATCTGGGGTTAATTGTATTGGGCCTCTTTTAACAGGTCTAGTTGGGCTGGTTGGCGCAACATCCTCTTCCTCATAAGCCTCTTCGTCATCTTCCCCAAAAAGACTGAAGTTGCCAGGTATTTTGCAATATTCTGTGCTTGACTCATCGCTATCAATGCTTGAATTTAAATCTGAGGATTCTTTAGCTTCGGGTTTTAATTGTGCTTTAGGTTCGTTTGCACCGTCTTTTTCAAAACTTAAAAATATGGGATTAATGTTATATTCAGTATCTGAATCGCTTTCTTCGATATCTTCTAAAGTAGGAAGCTGCCTTTGAGCTCTTTTTAAATAATTAGTATTAAATTGAGCTGCGTCATCTACTGATTCTCTAGCAGGTAGTCGAGCAGGTAGTCGTCCAGCAGGAGCTGCCTTTTCTGGACTCATTAATGCATCATCAATTTTTGCTGAAACTGTTTTTTTATTTAATCCCATATCTCACCTAAAATAAATTAAAATTTAGTTAAAAATATAGGTGTTTCGGCAATTGCTGTCAAATATTATTTAATTTTAATTAATTTTATATTTTGTTTATTTGGTTTTCTCTCTTCACCAATTGACGTTATTTGTTATAATAATTTCAGGCGCTCGTAGCTCAGTGGATAGAGCATCGGACTTCGAATCCGTGTGTCGGAGGTTCGAATCCTCCCGAGCGCGCCACTATTTCCTAGAATTTTGCGATCTTTCATCCATTTTTTGAACTCGGTTACACGTTACGGCGGTGCCTCCACTCCTCGGTAACCCACGTCCAAAAAAATGAACAAAATCTCATCAAAATTCGTCGGAAATGCCCATGATGCTTGGGAATTTTGCGATCTTGAGCTGATAATTCCAGCTAGGAACCACGTTACGGCGGTGCCTTTATTTTTTAATATCGCTATCCATTCACACCTTGCGTTGTTTTTAATTTATGGCTCATGTTGGGTGTGAAAATCCAGATGTCTTTGAACTTGCTGGTGATTGCCATGCGATTGAGTTTTTTTGCGACCTGGTGGTAGTTGATGGCATTGAATTGGTTCATTGGCCAAATAACAAGAATGGTGTTTTCGCTAAACTGGCTTGAGTTTTTGGCGTTAATACGGCTTAAGATGCTTTGGCAGCAAAGGTTGGTTTGGTGTTGTTTGTCGAGGGATGTTTTGGCTTTTAAGTTTTTGCCTTCCACAATATTAAATGTTTTGTTGTGATGGATGGATAGTGTAATAAACGTATCCTTTTTACGGTTTTCAATGACTAGAATGGTATTGTCTTTATGTGGCTCAATGCTAATGATGCTATCTTCTATTTGTAAGGATTGTTGTTCGAGTTTATTGCATTTTTCTAAAATCAAAATTAGGTCAATACCAATGGCGATATTGTGTTCTTCGAGCATGGTGGCGTACCAGCGATTAATATCAAGTAGCACAATCTCAATAGGATGAGATTGGTAGCTTTTTTTGAGATGGTCTAAAAATTTTGAGCGGTAATGCAGATTGCGGCCATAGGTTTCATCTTCAGGGGCAATGGTGATTTCAATGCCAATGTCTTTTTTACCATGTTTAACAATAAAGTCAGGGGCAAAGTGGAATGGCATGGGCTTGGTTTCAAATAGTAAATTTGCGTTCCAATCGTGCGCTAAATGCGGTAAAAAGTGCAATAGTACATAGTATTCATAGTCTTCGGTTATCCAATGGTGAAATTCCCCCAAATGGCATTGGAATGGTCGTTTTGATTTATGTTTTTGCGTTAAATTGTGGTAGTGGAATTTCATCCATGCCCAGCGGGTCATGATTTCATGTTGATCGTTGTAAGGCAGGTGTTTAATTTTCTGTCGTATTTTTAATGCGCTGCCATCGGGGTCGTTAATTAGCAGTCGTAAGGCATTGATTTGATATTCAAGGGATGCAATATGGGCATTGTTTTCAGGTGTTTCAATGGCAGTGTTGTATTCATCCAAGGTTTGAGCAGCCACTTCAAACAGCACCTGTTTAGGGCCGATAAATTTTTGGATGGCCTGTGTAAGTTCCGCAATACTGGTTTGTATGTCCATATCTATTTATGCCCAAAATTTTAGCTAATTAAACGGTATTCATGTAAGGGTGCCACTGGTTTATTTTTGTGTGACTATTCATTGGTTTAATATCTGATTATACTGTTAATGATATGAAACAAATTCGTTTGCTTATAAGTTCAGTTGTGTCCCTATTGCCGTTGCCATTTGGCCCTGTAGCAAAATTTATGGCGTTTATTCAATTTTATTATTTGTATGAAGTGTTTGCGACTAATGATACAGGTGGATTTAGTTTTACCTTTGCATTTCTTTTTATTGTTATATGGAGTCTTTTAACAGTTGCCATGACATTTCAAGTGTTGGCAAATGTGACCAACCGTCGATGGGGGACATTGGTGTTGTCTAGTCTTGGCTTATTAATTTATTCAGTATCATCTGCCTATACATTTGGTGCAAAGGATGCATTGGAGTGGGGGGTGGTTATCGAGAATTTGGGCATTGCATTCACACCCGAGTCATTGAATGTGATTTTTCATTCACTGGATTCAAATGGATTGATGTATGGTGGGTTGATTTTTATTATTTTTGCGATATTGGAATGGCGTTACCGTACGGTGTCGAAAGCAACACGAGGCCCAATTACATCAAAAAAACGATGGATGGCCATTGGTATCTATGTGGGGCTTGTGTTTTTGCCCATTGATGCAATGGACCCATCATTAAATTTTGTTCGATCTGCTGTATATTACTATCGAAATAAACAAGCTATTCGAGTTTCCGTGCCGCCGGATACGTATCCGTTGCAACGGGCATTTACGTCAACTCATCCTCTTGGGCAATATCAATATCGCCCCCATATATTTTTAATTTTAGTAGAATCCCTAAATGCGGATGTGGTGGGCAAGGTGGCGACGAATGGCAAGCCATATATGCCGTTTTTAAATCAGTTGCAAACAGCGAGTGTAACAACGGATGTTTTTTACGGTAATTCGATTCAAACAGCCAAAGGACATTTTGCGGCTTTATTTTCGATGATCCCATCGATTCGTGGTAAGGTATTTGTAAAACATAAAGATCTTCATATCGATTCATTGGCTTCTGTTCTATCGGATAATGGCTACCAAAGTATTGCATTTGCGGCGCATGCCAATCGAAACTTTGATAATTTGCCGTTGTTTTTGGAGTCGCACGGGTATGACAAGTATGAAACAGTTGAACCCTACTTGCTAGACTCCGATCTTGACGATCGGCTGGACTGGGGGGTGAAAGATGAGGTGTTTTTTCAACGATTCTTTGATTATTTTGATCGATCAGTACATTCAGATAAGCCTGGGTTTTTTACATTGTTAACCATTGCTAACCATTTTCCTTTTAATACGATGAAGCCAAAGGATCGTTATATATATGATGACCCGCAAGGGATTCATGATCATTATGCGAATTCTATTCGATTGGTTGATCGCGGTATTCAGCGATTTTATCAGGAACTGACTGCACGTGGCTTAAACGATAATTCAATTGTGATTATTACCGCAGACCATGCGTTTCCACTTGGTCAACATGGCAATTATCACTTGGAGGCAGGGTATCATGAGGACTCCTTTCGGATTCCATTCTTTTTAACTTGGCCAAGCCAGTTACAGCCTGAGCAGCGCCCGGGGGCCTATTCGCAATTGGATATTAAGCCAACCGTGTTGGATTTATTGGGTATTTCATTGAACTCAACTCATCTGCAAGGGGCATCAATTTTTGGGCGGGATGGGACTCAGCCTATTTATCTGGTTCAACCGTATGCAAAGCATTTCTCGGTTGTCAGGTACCCATACAAGTATCGCTTTTTTGCTAAAATTGATCAGGAATATGTGTATGATCTTGATCAAGACCCACTTGAAACCACGTCAATTATTGGGCGATTATCATCCAGTCAAATGACTCAATTTAGAGCGGACTTGGCTCAGATGTATTTATCACAGGCATTGATTAAGTCAAACCAAGTTCAACCACTACGATCAGTGGTGTTGGATGCACGGTAGGTATCAATTAATACTTGCTGAATTGCATGTTTGACAGCAAGATGATTCATTTTTGGTGGGGCTGAAAATCGTATCAATTGAACGCCATTGATTGCTTGCTGTTGTTTATCTTCTTCGGTGATGGCGCCTTGCGTTGATGTGGCTGGTACAGTGATATATACCTTGCTGTCTTTGGTTAATTTGCCTTGGCCAAAGCTAACACAAGGTTCAAATAAATCGGGGTATTGGCTGGTTAATTTATCGACTACGTGTTGGGCAAGTGCATTATTTTTTACGTGATTGACTGGGTGTAAATTAAATGAAAATGTGGCGGAGCTAACCCCTTTTTTTGCTTGCTCTTTTGTGGTTGCATGGAAAAAAACTGGGGGCTTTTCAAATTCAATAAAGACATCGTTGATGGCGGTCATTAATTGCTTAGCATTTGTATGTGCACTTGACACTCGCTTAGGCAGCGATGGAAGTTGTGCCGCAATGATTGCAGCTTTATTTGCTTGCATGGTGGTTCCGAGTGCTTTTGCAATAGTGATTGCCTCATCGATTATGTGTTTCCCAACAGGGTTAGCCACGGCTGTTCCGCCAATAATTTGCCCGCCACTTAACCATTTTGATGCACTATTTAAAAAAACCACGGGGTAGTCATTGTTAAATGCCTGGTTGGCGCGAGCGATTGGACAAAATGTTTGATCTAAAATTAAGGTGACGGTTTTATTTGTGGTTGTCATATAGTCGAGTAATAATTGGTTTAATTGATTCAGATCGGTGTCTTTCATGCTAGGATTTGTTGGGTATTCAAGCATAATAATAATATTATCGTTATTAATTGGTGTTTGAAGTTGATGGTGAATCGCTGTTAAAGGAGACTGTGTCTGAATGTCATAGCGTTGAAAGGTGATATTGCCAAGCATATCATTCATGATGCTGGCTTGTTCGACTGATCCGCCGTAAGCCGTGGATGCCATCATAACCGTGGTTGGTTGTTGTTTTTTTGCGGCGATTAGTACGGCATGAATGGCAGATAACCCAACATTTGTTAGTAGGGGAGGGTGTTCTGGAACCCCAACCATTCCACACAATGCGGTGCTGCAAAGTTGTTGAATAGCATGGGGTGTGTCAGGGCTTTGGTGGGGCTTATTTAGCAGTGTTGCAAGGACTTGGTCATCTTCTGCTGGGGTAAAAAGCCGTTTACGTAACTGTTCTAGTTTTTTCTGTATCGGCGGTTTAGAACTGATGGCAATTCCAATGGAAGCTATGGTTATGATGCCCGTATCGAAATTCAATTCATTGGGCAAGTTATTAAATTGGTAATTGTTATGTTGGGGGATTGTATTTTTATTTGCGGATAATCCATAGTGTTTGTTAAGTGTTTGGGCGATGTTGGTTGAGATTGGTGGGTGAATGCCTGAGTACTCAGCCTTCATTAGTTCAAAACATAGCCATGGTTGAATAGGATGGGCAAATGCCACAATATCGTTTGGAGATCGGTTGAGCTGGCTTGCGACAGTGGTTTCAAGAAGCGCATTTAAATGACTTTGTACTCGGCGATAGTCCGATGGCCCTGTTGCCAGTAAGCGTTGTCGTGTTTTACGGCAGTTATCGGTTATTGCAGTTAGGGCCAATTGTTTCCAATCTGCATTGCTCATCATTTGATTGGTGTTGTTATAGGTTGTTTTTTTGAGCCATTCAATGGGGGTGCTTTTTAGTAT
>JBMHDV010000034.1:0-61093 GCA_049889215.1 Candidatus Marinamargulisbacteria bacterium
AAATTGATTCCAAGTAAATGTAGAAGCTAGTAACACTAAACAAAGCATAATACCTGTTTTATTTACCGTTCCATCAATGGTCATTTTTTCATTTGCGGATGAGGATAATTCTTTATTGAAAATATTTTTTGTTAAAGCTGGGTTAGAAGATTTAATCATTTATTTACTCCTACAAATATGTTTTTACACTTAGGTTGCTGTTGCTAAGCAAAATATTGTATAATACTAACATAATAAATTTATTTAAGGAGTATTTTCGTGACTACATCTACTATATCTACTCAGGAGGTTTCTACTTTGTCTTACTCAGAAATTCAATCTATTCTTGGTGATCAAGCCGATTTTTTGTTAAATCATACATGTAAAACTGTATCAAAAGATAAACTTCATTTACCAAATCCAAATTATGTTGATCAAATCTTTTCTCATTCAGATAGAAACAATAGAGTGTTATCTAGTCTTTCAACATTATTTAATGCAGGGCGTTTATCTGGAACTGGTTTTTTATCTATTCTTCCGGTTGATCAAGGAATTGAGCATTCAGCAGGTGCTTCTTTTGCTCCAAATCCAGATTATTTTGATCCAGAAAATATCGTTAAGTTAGCTATCGAGGGTGGTTGTAACGCAGTTGCGTCAACACTTGGCGTATTGGGTTTGGTATCTCGAAAATATGCGCATAAGATTCCATTCATTGTCAAAATTAATCACAATGAGTTTTTAACGTATCCAAATTCCTTTGATCAAATCATGTTTGCATCCATCGACCAAGCGGCGGATATGGGTGCGGCAGCCGTTGGTGCTACCATTTACTTTGGTTCTGAAGAGTCGTCTCGCCAGATTCAAGAAGTGTCTCAAGCATTTGAATACGCTCATTCACGTGGGTTAGCCACTATTTTGTGGTGTTACTTACGTAATTCTGGCTTTAAAAAAGATGGTGTTGATTATCATGTGTCAGCTGACTTAACCGGTCAAGCCAATCACTTAGGGGCGACCATTGAGGCTGATATTGTTAAGCAAAAGTTGCCTGAAAATAATGGTGGGTTTAATGCATTGTCATTCGGTAAAACACATAAAAATGTTTACGATCAATTATCGTCAGATCACCCAATTGATTTGACCCGTTACCAAATTGCCAATTCTTATTTTGGTCGTGTGGGTTTAATTAATTCAGGTGGGGCTTCTGGTGATAATGATTTGCAAGATGCTGTTGCAACAGCTGTTATTAATAAGCGTGCTGGCGGTATGGGCTTGATTTCAGGTCGTAAGGCATTTCAGAAGCCATTAAACGAAGGCGTGTCACTGCTTAATGCCATTCAAGATGTTTACTTATCTGACGAAATAACGATTGCTTAATGTTTTTACTGCTTTAAATCTGGGTATAATATAAATATGAGTGATTGCGGAAATGTAAAAAAAGTTTTTGTTCCAACTGATGATACAGTTGCAACACCAACCGTTGATCCAAACCTAACGTTTGGGGCGACTGATGTTGCCATTGAAAAGGTTCGTCACTTCATACAAAAAGATGGGAAAGCCATTGATACCCATGGTTTAAGAGTACAGGTGGTAAAAGATGGTTGTTCTGGCAATTCATATGATATCTCCCTTTCTACTTTGGCCGAAGCTGAAGAAAAGGGTGATAAACTTTTTCAATTTGAAGATGTAACCATTATCGTCGAAAAATTAAGCTACATGTTTGTGATTGGTTCACAGTTGGATTATGTTGAGACACTGCTCATGTCTGGGTTTCAGATTAATAACCCGAATGTGAAACGCCAATGCTCATGTGGCTCTTCTTTCTCCATAAAATAGGTTTAAATTTAGAGATCTTTTCGTTTATTTTTTAAAAAATGTCCTCATGGACGTGTAGGTCCACTCCGTGATTTTTTACTAAATTGCCTCAACCTCTCTCAATTTAAACCTATTTACATAGCATTTCGTCGATTAAAAATGTCCTCATGTACATTTAAGTCAACTGTGGTGTTTCATTATTTAACAATCTAATAAAAAGAATTCTATTTTAATTTAAACTTTTCTTTTATATTGTTGATATGCCACATTCCATTTCTTTTTTTTCATCCTTACGGACGATATCGTCATACATGCCACCAATTCGTTGTTGTTTTAAACAAAGAAAAAGTGACATACTATTTCATGTTTATCACAAACTTGTCATTCAAAAACCTCAAGACTTTAATCATCAAGTTGCAGCGACAATTAAATCAATAACATATCGCCCTTATACGCCCTATTCAAGCTCTGAAATAGTCCCGTTAAATTACATGATGAGTAAGCATATTATTACTATTATTAACAACATTCGTTTGATTTTATCCAAATGCCCAGCTTATGCACCCAAGTGTGTTGACCTATATTTATCACCAAAAGAAGAAGCATTTCTGAATCAGGGATTATTGTCTAAGTTTCCTAAAAAAATTGATTTAGAGCACCAGCCTTATATCGATGCCTTAAATGCATTAGCACGTAACAATGCGTGGCATTTATGTTTTCTTGAAGGTGACAGCTTGTTAACTGCAATTACCTCTTTTTTCGAATCTAAAGATCTATTAAATCTTAAAACTTAGCCCAGATTTAAAATATAATTCAACATCATCATATACGGTACTCTGTGAAAAGAATTTCGCAGTTAATGTTGATGTATATGCAATTTGGTTTGTTATTTTACTAATAAACTGTGATTCAGAGTAATAACGAATGTTTGTGATGTCATTAAGGCTGGGTTGAAGATAAAAAATCACATTTAGTCGATTAATTTCATTTAGTTGAATGGTTGTTTGAAGGTATTGTGATAAACGCCATGTTGATGTTCTTGATGATGTTATGGTTTCTTTAAGCCACTCATTTAAAATGCTTGTTCCAAAAATAAAAAACTCATTCATTTTATAACGTATGCCAATACCAGCAAGATAACGTTCTTCTGTCGATGAAAATTTGTTTTTTTCGTATTGGATATAGCTTTCCGGAATTATGTTTTTGGTTGGCTGATTCTCAAATATGCGCAAATGGTAAAATGTGTTATTTAAATATTCTGTGCCATTCGATTTTCCAAAATTTATTTTTGTTATTAAGAATCCATTTAATCCAAAATCCATTTTCAAAGGTTTTAAATAACCAATATGAATTGCATATAATGATTTTTTTGACCGTTGTATCTCGGTTTGCAAATTGATTTTTTGTTTAACCAATTGCCCGGATGTTGAATTCCGATATTCTTCAATATTAACTTGAGCAAATAATGAAGCTGATGTGAATAAGATGATTAAAAGAATGGGTTTGAGTTTAGTTTTCATTAATAAGTTCAATAAGTTGCTGCATTTTATTATAATCTTTAATCCCAGGCTCTTTTTCAACTCCTGAGCATATATCAACGCCATATGGATTTACCATTTTTATGGCCTTGCTTACATTTTGACTATTAATACCACCAGATAAAATTAATGGAGTGTCATATTCTTTTGCTGCTATGGCTAACCCCCAGTCGAATGTCTTTCCAGTGCCTCCATGCACATTTTCTGCCTTTGTGTCCAAAAGAACACCACTTACACATCCTTTATATTGTGGAATAATCTCAATATCAGTTTCGTCTCTTACGGGAATTGCTTTCAATACAGGAATTGTAAATTGTGTGCAAAATTCAGGTGGTTCTGAACCATGCAATTGAATCGTTGATAATCGACATCGCGCTGCTGTTTCTTTGATTGTTTCTGCTGATGCATTTACAAAAACACCAACGGTATTTATAAAAGGTGGAATATCTAAAATAAACTCCTCTACTTTTTCTGGTGAAATGTATCGTGGCGAATGTTCGTAAAAAATAAAACCGACGGCGTCAACATCTAGCGCAATTGCATTTAAAGCATCATCTCGATTTGTAATTCCACATATTTTTGTTTTCATTGTTTAAACCACTCCAAAATTCCGTTGTTTTTACTTAGCCCTTCCCCAATTAATACCCCATGAACGCCGTTATTTTGTAAGCTGTTCATTTGTTCTGCTTTAAAGTAACCAGATTCCGCAATAATTTTAATATTTGAATCCATAGCAAGAATGTCTGTTTTCATTTCAATAACGCGATTGGTATTGCACTCAAATGTTGATAAGTCTCGGTTATTTACGCCAACCAAAGGTTTTTTTCGGATATCATTTAATTTATTTAATGCGTTGTCTGAGTGTATTTCTAAAAGTACTTCAAGACCAAAAGATTCAGCGGCATCAATTAATTCATTGGCTTGATTTAAAGATAATATATCAATAATTAGCAGCATAACATCTGCACCAATGTTGTGCGTTTCCTCAACTTGTTTAACATCGATGATAAAATCTTTTCTAAGCACTGGGATCTTTGCTTCTTCTTTAATGTCGATTAAAAATTGTTTATGACCTTGAAAGAACATTTCGTCAGTTAGAACTGAAATACAAGATGCCCCATAGGATTCGAATTTTTGAGCTAAGCTCAGATGATTAAATGATGGATAAATGACTCCTTTAGATGGAGATGCTTGTTTAACTTCTGCGATTAGATGCAATTCTCCTGGCTTTAATTGTTGTATAAATGATCGACGTGAAAGTTCTTTGGTTTGGGTTTTTGATAGGTTAATACTAGTGATTTCTTTTTCTTTTTGTTTAATGATTTGATTTAATATGCTCATGTTGATGCTTCTTGATTATAAATTTTACTATTTTGAGGCACTGATGATGTTAACCAAACATTTCCACCAATGACGCTGTTTTTACCAATAACTGTGCCGCCTCCTAAAATCGTTGTTCGTGCATAAATGGTAACGTTATCTTCGATGGTCGGGTGACGTTTTTTGTTTTTTTGGGCTTTACTAACACTTAAGGCTCCAATGGTTACGCCTTGGTAAAGCTTTACATTTTGTCCAATAATTGCAGATTCCCCAATGACAATTGCAGTACCGTGATCAATGCAGAAGGATCGCCCTATTTGAGCTTTTGGGTGAATGTCGATCCCTGTTTTACGATGAGCGATACTACTGCACATGCGTGCAAAAAGATTTAGGTTTAATTGCGTTAATTCGTGAGCAATTCGGTAAATCATGATGGCTTCAAAACTGGGATATGCCAACACGACCTCTTCATGAGATTCTGCGGCTGGGTCGCCATTATATATTGCGTTAATATCGTCCATTAATACTTGCTTTAGATTTGGCAAAGAATTTAAAAATGTATTGGAAATATTGTCCTCATTTTCACTTTCAAATGATAATAAAATACTTTTTAGCTGATGGTTGAGTTCTTTTATTGTATCTTGTAAGAACATTTTAACATCAGTATTTTCTAATCGGTAAAATACTCCTGGAAATAAAACCTTTTTGAGTAGCATTAAAAAAGTGTCTATTTCATCTAAACTTACATTGGGTATTTTTTTGCCAATAAATTTTGATTTAGATAAAATTTCATTTTCCAATTCTGTGATAAGGTTTTCCACTCACTTAGTCTAATTTTTGTTCGATGTTTTGTCTATTTTTTTTTATTCACATGGTTTAATATAAAATTTATTATTTTATCCATAATTTAATTTTCTTTACTTTTAATTTTAAATAGAAGTAAAGTGATACTATAAATCTTTAGGAGTTTAAAATGGCACAAATAAGGGAAAATAGCGCTCAATTTCAAACTGGATCCAATAAAACTTATAGACTGAGGGCAGGCCAGTCTTCAAATATTGTTTTGAGAATTAAGCATAAAGTATTTGATTCAGACAATACTCCCTATTTTCGTGCGCTTTCAATGTGCTCAGTACAAACAACATGTTGTCAGCCGTTTTACAATATGAAATTAGCTGAACACCTAAGTTCCTCTATTCATGTAAATGCGCGATCTTTATTTCGTGGCACATGGGGCAACCTTTATCCAAAGGTTCCTTATTATATGGCAATGTGTAAGTCTCAAGATGTTTTTAAAGATATGAATGGATTGGAGCGGTCATTAATAACAGGCCTCATTTCAACACCATTTATTCAAACAGCGGAGCATGCCACAACGTATCGTCAATATTCAAATAAAACGACTCCTTTTTTAAGGTTTATTGCCAATCGACCACATACATTACTTAAAGGAATTACGACAATGGCTGCACGTGAATTAATTTTTAGCGGATTGTTTTGGTACGCTCGGCCTACAGTTGAGTCTAAATTGCCCGCTTCAACCCCATTGAAGCCTTTAGTTGCGGCATCTTTATCAGGAGCTATTATTGCCCCGTTAACTTCCCCATTTGATTATGTTTCATCTTTGTTTCGAGCTGGCAAAGTAAGCAAATACAATCAAGTGCCGGGGTTAAACAAACTATTAAGTGGTGAATTTTCTCGTCAAGCCATTCAACCGTTATTTAAGGGATTGGGTTGGCGAACCGCATATATTGTTTGGGCAATAAATGTTTTAACAGGTGTAGAAAAAACATTCTTAAATTTGGAACAAGCCGCAAAGCAATGAATCACTAAACAAGATATTTGGTGTGGGGTAAACTAAAGAAATGCTAGTCGCTGAACTCATCATTTTAGCAAATGTTCCCCAACGCTACTCGTACCGTGTATCTCCCGAACTTGAACTAAACATTGGTGATTTTGTTGATATTACGTTTGCTAAACGTAGTCAAATTGGATTAGTTGTTGATCTCGCGCATAAAGATTCTTCTGACTTTTCATTTGAATTATCAGATGTGCATCAACGCTCCCAAAAAAGAGCTCCAATTCCAGCTGATTTTATTCCATTTATTGAATGGTTTTCTTCTTATTATTGTGTGTCTGAGTATCGGGCCGTACAATGCATTGTTGGTGCAAAAAAGCCACGACAAGATGTTTTTAGTTATGATCATCAATGTTCTGATTTGCCCGTACTCTCTAATGATCAAGCATCCGTTTATGATTCTATTTGTAATAGTGATCATTTAAAGCATGTGCTTCATGGTGTTACTGGAAGCGGCAAAACACAAATTTATGCGTGTTTAATACAGCATGTGCTTGATCAACAAAAATCAGCCATAATTTTAATTCCAGAGATATCACTCACCCCTCAGTTTACATCCTTTTTTTCTACTTTATTCGAACGTGTAGCGGTTGTTCATTCTGGGTTAACACCAAAAAACAAGGAAATCATTTGGAACCAGTGTGTTAGAGGTGAAATTGATGTTATTGTTGGTCCTCGATCAGCAATTTTTATGCCGCTAACAAATTTAGGTTTAATTATTGTTGATGAAGAACATGACACCAGTTACAAACAAGAGAGTTCGCCTCGTTATTATACCCATGATGTGGTTGAGTTTCGTGCAAATCAATCCAATGCAACACTCGTTTTTGGTTCTGCGACGCCATCTCTTGTAACTTTTGCTAAAACAACCAATGATGAATTTAAATACCACGCGTTAACTAAACGCTTTAACGACATTTCAATGCCAAGCGTGCATGTGCTCGACATGGCAACAACTCACCAAAATCGTTTAATCCATGACGATCTACTCGAACAAATTGAGCTTATGATTCGCCAGAAAAAACGTATACTTCTTTTGGTTAATCGTCGTGGATATTCCTCGTTTTTAAAGTGCAATGCGTGCGGATCCGTTCAAGTCTGCCCTGCATGCGAAACAAGTTATACCTATCATTCAGATGGTTATTTTCGTTGTCATCGATGCATGGCAACCAAACGCATGAGTCGCCAGTGTAAAGATTGTGGTCAACATGACGTTGAATATTATGGGGTTGCCATCCAAAAAGTTGCGGTTGAGCTTCAACGCTTATTTCCCGATGCCACCATCCACCGCATTGATCGAGATACAGTAAAGAATTACGAAGAATTAGAATCTGCGCTCAATCATGTTGAACATGCTGATATATTGATTGGCACTCAGATGATCTCCAAGGGGCATAACTTTTCTAATGTAGCACTGGTTGGCATTATTGGTATTGATACAATGTTAAATTTCCCCGATTTTCGATCGTCTGAACGCATGTTTCAATTATTAACTCAGATGGCCGGTCGAGCAGGTCGAGATATATCAGGTACTGATGTTTATATTCAAACATTTCAACCTAACCATTATGTTTTTCCCTTTGTTCAATCCCATGATGTGACTGGTTTTTTGCAGCAAGAACATCAATTTCGTGAACCGTTTGGTTATCCTCCATTTCAACAAATGGTCAACGTTATTTTTAGTTCAACAGACAATAAAAAGGTAACGGCTCTTTATAACGATATTCACGTGTTTAATTCTGAGGCATCAAAACGCTTGGATATTCGCCCAATTGGTCCCAAAGTTGCTCCGATTGAAAAAATAAGCGGTTATTATCGACATAATGTGTTCTATAAAGTACCAAAACAACAAATGCCTGAATTTAAGAAGCTGCTTATCCGATTCCCTAAAAAAGCGGGGGTTCGTTGTGTTATTGATATTGACCCACAATCCATGTTGTAGCTTGTTTTTTTTCACTTCGTCATTTATTACTAAGGGATGTGGGATCAACGTTATCAATCATCGGAATATGCTTATGGAGAGTCTCCAAACGATTACCTAAAATCGCAAATTAAACGTTTTAAAAAAGATGCTCATATTCTATTGCCAGCTGATGGCGAAGGCCGTAACGGTGTTTTTCTGGCAAGGCAAGGATTTAAGGTGACAACATTTGATCAATCGGCAGTTGGGTGTAAAAAAGCGGAATTGTTAGCTAAAAAATTTGATGTCGATTTAAGTATTCATCATGATTCATTGAATACCTTTTCATTTTCCGCTTATGATGGGATTATACTTTGCTTTTTCCATTTACCACCAAATGATCGGGTCCGACTCCATCATATCTGTCAGCAAGCGCTAAACCCTAATGGCATTCTTGTCCTTAATGGTTTTGACGTGTCGCAACTTCCATTATCCTCTGGTGGACCTAAAGATCCGGCGATGTTGTTCACAACAGATATTATTCAAAATGATTTTCAACAACTTTCTATACTGGAGTTATCTCATTATTCTTACATGCTTAACGAAGGCCCTTTCCACCAGGGTGCGGCTGAACTTGTTGGCTTTGTTGGTCAAAAACAATAATTTTTTTTAAACTAAATCTGTGGTCTCATTTTTAATTTTTATAATTTCTTTAATTACATTACTTAAATCGGCGGATTGGTTTGTGGATTCGGCAGACTCAATTGCCCGCCACTTAAAATTACCGAGTGTTATTATTGGTGCAACCATTGTTGCCTTTGGAACCTCTGCACCAGAGTTATTTGTATCTGGTTTTGCGGCCAACTCAAATCAACCGGATGTTATTTTTGGTAATATTTTTGGTAGTAACATTGCAAATACATGTTTGATTTTTGGTTTGGCCATTGCAATATGTGTTTGCCGTTCATCAAAATTTTTGATTTCACAACTTCGTGACAATTTGTACGCAACTCTGATTTATGCGGGTGTTTTTATATTCATCCCTGCATCTCGTCCATTAGCAACATGTTTATTGATTTTGTTTTTTGCTTATCAATTATATTTATTAAATTCTGTTACAAAGCAAGGTGAAGATGCGCCCCCATCAACCTCCCTATCCGCATCCATTGGATTGTTTGTATTGTCTTTAATCCTATTGATTTTTAGTTCTAAGTTTTTGGTTAATTCGATTGTTTCCATTGCAATAATCTTTGGTGTTTCTAAAATGTTTTTATCAATATTCTTGGTCGCATTTGGGACATCATTACCAGAATTAATCACCACGATTCGCTTTGTTAAAAAAGGGCATTTAGGTATTGTCATCGGCAATGTTTTTGGATCAAATTTATTTAATTTATGTTTTGTATTACCGATTGGATGGTTGGTTCGACCGGTATCCTTCATGCCAGATTTTTATACCGAGATTAGTCTTTTGTTAGGTTTGAAACTTGCCCTTTTTCTTTACTTAAAGTTTAAAGGCGAACTCCCTAAATCTATTGGCTATATTTTTATATTCATCTATTTCTTTTATTTAATTATTCGGTATCAAATTTCTCTTCTTTAAAAGTGGCTTAAAATTGGTTAAACTAGATGTATTCTTTCAATAGTTGAATGAGGAGGCCTGCAATGGGTTTGATGACAGATAAAAAAGGAATTATTTTTGGAGTTAGTAACAAACGTGGTATTGGATATGCAATAGCGCAAAAGTTACATGAAGAAGGTGCTGAAATTGCATTTACTTATGCGGGTGATATCATGAAAGATCGCGTGACGCCATTGGCTGAAGCTATGAATGCAAAGATGATTTCACCGTGTGATGTTACAAATGATAGTGATATTGATCGTGTTGTAACTGAGTTCACTCAAACCTACGGCTCATGTGATTTTATCATTCATGCTGTTGCATTTGCTAATCGTGAAGATTTAGAGGGAGATTTTTCGAATGTGAGTCGAGATGGTTGGAATACTGCGATGGATGTCAGCGCGTATTCGTTTGTTTCGATTGCTAATAAATTTAAGGCACATTTATCAGACAATGCATCACTAATTGCTCTATCATATTTAGGTGGTGAACGGTCAGTTCCAAATTATAACGTTATGGGAGTTGCCAAGGCTGCATTAGAAGCCTCTGTTCGTTATCTTGCGGCTGAATTTGGTGAAATTGGTGCCAGAGTAAATGCAATTTCAGCTGGTCCAGTAAAAACACTTGCAGCCAAAGGCATTACGGGGTTTGATATTCTATTAAAAGTAAATGCAGCAAGAGCCCCAATGAAGCGTAATGTAACGTTAGATGAGGTTGGTAATTCTGGCTTGTATTTATGTAGTGATTTGTCTTCAGGTGTGACTGGTGAAATTCATCATGTGGATTGTGGCTATCATTCGATAGCAACCAGTAGAGAAGATGCAAAAATTATCGGCATTAACGCTTAAATTTTTCCAAAATCTTTCAACCTATACAATTTCTTTTCAAGCAGTAAATATTTACTTGCGGTTATTGGGATTAATATCCGTCTTTATTTTTATAAGTTTATGGATTCAAGCGCCTGATTTACTTCAGCTCATCCCTCCTCAAAACAAAATTAGTCCAAATCAGTTTCTTCCAGTTTATATATTTTACTGGCTACCTTTTGATACAATCCTTTATGTTATAATTTTGGGGATTGCGTTGAGTACTCTTCTAATAGTTGGTTTAATTCCTTTTTACTTACTTATTATTTTAGCGATTATATATTATTCGTTAATCTCATCGTTTTCTTTTTTTTTAAACTATCAATGGGACATCTTATTTTATGAAATATTAATTCTTTCTTTGTTTTTATTTCACCCGAAAACAGTCTTTTTTTCGAGACGATCATTTTTCGCACCACTATTTGTTTCTTTGTTGCCAATGACTCTTTTAATGGTTCGTCTTTTTTACCATTCAGCATTAGTAAAGGTTATGAGTCGAAGTTTTTACTGGCTATCCTTTCGAGCGATTGAAGTACATTTGTTTTCTCAACCTCTACCCCACTGGTTTTCTTATTCTTTTTTAAAAACGATTATTCAATTAAATTTAACAACATTATTATCTTATGGTGTATTTATTATCGAATTTATTGTTCCGTTTGCTTTATTAATCCCTAAAACCAGACGAATTGCTGCATTATCCTTAATTCTTTTTCAATTTTCATTAATTTTAACGGGTAATTTTGGCTTCTTTAATTTTTTAGTTATGGTGCCTCTAATCCTGTGTTTTTTAGTTTCGACTTCCTTCAATCAAATACAATTTTCCACATCTCCTATTCGTATTGCTTATTTAACTTTATTGTTAATTTTCACCATCAATTCTGTTGCAGTTATATTCAAAGATAAATACGAAAAACTGCCGTTGTCCAATCAATTATTTGCGTCATTTCGGCTATTTAATCATTATGGTCTTTTTGCTCGGATGACAGATCAACAAATGAAATTCAATGTTTATTTGCGGCGTACTGATTCTGAGGACACCTATCCTATTTTTTTCAAATATTATGACGATAATGGATACCCTGACTTGACGTTTCTTGGCCCATACATGCCCCGCATTCGTTGGCAACTTTGGTTTAAATTTTTATCTATTAATCATCCATACCCAAACTGGATGCAGATATTTATGACACAAGCGCTTTCAGGCACGCTTAATTTACCTTCATTTGTTCGTTACTATCCAACAGCCAATCAGCCATATGATGCTATTGATATTTGTTATACGCCGATCATGTTTGATTTAGATGCTAAAAGTGGTGCCTCACCATGGACATCATTTGGTGATGGAACCTGTCATTCATTTACGGAATTTAACTTGAGATAACGGAGCTCAGCTGCTAGTATAACCAGCATGACATTTACCTTGCCAAGAGGAACTCAGGATATTTTGCCAGAAGATATACCAAAGTGGCATCTTATTGAACAAACAGCTCGCAACTTGTTTTCTACTTACAATTTTAAAGAGATTAGAACCCCAATTTTTGAGAACACCAATGTTTTCGCCAGAGGCATGGGTGAAAACTCAGAAATGTTTAATAAAGAAATGTATACATTTGAAGACAAAGGTCAACGTTCGTTAACATTGCGTCCAGAAGGAACTGCAGCTGTAACTCGTTCTAATATAATGCATTCTCTTTATAAAAAAATGAATCCATTAAAATTATATTATATTGGTCCCTTTTTTCGCTATGAGCGACCTCAAGCTGGTCGGTATCGTCAATTTCATCAAATTGGTATTGAATACATTGGAGAACCCTCTCCGTATGCGGATGCAGAGGTTATTGCGCTTGGTTATCATCTATTTGAATCACTGGGCATTACAGATTTAAAAGTATGTATTAATTCAGTGGGTTGCGAAGTTTCTCGACCAGTTATTGAAGAAATGGTTAAACAGTTTTTAGCAAGCAATTTAGGCCGATTGCCAGATTATATTCAAGATAAGTTTCATGATGACCCTTTACGAATATTAGACTCCAAGGATGAGGCTGTGCAGGCGTGCATTGCTGGAATGCCAGATATAAAACAAGCATTGACACAAGAATCTAAAGATCATTTTTTTAGTGTGTTACAACATTTAGATGAAATGAAAATCCCATATCAAGTTACTAACAACTTAGTTCGAGGACTTGAATATTATACAGAAACAGTTTTTGAAATCGTTTCTGACCATTTGGGGGCACAAAGCACTGTTTGTGGAGGAGGTCGTTACAATAACTTATCAAAAGAGCTTGGTGGACCTGATTTGCCAGCATTTGGTTTTGGCTTTGGGATTGAACGGACAATTATGCTTTTGGATCATTTAAAAAAGGAATTCGATCAATCAATTGATATTTATTTTATTCCATTGGATATGTTAGCTAGAGACCATTTATTTTATTTAATGAATAAATTGCGTGGCTATAATATCTCATGTGAAATTGGTTATACAGACAATTTAAAAAACCAATTAAAGCGCGCCAATAAATTAAATGCTAAACGTGTTGTTATTATTGGTGAAGAAGAACGTGAATCAAAAACAGCCCAATATAAAGACATGCTTACCCGAACTCAAGAAATCATCCCATCTGATCAATTGGTTGAGATTATTATTAATGATTTTGATGTGAATGAGTTGCAAATCGCATGACATTTCGATTAATACCTGCCATTGATATTATTGAGGGACAATTGGTTCGTTTGTACAAAGGCGACTATAACCAACAAACAACGTATGCAAAAAGTCCTGTTGAGATGGCACAAGAGTACCAAGAAATGGGATTTGATCACATTCATGTTGTAGATCTTAATGGTGCCAAGGATGGTGAACTTACGAATTTAGAGACCATAAAATCCATTACAAGCATCCCTGGCTTATCTGTTCAAGTTGGTGGAGGTGTTCGATCAATTGATCATGTTGATGCACTTATTCAAGCCAATGTGTCAGCAGTTATTATTGGATCATTATGGGTGAAAGACTTTTCATTGGCCGCTTCAATCGCAAGACAGTTTCATAATAAGATTATTGCTGGCTTAGATGTTCATGGTTTAACACTAGCAACTCATGGCTGGACAGAAACATCTACAATTCAACTCAATGATATTATGTCACAGTTGTCCGATTTAGATTTACATTCAATTGTTACAACGGATATTTCAAAAGATGGTACATTTCAAGGCCCAAATATTGATTTATATAAACAAATGTTACCTATGACGAACCACCCAATCATTGCTTCTGGAGGTGTATCGACAATTGATGATGTGATTGCCCTAAAAAAGTTAAATGCCCCAAATTTAACTGGCTGTATTGTTGGTAAAGCCATCATTGAAGGCAGAATCACTACGGCTGATTTAGTAAAGCTTTAATGAACATCTTACTTCTCTTCGGAATTATTTTATTTAGTACAGTTGCAATTAGTTTCTTATTTATTCGGTTGCGATTGCCGCAAGTCATTGGGCATATTCTTGTTGGTGTTTTATTGGGACAATCATTTTTAAATGTCATTACCCCAGACATGGTCAGTGATTTAACAATGGTAACGTATTTTGCTCTTGGTTTAATCGGCTTCACAATTGGCGGGGAATTACGTTGGGCTCGAATAAAACGTTTTGGAGCATCAATACTAATTATTACTTTTTTCGAAACGTTTATTACGTCTCTTGTCGTATTCACAGCAACATATCTTTTAACTAAAAATCTGGCTATTGCACTTGTATTGGGTGGTTTGGCTTGTGCAACTGCCCCTGGTGGTACGACCAATGTGATTCAAGAGTATAAAGCACGTGGTCAATTAACATCCACATTGTATGGTGTTGTTGGTGCTGACGATGCTTTCGCGATTGTCTTATTTTCTATTTTTTCCGGCGTAGCAAAAGTGATTGTTGGGGTATCAACTAATTTGAATATGATGTCAATCTTAGCGCATATGATATCTGATATTGGTGGTGCATTTATTCTTGGGATTGTTTTAGGGCTCTTTTTTTCATTTTTAACTTTAAATATTCGAAGTCTCGATGTTCGTAACTTATTATCAATTATTGCAATTCTCATCTGTTCTGGATGTGCAGTTTCATTTAATGTTTCTCTGATTCTTTCAACGATGGTCATGGGAATAATTATCGGTAATATTCGACCACATCGAGCACGTTCAAACTTTAGTTCCTTATCAACTATTTCTACTCCAATATACATGTTGTTTTTTGTTTTGATTGGGGCCCGCCTTGATGTTGGCCTGTTACTTATTATGGGGCCGATTGGTTTGACCTACTTCTTATTTCGAACGATTGGTAAATACTTTGGGGCCTTTATTGGTGCTTATCTTGCAAATGTCCCAGATAAAGTTCGTCAAAATATTGGATTGTGTCTTTTTTCGCAAGCGGGTGTGGCCATTGGACTAGCCATTTCATTGGACATTGAATGGTCTCAGTATGGATCTGAAGCCGCAACACTTGCTACATCTGTTGTAACAATTGTTACTGCATCAACATTAATTTTTCAAATTATTGGTCCAATTTTAACAAAGTATGCACTAACAAAAGCTAATGAAACTCATGTATAATAAAGGATATTACTATGTTTGATAAATATTTTGGTTTTTTAAGATCTCATGATGAGGACTCTATTATTAATTCTTTACTTGATCACTCACGTGTTGATTTAGAGGAACTTATAATATTGGACAAAATGCTTAAAATTTTGATTAATGATGATACAGGCGACATGACAATGCTTCATGATCAATTACAACAAGTAAATACTGAAAATACTAAAACATTTGAAACTGTTACAGATCACATTATTCAATCAAATTTTGATTTCCAAAAGCAATATGATTTATTACGTCTCCAACAACGTATTGATTCTGTTTCAGGATTGATAATTTCTACATCAAAGCGTCTATTAATTATAAAAAATATACAGACTGAGGTTCCTAAACCTTTGCATCATAAACTTAAGAAAATTGTTTCACTCACCATTGATTCTCAGCACACATTTATAAAGTCTGTTGAAAGGTTTCAGTCTTCTCGACGTGACGTTATTAAGCTTATACATAAGGCTGAAGAACAGCAACACATGGTTGAAAATGCACGTTCAGAATCACTTCAGCAACTTTTTTTAATCGCAAATGAGGGCCAGCTTCGTTTAGGTGATTGTGCAGCATTAGAAGGTTTGATAGAAAACTTTGAAGCTATTTCCGAATCAATTAAAGCCGCAACAACATCACTTGATTGGTTGTTATTAAATTAAATTTCTTGTACGACTTCTACAACTTCAGGAATTTCTGATTTCAATCTGTTTTCGATCCCCATTTTCAACGTCATGGTTGATGACGGACACGTACTACAGGCACCTTGTAAATGAAGTGTAACGATACCATTATTGAAGCTTTTTAACTCAACATCCCCACCATCCATGGCTATAGCTGGTCGAATTTCATCATCTAGAATCTTTCTTATTTTTATTTCGATTTCAGATGCATTTTCATTTTTTTTCTGTTTTATTTCCTCAACGTAATCTAGATTAATAACCAGTTCATCATTTTCTAAATGCCCGATAATTGTATCTCTTATCTTTTCTAGAAGTACTTCCCATTCTGCTGTTTGATTTTTTGTTACTGAAATAAAATTAAATCCGACCATCACAATGTCGATTCCATCTATTGCAAATAGCTTTTCAGCAATTGGTGATTGGTTAAGATGCTCAGAGTCTTTTAAGAATTCTACAGTTCCGGATTCAAAAAAATGCATATTGGGTAAAAACTTAACTGCATTTGGATTTGGTGTCGGGCTTGCTGATAATTGTACATGTTTTTTTGCCATTTTATTCCTCCGTTGTAATCTTGGCTTCTTTTTTAGTTAATGCGGCTTCAAGGGCTCGCCATATTAGTGTTGCACATTTTACGCGTATTGGAAAATCTTTTACATTTTCAAATAGCGTAAGATTTCCTAAAATCTTCGTGTCTACTGTTGCTAGTTCTTCGGTAAGTAATTCAATGAATGCATCCTTAGCATCCAAAACTTCGCTTAAGGATTTATTTAATACATGCATGGTCATCATTGATGATACTGATTTTGATATGGCACAGCCACTTCCGTGAAATCCAATATCCGTTATAATCTGTGTCTCTTCATTCAATGTAATAAATAGATGGTAATCATCACCACATAATGGATTTACGCCATGTGCATAATGGGTTGGTTTCTCGATCACTTTAAAGTTTCTGGGATTTTTATTGTGATCAAGAAGTACTTGTTGATATAGCTTTTTTAAATTCAAAATCCAAATACCTCTCTTGCTTTATGAAGGGATTTTATTAATGCATCAATATCGGATTCATTATTATAGATGCCAAATGACACTCGTGCAGTAGCTGGAACATTAAATCTTGCCATGGTTGGTTGAGCACAATGATGTCCCACACGTATGGCAATATTATCGGTATCCAGTATCGTTCCTAAATCATGAGGGTGGATTCCATCTACATTAAAGGATATCGCTGATGATCGGTTTTCAGGGTCACCGATTAACTGAATAAACCCAAGTTCTTTTAATCTTTTTAAAGCAGTTTTTGTTAATGCCTCTTCATGTGCTTTAATCTTTTCTCTGCCAATAGACTCAATAAAATGAACAGCAGCTTTTAAACCAATGGCTTCTGTTATTGGTGGTGTTCCAGCTTCAAACTTTAATGGGGCTTCAGTAAATGTTGTTTGATCTTTGGATACGGTATGAATCATATCCCCTCCAAATGTAATTGGTTTAACTTTTTCAATAATACGATCATTAATGTAGCACACCCCAATGCCTGTTGGGCCATACATTTTGTGTCCTGAAAAACAATATACATCCGGATCTAAGGCTTGAATATCAATCGGTTCGTGGGCAATGGCTTGGGCGCCATCGATTAATATTGGAATCTGTTTTTGTTTGGCTGTATTTACAATCTCTTCAACTGGCATAATTGTGCCCAAAACATTTGATATATGGGTTATTCCAATGAACGCTGTATTATCATTAATTAGTCCCATAAACTTGTCGAAATCCAGTTCCCCACTATCGGTAACAGGGGCATAAACAACGGTTGCCTTGTTCTTTTTTGCAATCATTTGCCAAGGGACAAAATTAGCATGGTGTTCAATTTCTGTAATAAGGATTTCAGATCCTTCTTTAATAATATTTGAGACAAACCCTTCGGCAATTAAATTAATGCTATCTGTTGTTCCTCGTGTAAAAATAATATTTTTACTATCTTTGGCATTAATAAATGATTTGATTTGCTCTCTTGCGTCGTTGTATGCATTTGTTGACTGTACACTTAAATCATAAATACCTCGATGTACCGTTCCATATCCTTCGTTTAAAAAGGTTGTCATTGCATTGATGACAACAGCTGGTTTGTGCGTTGTTGCACCAGAATCCAAATAAACGAGATCTGGGTGTTTTTTAAAAATAGGAAAGTCTGATTTTACATTCATATAATTTCATCAAATATTTGACGTAAGTAATCTCGATCTGGATTAATTCCTTCAATTGTTAATACATCTGCTAGAAATGCAAATAATATCGCTCGTTTAGCTTCGATGTCATCAAGCCCTCTACTTTTTAAATAAAGTAATTGTTCGCGATTAATGTCACCAGTTGTTGAACCATGAGAGCATTTAACATCATCGGCATCAATAAATAATTGTGGTCGAGAATGGATTGTCGCAGAATTGTTCAAAACAATATTTTGGTTTAACTGGTATGAGTTAATTTGTTGGGCATTTTGAGCAACAGTTACTTTACCATTGTATTCAAAAAGTGCGTCATCTAAATTTAATGATTTAAATAACTGGTGCGATTCCGTTTCTTCAGCATGGTGAAACACATGAGTATTATAGAATGTTTCCCCATTTTCTGGATTAATACTGTAACCATGCAACCGTGCAAAGGCATGTTTAGCCATTATTTTCACGTTTTGTTCAAATCGTGAGTTTGATGACAATACAGATTCGTTTAACGTAAAATATTGACCATTTCCATTGATGTTACTATCGACAAAATCAAGAAGTCGACCATTATTTCGTTTATTTGTGTCGGTTAATCTAACTGTACTATTGCCATTAATATTTATGGTTGAATGAATCACTTGTGTCGACTTATTTGGTGTTATAAATTGCCGTTGAATGTCTAGGTTAATATCATTGACATTAATGGTAAGTCCAACACCCTGATACCCGTTTTCTGATACCTCAAATATAATTTCAATGGTTTCATTGCTCGATGCTAAAGTACATTCAAAATGATTTTCAGCTGTAATGTGTTGAAATTGTTCGTTAAGATCTGTGTTTACTTTTTTTAATTCACTATTGCCTGGCAATGATGATTCAATTAAATCGCCGTTCAAAAAATGAATGCAATACGTACTTTTGGTTGATACTGTAGACGCTGAATCCACTTTATTGATTGATGTTAACTTTAAAGATTCAATATTATAGTATAACCAATCTTCATCTTTTTGATTTGGAAAAATTGCGCCTCTGGAAGATGTTTCGTCAATAAGTGTTGTTGATTTCGTTGTCATTTTTTTATCCATGGACAGCTAAAATGTCATCATAACCTTTTTTGTCTAATTCTTTAGCCAAGTTTTGATCACCTGTTTGAACAATTTTTCCATCCACCATGATGTGAACATAATCTGGTGTAATATAATCCAATAATCGCTGATAATGTGTAATTAACAAAAATGAGTTTTCTTCGCTTGTTAATTTATTTACGGCTTCGGATACTTGTTTTAATGCGTCAATGTCTAATCCTGAATCAGTTTCATCCAGAATAGCAACTTTTGGTTTCAAAACGGCCAATTGCAATATTTCATTCCGCTTTTTTTCACCACCCGAAAAACCAAAGTTTAATTCTCGGTCTAAAAACTCCTCTGGAATGTTTAACTCATTAATGTACTTATTGACAATTTCATTAAACTCAAGTGGGTCAACCTCTGTTTCTTTATTATGTTTTTGTTTAGCATTGTAAGCCATTCGCAAGAACTCAGCGTTATTAACACCTGGAATTTCTACTGGGTATTGAAATGCAAGAAATAGTCCCATTAGTGAACGTTGTGTTGCATCAAACTCTTCAATAGATACACCATTTAATTCAATGCTTCCTGATGTAATTTCATAGTTTTCATCCCCAGCAATGATTTTTGATAATGTTGATTTCCCTGATCCATTGGGGCCCATGATTGCATGAACCTTACCTTTTTCTAAAGTTAAAGTTAACCCTTTAATGATTTCTAAATCTTCTTCAATTAATTTAGCGTGTAAATTTTTTATTTCTAACATTTTGGCTCCTTATCCGACAGAGTGTTCTAACTGAACACTTAATAATTGATTTGCTTCAAGTGCAAATTCATCTGGCAATTTTTCAAATACATCCTGACAAAACCCACTAACAATTGTGGTTAGTGCATCATCCAATGATATGCCTCGACTCATTAAATAAAAGAGTTGATCTTCCCCAACTTTAGACGTCGATGCTTCATGCTCAAATACACTTGTTTTGTTTTTTGTTGTTATGTAAGGGACCGTATTGGCTGAACATTGATCACCAATTAACATCGAATCACACTGCGTATAATTTCGAGCATTATTCGCAGATTTATTTGATTGGACCAAGCCACGATAGGTATTTTCTGATTTCCCTGCAGATATACCTTTCGAAATAATAGTACTTTTTGTATTTTTTCCAATATGGATCATTTTTGTCCCGGTATCTGCTTTTTGATGATGGTTTGTTAAAGCGACTGAATAAAATTCACCGATGGATTCATCCCCTATTAACAAACAACTTGGGTACTTCCACGTAATTGCAGACCCTGTTTCAATCTGAGTCCATGATATTTTTGATTGAACACCTTGGCATTTTCCTCGTTTTGTAACGAAATTGTAAATACCACCTTTACCAGTTTCTTTATCACCTGGATACCAGTTTTGAACCGTTGAATATTTTATTTCTGCACGATCCAATGCGACGAGTTCTACAACCGCTGCATGCAATTGATTTTCGTCAAATTTTGGTGCAGTACACCCTTCAAGATAAGAAACATAAGCATCGTCTTCGCATATAATTAATGTTCGTTCAAATTGACCCGTATTTTGCTCGTTAATACGAAAATAAGTCGATAACTCCATGGGGGATTTTACACCTTTTGGAACATAAACAAATGAGCCATCTGTAAAAACAGCTGCGTTTAAACAGGCAAAGAAGTTATCTGTGTGTGGAATAACTGATCCTAAATATTTTTTGATTAAATCTGGGTATTCAATGATTGCTTCAGAGATAGAACAAAAAATAACACCGTGTTGTTTTAACTTTTCTTTGTATGTTGTTGCAACAGAAACACTGTCAAAAACGGCATCTACGGCAACGCCAGCTAATTGCTTCTGTTCGATAAGTGGAATACCAAGCTTATCAAATGTTCGTTTGAGTTCTGGATCAATATCATCCAAGCTTTGTGGTTTATCTTCCATTGATTTAGGCGCTGCATAATAATGAAGGTCTTGATAATCAATTGGTGGATATTCACATAATGACCAATGGGGTTCTTCCATTTTCTTCCAATGGTTAAATGCTTTCAAACGAAATTCAAGCATATATTCAGGCTCATTTTTTTTTGCTGATATGCGCCGTACAATATCCTCATTTAATCCTTTTGGAAACTTTTCCGTATCGATATCTGTTTTAAAACCATACTCGTAATCTTTTTCAACTAAATTCTCGATAGTTTTATCATGATCTTGAAATGCCATACTCTACCCTTTTCTCCCCCAATTAAACTTCAATAAATTATACATAAAATATTCAAATCCACCAAGGGATCGATGAATTCAGTGCACGCTTGTTTAGTCTGATAATTCACAATATAATTAATCAAATGAAACATAAAAATAAAATCGCACTCGTTACAGGTGCATCTCGCGGTATTGGTCGAGCCATTGCTTTGCAGCTGGCAAAGGAAGGTGCTGAAGTCATTTTAAACTACCGTCGTAGTAAGACAGAATGCGAAGCTGTTCTACAAGAAATTGCAGATATGGGTGGGAATGGCATTGCGATTCGTGCAGATGTCGGAAACGAAGATAAAACAAATGCAATGTTTGAAGTTATTCAATCTGAATATGGCCGCTTAGACATTTTAATTGCGAATGCGTCTTTTGGAATCCCAGGAAATATATTGGATGCCACAAATAAACATTGGGACGTTACCATAAATTCGACATCACGTAGTATTTTTCATTGTGCCCTTCGTTCTGCAGAACTTATGAAAGATTCCGGTAATATTGTTACCGTTACCAGTTACGGTGGCCAACGCGTTTTAAATGGGTATGGGGTTGTTGGACCAGCAAAAGCAGCTGTTGAAGGGTTAACGCGATCACTTGCTGTTGAGCTCGCACCAAAGGGCATCGTTGTTAATGGTGTTATGCCAGGTATTACTGATACAAAATCGTTTCGAGCAATTGGGGATGCCGATAAAATTATTGATACTGTCACTAAGGGCACCCCAGCTGGTCGACTTGTAACGCCTGAGGATGTCGCTCAAGTGGTTGATTTCTTATGCACACCTGGCGCAAGTATGATTGTTGGACAGTTTATAATTATTGATGGTGGCGCCTTCATTTTAGGATAATGCAACTGCCGATTTTACTTTTTTTGATTTTTTTTACATTTGGGTTTACCAGTGTTGAGATTAAAAAGGAATCATACTTAACATTTGATCAATATTTACAAGATGTCAAACAGCAGCCAAAAAGCAATTCTTTTTCAATAAATGCACCAGATCAATGGGTTCGTTTAAAGTCCTCAGCACCAACATTAGCTAAGTTTCAAATTGCACCAAATGCATCCCTGTCAATTTCTAGGTTTAATGGCGAGATTGGTTCAGATTTAGCAAATGTGAATCGTTGGCGTACACAATTAAAATTACCAACAATTACAGAGTTATCATCGGATAGTATATCAACAAAAAAAATGGGAGAACTTTCATTAAAGGTAATTCGATTAGCAAATGATGTAGACAAACTTGTTATTTATTGGATAACCAATGATACGACACATTATTTTAATAAAATAACTGGAACTAGCCCTGTTGATGATGCGTTAATTTCAGCATTTATTGAGAGTCAAGAATGGCCAAAAAATTAAAAAAAGTATTCAGGGCATTAGGTAATATTCGTTTCACGATTTTCCTTCTAACAGCACTTTTTTTGTTAATTCTTTTTGCGACATTTGCTCAAGTTGACCTGGGTATTTTTGAAGCCAACAAACGGTATTTTTCATCATGGTTCGTCTGGATGAACAAAACCCCGATATTTTTAGGGGGCTATTCTATTGGCCTCTTATTATTAATAAATCTATTATCCTCACACACAACACATTTTCAATTTACAAAGCGTTACATTGGAATATTCTTGATTCACTTTGGGTTAGTTTTATTAATTATAGGTTCTGGTATCACTAGTTTTTTTGCTAAAGAAATGCAAATTGCTATTCCAGTATCTGAATCAAGAAATTATGTTGAGTATCCATCAGAGTTTGAATTGGTTCTTATTGACCAATCCAATCCAAACACCGATATTTTACACACATTTCAATTTCATGAGTTAGCGAAAGGAGTTCATTTTCAATCATTTGATTTAACTATTTTAGATTACTCAGATAATGCAATTATTAATCAGCGAGGCATCGAGAATTTGAAGTTTTCTCAACTTGGTCGAAACTATAAGCTCATTGATTTGCCAAAGACGTATAAAATGTCTGAGCGTAATATTCCAGGTATGATTCTTAAAGCAAGTAATCAAACTATGGATCAACGATTCCTGGTTTGGGGTGGTTCTGCTGTTTACCAAACCATACAGTTAAATGGAGTAGAATATTTATTAAATGTACGACCAAAACGAACCTACCTCCCCTTTTCAATTCAACTGGATAATTTTCAAAAAATTGATTATCAAGCAACGGATACACCAAAATCATTTATTTCCTCAGTATCTTTAAATACACCCACAGGGGCGTCTCCATTCACTATCGAAATGAACCAACCATTACGATATTCTGGCTATACTTTTTTTCAAGCAAGTTTCACTGAAGATGAAAACACATCAGTATTTCAGGTCGTTAAAAATCCATCTTGGTTAATTCCATACATCTCATCGCTGGTAATTTCCATTGGCTTATTGTTGCAGATGATGGCATCAATGAAACGGAGACCAGTATGATATCACGCATCTTATTTTATATTGCATTGATTTTAGTTGTATTTAAATCCATGCATATCCCAACGGAATTATCTCACTTAATTGGACCTCTGCCAGTCTTGCATGATGGTCGAGTTAAACCCATTGATACAGTGGCACGTCATTATTTATTGACGTTACAAGGCCGTCTAAAGTTAGTGGATAAAAATGAACCAGCGTTATGGTTTTTCAATTTAGTTACCAATCAAGAATATGGTAATGCAATGCCGCTTCTCTTAGTCGAAAACCCTAAACTCTTTGAGACATTAGGTTCACAATATCGCAAGCAAAAATTTCGAGTATCTGCAGATTTTATGATTGATAATGGGCAATTAATTCAACCATTTGTAACCTCAGCTCAACGTTTAGAAAAACAAGAACGAACTGCAATGCAACAAAGCGCATTTGTTCTTGCACAACGATTTTCAGAATTTGAATCATTAAAGAACTCATTTTTTCCATATCACGAGAAATCTCAACTTAAGTTTTGGAATACAATGTTAGATCTCACCCAATCTTTTACTCCAAATGACATCCAGAATTCATCAAGCTTTCCAACTTTCTTGTATTATTATGATCAGTTAAATCAATTTGATTCGCCTATTCGATTTGTTTTTGGAGAATCATGGGCTACACTGCCTCAAGCGGCACTTGAACCAACCGATCAAAATAAACAAACGTTATCCAATTATTTATTGCTTGCAGATGCATTTCAAAATAACAATATGGATTTAATTAAGACATATTCTGATGCTATTCAAAGTGATGCAAAAAACATCTCACTTAGTATGTACTTACGTACTCAACTTGAATATTATTTCAATGTTATTAACCCATTTATAGGAAGTTTGTTTTGTTACTTATTGATATTGCTGACATGTTTTATTACACGATTCTTTAATTTAAGAACTGGGCAATCTCTTATCCATCATACATGGATTGTTGGTCTTACGCTTCATACGTTTGGGTTGATAGCTCGAATCGTTATTTTAAATCGTCCGCCAGTGATAAATTTATACTCATCTGCAATTTTTATAGCTTACATTTTATCTCTTATTGGATTTTTAATGTATCGAAGACGACAAGTATTATTCTATGCTGGAACAACAAGTGTGAGTGCTGCATTAAGTTTAATTGTTGCTTATCATTTATCCCTAACTGGCGACACGTTAACTGTTATGCAAGCTGTATTAAACTCTAACTTTTGGCTTGCTACACATGTAGTAGCAATGACGATTGGATATGCCATCATTTTTCTTGCCGGCTTTTTTGCGATAACTTATATTTTAATGGGAACACTTACACGACTTTTGACAAAAGATTTGGAACAACAAATTTCGACATTGGTCTACGTCTTTTTAATGATTTCATTATTTTTTAATTTTGTAGGAACTGTTCTTGGTGGAATATGGGCGGACCAATCTTGGGGACGTTTTTGGGGATGGGATCCAAAAGAAAATGGTGCAATTCTTATTGTTTTATGGACAGCTATCATTCTTCATATGAAATGGGGTAAATTATTAACCAATAAACGCTTAATGATAATGGCTGTTGCCTCAAATATGGTGACTGCATGGTCTTGGAAAGGCACGAACATGCTTGGCATTGGGTTACACTCATATGGGTTTACAGAGGCAACTTTTTACTGGCTAATGATGTTTTTTGTTTCTCAGCTGGCCATCATGTTATTAGGAGCTATGCCAGAAAAATATTGGCTTAGTTTTCTATCTAGCAACAATAAATAATGTCTGTATCATCACCAATTGATCATTTAAAAAAACAACAGTCATCTTATATAAGTGATTTAATTAAGTGTTTGAAAATCCCCAGTGTTAGCACTCTTGAAGTTCACAAGCCAGATATAAAAAGATGCGCAGATCATGTTGTTGAGCATCTAAAATCAATTGGTTTATGCAATGTCCAATCGTTTAACAATTATGGTAATCCAATACTTTATGCTGAGCATTTAAATGATCCAACTTACCCAACATTATTATGTTATGGTCATTATGATGTGCAACCTGTTGATCCATTAGATCAGTGGGTGTCATCACCATTTGATCCAATGGTTGATGATGAATATATTTATGCTAGAGGGGCTTCTGACAATAAAGGTATGTTTTATGCCCAATTAAAAGCGGTTGAGTCTTATTTGAAGTCTAATACACCGTTACATGTTAATTTGAAATTCATTATCGAAGGAGAAGAAGAAATCGGCTCTCATGGATTGAATCGTTTTCTAGTTGATCATGAATCTTTATTGGCTCATGATGCCTTATTGGTTTCTGATAATCCAATGTTTTCTGAATCTCAACCATCTGTGTGTACGAGTGTTCGTGGCTTAATTTACTTGGAATGTAATATACGTTCAATGAATCATGATGTTCATTCTGGCCAATTGGGTGGAGGTGTTCCAAATCTCATTCATTATGTCTCTGACTGTATAAAATCATTAAAAGACCCAATAACCAATAAAATTTTAATCCCTGGTTTTTATGATGGGGTTTCGTTTGATTTTAAATTTGATTCAGATTCAAATGAAGCAGCCAAAAACTTATCCTTTTTGAACAGTTTTTTTAACCTTGGTCAACACGCCAACTCAAACTTTTATCAAAATATTTGGAGTTTACCAACGCTAGATTGTAATGGCATTCAGTCTGGTTTTACAGAAAAGGGTGCAAAGACTGTGATTCCTTGTGAAGCAATGTTTAAACTGTCTTGTCGATTAGTACAGACTCAGTGCCCTACTAAATTATTCAATCTTATAAAGCAATATATTGAAGACTTTTTTCCTGAAAGCTTTGTTGTTGATATAAAATCAATCGGTCCACATGCTAGACCAATGCATGTTAATGAAAATGATCCATTCGTACAAAAAGCAATTCATGCATTAAATGAAACTCATGGGATTATGCCCTATATTCACGGAGAAGGAGGTTCAATTCCAATTTTGGCTGAGTTTCAATCACGTTTTAAAACCCCCGTTGTTTTGATTGGTTTAAATTCTCCAAACGATAATATTCATGCCCCAAATGAACGGTTTAAAATTGATCATTATCTTAAAGGAATAGAAACTTATATCCGATATTTTGGCTCTTTTTAATTATGGCGCTGTTAACTAAATCGAAATATATGCAAGCTAGACAGTGTAAAAAAATGCTCTGGCTTAATCTTAATCAGCCAGAATGTTTTGATATTGATGAAAATCAGCAATTTATTTTTGAGCAAGGAAGTCGTGTTGGTTTAGCCGCGCACCATTTATTTCCTAATGCTGAACTAATACCAGAAGACTTGCCTTTTATGGATAAACTTTCAAAAACAAAAACAATGGTAAGTCAATATAAAAGTATATTTGAAGGTTCATTTAAATGGGATCAATGTTTTTGTATTGTTGATGCATTAATCTATGAGGATGATGGTTGGCATCTAATTGAAGTGAAAAGCTCAACCGGTATAAAAAGTAACCACACTCACGACATTGGATTTCAATTTTATATATTACGTCAATTAGGGATTCCAGTTGTGCGTTGTTCAATTTGTCATATTAATACCAATTATGTAAGATCTGGAGAATTGGATTATACGCAATTGTTCACGATGGTGGATTTAACAGATGATGTATTAGATGAAATTCCTATGATAGAGAAAAACATTCATGAATTTTTACCAATCTTTAAAACAGATCAAATAGATATGCCAATCGGCCCGCATTGTAATTCACCATACGAATGTTCAGCAATTGATTATTGCTGGAAAAATGTGCCAAATCATAGTGTTTTCGATATTGGCGAATTATCTATTAATGATAAGTTTTCGTTTTATTATCAAGATAAGGTTTCAATAAATGATTTTACGCCTGATGATTTTTCAAAATTTAAACAACGTCAACAAATTGCCTGTGAAATTGAGGGCATTGATTTTATAAATCGTGAAAAATTATCAAAGTTTCTAACATCAATGTCCAAACCGATTTCATATTTAGATTTTGAAGCATTTCAAACAGCGCTTCCACCTTTTAATCATGCTTCTCCATATGAACAAATTCCTTTTCAAGTTTCCTTGCATGTGGATGATGGATCATCAATTCAATATCACGGGTATATATGTTCAGATGGAGATCCGCGTGAATCAATTTTAAACGAATTAAAACGAATTCTCCCAAAAACAGGGAGTATTATTGTTTTTAATAAACAATATGAATCAATGATTTTAAAAAAGTTAAAAAAACAATACCCAGTGGATACCGCATTTATTGATGATATATTAACACGATTAATAGACTTGGAAGATCCATTTAAAAATAATTACATTTATCTAAGAAAAATGAATGGTAAAACATCCATTAAATATATATTACCAGCGCTTTTTCCAACATTATCATATCGTTACTTAAAAGTCTCATCTGGCCGAAGTATTAACGCTATGGTAAAAAAATTGCATGAACCAGAAACTAGCGCTCAAGCACATAAATATTTAGAAGAGTATGGAAAACTTGATACATACGCAATGGTTTTAATCGTTAATAAACTCAAGGAATTAACATTTGATAGTTAATTTATTGGCGACTCATTATTTTCTATTGAGTCTGGTGTAAGTAAGCTTTGAATCTCATCCTGATCTTCAAGCAATTGAGATAAATATGTATTAAAACTAATCAATTGATAATCAACTTCGTTATATTTAGTATCGATCCAGCGATTAATAAAACGGTCAATTTCACTTTCAACTATAGCAAAGCGTTTAATTTGAAGAACACCACGATCTTGATAGTTAGATAACTTATATAACCAAATACCCTCTGGCGAATTTTTGCTTGATGTTATTTTTACCTCAATTAAAGATTTTGGAATATATTCAGTAATTTCGTACGATATTGACTTTCCAAGAGAATAATTTTCGCGCCATTTCGTATAGCCAGATTCATTTGTACCTAACATCTCGATACTTTGCAAATTGGGTTTCCATAATGGATAATTTTCGATGTCAAGTAAAGCTGCCCAAATAAGATCTTGATTGGCATCAAATGATTTTGACTGAGCCATGGTAACTCTCTCTGGTAATGTTGATCCCATGTAATAAGCAAATAGTACGCCAAAGATAAGTGAAAATGTACAGAATGAAATAACAATAAATACTGACTTAAATTTACTCATATCGTTATCATACTACATTTTATTGGGGGTTGATATCCCTAATATCATACAACAGTGTTGAATAATTTTTTGAGTAACTTTAATAATTTCTAAACGCCCTTGGTGAACTTCATTATTTTCTAAGATATGATTCTGCTTATAAAACGAGTGAAAAGACTTTGCAAGATCATATAAATAGTGGCAGATCTTATATGGTTCACGGTTTGTTGCCGCATCAATTAAAACATCATAATATCGAGCTCCAATAATCATTAATTCTCGATCTTTTTCATTTAATTTTTTAGTAACCATAAATGTATCTTCAGTTTTATTTAATATATTAGAAATTCTTGCATGCGCATATTGGATATAATAGACAGGATTATTTATATTTTTTTCTTTTGCAATTGATAGATCGAAATCCAATTGGTGATCTGGTTTTTTTTCTAACAAAAAATAACGTGTTGCATCAGCACCAATTTCTTCAATCACTTCAGCTAATTCGATAAGCTCGCCTGTTCTTTTGGACATTTTTACCGGTTCCCCATTTTTGAATAAATGAACAAGTTGACCAAGAATTACATCAAATGTCACATTCTTTTTTAATGCGGCTATAACGGCTGAAACGCGCGGCACGTAGCCATGATGATCTGCCCCCCAAATATTTAAAATAGTGGAATAACCTCGGTTTACTTTGTTTAGATGATAAACTATATCTGCTGCAAAATATGTAAGGTCTCCGTTCTCTTTCTTGATGACCCTATCCTTATCATCACCATGTAAGGTAGTTTTAAACCACAGCGCAGTATCTTTTTCATACACATAAGAAGGAAATGCATCTTTTATGCATTGAATAATATCCTCCTCATGTAATGTTGATTCTTTAAACCAGTTTTCAAATTCACATTGCATACTGGCTAATGTTCTTTTTTGATAATTTATTACGTCATCAATGATGTTATCAATTGGAGTATTACTATGGGCAATTGTTTCAACAAATTTTCCACCATAACCATTTTCAGGTGCTTTAGAATTCTCTTGAATTGCAATAACACTTTCTTTAAATAAGCGAATTTGATTTCCAGCATCATTAATATAGAATTCTCTTTCAATTGAATAACCAACAGATTTTAGTAATCGATAAAGTGTGTCGCCAATAGCCGCCCATCGTCCATGTCCAATATGAAGTGGTCCTGTTGGATTCGCTGAAACATATTCTATTAAAATTTTTTCTGATGATTTTATATTAGGAGCAGTGTTTAAAAATGTGGTGAAAAATTTATAGAGCGCATCATTATTAAGTGTTAAGTTTACATAGCCACCAGATACTGAACATGATATGTCATTGCATTTTATAAGTTGAGACTTTAATTCTTCAGCAATTTTTTGTGGCGGCATTTTTAAATCTTTCGCTAATTTAAAGGCAATATTTAAAGCAAAGTCACCCTGATTATTTTTAGGTATTGCTAATTCATAATCCTGAACTTTAGATAAATGGCTCTCTACATTTTTTTCTAATGCATTTTTAACAAATGCTTGGAGTGTCATTAAATTACAGAAGCTTTATAAAGCAATGTGACCAATTCAGCATTTGTTATTTCCTTTGTTGGATTTAATTGCTTTGCTGGAGAAATCACTTTGTAATGATACGCTTTTTTAATGCTTGATGCAGCCCATTTGTATTTTGAAATATCTTTAAAAGGCAAATTTACATCATTTGCTTTTGGGGTATCAGGAAGTAATCTGGAAACAGCAACAAGTGCTTGCAATTTAGTCACTTTTTTATTTCCACCAAACTGCTTTGTTGTTACCCCTTTTAGTAGCTTATTCGAGACTACAGCTTGAACAAATGGATAACTTTTATCTGTTGGCTTCAAGTCTTTAAATAATAGCTTGTTACCCCCCTTAGACTTAACACCATTTATTTCAACTAAATACTTAGCCAGCTGTGATCTTGAAATCTTTTTATTTGGATTAAAGGACTTAGTATTGGCCAATTTGCCGGACTGTTTTAATTCATTTGCAATATTTTTAACCCAATGATTGTTAAGATCACTATAAGGTGAAATCATTGGCTGTTTCACAACTTTCTTCTTAACTTCAATTTGTTTTTTGATAACAGGGGTGAAGTTCATCGTTTTCGTTACTTTTTTGCTCGTTAATTTAGGTAATGACTGAACAAAAGTCGCAGAGCCAAAATCCAATCGAATAGTTTCCTGATTGATTGGTATTACGATTGATGCATGCCCGTCACTAGTAGGAATAATTTTTTTCCAATTAGAGACAAATGGAAGCGTTGTATTTAATTTTAAATCAATTTTTTTCATTGTTTCAGAAATTTTTGTTACGCTGTTAACTTCTATATTTACTTGAATAGATGGTGCCTTAGAATACGTTTGTTTTGGTTGTACTATGTCTTTAAAAGTTAACTGTTCATTAATTTCATATTTCAACGCTTTAATTCTGGTCGAGAGTTTTGCAAAAGTTGCATGAGTTATAGGTTTAGTTATGTTTTTTAATGAAGATGATGATATGATACCTTGATCTAAACCAATGGTTAAAAAGTCATAAAACCATTTACCTTTGTAATTTTTTATTTCACTATATTCCTTTGATGACGGTTTCAAATCAAATGCTTTAGATATTGTTGCAAGAAAAACAATAGTTGAAACTGAATCAGATGATTTAAAGTTCCCATTAGCATCTAAAGATAAAATATTATTATCAACGACACTTTGAATTTCTTTTTTGTAACGTTTAATTGTTGCTTTATTCTTTATAGCTTTGGATTTCTCAGTTTTTCTTGTTGTAATTTGACTTGCAAAGTATGCAAGCTCATCCCGAAGTAATCTTTGATTCAATGGTCGTTTTTTAAAATTATCAGAAACAAAACTAGTATTTATGAACCCAAGTTCATTTTGTGACAAAACAATTGAATTTGAGTTTTTAAGTTTTATGATTTGTTTTGTAAGATGAATTCTATCAGTATTGTTTTCAAACGTTACTTTAAAGGTTTGTTTCCCTAGTTTTGTTAAAGAAACATTTGCTTCAAACGTTCCATTTACAACCTTAATAGGTTTGTTGTTTATGGTAATTTTAAATTCTTTTGGAACACTACCTTTAAATTTGAGTTGATCTTTTAACGTTATTTGCTTATCTTTTGGAAGATCAAGAAAAAGTGATTTTGAGTACTTCTTAGGAATTTCATAAAAATTTTCGGCGTAAATTTGACTTGCTAGTAGTATTAATAATAGATATTTCATCGCATAGCTCCAAGTGGTGCCGCGAGGCGGATTCGAACCACCGACACGGGGATTTTCAGTCCCCTGCTCTACCAACTGAGCTATCGCGGCATTTAGTTTCTTTATATTAAGCAATTTACTTGATTGTTTCAATTGTTATTTTTTGTTGTGAAAAGATTTTAAATTTAGATATTGTCCAAATCAATTTAATTATAGTAATATTTAAAACGAGAAGCCGGTGTAGCTCAGTTGGTAGAGCAACGCACTTGTAATGCGTAGGTCGGGGGTTCAAATCCCTTCGCCGGCTCCATTATCTGATAACAGTTCCTAATAATCTTCACACTACTTATAAGTAATATTAAATATCAGAAACACGTCTCTTTTTCGACGCTGAGCCATCATTATTTTGAGTCGACGTTCTTTTGCGATTTACTTTTGAAACCACTACCATTTGTTCGAGTTCAGATTCGCTATATCTTCGAACATTTTGATTATTAAATCTTACAAAAACAGGTCTTTTCCCACCAAGCTTTATTTGGTTTATACTTATCACAATCCCCATGCCCCTTAGCGGCACATAAACATGATCACCAATTCTAAGATTTTGATCAATAACATTTTTTTTCTGTTCCAGTATAGCGCGCCCCTCTTCACTCAATTCCAATTTAACCAATCCTAGATTATTGGCTAAACATTCTTTAAGTGAGTCATATATTTCAACCACATTTTGGTGTCTGAAGAAATAGTTCCCTCCTTCTTTTTTCTCTACATAAATATTTTTACCTTTTTCACTATATTCTTCAGAATGAGATATTTTTATACCTTTTTTATATTTTTGCTCTATTTTAATCAAACCATCTTCTCTATTAACATACTCAAACGTCGTAACTTTATTCATTTTTGTACCGACTTCTATTTTCTTACCAAGTTTATAGGTATGGCCATTATATACTGTTGTTATTGTTCCCGAAGAAAAACTTCCTTTTTTATTAAATTTCCCAACAAATTTTTCTTCTAAAATATTTTTTGAAATTGTTAAGCCTTCTCTAACATAGTAATTCACTTTAATACCGTCTTTTAATGCCCCTTCATCAGAGAAATTGCCAGATAAAGACTGTTTTTCTAGCACTGGATGATCTTTGTATTGAATAATAATTTCACCATTTTTTAGTGCATTATTTTCAAATGTACCTTTTACTGTTTTTTTTGAAACTCTTGATAAGTTATCAGAAAACTCAAGTATTCGGGTTCCTTTTTTTAACGCTTTAGTTTTAAGATCAAATTCCCCATGGAAAACTTGCTTTGAAATCAGTTTATCGCTTTCAAACTCAAATGTTTTTGTTCCTGTTTCCAAACGTCCTGATTTAAAGTCTCCACTTAGTATCTTTGTTTTTAAACCATCAGCTCTATTACTATACTCAAACTTTCGTTCTCCTTTTAAAAGTTTACCTGTTGAATCATACGTACCCTGGATTGTTTCTGTTTTTCTGTTGTATCTGTCGTTATCCTCAAATCTAATACGACAGGTTCCTTTTACAAGCTTGCCTGTTGTTTTGTTAAACTCACCTACTTGATCAACTGTTACACCTCTATCACTGGTGCTACGTTGGTTACTTTTGATTATATGAAAAGATTTAGTACCATTTATTGGTTTAAACCCATTAACAGTATTATTATTTTCATCAATGGATTCAACTTGACCAACACCAGTAAATTTATAACGACCTCCATCGTCGGTAAAAGTCTCGCTTTCTACTTGAATAAATATCTTATTTGCATTTAATTTCTCAAATTCTTGAATAGAATTTAAACTCTCGAGTAACTCATTACGCTCATTCTCTGAAACCGAATTACCTGAATTCAAAAGCGTATTTTTTTTATGGCTAGATATACTTGGATAATGGTATAAATCTCTTGCGGTAATTTTATTAACTGTCATAGTAACTCCATTTTAACTTTGTTTAATTTCTAATGCTTATCGTTTTTGTTCTAAAAAAAATTTCATTCTTTTTTTTACTATATTTTACTAAATAAATCTACTTTAGTACATTTCGTACGCCTTGTTAATAAATTCAAAGTAACTAAACGTAATGGATTAATCCTGCTACACTCACAATTATGGTTATTATATGTGTTGCATTAGAAAAAGAACTACCCAACCAATTTAAAAAAAAATACCCAACACATTGGGTTCGAATTGAAGCTCTTCAAGCTGGTGAGCTCCATCAGTATCAAGCGTCATCCTTTTTAATTGTGATCACCGGGGTTGGTGAGAAAACAAAGCGTGCCATTGAATGGCTAATTAAACATGCTCAACCAACTGAAATTATCAATTTTGGCACGGCTGGCGCTGCTTTGTTAGACTTGCATCAATGGGTAATGCTTAAAACAACAAGTGATGGTCACACCAGTTGTAATTGTGAACTAAAAACATCACTTCCCATCCCCTATCACCAGTTTAATTTTTCTGATGGGCGAACCGTTAATACCTTTGATGCATCTATCACCGATGCCGTTGTTGACATGGAAGCCCATCATTTGGCAGCTGCTTGCGAGCAAGCAAAGATTCCGTTTAGTTCTTTTAAATTCATAACTGATCATAACAACAACGATACAGTATCGGATTTTAATGCATCACTTACGGTCTTTGATCAAGCATTTATGGAGCTATTAAATCTCTTGGCATTACCAGAATTCAACATTGCGGTGATTATTCCCACCTATAACCGCCATCAACAAACCAAGATTGCGATAGAATCCGTGCTTCAGCAAACAACTCCACCGACTGAAATCATTGTGGTGGATGATGGGTCTGATGTGCCTTTTGATTATTCACACCCTAATGTACAACTTTTACGGCTAGAAAAAAATCATGGGGTATCCCACGCTCGGAATATTGGCATTGAAAATAGCACTGCAGCATGGGTGGCGTTTTTGGATTCGGATGATGTTTGGAAACCGAATCATTTATCGTGTTTAACGGCTTATTTAAAAGAAAATCCGTTATGCCGCTTACTTCAAACCGATGAGGCTTGGATTCGCAATGGGAAGCATTTTAATAAGAAAGTTTACCATCAAAAGCCTGATGGCTGGGCTTTTGAGCCATCGTTGCAACGTTGCTTGGTATCACCATCTGCGGTGATGATTCATCGATCGTTATTTGACCGGCATGGCAACTTTGACGAAAGCTTAACTGTTTGTGAGGATTATGATCTTTGGTTACGATTTTTGCGATATGCACCGGTTGGTTTGGTGCCTGATATTACCATGACCAAGTTTGGTGGCCATGAGGATCAATTATCAATGGCATTACCCGCAATGGATAATTTTCGCTTAACGGCATTAATGAAGCAGTGGGAAAACCAATGGCCAAATATTGATCGTATACAACTAAAAAACGTGATCAAAAAAAAATGTGAAATTTTAACGCAAGGCGCAAAGAAGCGTCAGCTGCCGACGGTTAAGTATCAGAAAATGCTTAAAACAATCTCTAGTTTTGAAAAATAATGAAAAGATTGTATTGGCGGCTGTTAATGCAACCGGACAGGCGCTAGAGTATGCGTCTGAAAATTTGAAAAATAATGAAAAGATTGTATTGGCGGCTGTTTCCAATCATGGTGCAGTGCTTGAATTTGCATCTGTTGATTTAAAAAAAGATAAAGAGATTGTTTTAGCGGCTGTTTCCAATCATGGTGCAGCGCTTGAATTTGCATCTGTTGAAGATAAATAAATTGTTTTAGCTGCTGTTAAAAAGGTTCCTGACAATATCAGATTTGTAGGGGATAATACATTATTGGATGATATAGATATTGCATCAGCAGTGCTCTTGAAAGATCCACATTTAAAATACTACTTTTCTGAATCCGTAAGATCTAATTCAGAAATAAAAAAAGCTTTAAATGTAAGAATTCCCCGTTATATTAATGATTATTTTGGCCTCTTATTTTTTTATTTTTTCCTTATCTTTTATTTGCCATTTATTTTATAAGATATTTTTTAGAATTTCGATCATCTAAATTTAAGTGTTATAGCTCTACGTTCCAAAAACTTTTTGAGACCTTTCTGATTACTCTTTTTATTGCTTTTCTAAATTTCACTTTATTTTACTTATCATTATTTATTTGGGATCCTACTATGTCAGTTTTCTTTTATTTAAACCTATTGTTGATACTTTTAGTTTGTGAACTACCTATAATGTTTAGTTCTTTTTTTAAATATATGTTCATTGATTTTCGAAAAGCATTGAAGTGTATTTTAAAAAGTATTTTTATACCTTTTTTTATAATATTCTGTGCAATATTATTTTTTGATCCAGGTTTTTTTATTTGGTTATTAACTGGCATTTAAGGGCCTTAACCTGTTATTGAACTCTAGCATCACTCATGACATACTAATCCCATGTATAAGGCTGCTCATATTAGTCGTTTTAATATTGAATATCTCGCTTGGCGATTGGATAATGTAGTTGACAGTATTCTACCATCCGTAAAAACCCATGGTTTTTTATCCCCAATCACTTGCATTGAATTTAATAACGAACGCTATATTGTGGATGGTTTAAAGCGCTATCAGGTAGCTAAGGCGTTAGGTATTGCAGAACTTCCTTATATTGTTATTTCTCCGGATATTGTTATTGTGGATGTGATTAAGGAGTTGCAAGCACACAATTTAAACGCCTCCATTATGCACCGACTTCGTTTTATCAACGCGATTCAACTTCCATTTGATTTGCAAACCTGTCAGTCATTTCAACTTCCCTTTTATTCACATTTAAAAAAAGATGTGAGCCGAATTCTAGATTTGCCGGACCATGCGCAATTATTTTTGCACCAAAAAGGGTTTTCGTTAAAAGAGGTTGTGAATCTTTTGCATTATTCCAAGGATGCATTTCATCAGTTATTAACCGATGATCGGTATTTTCAGTTTACAAAACGCACGTTTGACGAAGCGTTATCGTTAATCACTGCTCTTACGAAACGACATAATATGGAGTTAAATGAGTTACTCGAAAAATCAAACTACAATGACTTAAAACTTAACAACATGACCCCTCAACAGCGTCAGAAAACCTGGCTGTCTCAGTTAAATGTGGATGCTAATCCTGTACTGTTGGCTAGCCAACAAAAAATTGATGCCTTAATATCTGATATTCAATTGCCAGCCCAATTGACCTATGATCGATCGCTGGAGCATACTGGCATTTCGATTCATTCAACGGTACAGACTCACGACCAGCTTAACGAACTTACGGCAGCGTTAGCTACGCCCGCAACTCAGCAGAAAATTCGTGAGGTTATGGATTTAATATGAGTGAAACATATTACAGAGACGGAAAAAAGTCCGTTGAGTTTGTTCCCTACAAAGGGGAGAAAATGGATACCTGTGCCACCATTCATGACGAATATGTGTGCTGCAACGTTAAGGTATTAAAATCAGTTAGTAATTGCCCGTTTGATTGTAGTTATTGCTTTTTACAAAACTATCTAACCAATCCTCAGCTCGAAGTGGTTGAAGATAACGATCGTCTAATTAATGAAATTGAAACTAAAATTAAGGCTCAACCTTGGCGATTTTTTCGCATTGGCACCTGGGAACTGGGTGATTCACTTGCATTAGAAAACGAAACTGGGCAAGCTCAACAATTAATTGATTATTTTTCTACGGTTGATAACGCTGTTTTAGAACTGAAAACAAAATCTGATGTTGTTGATCCGATTTTAAACTGCCAGCATAATCAAAAAACGGTGGTGTCCTGGTCGATGAATACAGACTACATTATTCGTACAGAAGAACATAAAACAGCGTCTTTAGAGAATCGTCTAGCTGCCATTAAAAAAGTCGTTGATGCCGGTTATTTGATTGGATTGCACTTTGACCCAATGATTCGCTATGATGATTGGGCAAAAGACTACACCGAATTGTTAACCCAATTGGCGGCCATTGTTCCGCCTAAACAAATTGCCTGGTTATCCATTGGGTCGCTTCGTTTTAATCCCGAGCAAAAACGGTTAATAGAAAACAACTTTCGCGGATCTAAATTAACCTGCCAAGAAATGGTCAAAGGGTCCGATAATAAAGTACGATATGTAAAGCCGCATCGTATTGAAATGTACAGGTTGATGTTTAACAAGATGCGTGAGTTATGGGGCAATGACCCGTTTATTTATTTGTGCATGGAACGTTGGGATATGTGGGATAAAATCATGGATATTCAACCACGATCAATTGGTGAATTGGATTATATGTTTGCTGATCACTTTCATCGGTTTTTCCCAACTGTAAATCCTCAGATTCCAAATATTGAATTATATAAAAAACATCAAAACTCATAACTTGCGTATTTGGTTTTTTTATCGATAATTGATGCATGTCACAAAATATAAATGGAATTGATTATATCGAATCTCTTTATTCACAATATAATCTCTTTTCTGTATCGGTTAATGGTCGAAAATCCTATGAAAAAGAAATGGACCGACAATTGGTTTATGGTGAGGTTAAACTCCATGAAATTGACTCTATTCTTAAGGAATTAAGCTTATCAAAAGATACTCACTTTATTGATTGTGGAAGTGGTGCAGGAAAAATCACACTTTACACTCATTACTTAAATATATTTCGTCAATGCACTGGAATAGAACTGGTCTCAACACTTCACTCATTAGCTGAAGAGGTTAAAGGCACATACCTTTCAAAAATAGGTCGGGAAGATCAGCTTCAGTTTTTACATTCGGACTTTTTTGACATTTCCTACGATGCTCAATGTTGTGTATACATCAATTCGACATGTTTTAATGCCGATACATGTGATCGATTGTTAAACAAATTCGTTCATTTAGATAAGGGCAGTGTTATTATTAGCACTAAAAGATTTAATCATCACCACAAGTTTAAGTACCTCTACTGCAGAAAAAATGTTCAAGCATCCTGGGGAGATACATGTTTGCATATTATGCAGAAACAATAATCATTTTTAGCGAGTATATTTAAATAAATCGTTAATTAATTGATTGTAAGCCTCGTCACGTTTTTGCTGATTTGTTGATATTAAACCTTTAGTAACAAATTCTTCCATATGTTTTTTAATTAATGATTTCATTGCTACTCGAAGAGATTCATATGTTGCCGTCACTTGCATCATAATATCTTCAACTTGACGATCATCTTCAACCATTTTCCCAATGCCTCTAATCCGACCTTCAATTCGATTTAATTTATCAATTAATTCTTTTTTTTCTTCTTTTGTTATTGTTTCAGTTTTATAAGCTAATGCCATGTAATCATCTCCTTAATAAAATCATACAACTTTTTAAATATAAAAATAAACCCCTCCCCCCTACAATCAAATTATTACTTTAAATGGTTTACGGCGACTGATTGAATCTTTATGTTATTTTATCTAAAATCAAACTATGAAAATAATATCTTGGAACGTAAATGGGATTCGTGCTTGTGCAAAAAAAGGATTTAAAGACTTTATTGATGAACATGCGCCTGATGTGTTGTTTATTCAAGAAACAAAATGCGCAGAGGCAGACTTGCCGGATGAACTTCGAGATCCTTATGGCTATCAATCTGTTTGGCATTCCGCAGAAAGAAAAGGGTATTCAGGTGTTGCACTGCTAACAAAATTAAACCCTGATAATGTTATCAGTGGATTTGGGTTTCCTGAATTTGATGTTGAAGGGCGCGTGATACAAGCTGTCTTTGGGGATACATATATGATTGGCGTTTATTTTCCCAATGGTCAACAAGGTGACGAACGTCTAAGCTATAAATTGCGTTTTTACGATGCTTTATTTTCTTATTGTGATGAGCTACGAAGCATGGGTAAAAAAGTTATTGTTTGTGGTGACTTTAATACAGCACACACACCGATTGATTTAGCACGAGCGAAAGAAAATGAATCAACATCTGGCTTTATGCCAATTGAGCGTGAATGGATATCAGAGTTAGTAAGAAGGGATTACGTTGATATTTTTCGTAAACAATACCCAACAAAAGAAAAATACTCATGGTGGTCATATCGTGCGGCAGCACGGGAAAAAAATATTGGATGGCGCATTGATTATTTTATGGTTGATTCAATTCTCGCCGATAAGGTTACAGATTCTTTTATATTAAATGAAGTTATGGGATCTGATCATTGCCCTGTAGGTATTGAACTTAATCATGCGTGAAAGTATAAAGAATGCGAACCTGCGTGCCGTAAAAATATTTGACATTTTAAAAGAAACATATCCACCTGTTACAACATTCCTTACCCATAAAAATGAATTTGAGCTATTAATTGCCGTAATACTCTCTGCTCAATGTACAGATGAACGAGTCAATATGGTTACACCAGCACTTTTTGATGCGTTACCAACACCTGAAAAAATGGCCAATGCAGACATTGAAACTATTAGAGACTTAATAAAAAGCATTAACTTTTTTAATAATAAGGCAAACAACATTCAGTCTACGGCACAAATTTTATTTGACACATATGATAGTCAAGTTCCAGCTGACTTGGATGCATTGATTTCATTACCAGGCGTCGGTCGAAAAACAGCCAATGTGATTCTTGGTCAAGCTTTTGATATCCCTGGCATTACTGTTGATACTCATGTAAAACGATTAACCAATCGACTGGGATTTTCTAAAAAAGATGATGCAGTTAAAATTGAATTTGACCTAATTAAGCGATGGCCAAAGGAAATTTGGATTGATATGTCGACATTGTTAATTTTGCATGGCCGAACAGTATGTCCAGCACGATCACCTAAATGCTCAATATGTCAATTAAGGGAACTGTGTCCTTCGGCCAAAAATATTTAATCAATTATTAATGAATTTAACTCAGCTATTGCATACATACTAGCATGTGTAGTTCCATCCTCATTCCATGTAATATGGTAACCATAATGCCCTACTGATTTAAAGTCTTGTATGGATAGGTTTGGGTCAATGTCATTATCATCAAGTGTTTTCTTGCCGGTCATTTCATCAACGCAATATGCACAGGCACATAACGATCTTAATTTTTTGTAGGGTATACCTTTATCATTTAATTTAAATAATTGATTATCATTGTCAGTTGAAACAGTAATGTCATTTTGTGGTGCAGCTAAAGCGGCATTCCAAACGACATCATTTGCTAATTTATTAAATGTCAACAATGTTTCGTCCTCTTTGGGCAATGTCAAAATCATTGGAGTTTCTTTATTGCTATGATTAGAAACCTCTTTGGTAAAAGGCAATTCATAAAGTTTGTTAATTTGATGTTTTCGAATTAATCCACTTAATGGACTTGAACCAAAAATACGATGCTTTTTAGTACAATCTTCACAAATAAAATAACTCATATTTTCTACAAGTCCCACAATAGGAACATTTACTTTTTGGAACATTTCAATTCCTTTTTCAACATCAGCAACAGCTAACTCGTGTGGTGTTGATACCACAATAGCGCCAGTTAATTTCAATTCTTGGGTAATGCTTAGCATGATGTCGCCAGTTCCAGGTGGACAATCAATAATAAGGTAATCCAGGTATCCCCAATCTGTTTTAAATAATAATTGCTTTAATAAGTTTGATGCAATTGGTCCACGTAATATGGCGGGCTGTTCGGTTTGATTTTGGATGTAGCCATAAGACATAAGTTTAATATTATTATTCATGAAGGTTGGTAATAAATCTTCATCCATGGTTGAAGCAATGGTTTGTGGGGTTAGTAATGTTGGCAAACTTGGTCCGTGGATGTCAGCGTCAAACACACCAACTTGAGCGCCATTTTTAGACAGAGCTGCAGCTAAATTTACGCTAACTGTTGATTTGCCAACCCCACCCTTACAACTGGAAACGGCAATAACATGTTTAACATTATCCAATCCTGGATTTAATGCTTCAACTTCTGATGATAATAACGAAATTCCGATCTCTAATGATTCTACCCAGTCATGCTCAAAAACAATGGATTCAATTGACGGTTTTAATTGATTGATTTCATAACTTCCTGGGGGCTCATTAAATATAATCGTCACATCACCATTTTTAATTGAAATTCGATTCAAAACGGCAGGATAGCCTAAGGGACACTCATGTTTTGGGTGATCTAGTTGATTTAGTGCATTGATAAGCGTTTCTTTTTTGTCCATTAGCCATGTATTATAACAGATATGGTTAAATCCTTCTTATTATTTTTCATTATTTCTTTTTCTTTGCAGGCTGAATCTCTTTATACTGATGATGTTAACCAAGTGATTGCAAAGCCAACATCAACACCTCAGCCGATGGATTATAATTACAGTTCACAGGGGGATTCTCTTGAGCCATCATTAACTGAAGCGTTAGATAAATACGTAAATAACATTTTTCGTTTGTCACAGCTGACCCCAGACTTGAGCATGATTACTAATGAATCACTTGTTTTTAGTGATATTAAACGTTTGGAGCAAATATCAATTCAACTTATGACATTATTAGATAAAAAAGATATTAATATAACATACTCATCTTCGCCATCAGTTTCAAAGCTTCAAGCAACATTTCAAAAATCAACATTTAAGTTTTATGCACTATCTCCTTATATTCCTTACTTATTAACCTACCATAAAGAAAAAACGATATATTACATTAACTACATTTCTACAATCACATCACAACTGACAACAACAATAAATGAACGAGTTGCTGCAAATAAACAACTAAATTTAGGCAAATCTTCCACACTTCCTTTTTCTCCACAAACTCCACAACAGCTTTCTTTCGCATTGGAAAATCAGATGACACAGTCAATGATTGGTTTAATGGGGCCATCGACACAAACAACGGGTGAAATGATGCCCTTTGCGAATATTTCAACACCTGCCAATACGGATTTGTTTAATCAGACTAATGGTTCACCTGGCTCTCCAACGAACATGGTGAATCAAGTAAGCACACCAAATGGTATGCCTCTCCAAATGATGAATTATATGCCATCATTCTAATAATTCATAAAAGACATTACTTATGATAAATTACTTGTATGATGATTAAATTAAGTAAATTTAGACTTTGCATTACTTTATTACTCATAATGAGTTCTCAAATATTTCCATCATTTTCAGATGGGTTGTATTTATCTACCATGATGGGGTGTTCAAAATCTGGCAACTCCCCTTTGACAATACGATATGCTGATCGGCCACATGAAAAAATTTCAGCAAATTATAATAATCGTTGCTTTGAAGATTCACATTGGTGGTCGTTTCGTCTCGAAAATTGGGCCGCTAAAACCGGTTGGGGATTTGAATTAATCCACCATAAAATCTATCTAGACAATACAACAGATACTATACGATCCTTCAGTGTTTCAGATGGCTATAATTTGTTTTTCATGACATATGCTAAACAAATAAACGATTACAACTTTAGAATAGGTTTTGGCGGTGTGTTGGCACATGTGGATGTCTTAATCGAAGGTAGAGAACGATATATTAGAAAAGGTCTTACGGGTCATTATCTAACAGGGCCAGCATTGCAATTAAACCTTGAACGAATTTTATGGCAAAACTCAACCCACTTTTTATCGTTTGATTCCAAATTCACAGTTGCATATGCAGAAGTTCCAATATCATCAAATAATACTGAGCTTGCCTCAGTTCCAGACTATGCACTCCATTTCAGCATAGCTCTTGGTTCTAAACCCGTTTCTTTTAACAGAAACCAACCTCTCAAAAAACAGTTACTATATTTTGCCCCGTTAATCTACCCAGTAACAGTCGGTCATGTTATTGGAACTGGCTTATTACCTGGCGGATATTAATTCAAAACAGACTTGTACAACTGCTCAAGTTTAATATTTGTTGTTAAGTAAGAATAAGCTTCTCCACATTTAGCTGCATTTATAGACATTGTTTTTCTCGCATTATCATCTTCCAGTAATCCAATTGCCGCACTTGCATACTCAATCACATCATTGTTTGTTAATACACCAGAAACATTATTATCAATTACATTTTTGACACCCATTTCATTCAAACCAATGACAGGTGTACCGCACATTATTGACTCAACTGCGGTTAACCCTTGGGTTTCAGTTTTGGATGGAAATAACATTAAATCTGCCGCATGATATGCACTAAAAACGTCTTGTTTATTTAAATAGCCTGTAAAAGTAACCTTGTTGTTAAGGCCAGCTTTCAAAACTTTTTTCTCAACTGTTTTTCGCTCTGGACCATCACCTATAATAGTAAGATGAACGTTTGGAATTTTTGCAGAAATTTTTAAAAAAGCATCGATTAAAAAATAAACATTTTTTTCTAACCCAACCCGGCCTACAAACAAACAATTAAATTCATTTTCCTTCATAACGGTTTTTTTAAACATTGCGATTTCTTTTTTTGTTGGACTGTAGACATTAATTCCACTTGGAATTGTAATAAGTTCTCTATTTATGTTGTATTTACCCAATTGATCTTTCATTTCATTTGTAGGGACGATAATTTTGTCACACAAGTTGCAAAACCGCTCAGACTCACGCTTTGCATATTTATATACCCATTGTTTTGGAAGTATTGGAAAGTAATGCAAATATTTTTCAAAAAAAGTATGGTAAGTATGAACCACAGGAATGTCTAGTTTTTTTGCTACTTTCAATCCAATATTCCCCATTGTAAAAGGAGTATGGATATGAATAATGTCTAAATTTAAATCTTTAATTTTTTTTAATCGCTTATTAAATGGTAGTACTAAACGGTACTCACGTTGGAACGGGTATACAACTGAAGGAAAACGCCATACTTTATCGGATGATTCAACTGCAGGTGAAACATTTGGGCAAAAAACAAAGACAGAATGACCGTTTTGAGCTAAAAAATCGATTGATGTTTTAATGCTTGTAACGACACCATTAATTTGCGGTTCATATGTATCTGTAAAAATACCAATGTTCATTATCACTATTATATAATTTTTATTTAATTTTGGAAGAGAACTATTGTAAAATTTGATTATGAATAATTTAAAGATCCATGTCATTGCAGAAAAATTTGTCGGAGAAGCTAATGGTGTTACAACAGCTATTTTAGAATTAATTGAATCTCTTAAAAAAGATCCTTTTTATGATTTACAAAATCAAGCAAAAACTGCAGATGTTGTGCATGCTCATACCATTGGTTTAGACTATATTCGTCAATCATTTCGATTTAAAAATAAAATGGTAGTGTCAGCACACGTTGTTCCTGATTCTTTTATAGGAAGTTTAATTTTCAGTCGGTTATGGAGACCACTTGCAAAATTGTACTTACGATATGTCTACAATCGAGCAAGAGAGGTCATTGCCGTTTCCCCCTTCGTGAAGATGGAGCTTGAAAAAATTGGTGTTAAATCTAAAATTCATGTTCTTTGCAATTCAGTTGATCGTCAAAAGTTCAAACAAGATGATGGTATGCGAGAAACATTTAGAAAAAAAATGGGCTTAACCAACGAGTTTGTTGTTACTTGTGTAGGACAGATTCAACCAAGAAAAGGGATTTATGATTTTATTGAAACCGCTGAAAAGTGTCCAAACGTAACGTTTGTATGGGTTGGCGGAACTCCGTTTAAAGGACTTACAGCTGAATACAACAAACTCCAAGAAGTCGTCAAACAAGCACCAAAAAACATTATATTTACAGGGATTGTTGATTTCAATGAAATGCCTGGCTATTATGCCGCTTCTGACGTATTTTTCATGCCTTCTTATCAAGAAAATTTCGCTTTCGCTACAATTGAGGCAAGCTCTGTTAAGTTGCCACTCTTATTAAGAGATAATGTCGAATATCCTTCAAGCTTATTTACTCATTACTTAAAGGGTAAAAACTCTGATGATTTTGCCAAAATAGTTACTAAACTTAGTGAAGATAAAAATTTCCTAGAGCAATGGCAAAATGAATCAGAGGAGTTGGCCAGTAAGTATAGCTTAAAAGCTTATATGAAACAACTGAAAGATATCTATTTAGGCTTATTAAACAATTCTTGATACGCCCATACAAATAATCCAGCTGACCAAGCAAACCCTTGTTCGCTTTTATAAAACAAGCGTTTAACAGCTTTCCCTTTTTTAGGTTCGTAAACTTCATACATTGTATTATCACGTGTAATTTTTTTAGCCATGACCTTAAAAAGATTAAATGCATCTTCTTTAAAATCATTTTTATAAAGAGCAACAGTTGCCACACAACATACCCAAAACCAAATAAGTCCGTTATGATAATCTTTTAAGTTAATCAATAAAAATGGTGGGTAAACGACCTTGTTATCATAGACTTTATTAGCAAGCTTTGCGCCATGCTTTGTTAACATTTTTTCTGATAATATGGAGCGTAATAATTTCTTTTGTTTTCTGGTATCAATAATATCAAAAACAACAGCTAAAACATTTCCATCCAATGATAAATGTTCACACTTTTCAGTTTCATTTACGTAATCGATAAGATAGGATCCATTCCAAAACACATCAACAATTGCTGTCGTAGTTTTTTCATACTGTTTGGCTAGTCGAGTTGAGATCTTTTCTTTTTTTTCAGTTAAAGAAACCATTGACTTTAATGCCTTTGCGTATAAAACATTTGAATATAAGACATGGCCTGTTTTTTTAAGACTATCTGCCCAACCAGCATAAGGGCCTTCAACGATTAGATTATTGGAGGATTGTGTCTGATACCAATCAATTACTTTGATTAAGTCCTTTAGATGCTTATCAAGAAAATTTTGATCATTACTTTCGAGTATGTATTTTTCAAATAAGATAATTATTAATGCATTAGAATCAACAGGAATTGATACATATTTGTCTTCAATATAGGTTGGCCCCTTAGGACCTGTTAAATGTAAATATTTTAATAAAAAGTATTTTTGACCAATACGAAGTGGGCATTGTCCATCTTCTTTCATATTTGCTAATGCATGCCTTAAAAACCCCTGCACGACACTTGTATCATTTAATGATAAAGCACCCCAACCAGCAAAGCAACAATCTCGAATCCAAACATCAGAAAAATGAGTTTCTCCTGCATTAATACCCTGATCATTATAAGCGTTTTTTAGAACACGCTGACTTATTTCATATGCAGATTGCAGTTCAATTTGATCAGCTTCTGAAATCAATCTATGTTTGGCAGGAATATTTTTAGCTAATGTCATACTTATTATTGTTCCACAAAACGAAAAAAGTTAAACATTTTCTTTTGATCTGAACTCAAACTTCATTCCAACTCCCATTGAGGATGGGAAAAATTGTCGAAATTCTTTTTCAAAATTTCTTAAAAATGGCTTTGTTAATAATTTTGCATCATTTACCTTAAACACAAACTGTGTCGGGCAAACAGCCACCTGTGTCGCATAGTATACTTTAAACTGTTTCCCTTTTTTAGATGGGGGATGATGAATAGAGAAAAAATGTTTTAAAAATTCATTTAACTCAGGCGTCGGAACTCGGTAGCTTGATGCATCAACGACATCTACAATTGTATTCAACAAAGGCTGGATATTATGCTTTTCTTTGGCAGACCCCATTAAAATTGGAAAATGAACTAACTTAGGAACTTCATATTCAAGAATTTTAACAATATCATTTCTGGTATGAGTGTTTCGATTTAGTAAATCCCACTTATTTACAAAAATAATGCAATTTTTTCCAAGATCAAAAATATGATTCAAAAGCTTTTTATCTTGGTCTGTTAATAATTCCTCGGCATCAATCATATAGATAACGATATCAGCACTTTCAATCGCTCGTTCTGTACGTATTATTGAAAAATATTCAATTGTATCATTCACTTTTCGACGGCGTCTTAAACCAGCTGTGTCCATAAAGTTTAATACCCGATCATTGACTTGTAGTTGAGACTCATTGATGTCACGAGTTGTTCCCATTCGTTCATCAACAATGGCTTTCTCTTGATTAAATAGTCCATTGTACAATGATGATTTGCCAGCATTCGGTTTTCCGATTAAAGCAATGTTGATTTGATCTTCATGTTCTACTACTTCTTTTTGCCCCATATGTTCAACTAAATCATCTAATAAATCACCAATACCGGTATTTTGAAATGCAGATACCGGGTACATTGAGTCAAAACCATACGCATAAAATGGATAAATATCTGTAATTCGATCATAGTTGTCGGCTTTGTTTATAACCAGTACAGTTTTACCTGCATATTGCTTTAAATGCTGACGAATCGCTATATCATCGGGGTGATTTGGAAAGTCAAATTCCACCATAAAAATAATTCTGTATGCTGTATTTAGTTCGCTTTCAATCATTTGGTTTATTTGATGCTGATATGGGTTGGATGGTTTTTTTGTGTAAATAACACCACCGGTATCACATACTCGAAAAGCCTTGCCATTCCAAGTTTGATCGAAGTAACGAATATCACGCGTTACACCCTCTTCTCGAGCTGTAATGGCTGTCTTTTTACCTAAAAGTCTGTTTATAAATGTTGATTTACCAACATTGGGTCGACCAATGACCACGATATTTTTCATAGTTTTAAATTACAAAAGAAGATGTCAATTGACAAGATTTAAGGGCGAAGATGTATTCATCTGGACTTGAATCATTTATAATAACCACTATGGATTTATCTCAAGTTTATGAATATGTTTCAAATGCAGATGTTTCTGGAGTTGCAATCAACACCCCTCTTTATCAAGCCAATATTATATCTAAACGGTATAACAATAATGTATATATTAAACGTGAGGATCTGCAGCCTGTATTCTCGTTTAAGTGTCGAGGTGCTTATAACAAAATTAGACAACTTTCCAATCATGAACGGTCTAATGGTATCATTGCTGCTTCAGCAGGCAACCATGCTCAAGGTGTTGCTATGTCCGCTCAAATTTTGAACTTAGATGCAACAATTGTAATGCCACAGACAACGCCTCCTATAAAAGTAAATGCAGTAAGAGCATATGGGGTTACTGTAATTTTAAATGGCGATTCTTATGATGATGCTTATGCGCATGCTCAAGAACTAGCGAATGCTCAAAACAAAACATTCATTCATCCTTATGATGATATTGACGTTATCGCTGGACAAGGGACTTTAGCCAGTGAAATATTGGATCAATTATCTGAACCGATCGATTATGTTTTTGTTGCTGTTGGTGGTGGCGGATTATTGGCTGGGGTTTTAGCTGTTTTCAAAACCATCAGTCCATTAACTAAAGTTATTGCGGTTGAACCAGAAAACTCAAATTGTTTAGGAGCAGCATTAGCCGCACAAGAACGGGTCATATTAGATACTGTTGGTATTTTTGCGGATGGGGTTGCAGTTCGTCAAATTGGGGCATTGCCGTTTGATATAATTCAACCCCACCTGGATGATTATATCACCGTTAGTACAGATGAGATTTGTGCAGCCATCAAAGATATTTATGATGAGTTTCGATCGATTGTAGAGCCTGCTGGAGCACTATCTTTAGCTGGGTTTAAGGCTTATTCTAGAAATCATAATTTAAAACAAAAAAATATAGTCACAATTAATTGTGGAGCAAATATGAACTTTGATCGCTTGCGACATGTTGCTGAACGAACTGATATTGGAGAAAATAAAGAGTTACTATTCTCCGTTGAACTTCCTGAAGAACCTGGCGCACTTTTTGAATTTTGCAAATCCATCGGGCATAGAACGATAACTGAATTTAATTACCGCTTCCAATCAAATGCAGTTGCAAAAATTTTTGTTGGAATTGAAAACTCTGCCGAACTTTCAGATCTTCTTCATTCCTTAGAAGTTAAAGGGTATAAGTTTTATGACTTATCATCAAATGAGTGTGCAATTATTCATGTACGACATATGATTGGTGGCCGACCAAAAGAATCCAATTTAAATGAGAAAATTTATCGATTTCAATTTCCAGAGCGTCCAGGTGCTCTTGGTGAGTTCTTATCTAATTTAAATCATCAGTGGAACATCACATTATTTCATTATCGTAATCATGGTGCAGCTTTTGGTCGTGTATTGGTGGGCTTTGATGTACCAGCTGAATCTGAAAAATACTTTTTACACACACTAAATGCAACTTCGTTTAAATTTACAGACGAAACAAATAATATTGCCATAAAAGAATTATTACAAAATGAATAAAATTGACCACATTTGTTTTTTAGGGACCCCTGACTTTTCAGTTCCTATATTGGACAAAATTGTCTCATCATTTTCTTCGTCGACTATTTCAGTAATTTCTATGCCGGATCGACCCAAAGGCCGCCGTGGAACCCCCACTCCATCACCTGTTAGGCAATATGGCTTAACCAATGGACTGACTACATACACTCCCGAAAACAAGCAGTTACTAACCCAACAACTTCAAGATCTATCTCCAGATTTAATCATTGTTGTCGCTTATGGCATGATTCTTGAACAAGTGATTACTGACACTTTTTTTTGTATAAATATCCACGCGTCACTCTTACCAAAATATCGAGGGGCATCTCCAATTCATAGTGCGTTAATAAACGGAGATCAAGAAACAGGAAACACTTTAATTCACATGAATGAAAAAATGGATGAAGGAAACATATTATTATTAGACTCATTTCCCATTGATCAAAATGATAATTTGTTAACACTAACAGAAAAGCTAAAGCAAAATGCCGCTCATTTAATTGTCTATTTCATTCAAAATCAATACTTAAATAAAAGTTTCACTGAAACGCCTCAAGACCACAATGCAGCAACCTACACAAAGAAAATCACAAAAGAGGAGTTAGAAATAACATCATTCAATAATCCAAATCATGTTCACAATAAAATTCGTGCCTTTTCTCCAAAACCAGGGGCCTATGTGAATCATAATGGAAAACGATTAAAACTTATTCAATCATCATTAATAAATGGGCAACTTAAATTATTGGAAGTTCAACCTGAGGGAAAGGCCATTATGACGTATAATGATTATCTATTAGGTTATTCAGAAGGGTTTAAATTATGATTACAAAGCGTATAATACCGTGCCTTGACGTAGATAAAGGACGTGTAGTGAAAGGGACAAATTTTGTTAACATTCGAGATGCAGGAGATCCAGTTGAACTAGCAAAAAAGTATGCCAATGATGGTGCGGATGAGCTTGTATTTTTAGATATCACAGCATCCTCTGATAAACGAATGATCTTAAAGGATTTAATTCAGAAGGTAGCAAAAGAGATTTTCATTCCCTTTACGGTTGGTGGCGGAATTAATTCAATTGGTATGATTCAAGACTTACTCAACCTTGGTGCTGATAAAGTGTCTTTAAATACAGCCGCGCTTCATAATCCCTTATTTATAAAAGAGGCAGCCGACCATTTTGGCTCGCAATGTATTGTTATTGCAGTTGATATAAAACGCATTGGCAGTACCCCTGCCAAGCTTTTTTCTAATGATAATATTTACACCGGGCTTGCTAGTCATTCAACAACAACTTGTGAAGTGTACTCTCATGGTGGGCGTCATAATTTAGGTTTAGATGCTTTAAAATGGATTAAATTCTGTGAGGGCCTTGGGGCTGGAGAAATTCTACTGACTTCCATGGATAGGGATGGAACAAAAGATGGTTATGACACAGATATGCTTCAAAACGTTAAAGAATTGGTAAATATACCAGTGATTGCTTCTGGTGGTGCTGGAACTATACAACATATCAAACATGCCCTTGATATTGGCGACGCTGCATTGTTGGCATCTTTACTTCATTATGGAGAACTGACAATTCAAGAAATTAAACAGACCTTATATAATCAAGGAATCAATGTACGCTAATTAATTTTAATTTTTTTAATCTGATTCTCAACACTGGATTTAACACTGTTCTCTATGTATACTTTTTTCTGTTTTAACGAACGATCCAAAGATTCCAATTTATCTTTGAGTTCATTTACTTGAAATTTTAATGCGACTTCAGTTTGAGAAAAGGAATCATTTAATTGACTTCGTTTTGCATCTAATTTCTTTGATTGTTGTGCTTTTAATTCAGTAGCTTTTCTATCTCTTTTATTTTTAAACTGTTGGATCTTCTTGTCGAGTATTTGGCTCTTTATATCACCAACAAGAGTGTCAAGGTTGGTATTAATCACCGTATTTGGATTATCTAATGGTCCATTCATAGCTATGAAAAATTTAATCGTTTTATTATTTAAATAAGGAATAACACTTCCAATTGGATGAGAATTTGGTTGTTTGTTAATCACCCTAAAATTAGGTGATTTAAGATAAAATGAGCCTCTCATATCTAACTGGTCCGTAATATTAGCCGATGCAAATAACTCAGTCGTTGATAATTCAACCATATTAACTTGAAGCTTATCGTTCTCAAAAATACGATACGTTGGAATTCGTATTTCGTTTAAGTTTAATTTGATTGAACTGGCACCATCTTGAATAGTGTTATATTCAATTGATAGATTTTTATAGTTTGGCTTATTTTTCTGTGTAAATAAGATCGACATACGCGAAGCTGGATGTTTAACAAACGTAATATTTCTAGCCATTAAGTAATCGTCTGAATTTGGGTTATTAATATCAATATTTTTAATTAATATGTTTGGATTATTTTGATCATTAAAATGATAAGTGGTTCCGGTCACCGTAGAAGCTGGGTAATTTATCACCGGACTCTTTTTGAATGAATTCATGAAAGATGAAAACAATCTAATGGCAACGTCCACATTTTTTGAACTTATATTATTATCTCCAGAATTGATATTAAATGAAAATGAGTCATCAATTTTTTGATTAATGGTCGCATTTAATTCATTTATTTTTAGTAATGATTGGTCATATATGATTTTCAGTGTGCTTGTATTAATATCTAATTCATTAATTTTCTTATCAATTTTTGGCAATTTTTCTTGAAGGGAAACAATGTCATTAATGCTTGTTACCTTTTCTGGATTAATTTGATTAATTTCATACAAAATATCATTAGATAGAGAGAGTCCTTGTTCTTTTCTAGTTAAAAACACCTGGCCGGATTGAGATATTACATCATCAATTTCATTATACTCTTTATCAAAAGATAAAGATGATGCAACCGTTGTTGAAATGTCGCCCAATGCCAAAGATGAGGTTTGTTTTTCTATTAATGCGGCCATAAAATCAAACCGTTTAAAGCGAGCTTTGACAGATTTTTTATTTGCGAAAGATGGTAATTTTTTGGGTGGATTTGATGCATCAAAAAAAACTGTGTTTTGAGAAAATATTTTAGAAATAATCAAACGCTTTTTTAACAATTCGTTTACATCCATTGAAATAGTCAAGTTATCGCTTATTAATAGATGATTATCTTCAACTGGGTTAGGAAGTTTTAATCCAATTAATTCAAGTGTTAAATCGGGAAGATAATAAATATTCAAGTCATTAAGTTCAGTTTTTTTATTTGTAATTTTTTCGGCTGTTGAGACAATCATTTTATGAATGATGTACTCATCAAATAATACAAAAGACATGGATGTAATGAAAAACAGCAATGTTAATAGCTTAATGGTTTTTTTCATTTGAATCGACCTAACCATGATGGAAATTTAAAAATATGTCGTAATTTTGAACGCTCAATAATAGGCATTATTAATTTTCGATATTTGGTTAATGATACTTTATGTAAATAATAAACTGGAATAGCAATAATAATTGAAAACAAGAGCCCACCCATCATTATTGAATTATTCCAATCAATTAAATTTATGAATGGGAGTTCGTAAATTGATTTATATACTGATTGGAATGACTGAATTGTTAAAAACCAATTGCCTAAATGATCAAAAAACGGATAAAAGACATTTGAAAAAAGCTCAAATATTGGCGTGAAAAACAAAAATACGAAGAAGTTACCATTAAATACAATTAATCCTATTATTCCAATAAAGTGAAGAATCGCATTAAAGGGCAATAAAGCAAAGATTAAAGCAAGTGTGGAACTGAATGCAATATTTGATATGGATTCATTTGAGTTTAAAAACTTGATCAGTTTTTTTATGATCACAAAAATCGTAAACATTTATATATAATATTGGTTTAAAAAATTGTTGTAAAGCAGAACTAATCAACAAATCCGTATTTATAAATTCGAATATAGTGATATAAAATCTTTAAAATAGCCTTAGAGTCGTGAAGTCGGCATTTAATATGAAAATTATTCACTTTATTTTTATCTAAAGATATTTTTAAGCGTTGAATTTGATTCGCAATTTGACTTGTTAACTCAAATACAGCTTCTCTTACAGAGAATGATGTATATGCACCAACCTCACCCAAGCTCATTGCAGCAACTCGCCTGACTTCAAAGTCATCATCATATAAAACTAAATCTTTAAGCGATTGAATGGGTTTTTCCCAATACCCTTCTAACTGAGTTCGAATAGCACGAATTGCCTCAAGTTTTTCTTCTTTATCACCACGTTTTAATATATCCAATAATGGAAAAAATATTTTCTTTTTCTTTTTCCATGCTAGCCCAATCTCATATAATGCATGGATTGCTTCGATGGTTGTGTCATGATCATCAACCTCATGTGTAACCTTATTTATTTCATCAATAATTTTATTGCATGTGCTTTCTCTCACATGCCCAATTTTTCCCATTTCTTGTAACGCAGGCTTACAAATTGCTGGCTCCATGTGATCATCAACGATATGAATTAACGCATCAATAGTACACTCACTTAATGATGGAAATTTAGCACCAATCTTGCCGATCAAATGAATAATTTGTTCTGCTTTTTTAGTGTTTTTATTATCTAAAATTTTATTTAGGTAATTATCAAACGTGCCATTATATTCTTCATGAGGTTCATTATCACAAATGGAGGTTACAAAAGATTTTAATTGATCATTATCGTCTTTTGTTAATGTTTCCGTTAATTGATCAATTGCATTTAAGTAATAATCACTAATAAGTACACTGTTAAAATTTGAACTTGTTGTGGTCTTTTTCTTTTGTTCCATATTGCCCCCTGTTATAATGTACCCATATTTTATGAAAACTAAACATCAAATTAATTTAAAAAAATCAGTTATATTTTTTGGTATGGCGGGAGTAGGAAAATCATCAATTGGATCAGATGTTTCAAAGCACCTAAATCTGTCTTTTTTTGATACAGACAAAATTATTGAAACCAAAAATGGGACACGCTTATCTGACCTTATTGAAAATTTGGGTATCGATAAATTTAAAGCATTGGAAGCCACAACCGTTATTGATTGTCTTGGTCAAAATACTGTTATATCACCAGGTGGAAGCTTTATTTATGCAGAAGACCAAATCAAACTTATTCGTCACCAAGCAATGTTTATTTATCTTTACGATGAAATGTCCAATATCTTAAATAGAATACCCAATCTTCATACTCGTGGCATTATTGGCCTTGAAAATAATTCGTTTGAAGACCTCTTTAATGATCGTCATCAGCGTTACACCAGTGTTTGTGATGTTCAATTTAATATTAATCATCATGGATTTAAAAAAACCACAGATCATATTATTGAATATTTAAAGTTACAAGCTTAATTATCCGACTTAATGCCATGTGGGCTTGCTGATGTAATATTCAAGTTGATAATATCTCCCACGGAAACATTGTTTTGGTGACTATAAACCAGTACATTCGCATCATTTCGACCAACACCAAAACCATTTTTATCAATTCGTTCAATCAAAACAGGTTGGGTTTGACCAATCCAACGGGAATTCTTTTCTAGAGAGTGTTTTTTTTGCAACGCAACGAGTTCAGTAATTCTACGTGTCTTCTCGTCGGAACTAACATCGTCAGGAAATTTTAAAGCGGCGCGCGTGTTTGGTCGTTCAGAATATTTAAATGTATACCCATGATCAAATTTAACCTGCTTACAAACATCGATTGTATCTAAAAATTCTTCATATGTTTCAGTAGGAAAGCCAACAATGATATCGGTTGAAAGTGCGACATCAGGAATTGTTGTTTTAATTGTATCAATAAGATCTAAAAACTGTTGCTTTGTGTATGTACGATTCATTTTTTTTAATACTCGATCATTTCCAGCTTGAAGCGGGACATGTATTTGCTTGCAAATATTATCTCTTTCAGCAATGAGCGATAATAAATCCGTTGGAAAATCTTTCGGGTGAGGTGAAGTAAAACGAATTCTTTCAATGTTTGTTTTTGAACTTACAGCATCAAGTAAATCCATAAAAGAATCATTTCCGAAACGGTATGAGTTTACATTCTGACCAAGCAAGGTGACTTGCTTAAAACCAGCATCAACCAATTGATTTACCTCATCAAGGATGGACTGAATGGATCGGCTTCGTTCACGACCTCTGGTATAAGGGACAACGCAAAATGTGCAAAAGTTATTGCACCCTCTCATAATAGCGACCCATGCATTTGCACCCTCAGTACGAGATGGCGTAACAGATTCATAGGTTTCAAATTCAGATAAAGTAACATCAAATGGTTTTACCGACTGGTTCGCATCAATTGCGTCATTTAATAAATTAGGCAATGCTTTGTAACTATCTGGCCCTGCAATTAAATCTATTTTTAATCGTTTTTTCTCGAGTAATTCTGTTTTAAAGTTGGTTGCCATACATCCTAAAACACCGACCAACATGCCATCTTTTTCTTGTTTAATTTCATGAACTCGATTAAGCACTTTATTATTTGCATTCTCTCGAACCGAACAGGTATTGATTAATGTAATGTCGGCCTTTTTAAGCTCATTAACAATATTGAAACCACCATCCACTAATATGGACTTAACTAGTTCAGAATCATACACGTTCATTTGGCAACCATAAGTTTCTATAAAAACATGATTGCTCATACTAATTCACCTTCAATTCCTCGTTCTGTCATGGCGTTAAGCTTAACACGAAGTGACTTATTTTTTAAATTGTCATCAGATTTTACAAACACTTTTATAAAGTGTTCAGTTGTTCCAACCCATTGATCTTGTTTTATTTGTTCGAACAGCACATGATGAACATCACCAATTTTTGATCGCATAAAATCTGCCCATTTTATTTTATGAAGCCCCCTTAAAGCCAGACTCCTTGCTTTAATTTCTGCTGGAGGGTTTTGATTCTCAAACTTTCTTGAATGTGCCATTGAACGTTCTGAATAGCTAAAAACATGAAAGTAATCAATTGGCGCTCTGGATAATGTTGCTTTCGTTGATTTAAAAAGAGCTGCTGTTTCTCCGGGAAAGCCAACAATTACATCGGTCCCTATACACATATCAGGTAATGTCTGACGAACATCATTTATGTAATCTAAGTACTCATTTAAGCTATATTTGCGACGCATTAATTTTAATACTTCATCGGTTGCAGATTGAATTGGCAAATGTAAGTAGCGACAAAAATTTGAATACTTTTGCCATAATTGAATCAAGCGGTTATCAATGGTTGTTGGTTCAATGGATGAAATACGTATTCGTGTTCCTGGATTTAATTGTAATAATGATTCTAGAAGATCATAAAAATTAAACGCCCCAAATTGATAGGTGCCTAAATTAATACCTGTTAACACAAGCTCTTTTACCCCTAAATTAATTAATCCTTTTGCATCATCAATGATATTGTTGAAATCACGACTACGTGCAGGACCTCGCGCAAATGGAATAATACAGAACGAGCAGTAAAAATCGCATCCATCTTGAATCTTTAAATTTACGCGCGTATGTTTTGGATCAAAGCTTGAATAATCTTGAAAAAATGATTTTTGTTCAAACTTAGGCGCATGCACGCCTGTATTATTTTCTAAAATTATTCGAGCCGTTTGATCTTTTGTTTCATTTCCAATGACCCATTCAACGTTTTTTAAGTCCATCAAGTGATTCTTTTTAATTTGTGCTTGGCAGCCAATGAGTGCGATTCGAGGCGATGAACATTGTTCATTAATCTTTCGAACAAGCCGACGTGTATCTTTATCACCATTCTCTGTCACCGTACAAGTATTAATAACAACAATGTTAGGATCATCATCCAATCCAACGTCTGCAAACCCCTTGGCTTTAAATTCATTAATTAAGCCAGCTGTTTCGGAATGATTTAATCGACATCCTTGTGATAAAAAAGAAACCGTATTTTTTGTGTTCATTTCAATACAAAATTATATCATTTGAAGCCATTTGTGACCATAAAAGTCCCTAAGCAAAATAACAAGAAAGAAAAATGTTTAAAGTAATAAAAAAAAGGGAACAACTTAATAACTCTCAGTAAAAGTTAACATGTCACGATTTTTTTTAATTTTTATTATTAAATTATGTTTAATAACACCACTTATGTCGCTTACTGCAACATCTGTGATCCAGGTAACCTTATCGGATACAAACACTGGATTACTAGAAGGAAATCATCCTGCGGAAGTGATGATTATTGATCAAGCAACAAATATTAGGCACTGGCACACCAACCAGACATTAACATTTAAAAATGGATTTACTGAAATCATTTTAGGCCCTGTTGATGATATCTCCAATGTAAAATCACCACGAGTGGTTGTACTTATAAATCAAAGCCGTCTTGAATTCCCCATTCACCCAACACTTTTCTCTGTACATAGTCACCGCGCAGAGCAATTAAGCGATACTACTGCACTTTTTGTTAAAAATGGGAATGTAGGATTTGGGGTTAATGAGCCGGCTAAGAAAATTGATATTTTAGGTGACATCCAAATTCAAGGGGCTCAATCATCTATTATGTTTAAAGATGGACCATCATTAACAGCACTTAGCTTAACTCAATTATTGCAATTGCCAAACCAAATCTCGACATCATTTAATCAAGTTAATCAAACCATTCAATCGTTAAATCAGGATGTCACTACATCTGTCGGGTCTATTCAATCGACAATATCAGCGTTACAAGCCTCCATAAATATTTTAGAAACACAAACTGGAGCATCCCCAATTCAGATTAGCGGAAATTATGATAACCAATTACTTAAAATCAATTTAAATGGGGAAATTGCACCATTTACTGATTTGTATCAGTCCAATCAAACCAACTATTTTTTAAGAACAAATCAAGGGCAATCTTATGCAACTGAATTTTCAGATCAATTTTCGATAATTAATAATCAACTTACCATTAATGAAACGGATAGAATCAGTATTCAAGATCACCCCTTACCCAACACAATTTCAAATGGTCAAATTCGGTATAATAATGGCAACTTTTATGTCGCTAATAATGGAAGTTGGAGAAATATTATTGAAGAACACTCGATTGATGAGTATCTTGAAATCACGAATCAATCAACCAATCAAGTTCAATTAGGTGCAAACCGTGGCGGCCTACTATTTGATGGAACCAATTATCACCTATGGCAAAATGGTTGGCAACAATTGCATAATCCTGATGCTTCACAATTACCAGTATCAAATTCAGCAACGTTTGTTGTAGTTAATGACGACAATGCATTTTCTAAACGCTCATTAAGCACCAATGCATCATTAACATTAAATCAATCAGGGCTTAAAGTGAATGATAGTGAATTAACAGATCAAGCATTGGTGGTTTGGCAAGACAATCAATTTAAAGCTGTCACAATACCATCTAATAGCGGTCTTTCATTTAACAATCGTTCCTTATCACTCGCTGCTCCCATTCAAATAACACAAAATTCAAAAGTTGGGATTGGTATTGATCCTACTGAAACATTGGACGTGAACGGAGCCATTCGATTGCGCACTCTCCCGCTCCAATCACAGTCCAATGTTTCGGCAGGCTCTATTTTATTTGATGGAAATCATTTCAAAGGATGGGATGGATCGGAGTGGCACGTATTTACTCAAGCAACAACATCAACAGGTTCAACTAATGATTGGCAAACCAATGGGTCCAACTTAACTACATCGCCCAATGGGAACGTGGGAATTAAGGTTGATAACCCACAAGCAACATTGGATATTAATGGATCAGTTCGAATTAGAGATATTTCGAATACGGGCACGTCACACCCAGTCATGATGATTGATACGAATGGTGATGTTATGAAAGGCAGCTTATCTTTTTCAGATGTTTTACCAAGCGTTTCCGGTGCTACAAATGGTCAATTATTAGGCGTCAGTAATAACGCATGGGCACCTGTTGATCTGCAAGGGTCTTCAACAATTGCAATGGATGGGTTCCAAGCTCATTTATCAACATCAAACATTAGAGATAATGATGTGTATATGTTTAAAAATAATCAATGGCAAGCACAGCAACTTACATCCTCAAATCGTCACATAACATTAACATCGACAGGGTTGGATTTGGCGACATCAAATGTAAGTAATCGTAGTATTTTATACTTCGATACTGATGCCTGGGTTACACAACCATTGATTAACCCCAATCGTGAAGTGATGATTGACAGTGATGGGTTACGATTATCCCAAATGGGAGCCATAACTGGGCAACAGTTAACCTGGGATGGCGCATCATGGGTGCCATCACGAAATGAAACAGTTTCATACCAAGCAGCTAATGGTGTGCAGTTAATAAATAACACCTTTCAACTTGCAAGTAATCTAAGCTGGGCAAATAATACCTTTACT